>JAJDXK010000039.1 GCA_022823305.1 Alphaproteobacteria bacterium
GCCCGGCGAGGCGCGCAGCAGCCGCCCGGCGCCGCCGCCGGACGAGGCCGACGCCGCCATGGTCCGCGCCGCGGTGCTCTACCGCGACGACGACGTGATCGCGCTCGACAAGCCGCCCGGCCTCGCGGTGCAGGGGGGCAGCCGGGTTCACCGCCATCTCGACGGGATGCTCGACGCGCTCTGCTTCGATGCGGCGGAGGCGCCGCGACTCGTCCACCGCCTCGACCGCGACACCAGCGGTGTTCTCCTGCTGGCCCGCCATGCCGCGGCGGCGCGCTCGCTCGCCACGCTCTTCCGCTCGCGCGCGCTGCGCAAGCTCTACTGGGCGCTGGTCACGGGCGTGCCGAGGCCGGCGCGGGGGCGGATCGACGCGCCGCTTGCCAAGCGCCAGGCCGGCGCGGGCGAGCGCATGGTCGCGATGGCGGAGGGGGGGCTGCGCGCGGTGACCGACTATGCGCTGGTCGAGGCGGCGGGCCGGCGCCTCGCATGGCTGGCATTGATGCCGCGCACCGGCCGCACCCACCAGCTCCGCGCGCACACCGCGCAGGTCTTCGGCCATCCCATCGTGGGCGACGGCAAGTACGGCGGCGAGGGGGCGTTTCCCACGGGCTTCGAGCCGCGCCTGCACCTCCACGCCCGCGCGCTCGAGCTGCCGCGGCCCGGCCGCAGGGCGCCGCTCGTGCTCAGCGCGCCGCTGCCACCGCACATGGCTGCCGCGTGGCGCTTTCTCGGCTTCGACACGGAACCCGCCGGCGACGACTTCGCCCTCTTCGAGGACGCGCCGTGAGCGGGGCCGGGCCCGGGCGCTTCTACGAGGATGCGAAGGCGATCGAGGCGGGGAGTGGCCACGGCATCGCGCTCGACGGCAAGCCGGTGCGCACCCCGGCGGGCAAGCCGCTGGTGGTGCCGGGCGCAGCGCTCGCCGACGCGTTGGCCGGAGAGTGGGCGGGGCAGGGGGAGGAGATCGACCGCGAGACCATGCCGCTCACCCGCCTCGCCTGCTCCGCGCTCGACCTGGTGCCGGCGCGACGGGCGGAGATCGTGGCCGGGGTCGCCGCCTACGCCGAGACCGATCTCGTCTGTTACCGGGTGGACGATCCGCCGGCGCTCGCCCGCTGCCAGGAGGCCTGCTGGCAGCCGCTGGTGACCTGGGCTGCCGGGCGCTACGGCGCCCGCCTCGCGGTCACGATCGCCGTGACTCCCATCGCCCAGACGCCGGAAGCGGTGGCCGCTCTGCAGGGGGCCGTGGCGTCAGAGGACGACTTCGCGCTCGCCGGGCTGAGCACGGCGACGCGCGCCTTCGGCTCGCTGGTGATCGCGCTCGCCCTGCGCGAGGGCCGGCTCGATGCACACGCCGCGGCGGACGCCTCGCTGGTGGACGAGCGCTACCAGATCGAGCGCTGGGGCGAGGACGCGGAGCTCGCCGGCCGCTGCGACCGCGTCGTGCGCGACGCCGCCGACACCGAGCGCCTGTTTAGACTCCTCGCCGCCTGAGGCTGTCTCAAGGAAGACAAACGCCCCCACCTCACCCCGGCCCTCTCCTCCCCGCGGGGAGGAGAGGGAGAAGCGGCGTCGCCGCCTTCGTTCCCCCTCCTCCTGGGAGGAGGGGGGCAGGGGGAGGTGAAGCGGGCGCGCCCGGTCGCGTGGTCGCGGCGTTTCGTGCTAAGAGCGAAGGGCTTGGGCGGCGCCGCAATCGCTGGCGCCGCCGGGAAGGGAGGCGATGAGCGAGATCCTGCGCACGCTCGAGGAGCGCCGCGCCCGCGCGCGGGCAGGCGGCGGCGCGGCACGGATCGAGCGTCAGCACGCCAAGGGCAAGCTCACCGCCCGCGAGCGCCTGGAACTGCTGCTCGACGACGGCTCCTTCGAGGAATACGACGTGTTCGTCGAGCACCGCAGCACCGACTTCGGCATGGCCGAGCAGCGCGTGCCGGGCGACGGCGTGGTCACCGGGCGCGGCACCGTCAACGGGCGGCTGGTCTTCGTCTTCAGCCAGGACTTCACCGTCTTTGGCGGCTCGCTCAGCGAGGCACACGCCGAGAAGATCTGCAAGGTCATGGACCACGCCATGCGCGTGGGCGCCCCGGTGATCGGCCTCAACGATTCCGGTGGTGCCCGCATCCACGAGGGCGTGGCCTCGCTCGCGGGCTATGCCGAGGTGTTCCAGCGCAACGTGCTGGCGTCGGGCGTGGTGCCGCAGGTCTCGGTGATCATGGGGCCCTGCGCCGGCGGCGCGGTCTACTCGCCGGCCATGACCGACGCGATCTTCATGGTGGCGGACAGCGCCTACATGTTCGTGACCGGGCCCGACGTGGTGAAGACCGTCACCCACGAGGTGGTGACGCACGAGGAGCTGGGCGGCGCGGGCACCCACACCGGCCGCTCCGGCGTCGCCGACCGCGCCTTCGAGAACGACGTGGACGCGCTGGCCGAGACCCGGCGCTTCATCGACTTCCTGCCCGCGAACAACCGCGAGCGGCCGCCCACCTGGCCCGCCAGCGACCCGGTGAGCCGGGTCGAGCCCTCGCTCGACAGGCTGGTGCCGGCCAACCCCAACCAGCCCTACGACATGCGGGAGCTGATCACCAAGGTCGTGGACGAGGGCGACTTCTTCGAGCTCAAGCCGAGTTACGCGCAGAACATCATCACCGGCTTCGGCCGCATCGGCGGCTCCACCATCGGCATCGTCGCCAACCAGCCGACGGTGCTCGCCGGCTGCCTCGACATCGCGTCCTCGCGCAAGGCGGGGCGCTTCGTCCGCTTCTGCGACTGCTTCAATATCCCGCTGCTCACCTTCGTCGACGTGCCCGGCTTCCTGCCCGGCACCGACCAGGAATACGGCGGCATCATCACCCACGGCTCGAAGCTGCTCTTCGCCTACGCCGAGGCGACGGTGCCCAAGGTTACCGTGATCACGCGCAAGGCCTATGGCGGGGCCTACGACGTGATGGCGTCCAAGCACCTGCGCGGCGACCTCAACTACGCCTGGCCGACCGCCGAGATCGCGGTGATGGGGCCGAAGGGTGCCGTCGAGATCATCTTCCGCGGCTCGCTCGACGACCCGGCGGCCGTGGACGCGAAGACCGAGGAGTACCGCCGCACCTTCGCCAACCCCTTCGTGGCCGCGAGCCGGGGCTTCATCGACGACGTGATCCATCCGCAGGACACCCGCGCCCGCGTCGCCCGCGCCTTCGAGACCCTGCGCACCAAGCGCCTCGAGAACCCGTGGAAGAAGCACGGGAACATCCCGCTCTAGGGCAGGAGCGCTGACGGTGTTCTCGAAGATCCTGATCGCCAACCGGGGAGAGATCGCCTGTCGCGTGATGCGCAGCGCGCGGCGGATGGGCATCGGCACGGTCGCGGTCTATTCCGAGGCGGACGAGGGCGCGCTGCACGTGCGCACGGCGGACGAGGCTGTCTGCATCGGCCCGGCCGCCGCCGCCGAGAGCTACCTCGACGTCGACGCCCTGCTCGCCGCCATCGCCGGAACCGGCGCCGAGGCGGTGCATCCCGGCTACGGCTTCCTCTCCGAGAGCGCGCCCTTCGCCGAGGCGCTGGCCGCGGCGAACGTCGCCTTCATCGGCCCGCCGCCGGGGGCGATCGCCGCCATGGGGGACAAGCTCGCCGCGCGCCGGATCGCGGCCGAGGCCGGCGTCGCGATCATCCCCGGCACCGATGGTGCGGTCGCGGATGTCGACGAGGCCATCGAGGCGGCGCGCGGGATCGGCTATCCGGTCATGCTCAAGGCGGCAGCCGGCGGCGGCGGCAAGGGCATGCGGCTGGCGTGGGACGAAGACGGCCTGCGCGAAGGCATGGCGTCCGCCGTCAACGAGGCGACGGCGGCCTTCGGCGACGGGCGCGTCTTCGTCGAGCGCTTCATCGAGGACCCGCGCCACGTCGAGATGCAGGTGCTGGCCGACGGCGCCGGCACGGTGGTCCACCTCGGTGAGCGGGAGTGCTCGATCCAGCGCCGCCACCAGAAGGTGATCGAGGAGGCGCCGAGCCCGCTGCTCGACGATGCGACCCGGGCGGCGATGGGGGCACAGGCCTGCGCGCTGGCCGCGGCGGTCGGCTATCGCTCCGCCGGCACGGTCGAGTTCGTCGCCGATCAGCAGCGCAACTTCTACTTCCTCGAGATGAACACGCGGCTCCAGGTCGAGCATCCGGTGACCGAGCTCACCACCGGCATCGACCTGGTCGAGCAGCAGATCAGGATCGCCGCGGGCGAGCCGCTCGGCTTCGGCCAGGAGGACGTGGTGCGCCGGGGCTGGGCGATGGAATGCCGCATCTACGCCGAGGACCCGGCGCGGGGCTTCGTTCCCTCGATCGGGCGCCTCTCGCGCTACCGCGAGCCGCCGGCCTCCGACTCGTGCCGCGTCGATGCAGGCGTCGACGAGGGCTCCGAGATCTCGATGTTCTACGACCCCATGATCGCGAAGCTCGTCACCTATGGCGCGGACCGGGCAGCCGCCACCGCCGCCATGCAGGATGCGCTCGACCGCTACGAGATCACCGGCGTCGCCCACAACGCGGGCTTCCTCAGCGCGGTGCTGGGGCGGGCGCGCTTCGCGGAAGGCAGGCTCAGCACCGCCTTCATCGAGGAGGAGTTCGGCACGGGCTTCGACCCCTCGGCGCTGAGCGACGAGGCGCGCGCCGTGCTGGTGCCGGTCGCGGCGCTGGTGCACGCGCGGCTCGCAGCGCGCGCCGGGCGTATCTCCGGCCAGGTCGAGGGTCTGCCCCCGGTGCGCCACACCGGCGACTGGGTGGTCGATCTCGGCCGGAGCACGCACGACGTGCGCATCGGCGAAGGCGCCGACGGGCTCGTCGTCGAGCACGAGGGCAGCACCGTGCCGGTGGCGAGCGCGTGGCAGCCGCACGAGAGCCTCTTCGCCGGCACCGTGGCCGGCGTGCCCGTCGCGGTGCAGGTGGCGCGCGAGGGGACGGCGCTCAGCCTGCGCTGGCGCGGTGCGGAAGTCCGCGCCAGGGTGCGGACGCCGCGCGCGGCCGAGCTCGCCGCGACCATGCCGGCGAAGGCCGAGCTCGACATGTCGCGCTTCCTGCTCTCGCCCATGCCGGGGCTGGTGGTGGCACTGCCTGCGGCCGAGGGCGACGAGGTGCGGGCCGGCCAGCCGCTCGCCATCGTCGACGCCATGAAGATGGAGAACGTGCTGCGCGCCGAGCGCGACGGGCGCGTCGTCGCCGTCCACGCCAAGGTGGGCGACAGCCTCGCCGCCGACCAGGTCATCATGGAGTTCGCCGCGCAGGAGTGAGGCACGGTCGCGCTTCTCTCTCCGCGCCCGCTTGACAGGGTCGGGGGCCGGGACGCATGATCCGGCGCCTTTGGCCGGCGGGGAACCGCCGGCCGCCGTGTCGGGGCCGTAGCTCAGTCGGGAGAGCGTCGCGTTCGCAATGCGAAGGTCAGGGGTTCGACTCCCCTCGGCTCCACCATTTTAGGCACCTAGAAGTTCCCAGGAAGTCCACTAAACCCCCGGAAAACGGGGGTTTTTCCTATTCTGGCATTCTTGCTCGGTTCCGCGATATCCCGTACATCCCCACCACGAATGGCGGGAAAATGGTGGGAGGGAAATGCCGAGACTGACGGCCGCGAAGGTCAAATCGATCACCAAGTCCGGGATGCACGGCGACGGGAACGGGCTCTATCTGAACGTGACGAAGACGGGCTCCCGGTCTTGGGTGCAACGAATCGTGATAGGCGGGCGCCGTCGCGAACTGGGTTTAGGGGGATATCCGGCAACCGGCTTGGCCGACGCCCGCGCGCTCGCACACGCGAACAAGTCGCTCGTGACTGCCGGACGCGATCCGGTGGCCGAACGTCGGCGGACCAACGTCCCTACATTCCGCGAAGCCGCCAAACGGGTGTTCGAGGCCAACCTGCCGCGATGGCGCAACGGCAAGCACACTAAATCGTGGTGGCAGACCTTGGAGCGGCATGCCTTCCCAACCCTCGGAGACATGAGGGTTGATCACATTCAGCGCAGCGACGTGCTGGCTGTTCTGGAGCCGATATGGGGCATTCGCCAGGAGACCGCCCGCCGCGTGCGGCAACGCATTCGGAGCATCCTGCGCTGGTGCGAGGCGCACGATTACTGCTCCGGCAACGCGGCCGGCGACGCATTGGACTGTGCCCTGCCCACCATGCGCAAGGTCTAGGCGCATCTTCGGGCCCTCCCCTATCAGGAAGTGGCGGCGGCGCTGGCGGTCGTGGAAGCCTCCAAGGCGTCCCTGGCGAGCAAGCTGTGTCTGCGCTTCCTTGTGCTCACCGCTGCCCGTTCGGGCGAAGCGCGGGGCGCGACGTGGAATGAGCTCGACACAGGAACGTGCGAGTGGCGCATCCCCGGCGAGCGCATGAAGAGCGGTGCGGAACACCGGGTACCGCTGAGCGACGCGGCACTAGAGGTGCTTGAGCGGGCTCGGCCCCTGTCGTATGGCAAGGGCCTGATATTCCCGTCGTCTGTGAGGCACGGCCAGCCGATGTCGGACATGACCTTGACACAGGTGCTGCGAAAGACTGGCCTGGCCGAGCGCGCCACGGTCCACGGCTTTCGAAGTGCATTCCGTGATTGGGCGACCGAGCGTACCAGCGCACCGCACGCCGTCATGGAACTCTCGCTCGCGCATGCGGTGGGTTCATCGGTCGAGCAGGCCTGTGCACGATCAGACCTGATAGATAAGCGCCGTGCCCTCATGCAGGCTTGGGCCGACTTTCTGACCGGCGACGCCTCGGACAAAGTGTCACCAACTGCATAGGCCCGAATTTTGCCGGACTACGGAGGGTGTGAATTGTCCCCGGAGTGGGACCCTCACCTAGCACCATTGCGTGCCCGACGGGAGGTCGGCCCCGGGGGCGACTGACCGTTCGACAACAACTGAATTCTGGAGCACCAAGGCCGTCCCGGTCCGTCCACCTCGATTCGCAGAGAAATCTCCGTTACCCGCCGGACGCGCCCTCCTGGGTGCCTTCCCGCCCTGACCCTTCCGATCATCCACGCCCCCCCCTGGGGACGCCGTTCCTTCGGGCGTCTACGGCTTCTCCCGCAGCGGGACAAAGCGGCGTGTCCGTGCGGCGCCTCGGGTCCGACCTCCCCTTGTCCGTCACGGCGATTCCAGTTCGCCAACCGGGCCCGCCGCTGCTTGACGGTGGGTATGGGCGTCCATACGATACCTGCGACGTGTCCAGGCGGCATGCCGTTAGAAACCTCGTTCTCTGCTTCGGGACCGAGCGTGAGACCGGCAAGTCCACGAAGACCGCCAGGGAGAATGAGGTGGGCCCACTCCGTTCGACTTCGCTCGTCCACCCCATCCTTTTGGCCGGGCCGAATGCCGGTCAGATGTCGTCCATCCATCGTACAAGCGACAACCGCAGATCGCCCTTTGTGCCTGCACGAATCCAAGGGAGGAGGGAGCTATGAGACGTCGAGACTTCTTGAAGAAATCCGGCATCGCACTCGGCGCGGCCGGGTTGACGACGTTCCCGCATGTCTGGGTCAAGGACTACCAGTACGCGTGGGCCGACGACGACGAAATCCAGGTCGGCGTCCTCTATTCGCTCACGGGTACCACGGCCATCGTCGAAAAGCAGTTGAGCAAGGTCACCGAGATGGCCATCGACCAGATCAACGCGAACGGCGGCGTGCTCGGCAAGAAGGTGGTACCGATCATCGAGGATCCGGCCTCCGATCCACGCACCTTCAACGAGAAGGCCAACAAGCTCGTCGTGCGCGACCGGGTGCCGTCCGTCTTCGGCTCCTACACCTCGGCGAGCCGCAAGGCGGCGCTGCCGGTGTTCGAGAAGCGCAAGAACCTCTACTGGTATCCCACCTTCTACGAGGGGTTCGAGTGCTCGAAGAACGTCATCTACACCGGCGCCGTACCCAACCAGCAGCAGGAGAACTTCGTGCCCTGGATCACCAAGCAGGGCTACAACAAGTTCTTCATCGTGGGCTCGAACTACATCTACCCGCGTGAGATGGCCAAGGTCTGCAAGATCCTGGTCGAGCGGGAGGGCGGTTCCTGGGTGGCCGACGAATACCTCGAGCTCGGCCATACGGAATGGGGCTCCATGGTCAACAAGATGAAGACCATGTGGGAAGCCGGCGAGTGCGACTGCGTCTACTCCAACGTCGTGGGCGATTCCATCGTCGCCTTCCGCCGCGAGTTCATCAATCAGGGCCTGAGCTACGACAAGTTCCCGATCTTCGCGACCGTTTGCTCGGAGATCGAGGTGCAGGCGATGGGGGCGGATTACGCCGCCGGCAGCGTCACGTCGTTCCCGTATTTCCAGTCGGTCAGCAACCCGGCGAACGAGAAGTTCGTGGAAGACGTGAAGAGCACGATGGGCGGCGATACCGTCACCTATCACGCCATGGAATGCGCCTACTTCCAGGTGTTCCTGTGGGCGCAGTCGGTGGAGACGGCGGGCGAGGTCGATCCTCTCTCGGTTCGCGAAGCCTCCAAGGGGCAAGAGGTCGACGCGCCGGAAGGGCGTGTCCGCATCGAGCCCGAGAACTTGCACTGCTGGCTGACGCCGCGCATCGGCGTGTGGGGCTCCGACGGCCAGGCCGAGATCGTCGACGAGTATGCAGAGCCGCTGATGCCGCTTCCCTATTCGGCTTACGGCGAAGCGCCTGACAATCTCTTCTGCACGCAGGCGGGCCTGGATTCCAGCAAGCTCAAGACCTAGGCGCTGACGGCAAGGGAGCTGGCGTCTCGACGCCGGCTCCCGTCAGCTTGGAGTCGCGTATCGTCGGAACCTGAACGGCTCGCATAGTATGGCCGACGTATTTTTCATCGGACTGAGTCTTTCGTCCATTTTGCTGCTGGTCGCTCTCGGCCTCGCCATCACCTACGGCACCATGGGTGTCATCAACATGGCGCATGGCGAGCTCGTCATGATCGGCGCCTATGTAACCGTTCTCTGCCAGACCCATTTCGGCCTGCATTTTCTCCTCTGCATCCCGGTCGCCTTCGTCGTCACCGGCGCGGTCGGCTACGCCATCGAGCGCTTCGTGGTGCGACGGCTGTATGGCCGCCTGCTGGACACCCTGCTCGCGACATGGGCGCTCGCCATCATCATCCAGCAGGCCATCCGCCTCGAGTTCGGCGCCGCGTTCGCGGGCCTGCACATCGACGGCCTGGGGCCCGGCCTGCAGAACGTCCCGATCCCCTCGTTCTTCCGGGAGACGTTCCTGGTCGGCGACTTCGTGGTGCAGCCCTACCGGACCTTCATCATCGTGCTCACCATCGGGCTCTTCATCCTGACCTGGTGGCTGATCTTCCATACGTCGTTCGGGATGCAGCTGCGCGCGGTGTCGCGCAATCGCGGCATCGCGTCGTGCTGCGGCATCGACGACAAGAGGATCAACGCGTGGACCTTCGCGTACGGCTCCGCGCTGGCCGGCGCCGCCGGCGTGATGCTGGCCGGCTTCAAGACGGTCTCGCCCAGCATGGGAACGCCCTTCGTGATCGACGGCTTCCTGGTCGTGGTCATGGGCGGCGTCGGCAGCCTCTTCGGCACGCTTGGCTCGGCAGTCATCCTGGGCGAGGTCCAGGGCTGGGTCGCGAGCCTGCTGAATGACGTCCTCGCCAGGGCGATCGTCTTCGGCGTCATCATCGTCGTCATCATCATACGGCCCCAGGGCCTGTTCTCCCGCCGGGGGCGCTGACGATGCAGCTCCTGACCCGGACCAACCTGCAGCTCGCCGCGTACGGATTGTTCATCGTCGTCGTGATGCTCCTCCCGCTGTTCATGGATGTCTTCTGGCTGAACCGGATTTCGAAGTATCTGGTGTTCGGCATGCTCGGCATCGCCATCAGCATGTCGTGGGGCTATGCCGGAATCCTCAATCTCGGCCAGGGCCTCTTCTTCGGCTTCGGCGCTTACATGCTGGCGATGTCGCTGAAGCTCGCGAGCCCGACGAGCCTGGCGCAGGGATCGGACGAGCCGGTGCCCGACTTCATGCTGTGGACGTCGGAGCCGGGCGCGCCCATCGATCTCTGCTGCATCAACCAGGGGTCGTTCCTGTGGATTCCGTTTAAGGAACAGTGGTTCGGCGTGGCCATGGGGCTGGTCATGCCGACGCTGATCGCGCTCGTGCTGGGCTACGCGATGTTCCGCGCCCGCATTGCAGGCGTCTACGTGGCGATTCTGACGCTCGCTCTCTGCCTGCTCGTCCGCCTTCTGGTCATCGACGCGCAGCCGCTTATCAATGGCTTCAACGGGCTCACCGATCTCGGCTGGTTCACCGTCGGCGGCCTGGAGTTCGATCCCTACCTGGTGGAGACCTACTATCTCATCGCGATCATCACCTGCCTGGTGCTGATCGGCGCGCGCTGGCTGGTCAACACCAAGGTGGGCGTGGTGCTGCAGGCCATTCGCGACAACG
Source organism: Alphaproteobacteria bacterium (assembly GCA_022823305.1). Classification (GTDB taxonomy): domain Bacteria; phylum Pseudomonadota; class Alphaproteobacteria; order UBA828; family UBA828; genus WTGU01. Next base: position 10,401 of record JAJDXK010000039.1, read on the forward strand.
AGGAGCGGGTTCGTTACCTCGGTTACGACGTCGCCGTCTACAAGGTGTTCTTCTTCTGCATCTCTGCGGCGATCGCAGGCCTGGCGGGCATGCTCTACGTGATCGCGGCCGAGTTTGCCTCGCCCACCTTCATGAACATCGGCTTCAGCATATCGATGGTGGTGTGGGCGGCCGTCGGCGGGCGCTGGTCGCTGCTGGGCGCGTGCCTCGGCGCGATCCTCTTGAACGTGGTCGAAGCCACGGTCAGCGAGACGGAAACGCTGGTGGAGGCCTGGCAGCTCATCATCGGCGCGATCTTCCTGTTCGTCGTCCTAGTGATGCCGCGAGGGCTCGCGGGCTTCATCCAGCAAGGGGCGGACTGGGGGCTGGACTGGCTCCACCAAAGGGTCAAGGAGCGGCGCATCAGGTAAGGCGGCAGGGTGAGCGGCGAATGAAGGCCGTCTGAGGATTCGGATGTCGAAGAGGCAATCGGCATAGCATGGCAGCGATTTTGGAGATCGAGGAACTGGAAGTGAACTTCCGCGGGTTCCGTGCGGTGGACGGGTTCAGTATGGCCGTGGAAGAGGGGGAGTTGCGTGTCCTCATCGGGGCCAATGGCGCGGGCAAGACGACGCTCATGGACCTCATCACCGGCCGCACGAAGTCGACCGGCGGCAAGGTGACCTTCCTCGGCGACAACATCACCAACAGGCAGGAGCACAAGATAGCGCGCCGCGGCATCGGCCGGAAATTCCAGGTGCCGAGCGTGTTCAAGGACCTGACGGTGCGCGAGAACCTGGAGGTGGCGTACACCCGCAGCCTGTCGGTGTGGCGCAATCTGGCGGTGAGGGCCAAGCCGCGCCGGGTCGACCGGCAGATCGAGCGGGCCCTGGAGCTGTCGAGCCTGACCGAAGAGAACACCAACCTTGCCGGGAACCTGTCCCACGGGCAGACGCAGTGGCTGGAGCTCGGCATGGTGCTCATGCAGAACCCCAAGCTTGTCCTTCTGGATGAGCCCACGGCAGGCATGACCGCGCTCGAGACGGAAAAGACCTCCGAGATCATCAACAGTCTCAAGGGCGAGCATTCCATCATCGTCGTCGAGCATGACATGACCTTCGTGCGGTCCATCTGCGAAGTCATCACCGTCATGCACTTGGGAAAGAAGCTCGCCGAGGGAACCGTCGAGCAAATCGAGAACGACCCGACGGTGATCGATGCCTACCTGGGAAGCGGCGGCATCACCCATGCTTGAGCTATCGCAGATGAACTCCTACTACGGCGCGAGCCACGTCTTGCGCGACATAGACCTGTCGGTTCGGAGCGGCGAAATCGTTAGTATTCTGGGACGAAACGGCGTCGGCAAGACGACGCTCCTCAAGAGCATCCTCGGGCTGGACGTCCGCATCCGCGGCGCGATCACCCTGGATGGCGAGGATATCACCGCGAGGCCCACGTACCTTCGCGCGCGCGCCGGGATCGGCTACGTACCGCAGGGGCGGGAGCTCATTCCCGATTTCTCGGTTCGCGACAACATCCTGATGGGATGCTACGCGCGCACCGACCGCAGGCGGCTGGTGCCCGATCTGGTGAGGGACATGTTCCCCTACCTGCGTGACAATCTCGGCCGCCGCGCCGGGCTGCTCTCGGGCGGCCAGCAGCAGCAGCTGGCGATCGCGCGGGCGCTGGCCTCCGAGCCGCGCATCCTGCTGCTCGATGAGCCGACCGAGGGCATCCAGCCCAATATCGTCGAGCAGATCGAGGACACGATTCAGCGGCTCAACAAGCAGGTCGGGCTGACGATCGTCCTGGTCGAGCAGAACGTGAAATTCGCGCGCGCCGCCTCCCAGCACTTCTGCATCATCGAGAGAGGCGCGATCGCGGCGAGCGGCGTGATCGACGCGTTGACCGACGACATCGTGCGCCGGCACATGACCGTCTAGCGGCGGATTGGCCGCCGCAGCCGTGCGCGGTATAAGCGCGGCCAGGATACGGATGGCCAGGGAGGCAAAGCCATGAGACACGGCGACATCGTCAGCAGCCCGGATACGGTCGGCTGCGCGGTCTTCCAGTACAAGATGCCGCGCCTGCACACGCGCGAGCAGGTGCTCGACAACTGC
>JAJDXK010000112.1 GCA_022823305.1 Alphaproteobacteria bacterium
ACCTCGACGAGGCGCCGGTCAAGGGGCCGGTCTGGTTCCGCCGCGACTGGCTCGACGGTCACGGCATCGACCCGACCCGCTGCGTGGTGATCACGGTGCGGGGCGAGTCGATGGAGCCGACCCTGCCGGCCGGCGCCAAGATACTGGTGGACCGCGAGCGCACGCGCCGCCGCGCCGGGCGCATCTTCGTCATCAACACCGCCGAGGGGCTGGTGGTGAAGCGGCTGGGCCGGGCCGGGCGGCGCTGGCTCATGCACAGCGACCACCCGTCCTGGGAGCCGGCGCCGTGGCCGCGCGAGGCGGAGGTGATCGGCGAGGTGCGCTGGGCCTCACTCACTTTCGAGTAGGGTCCGAGGAGTCGCGCGTCCTGCGTTGACAGGATCATGAGATCGTGCGGAGTCTCCCCAATTGACAACTGGTATGAGGGCAGCGCAGTGATCGCTTTTGAAGGAGCTTGTAGGATTTGTGGAAACATATCAGACCTTGTATCCTCTCGATCTTTTGATGGAGAGCATTACAGATGTTCCATTTGCGGAGAATATAAAGTTGCAGGAACGCTCATCGGCATGATGCAAGACAAGATTTCCAACATTAAGTCTCGAACGAATATTTCTGCTTGGATCGTCGAGCAGAATAGAAAGGATGTGATTCCACTAATCACGACTAATGTCTTTCAAAGTGTATCGGCTCGCCGAATTCCCTCCGTGCCGGATAGAGCAGATATTCTTTTGCTTGAGGTAATGCGCGCGCAAGATCAAGTGAATGAGTATATTAGTATAGAAAATTCACAGTTTATAGCTCCGACATACTCGAAAGACTCAAATGAGGTCCGGTCTCTGTCGCATATGCTGCACAAAGAAGGTCTGTTGACCACAGAGTCCGGGACCCAACAAGATAGTTGGGTTCAGGTCTCGCTGAGTGGGCACAAGAGAGCAGAGCAGCTAGTGCGTCGTCCGTCGGACGGCGCTCTAGTATTTGTAGCGATGCCGTTTTCCGACGATCTCGCAAGTGCGTATGAATGGGGAATCAAGGTGGCCATTGAATCTGCCGGCTATGAGGCTGTCAGAGTCGATAAAGTTCATCACGTTAACCGCATAGATGACGAGATCATCGCTCGAATTAGAGCTTCTGTATTCATTGTTGCTGATTTCACAAAGCACAATGCCGGAGTGTACTTTGAAGCCGGTTTTGCCTTAGGTATTGGGCTTCCAGTCATATGGTGTTGCCGAAAAGATCATATGACTGAGCTGCATTTCGATATACGCCAGTACAATTGCATAGACTGGGAAGACACTGAGGACCTGGCGTCCCGACTTCAGCTTCGAATCGAGGCGATCGCGGGTAAGGGTCCGAAAGCAGTGTTGGGTGCTGCTTGAATTTCCGGGACGCGAGTGCGTCTGGACGTCAGTCCATGCCCGGCGTTGATGAACGAAGCAGGGTGCAACGGACCCTAACTGGGCAAGAGGTCACGCAAATGTGGGGCGCGGGCATGTAGCACCCCCAAAGCACCCCGGACCATGGTGCGGTGCACGGGCCGTTCGGGCCGGGGCATGGTTCGCGCCATGCAGACGCCCGACGCTTCCTCGTCCCATCGCCTCCCCACTCCCGCACCGCGCGACCGCGACGCGGCACGAGGCCGCTCGTGAGCGCGCTGGACGGGTGGATCGACATCTGCCGCGCCGGCACCTGGCGCGACATGCAGGGCCATGACGTGCGCCTCGACGCCGACCGGCTGGACCGGATCGTCGCCGCGCACGCCACCGCCGACCCGGCGCCCGTGGTCGTGGGCCACCCCGAGGCCGACGCGCCGGCCTATGCCTGGGTGGCGGCGCTGCGCCGCGCCGGCGACCGGCTGCAGGCGACGCTCCGCGACATCGCCCCCTCGTTCCGCGAGGCGGTGGAGGCCGGGCGCTACAGCGGCCGCTCCATCGCGCTGCAGGGCGACACGCTGCGCCACGTGGGCTTCCTCGGCGGCCGCGCGCCTGCGGTGCCGGGGCTCGCGCCCACGCGCTTCGCGGCTGCGCCCGAGGCGGTGATCGCCTTCGCCGACGACGACACGGCCGATGCTGCCCGCGATGACGAGACCGGCTCGCCCGCCGAACCCCACCCCTCTCCCTCCGACCCTCTCCGCGCTTGCGAGCCGACAGGGGACGAAGACGGCGACAGCCTCGTTCCCCTCTCCGCGCCCGCGGGGCGGGGAGGGGACGGCGACGAGAGTTCCCACGTCACCCCAACCCTCTCCGTCGGCTCCACGGCCGATGGGGACGAGGGCCGGGCTGCGGAGCAGCCCGGACGGCGCGACCGCGCCGCGCGCGAAGCGCGTAGCCAAGCGAGCGGAGCGAGCGCCCGGCGCCTGAGGGAAATCGAAGAAAAAGCGGCGGCGCTCGACGAGCGCGAGGCCGCCCTTGCCGCGCGCGAGGCGGAAGCCGAAACGAACGAGAGACGGCGCCGGGCCGACGCTGCGCTCGCGCCTCACGTCGAGGCGGGCCGCGTGCTGCCGGCCGAAGGGGCCGGGCTTGCCGCGCTGCTGGCCGCGCTCGATGTCGACGCGGAGGATGCGGACGGCGCCGGCCGCACCATCGCCTTCGCCGCCGCCGACGGCAGCGAGGAGCGGATGCCGCCCGCCGCCATCCTGGAACGGTTCCTGGAGGGCCTGCCGCGCCGCGTGGACTACCGCGCGCTCGCGGGCGGGCCTGTCCCGGCAGGCTCTCATGCAGACAGGGGCGAGGACAGCGAGCGGATCGCCGCCGAGGCCCGCGCCCTGATGGTGACGGAGGCGGAGAAGGGCGTGACGCTCACGCCCGCCGAGGCCGTCGACCGGGCGCGCGCCAGACGCGGGCTCGGCACAGCAGGAGGAAAGCAATGAGTCATGTGCTGATGTGGCGGGCGGCGGATGCCGGCGGCGCCGTCTCCCCCTATCGCATCGTCAAGTACGGCAACGCCGACGGCGCGGTGGTCCAGTCCGCGGCTGCGGCGGACGCCCATGTCGGGGTCTCCGGCCGGGCCGCGGCCGCCGACGGCGGGCGCGTCGAGATCGCCCGCGCCGGCATCGCCGACGTCGAATACGGCGGCAACGTCGCGCGCGGCGCGCTGCTCACCGCCGACGCCGACGGCAAGGCCGTCGCGGCCGAGGACGGCAACCGCGTCATCGGCGTCGCCGAGGTTTCCGGCGCCGCCGGCGACATCGGCCAGGTGCTGCTCGCGCCCGGCCTCCACTGAGGGAATCGACATGGATCCGCACACCACCCAGCTCGCTTCCGGCCCCTACGAGGTCCAGACCCGGCTGACGCAGATCGCGCAGGCGGCGATGCCCGCCGGCCTCATCGCCGACGAGGTCTGTCCGCGCGTCCGCACCGGCTACAAGTTCACTTACACCACGCTCAGCGAAGAGGATCTGCTGAGCATCCCGGACGTGCGGGCTTCCCGCGCCGGGCACCTCAACCAGGTCGAGTTCGGCGCGACCGACACCACCGCGTCCGTGGTCGACTACGGCCTCGAGGACCCGATCCCCTCGCGCGACATCGAGGAGGCGCAGGCGCAGGAGGTCGCCTTCGACCCGCTGGAGCAGGCGGCGGTCTCCACCGCCGAGCTGGTGAAGCTCGCGCGCGAGAGGCGCGTCGCCGAGCTGGTCACCAGCGCCGGCAACTACGCGGACGACCATTCCGCCACGCTCGCCGGCAACGCCCAGTGGAGCCACGCGAGCTCCAACCCGCGCAGGGCGATCCTGGAGGCCCTCGACGTGCCGCTGGTGCGGCCCAACGTGCTGGTCCTCGGGCAGAAGGTGTGGACCGCGCTGCGCCAGCACCCGAAGATCGTCGAGGCGGTGGCGGCCACCGGCGCCGGCGACCAGGCCTCCGGCATCGTCATGAAGGAGGCGGTCGCCGAGCTCTTCGAGGTGGACCGCGTGCTGGTGGGCATGGCCTGGTACCAGAGCGCGAAGCGCGGCCAGGACGATGTCTTCACCCGCCTCTGGGGCCGCCACGCCTGCGCCATCCACGTGCGCCGCGACATGGTCTCCGCCCGTGACCGCATGCCCAAGTTCTGCTGGACCGCCGACGCCCTCGGCGGGCTGCAGGTCGGCACCTACGAGGAGCCGGCGCGCGGCGTCAACCGGGGCTCCACCGTGGTCAAGGTGAGCGAGTGCGTGAAGGAGCTCGTGAGCTACCCGCGCGCCGGCTACCTCTGGCGCAACGCGGTGGCCTGAGCGCGTGCCCGTGTGGAAGCGGCTGACGGCCATGCTCCGGCGCCTCTCGGGCGAGGTCCTGCGCCGGCTCGGCGTGACCCGGCGGGGGCGGACATGAGCTACGCGACGCGCGGGGACCTGACCGCCCGCTTCGGGGCGGACGAGGCCCTGGACCTCGCCGGCGCCGGCGGGGAGCGCATCGAGGCGGCGCTGGCGGATGCCGGGGCCCGGATCGACGGGGCGCTGGCCGCCGCCTATCGCCTGCCCCTGGGCCGCGGCCCCTGGCCGCGTCTCGTGGGGATTGCCTGCGACCTCGCCCGGCGCGCGCTCTACGACGACGTCGCCCCGCCGGAGGTGAGCGCGCGGGCCGAAGAGGCGCAGGCGGCGCTGGCCCGGCTCGTCGACGGCGCCGAGGCGCTCCTCGACGGGTCCGGCCGGCCCGCACCCCGCATGGCCCGCGCGGCCCGGCGCGGTCCGTCGCCGGTCATGACGCCCGACAACCTGGCGGGGCTCTGATGGCGGCCTCGCAACATTTCGTCGGGATCGACGGCGCGCTTCCCGGCGCGAGGCTCGCGCGCGTGGCGGCGTTGCTGGACAACCCCCGCGCGGTGATGGACGAGATCGGCCGTCACCTGGTCGCGTCGACGCTGCGGCGTTTCGAGGCCGAGCGCGCACCTGAGGGCAAGCCCTGGCTCAGGAGCGCCCGCGCCGTATCCGAAGGCGGGCGCACGCTGACCGAGACGGGCCGGCTGCGCCGCTCGCTCACGCACGTCGTCGGTGACGGCGGGCGCGCGGTCGCGGTCGGGAGCGATCTCGCCCATGCGGCCGTCCACCAGTTCGGCCGCCGCGCCGGCTGGAGGGGGCGGGCTTCGATACCGGCCCGGCCCTTCCTCGGTATCGATGCGCACGACCGCGACGCGGTGCGCACCATCCTCGTCCGCGCCATCCGGGAGGCCGCATCGTGACCCTGGCTGCGCTCGAGATTCATCTCGCTGACGCCATCGCCGTGCGGCTCGCGGGCCTCGTCGATGACGACGACGCGCCGCTCTTCGCCGCCGTGCTGAGCGCGCTGGATACCGCCGCGCTCACGGCCTGGCCCAGGACGCCGGCGGCGTTGGTGCTGCCCGTCTCCGACGAGGCCGAGGAGAGCACCACGCGCCGGGTGGAGAGCGCGCCGGTGCCGCACGTCGTGCGCATCGGCGTCTCGCTCATGGTGGCGGCGCCCAACGATCGCACCGGCGCGCGCGGGCGGGAGAGGCTCTCCGCCCTGCTGGCCGAGGCGCGCCAGGCGCTCGCCGGATGGGCGCCGCCGGGCCAGCGCGAGGTGCTGTCCTTCCGCCGCGGCCGGCTGGTCTCGCTCGAGGACGGCCGCGTGCAGTGGCTCGACGAGTACGAGATCCGGCGCGTCGCCCGCGCCGGCGTGGTGGAGGCGGAAAAAGAATGAACGAGGAGTCGACTCAATGACCGCGCGGAACATCGACCGCCGTACGGACAACATCCTGATCGGCGCCGGCGAGGTCTACTTCGACCTGCATCAGGACGGCGGGCCCTCGGGCGAGCGCTATCTCGGCGACGCCGTGGGCGCCCAGCTCGAGATCGCGACGGAGGAGACCACGGTCTTCTCGGGCTCGGGTCCGATCGCGGCCGAGCTCGCGCGCGTCGCACGCAGCGTCTCCCGCACGGTGACGCTCACGCTCCACGACATCAGCCTGGAGAACCTGGCGCTCTTCACGGTGGCCGAGATGAAGCGGCTCGACGCTGCGGCGCCCGTCGCCGGCGAGCCCGCGATCGTGCGGCCCGGACGCTGGTATCAGCTGGGCGGCGCCGACCGCCCGGCCGGCGTGCTCAGGCTCGCGACGCCGGCGGACAAGGCGGCGGCCGTCGCTGCCGTGACCGTCGCCAGCACGGCGCAGGCGCCGGTGACGGCGGTGCAGGCCATCGCCGCAGGCCGCTTCGCCCAGGGCGCGACGGAGACCGAGCAGAAGGGCCAGTACATCGTCGACGACGAGCGCGCCCGCCTCTTCTGGCTGCCGCCGGACCACGAACTCTACGACGCCAGGGACGGGATCGAAGCCGGGACCGAGGTGCAGATCGACTACACGCCTGCGGACGGCGCGCGCTCCCAGGTGCAGGGGGCGCTCACGCAGGTGATCGGCGCCTTCCGCTACATCGAGGATTCGGCCGGGGGCCAGGGGCGCAACATCTACGCGCCGCGCTGCGCGGTCCAGCCCGCCGGCCCGCTGACGCTGCTCGACGGGCGCGCGTCCGAGCAGCAGATCAGGCTCGCCGTCTCGATGCTGGAGCCCGGCGGCGGCCGGCCCGCGCTCTACATCGACGGGCAGGCCGCCTGATGGTCGGGGATCACGACCTGGACATCCTCTTCCCGGACCGGGAGGTGACGGTCCGGGATCCGGACACGGACCAGCCGGTCACGCTCACGCTGCGCGAGTTCCGCTTCCGCGAGGGGCTGGAGGCGACGGCCCTGGCGCGGCCCCTGATCGCCGCGCTGGCGGCGCTGGTGCCGACGGGCGCCGGGCCCGCGGAGGCCGGGGAAGGCGAGGGGCCGGACGCGCTCGCGGTCGAGTCCGCGCTCGCGGCCCATGCGGCGCTCTGGCTGGAGCTGGTGGCCCGCGCCTGCGGCCGGGATGCGAGCTGGCTCGCGCGTCTCGGTGACGCCGACGGCCGCGCGCTCTCCGAGGCCATGTGGGCGGCGAACGGCGGCTTTTTTTTGCGCCGCGTGGTGGCCCGGGTGGCGGCGAGCCGGCAGGGGGCGAGCCCGTCCCGCTCCACCGCGTGCTCGACACCCTCGTCCGCGCCGGCCACGGCCGCGGCCACTGCGACCTCAGCGAGCGCCTGACGTGGCGTCAAATGGTCCTCTTCTTCGGCGCCGCGACCGAGCGCCCGCCCGGCGCCTGATGGATATGAACGGTGATCCGGGCCGCAGGCCCGGCCGGCGCGACCGCGCCGGCGCGCCGAAGGCGCGGAGCCCAGCGAGCGGAGCGAGCGCCCGGCGCCTGAGGGATACGAACAATGCCCGCTGATCTCGACCTCGCGCTTCGCGTCCGCGCGGACATGCAGGGCGCGCTGCAGGGAGTGCGGGGCCTCAACCGGCGGCTCGGCGAGACCGCGCGGCAGGGCGGCGAGGCCGGCGTGGCGCTACAGGGCGCGGCCGGAGCGGCGCAGGCATTCTCATCGTCCCTCGGCACCCTCGGCAGCGAGAGCGAGAGCGCCCTCGGCGGCGCCAGGAGCGCGGTCGAGAGCGCCTTCGGCGGCATGGAGGACGCGCTCCTCCGCTTCGTCACGACGGGCAAGCTTTCGGTTTCCAGCCTTGCCGATTCCATCATCGCCGACCTGGCACGCATCGCCATCCAGCAGGCGATCACGCTGCCGCTGGCCGGCGCGCTCTTCGGCCTGTTTCCGGGGACGCCGGTCTCGCCGGCGGGCGGTGCCGCGCCGGCGCTGCCCTCGGGCGTGTCGCTCTTCGGCGGCGTCGCCCATGCCGGCGGTGTCGCCGGCCGGCCCGGCGGCGTGCGGCGCCTGGTGCCGCCCGAGATATTCGCCGGCGCGCCCCGCTTCCACTCTGGCGGTATTGCCGGCCTCCAGCCGGACGGCGGCATCGCCGGGCTGCGCCCGGACGAGGTGCCGATCATCGCCGAGCGGGGCGAGCGCATCCTGCCGCGCGGGGCCTCGGTCTCGATGCCGCCCATCGAGATCAACTTCCACAACGAGGGCACGCCGCAGCGCGAGGTGCGCCGCGAGGTGCGCCTCGACCCGCGCGGCGTGATCGTGACCGTCGTCACCGACGACCTGGTGCGGGGCGGTCCCATCCGCCAGACCCTGGCCCGCGAGGGCCTCGGCGGAGGACTCCCGTGAGGATGGCGAGAGACCGGGCCGCGAAGCGGGCCGGAGCGCGCGATGCGCGCGCCCGCCGCCCGAGGGGCATGAACAGGTGAGCGCCGCCCTGGTCTGGCCCGACTATGTGGGCGTGGAGGCCGATGGCCATGCGGCGCGTGACGACCGCACCGTCGACCGCACGCCCATGGACGACGGCCTGGTGCGCCAGGAGCGGCGCTTTTCGAGCGCCATGACGGCGCTCGACCTCAGGGTACTGATCGAGAGCGATTCCGACTACCGGCGCTTCCGCGCCTGGGCGCGCGAGAGCGCCCACCGCTGGTTCGCCTTCACGCCGCCGGAGACGGCCGCCGTGCACCGGGTGCGCGTGCGCGGGGGCGCCGGCGGGATCGAGTACACCGCAAGGGTCGGCGGCGACGGCCGGCGCGCGTGGGAGGCCGCCCTCGTGCTGGAGGGAGTCGGCCTGTGATCGAGAGCGCCCGGCGATTGAGGGCTAGCTGAAAAGGAGTTCACGATGTTCCTTTCGACCTACGCCAGGAACTGGATCGCCGGCCGGATCGCCGGCGAGGCGATCACGATCTCCCTTCACACCGGCGCGCCGGGCGACGACGGCACCGCCAACGAGCTGGCGACGGCGGACGGCGCGAGCTACGCGCGGAAGGTCACCGCGGCGGCCGACTGGACGGTCGAGGCGGACGCGGCGCGCGCGGACAATGCCGCCGACATCGAGGTCTTCACGCCCAACGCCGCGAGCGCCGGCTCGGCGGTGAGCCACCTCGGCTACTGGTTCGGCGCGGACTTCGTCGGCTGGGTCGCGCTGGCCGCGCCGGTCGCCACCGTCGAGGGCGTGCCCTTCACGGTCGCCGAGGGCACGGCGGCGTTCACCGCCGCGCTCGCCTGACGCTCGGCGCCAGAGCTCGCGTCGGAGCATCGCATGACACGCCAGGTCCTTGTCCTGAGGGGATTCGGCACGCAGCAGGGTCATGTATTCTGGCGGCCATCACCGCGTCCTGCCGTGGACGCGGCTCTGGTCGACAGCACCCCGGCAGTCGTGTCCGCAGTGCAGGTCGGCAGCGGCGGGAGCTTGCAGGTCTGGCTCGGCGCCTCTCAGACGGAGGGCCTCGGGACGGCCGGGCCGGATTTCACCCGCCGGATGGAGCGGCATGGCCGCGTCGAAGTGAGGGCAGCCGACTTCACTGCGTCGTGGACTCTGTCGGACGCGGACCAGGCCGAGCCATACACGAGGTTCGGCGGCGAGGGTGCCGCCGCATTCGTCAGCGGAGTTGCGGCGGCGACGGGGAATCGAGAACTCACCCTCGTCCTCGATGACCGCAGGGCGGATGCGGCGCCGCTCGCCATCGCCCTCGCCCTCGGTGCGCCGGGCGTCATCGTTCCTGCCCGCCCGCAGGCTCTCCCGATCGGGCTCGCGCTTTCGCGCCCGGCCGCCGCGACGACGACGGCGGCTCTGCCCCTCGCCATCGAGCTCGCCCTTGGCGAGCCGATCGTCGCGGACCGCACCCGCTACCCGCGCGCGCTGCGCGAGAGCGCGCCGGCGGACACGCTGCTCACGGCGCTGGAGATCAGGCACCCGGCGGTGGCGGAGCCGGTGCGGGTCGTCAACGACACGGTGGGCCGGCGCATCGAGGGCCACGACTACGCGGCGCTTCGCTTCGACGCGCGGCTGGCCGACGACGTGGCGGGCCAGGCGCCGCAGGCCGAGCTCGCCATCGACAACGTGGGCCGCGCGCTCACGCAGTGGATCGAGGCCGCGCACGGCGGGATCGGCGCCACCGTGCGGGTCATGCTGGTGCTCGCCATCGACGACCCGCCCGTGGAGTGGGAGGTGACGCTCGACGTGGCCGGCATGAACGTCGACCAGGAGCGCGTCACCGCGCGGCTCGGCTTCGACCCGCTGCTCGGCCGCGCGGCGGTGACGCTGCGCCACGACCCGCAGACCTCGCCGGGGTTGTTCTAGTGGCGGGCGAGCCGCATTGGGCCGAGGCCTGGGTCGGCCGCGCCTACGTCGCGGGCGAGCACGACTGCGCCGACTTCGTGGTGGCGGTGCTGCGCGAGCGCTTCGGCCGCACCCTCGCGCTGCCGGCCCATGCGGCGAGCGTGCGCGGATGGGATGCGCAGATCGCGGCGCTCAAGGGCACGTTCGCGGTGCCGACCGGCGCGCCGCAGGAGGGCGACGGCGTGCTCATGCGCTCGGCCGCGCGCCGGCGCAGCATCGGCCACCATATCGGCCTCTGGTGCATCGTGGCGGGCGAGCCCTACGTGCTGCACTGCCTGCGCGGGGTCGGCTCGATCTTCCACCCGATCCGCGACCTCGGCCGCCGCGCGCTGGCGCTGGAGGGGGTCTATCGGTGGCTTCCGCCCTCAAGCAGCGAAGCGGCAGGGCGGAGATGACCACCGCCCTCATGCAGCGGAGCGGCAGGGCGGCAGTAACCACCGATCTCTGGCCGCACGGGCTGACCGCCGAAGGCCGTGCGATGCACGTTTGCGCCCTGCCTGCGCCTGCCACCCTCGCGGCCCTGGTGGCGCGAGAGTGGCCGACCGCCCTCATGCAGCGCAGCGGTCGCGCCGGAGGCGCGCGGATCGGCAACGGGGCGGAGATAGTCGCCGCGGCCGTGGACGGCTGAAAGCACGCACGCTATGGGCGGCGATTTCGGTCCGATCGGCTCGGATTAATCGAGGTTTTGGGTTTGGTGCCCCCCGGCGATCTTGCAAGAAGGCCGCCGGGGGGGCTTTGTCTCGGTGACGACTAAATCAACTGA
>JAJDXK010000047.1 GCA_022823305.1 Alphaproteobacteria bacterium
TCAGTTGATTTAGTCGTCACCGAGACAAAGCCCCCCCGGCGGCCTTCTTGCAAGATCGCCGGGGGGCACCAAACCCAAAACCTCGATTAATCCGAGCCGATCGGACCGAAATCGCCGCCCATAGCGTGCGTGCTTTCAACGTCGTAGGGGTCGATGCCGGGGATGGTGTATCCGGCCTTCGCGAAGGCGTGGGAGATCGCGGTGTCGGCGGTCTCGATGTTCTGGCTGTCGGTGACGGTCATGACGCTCTCCATCTGTTCATCCTCCGGGACCCTGTGCCCCGTCGTGATGTTTTTGTTGGCTCACGGCGCGCGCACGACTCACCTCTCGCTAGGGTGTCCCGGGCGGGAGTCGGTGCGGAAAGTCGCCGATGTTGGTGCGGAAGTTGGCGCTCTGCAGGCCTGGGGAGGCGCAGCGCCTATCCGTGGGGAATGGACTCGTTCCGAGTAGGCATCGAGGCGGCCGGAGGGGTACCGCCCCGCGCTCTATCCGCGCGGGGCGGTGCCCCTTCGAGTCGCCGGGACGCTGGCAAGCGCTGCGCCGACACGCCGGCCCCTGCCGTGCGGGGCCGGCGTGCCTCACGCGAGGCGGTGGAGAGTTCGCGCAAGCCAACTTCCCGGTCGGCGACTTTCACGGCCCGCCCTGGACAGGCCGCGCGCGCTTGAATCCTGGCGCGCGCGCGGCCGGGCCCTTGCGAGAGGCCGGAGCGACGCGGAGGACCCCGCCGCCTGGCGGGGTTGAGGGAGGAGCACGGCGTGGGACAATAAAACGTCACGACGGGGGGCAGTCCCTCCCCTTCCCTGAGCGGCGGCAGCCGCTTCGCGGCCCCGGCCGCGACCGCCGCAAGGCGGTTCCCCGGCACGCGTGTCATGGCGCTCACCACAGGGGATGCGTGTCGACGAGGCGCTGGGCCTCGGCGCGGATGCGCGCGCGGTCGTGCACCCTGACGGGGCCGCGATGGTCCTCGGAGAGGTGGATGACGTAGTAGTGCGCGCCGGCGTTGAGCACGTCCTCCTGCCGGCAGACCTCGCCGACGACGGTGCCGTCCTGGTAGATGCGGGATTCCTCCGGCGTGATGCGCCGGAAGGTGAGGTCGGTGCGATAGCGTCCCATCCGGGTGCTCCCTTCGTGCCTGGCGGGCGGGGTCTCTCTCTCCTCCCCCGCCCTGTTCACACCGACTCCTGCTCTCCTCTCTCTCCCGCGAAGCGGACGAGCGGCGCGATGCGGGCGGCGAGCGCAGCGGAGCCGAGCGCGAGCAGGTCGTCGTTGAAGTCCGCGCCCTCGGGAACGAGGACATGGGCGGGGACGCCGGCCCGCGCGCAGCGGCGGGCGAGGCGTGCGGCCGCCCGCTCGCCGTCCGGGTCGTTGTCGCGGGCGATCACGAGCCGGGCTGTGCCGGCAGGAGGCGCGAACGCGCCGAGGCTGCCGGCGGAAAGCGCGGCAGCCGCGACGGTGTCCGGCATCGCCGTGACCAGCGACAGCACCGTCTCGATGCCCTCGCCCACGAGCAGCGTGCCTGCGGCCGGCGCGCCGAAGCGGACGGCCAGTCCGTGGACGCGGCCCAGCGCCTTGCGCGGGCGCGCCACGGGCGCCTTGGCCGGGCGCGCCGGATCGAGCCAAGTGCGGTGGACGCCGGTAAGGGATCCGCCGGCGCCGGTGACGGCGGCGACCAGCGCCGGCAGGCGGCGCATGCCGCCGCCGTCGCGGTAGAAGAGCGCGGGGTGGAAGCGGAGCGCCGGGAAGCGGCAGCGGTGGACCGCCCGGGCGTGGAGATAGGCCTCGGCGTGGGTGCCGTCGATGGCGCGGCAGCGCTGCCACAGGCGGCGCGCCGCTTCCGTGCGGTCGTAGGAGTCGGAGCCGCCGGCGACGGCCGCGGGCGGCAGCGAGAGGAAGGCGCGAGCCTCGGCGAGGGCGGCGCGGAGCGAGCCCGCGCCGGAGGCGATGCGGATGAGGTCGAGCAGGTCGCCGTGCTCGCCGGTGGCGGCGTCGGTCCACTTGCCGGGGACGCCGGGGGGAGCCAGACGGACGAAGAGCGAGCGCCCCCGGGCGCCGCGAACGTCGCCGGCGGTCCAGTAGCGGCCGTGCCTGCGGCCGTGGGGGAGATAGCGCCGGCAGACCTCCTCGGCGCGCGCGCCGAGGGCTGCGGCGACGGCGGTGGCGTTCATGGCGCGCCTCCGGCGCGCATGACGGCACCGGCGAAGCCGGGACGGCGGACAACTGTGGAGAGCATGGGAGGACCTCGCTCGCGGCTGTCGGGGGGACGCCCGGGTCCCGGCCCCTCTCCGGCTCCCGCCGGCGCCGGGCTGGCGGGCGATGCGCGAAGCGCGAGCCGTGCCGTCCGGCCGGGGGCGGCTCTGAACGGGCTGCAGAAAAAATGGCCGGTGCCGCGCAGGGAGGGACGCGGCACCGGCCAGAGTCAGCGGGAGGGAGGAGCCCGCTAGAAGGGGATGTCGTCGTCCGGGTCGGACGGGGCGGCGGTGCCGGACGCGGCGGTCGCCTCACCGTTGGCGGGCGGGGCGCCGTTGCCGTTGGCGCTGGCCGGCTTGTCGAGGAACTGCACGCGCCCGCCGGGGACCAGCAGGATCTCGGTCGAGAAGCGGTCCGAGTCCTCGCCGTCCTTGCGCCAGCGCCGGGTCTGGAGCTTGCCCGCGACGTAGACCAGACGGCCCTTCTTCGCGTGCTTCTCCAGCATGTCGACGAGGCCGTTCTGGAAGGTGACGCAGCGGTGCCACTCGGTGCGGTCGACCCGCTCGCCGCTCTGCCTGTCGATGTAGGACTCGTCGGTGGCGATGCTCATGTTGGCGACGCGCCCGCCGGAGGCGAGGTGGTTGATGGCGACGTCGTCGCCGAGGCGGCCGATCACTTCGGCGCGGTTGAGACCGAAAGACATGGTTCGTCTCCTGTGCTTCCTGGTTGATGACGATGGGTTGACGAAGGGGCAGGTTCCCTCTCGGTCCCCTTCCCCTTCACCCCTCTCAAAGCTCCTCACCACCTCTCCTTCGCCGTCCGTCCCGAAGGCTGCCGGGTGGCCCGCGGCCTTGCCTGCGGCACGGACGGAAACGCCGGCGGAGATCAGGCGGCCAGGGTCCGGAAGGTCGCGGAGAGTCGCGTCGCGGCCCGGTGCGCGTTGGCGGCGGGATCGATGCCGTGCATCCACGCGCTCCTGGCGGGTCCGCGCAGGACGAGGGCGGAGCGGCGGGGCAGCAGCGCCACCTCGTCGGACGCCAGCCCCTCACGGACGTAGGGGCGGGCCGAGCGGGGCCGGAAGTTCATGGTCCAGGCGTCGGCGAGCGAGAGCGACACCACGATGTCGCCAAAGGAAGCATGGTCGGCGTGCATGCCGATGCCCTGACCGGGCCGGTACTCGTTGACGATGCACTGCTCGGGTCGCCGCCCGCCGAAGTACGGCGCCAGTCGATCTGCAACGACCTCGGCCCAGCGCGGGAAGGGGGGCGCCGGGTCGTGCCGGCCAGTGCCGCGCTGCCGGTAGTCGTAGCGATATCCGTAGTGCTGCACGCGGCGATTGAGGTCGGTCATCCAGGGCGCCCGGGAGATGCGCAGCAGGATGCGACGCTCCTCGGCCTCGG
>JAJDXK010000053.1 GCA_022823305.1 Alphaproteobacteria bacterium
TACCTGGGCGATCCCGCCTGTGCGGCCTGCCGGGTGTTCGGCCCGCTGCTCCGCGCGTTTGCCGTGCGCCACGGCCTCGACGTGCTCGCGGTCTCGATGAGCGGGGAGGCCCTCGAGGGCTGGCCCGAGGCGGTGCCCGACCAGGGTCGCACCGAGAAGCTCGGCCTCGCCGAATCGCCGCTGCCTGCCGTCGTCCTCTTCGATGCGGCGAAGCAGCAGGTGCTGCCGGTGGGTTTCGGCGTCCTCGCCGAGGATCAGCTCGCCGAGCGGATCTTCGCTCTCACCGCACTGGAGCCCGGCCGTGACTACTGACGCCCGGCGGAGGGCGCGCCGGTTGCCGGTGCTGGTGGTCGCTGGGTTGCTGTTGGCCGCGCCTGCGCATGCCGACGTCCTCTCGGAAATGAACCGCTTCTGGCAGGGAGCCGCGGTCAACACCACGGGCCCGACGGCCTTCGACGGCCAGGCCTCGGGGCACTGGACGCTCGGCAACCTCTACCTCCGCTCGCCGGTGCGTTCCGAACAGATCGCGACCGTGAACCTGCCGTCGTTCCGGGCGGGCTGCGGCGGCATCGACGCGTTTGCTGGGGCGTTTTCCTTCATCGACTCCGACCAGCTCGTGGCCTTCGCGCGCGCGATTGCCCAGAACGCGGCGGGCTTCGCCTTCGAGCTGGCGCTCGAGACCATCAGCCCGGTCATCGCCGAGACGATGTCGAAGCTCCGCGCCCTTGCCCAGTGGGCGAACAACCGGAACGTCAATTCCTGCGAGACCGCGCAGGCGCTCGTGGGCGCCGTCTGGTCGAAGAACGATCGTGCGTCGGCCGCGATCTGCGCCGCGGTCGGGACCAGCCAGGGAATATTCAGCGACTATGCGGCCGCGCGGCACGGGTGCGGCGCCGACGGCCAGCGCCACTCGACCCTCGCCGCAGCCTCCGGCGAGATGGCCGAGCAGGTTCCCGTCAACGTCAACTACGCGTGGAAGGCGGTGCAGGCGTCGTCGTTCCTGTCGGCCGACACACGGCTCGCCGAGTTCGCCATGTCGGTCTCGGGCACGGTGATCGTGACGGCGCCCACGGCGGATGCCGACACGTCGGGCCCGCGCGTCCGGGTCCTGGAGCCGCTCGCGCTCGACCGCCGGGTGACGGAGGTTCTGATGGAGGGCGGCGGCGCGCTCCCGGTGTACACGTGCGACACGACCACCGCCTGCCTCAACCCGACGCTGGGGAGCATCACGGTGCCGGCGAACCAGGGGTTCCGGGCGCGCGTCGCGGGGCTGCTCCGCGACCTGGTCACGGCCGTGCGCAACGACACCGCGCCGCCGGCAGCGGCGCTCGGCCTCGTGAACCTCACGACGCTCCCGGTCTACCGCGTCGCCAACACGGCCGCCGCCTACCGCGGCGCCGTCATCGACCAGGAGATCGACGCGCTCGCCGAGGCGGTGGCGCTGGACCTCCTCCAGGTCTGGATCGCCGACCTCCACCGCACGGTCGAGGAGAGGGCCGGGACGCTCGACATCGCCGACGGCGAGCAGCTCGCGCGCTGGCGCGCGGGGCTCCGCGCCAACCGCACCGCGCTCGCCCGCCACCGCCACGAGGGCCTCGAGCGCTTCAACACGGCGCTCGCCGTCGTGGAGAAGCTCAGGCTCATCGAGACCGAGCTTGCGGGCGCGCTCTCGGCCGACCTCCGCGCGGCGCTGGCGTTCGCCCGCGGCGGCGCCGGTGCCGGGTCGCGCTGACGCCGTACCCGTAGATGTACGAGCTCTTCACCCTCGGCGGCGGGCCCTACCTGGTCGACCTGCTGAACGCGGTCGCCGCGATCACGTCGGGGGGCGCCTACGTGACGCTGGCCCAGCTCGCGGGGGCGGGCGGCGTCGCGTGGGTCGTGTTCCGCACGGCCTTCGGCGGGAGCTGGCGCGACAACGCCAAGTGGATCCTCCTCTTCGTCACGGTCTGGGGTGCGATGATCGTGCCGAAGGCGACGGTGCGCGTCGTCGACCGGCTGGACCCGGCGCTGGCCCCCGCCGTGGTCGCCAATGTCCCCGCGGGCTTGGCGCTCTTCGCCTCGATCACCTCGCAGGTGGGCGACGGGCTCACGCGCCTCACCGAGCAGGCGTTCACCCTCCCGAACGACCTCCAGTACCGCCGGCACGGGTTGATCTTCGGGGCCAGGATCGCCGCCACCGCGACCCGCCTCGAGGTCACCGACGCGGTCTTCGCCCGGAACCTTCGGAACTTCACCCGCCAGTGCGTCTTCCACGCGCTGCTCTTGGGCCACATCTCGGCCGACGATCTCCGCGAGAGCACCGACATCTGGCGCCTGGTCACGGCCGGGGGCACGCCGTCGGCGGGGGCGTCGCCCGCGCGCATGTTCGAGTTCGCGACGCGCCAGCCCGCGGGTGCAACCGGGGCCACGCCTGTCGACCGCGAGATCGTCACATGCCGGGACGGCGCCGCCCGGCTGAACGCCGCGTGGACCGCCGAGATCAACCGCGCCGGCACGCTGTTCGGGCGGCGCATCTTCCCCGATGCGAGGACCCAGGCGCTGGCCCGGGCCGAGCTGCTGGCCGCGCTTCCCGCGGCGCACGACTTCCTGATCGGCGCCTCGCGCTCGGCCGCGGAGATCCTTCGCCAGCAGATG
>JAJDXK010000027.1 GCA_022823305.1 Alphaproteobacteria bacterium
CAGAGAGAGGAAGGGGGCATTGCTGCCCCCTCCCGGCGTCACGGCATCGACGCGCTGGGCTCAAGCGGCCTGGCTCTCCTCGCGCGGACGCGGAGGGAGGGCGACGAGCTGCCCGCTGACCGAGATACCTTCGGTGATCTCGACGTTGAAGCCGCATCCCTTCTTGTGGGGGAACGCGGCGCCGACGCGGGTGTAGCTCGTGTGGGTCTCGCCGTTGCGCTGGTAGTCCTCGGTGACGAAGACGCCCAGGTACTTCGGCGCGGCCGGAGCCTGTTCGGATCTCTGATTCCGTCGTGCGGCCATCGGTCTTCTCCTCTGAACGAATGAAAAGAAAGACCCGTCGTTGCCAACCGACCCTCCGGGGCGGTGAGCCCCTCGGGGTCGGTTTGACGCGCTTACACGCCGCGGTTTCTCTCCACGGCAACGTCGGCGAAGCCGACAAGCAAGCGTGAGCTATGGAACGGGGTTCGGGGCGCGGAGTCAAGCGCCGCGTGCGTATCGGCGTGCTAAGGCGCATGGGGGGCTCCGGGTGGCGGCCGGAGGCGGACCCGGGAACGCCCCGCCCGCGCGGCGTCGGTGTCCGCGCGCCCGGCCGCGTCCGAGTACACCGTGGCGTCGCCGTCGAGCGCGGTCCGCGGGCACGCGTACACGCGGTTGCGCCATCGGGATGCCTCCCCCAAGTCCTCGGTCCGGCACGTCGCGAACCCCGAGCGGAGCGTGCGGTCGGCGCGCGTGGACAGCCGGTCGGGCTCGGGCGCCACGATGAGGTTCACGTAGAGCGTCCCGCCGTCCCCGCTCAGCCGCGAGCGCGCCAGGGCGAAGAACTCGCGGGTGAGGAGGTGCGCAGGCGTCGCCGTGCGGTCGGCGTACGCATCGAGCACGATCGCGTCGAACTCGGTGGCGTGGCGGAGCAGATACGCCCGGCCGTCCATCGCCGCGTAGCGCCCGCGCCTGCGGGCGGGCGCGAGGAACGCGTCCGCCACCGGGGCGAGGCGCGGGTCCACGTCAACGAACACGAGCTCGGCCGCGTCCCGCGGCCTACCGCGCCCGAAGGTAAATCCCCCCGCGCCGATCACCAGCACCCGGGCCGGGCGCCCCGCGGGCGCGGCCGCGTACACCCGGTCCTCGATCCACTCGACGTAAGCGTGGCCGATCCCGGCGCCGTCCTCGCGGCTCGCGTTCTGGCCGTTGACTCGAAGGGACCGGACGCCGTCCGCGTCCGCCTCAATGGCGTAGTCCGCGTGCGCGGTGGTGAGAACGTAGGTGTTCCGCTCCACCGCGAGGTTCGCGCCGGCGGCGCCTGCGACCACGACGCCCGCGGCCCACAGCCGCCAGCCCGGCCGCTCCCACGCGGCGAGCGCCGCCGTCACGAGGAGCCCCGCCACCAGCGCCACCGCCCCGGCGACGCCCACGTGCTGCATCACCACCAGCGCGGTCGCGAGCCCCCCGGCGACGTTGCCGAGCGTGCTCGCCGCGAACGCGGCGCCGGCCTTGCCGGGCGCGGTCGCAGGGCCCGCGCTCGCGACCAGGAGCACCACCGCTTGCGCGAGCAGGTAGGCCACCGGGCCGACCCCGAGCACCGCGTACACCGCGACCTGGGCGAGCGGGGCGAGTGCGCCCGTCGCCTCGAACGCGAGCGCAACGCCAAACCGCGACAGCCACAGCACGGACCACGCGGCGGCCGCGGCCAGGTTCCGCGCCACCTTCTCCCTCGCATCGCCCTCGAACCCGCCGCCCGCCCGGTAGCCGAGCGCGAGCGCGGCGAGGAACGCGGTGACGACGATGCCCGTTACCGCGACGGACTGCCCGGCGACCGGCACGAGCGCCCGGAGCGCGATCATCTCGACCGCAAGGGCGCAGTATCCCTCGACGAGCAGGAGCGCGGTCGCCGCGCGCGGGCCGATCGGGCGCTCAGCGCCGGGCATCTTCGCGCACCCGCGATGCGTACCACACCGCCCGCACCGCGTCCTCGACGCGGCGAAGGGCCGCGGTCATGGCGAACCAGTCGGTCCCTGCCTCGGCGGCCTCGAACGCCCGCGCGAGCCCGTCGAGCGCCATCCGCCGTGCCGCGTCGAGTCCCTGCGGCGGCGGGACGCCACCGCGCCCGCCCGCTTCCTCCGATCGGGTGCTGTCAAGCACCTTATGCCGGCGTCCGGGGGTCACGCCTTCCCCCTCCCGAACCTGCGCGCCGGAGCGGAGCCGCCCCTATAAGGTCTTATTCCTATAAGAGAAGAACTATAAGAGGGCGATCCGGACGGGCCGGAAAGCCCCTGTCTTTCAATCGTTTGCCACCCGTCGAGGGCCGGTCCGCGTATCACTTCGCACTCACTCCCGTATCAGTTCGCACTCAATTTCGGGCGGTTATCCACAGGGGGCGTATCAGTTCGCACTCAGTCCCGGGACAGTTATCCACAGGCGCGCGGCTCACTTCCCGCGCCCCCGCCGTCGCGGCGGAGGCAGGAGCTCGGCGAGCCCGTGCCGGTCCACGGGCGGGGGCGAGCGCGCGAGCACGAGCCGGTCGCCTTCGAGGCGGACCCGGAAGTCCCGGTACACCGCCGCGACCGCGCGGAGATCCGCCGCGAGGCGCTGGCGGAACAGGCTCGGGGCCGCGATGTCCGGGGCGAACACCGCGCGCAGCGACTCCGTCGGCACGTGCACCTCGCGCCCGGCCGGAATGCGGGCGGTCCGGTAGGCGAGCCAGGCGTAGAGGTCCATCCGGCGCGGCGAGCGGGCGAGCTTCGCAAGGTGGCGCATGTCGACCGGCACGGGGCGCTCGGCGAGGGCCGCGTAGTAGTCGTCGGACAGGCGCATCGAGGGCTCCCACACGAGCCGCTCGGCCGCGTCGCGGGCCATCCAGAAGGTCACCTGGTTCGCGATCCTTCCGGCGCTCGTCACGGCGCGGTCGCCGGCCCACTGGCCGAGCACGATGCTCGCCGCGGCGACCGCCTCGACCTGCTCGGCGACGGCCTTGCCGCGGCGCCCGTCGAACGAGAGCCCCAGGCGCGCGAGGAACGCCCGAAGGCTCCTCCCCATATCCACCTCGGGGCCGCGATTTCGGACCGCGCAGGCGTTGACGTAGGGCACCACCATCCGCGCGCGCGAGCCGAAGGGCACCGCGCAGCGGCGGATCTCGCCGACGTTCTCGGGGTTCGCGAGCGAGCCCGCCTCGACGCTGAGCGCGGCGCGCCCGTGGCGGGTGGTGTAGGCGCGCTCCCCGGGCGGGAGGCGCTTC
>JAJDXK010000109.1 GCA_022823305.1 Alphaproteobacteria bacterium
CTTTCCGATGACCACCGGAACACCGACGTAGAGACCGTCGACTCCATATTCGCCGTTGAGGCGCGCCGCTGCCGGAAGGACGCGCTTCTTGTCCTTAAGGTAGGACTCGGCCATGGCGATGGCCGAAGACGCCGGAGCATAGAAGGCAGATCCGGTCTTCAAATGGCGGATGATCTCGGCGCCACCGTCACGGGTGCGCTGAACGATGGCATCAAGCCTCTCCTGGGAAAGCCAGCCCATGGAGACGAGGTCGGGCAGCGGGATACCGGCAACGGTCGCGTACCTCACCAGGGGCACCATGGTGTCACCGTGGCCGCCGAGGACGAGGGCGCTGACGTCTTCGACCGAGACATCCATCTCCTCTGCAAGGAACGCCCTGAACCGTGCCGAATCGAGAACGCCCGCCATGCCGACAACACGGCTGGCAGGAAGTCCCGATTCACGTTGCAGGTGCCACACCATCACGTCGAGAGGGTTGGTGATGCAGATGACGAAGGCGTCCGGCGCGTGCTCGCTGATGCCGGCGCCCACCTGGTTCATCACGCCGGTGTTGATCGAGAGCAGGTCGTCGCGGCTCATGCCGGGCTTGCGCGGCACGCCGGCGGTGACGATCACCACGTCGGCGCCGGCGATGGGCGCGTAGTCCTGGGCGCCGGCGAGGCTTGCGTCGAAGCCCTCCACCGCGCCGCTCTGGGCGAGGTCGAGCGCCTTGCCCTGGGGCACGCCTTCCACGATGTCGAAGAGCACGACGTCGCTGAGCTCCTTGAGGGCGGCGAGGTGGGCGAGCGTGCCGCCGATGTTGCCCGCGCCGATCAGCGCGATCTTGCTGCGTGCCATGGGGAGTCCTTGCGGGTCTCGGGCCGGGCCGCCCTCAGCGGCGGGCGACCATCATCTTCTTGATCTCGGCGATCGCCTTGGCCGGGTTGAGGTGCTTGGGGCAGGTGCGGGTGCAGTTCATGATGGTGTGGCAGCGGTAGAGGCGGAAGGGGTCCTCCAGCTCGTCGAGCCGCTCGCCGGTCGCCTCGTCGCGACTGTCGGCGAGCCAGCGGTAGGCCTGCAGCAGTGTCGCGGGGCCGAGGTAGCGGTCGCCGTTCCACCAGTAGCTCGGGCAGCTCGTCGAGCAGCAGGCGCAGAGGATGCACTCGTAGAGGCCGTCCAGCTTCTCCCGGTCCTCCGGCGCCTGCAGGCGCTCCTGCGAGGCCGGCGCCGGGGTGTCGGTCTTCATCCATGGCTCGATCGAGGCGTACTGGGCGTAGAAGTCCGCCATGTCGGGCACCAGGTCCTTGACCACCGGCATGTGCGGCAGCGGATAGATGCGCACCTCGCCCTTCACCTCGTCGATGGGCTTGATGCACGCGAGCGTGTTGGTGCCGTCGACGTTCATGGCGCACGAGCCGCAGATCCCCTCGCGGCAGCTGCGGCGGAAGGTGAGGGTGGAATCGACCTCGTTCTTGATCTTGATGAGGGCGTCGAGAACCATCGCCCCGCAGCGGTCGAGGTCGAGCTCGTAGGTGTCCGTGCGCGGGTTGTCGCCGCTGTCCGGGTCGTAGCGGTAGATCTTGAAGCGCCGGGTGCGGCCCGCGCCCGCCTCGGCGGGGAAGTGCCTGCCCTTCCGGACTTTCGAGTTCTGCGGAAGCGTGAGCTGCGCCATGGCTCGACCTGCCTAGTAGACCCGTGCCTTGGGGGGAATGGTCTCGACCTCGTTGCTGAGCGTCTCGGTGTGCACCGGCCGGTAGTCGAGCCGGGGCTCGCCGCCCTCGCCGTCGAGCCAGGCGACGCTGTGCTTCATCCAGGTCGCGTCGTCGCGTTCGGGGAAGTCCTCGCGGGCGTGCGCGCCGCGGCTCTCCTCCCGGTTGAGCGCGGAATGGAGCGTGACGCTCGCCTGGCGCATCAGGTTGTCGAGCTCGATGGTCTCGGCGAGGTCGGAGTTCCAGATCAGCGAGCGGTCGGCGACGCCGATGTCGTTGCGGAAGCCGTCCCAAACGCCGTCGAGCTTGCGCGCGCCCTCCTCCATGATCTCGCGGGTGCGGAAGACGCCGGCGTGCTCCTGCATGGTGCGCTGCATGTCGAGGCGGATGGTCGCCGTGGGCGTCTCCCCCTTGGCGTGGCGCAGGCGGTCGAACCAGGCGAGGCTCCGGTCGAGCGCGCCGTTGCCCAACGGCTTGTGCGGGGCGCCGGCCTCGACGATCTCGGCGCAGCGATGCGCCGCGGCGCGGCCGAAGACGACGAGGTCGAGCAGCGAGTTCGAGCCCAGCCGGTTGGCGCCGTGCACCGAGACGCAGGCCGCCTCGCCCACCGACATCAGGCCGGGCACCACGGCGTTGGCGTCGCCGTTCCTCACCGTCACCGTCTCGCCGGTGTAGATGCAGGGGATGCCGCCCATGTTGTAGTGGACGGTGGGGATCACCGGGATCGGCTCCACCAGCGGCTCGACGCCGGCGAAGATGCGGGCCGTCTCGGTGATGCCGGGCAGGCGCTCGTTCAGCACCTCGGCGCCCAGGTGATCGAGCTTGAGGTGCATGTGGTCCTTCTCGGGCCCGACGCCGCGCCCTTCGCGGATCTCCATGGTGATGGAGCGGCTCACCACGTCGCGCGAGGCGAGGTCCTTGGCGTTGGGCGCGTAGCGCTCCATGAAGCGCTCGCCCTCGGAGTTCACCAGGTAGCCGCCCTCGCCGCGCGCGCCCTCGCTCATCAGGCAGCCGGAGCCGTAGATTCCGGTGGGGTGGAACTGCACGAACTCCATGTCCTGCAGCGGCAGCCCTGCGCGCAGCACCATGGCGTTGCCGTCGCCGGTGCAGGTGTGCGCCGAGGTGGCGGAGAAGTAGGCGCGCCCGTAGCCGCCGGTCGCCAGGATCACCATGTGGCCGCGGAAAAGGTGCAGCGTGCCGTCGTCGAGGTTCCACGCGAGCACCCCGCGACACGCGCCCTCGTCGTCCATTACCAGGTCCAGCGCGAAGTACTCGATGAAGAACGCCGCCCGGTGGCGCAGCGACTGCTGGTAGAGCGTGTGCAGGATGGCGTGGCCGGTGCGGTCGGCGGCGGCGCAGGTGCGGTGCGCCTGCTTCTCGCCGTAGTTGAGGCTCATGCCGCCGAAGGCACGCTGGTAGATCCTGCCGTCGGGCGTGCGCGAGAAGGGCACGCCGTAGTGCTCCAGCTCGATGACCGCGCGCGGCCCCTCCTTGCACAGGTACTCGATTGCGTCCTGGTCGCCCAGCCAGTCCGACCCCTTGACGGTGTCGTACATGTGCCAGCGCCAGTCGTCCTCCTCCATGTTGCCGAGCGCGGCCGAGATGCCGCCCTGGGCCGCCACGGTGTGGCTGCGGGTGGGGAAGAGCTTGCTGACGCACGCGGTCTTGAGCCCCGCCTCGGCCAGGCCCAGGGTCGCGCGCAGGCCCGCGCCGCCGGCGCCGACGACCACCACGTCGTCGTGGTGCTCGGTGATGGGGTAGGCGCTCATGCCCTCATCCCCCGATCGCGATCACGATCACGGAATAGAGCGCGGCCAGCCCGAGCACGAGGCAGAGCAGGGCGTTCAGGATCAGCAGCGCCCACTTGCAGCGGCCGTGCACGTAGTCCTCGATCACCACCTGCAGGCCGAGCTTGAGGTGGTAGAAGGTGGCGCCGAGGAAGAGCAGCATCAGAACCGCCGCCACCGGGCCCGAGAGCCAGTCGACCAGCGCGTCTCGGTCGGCGCCGCCCACCACGATCGACCAGAGCGAGCCCACGAACCAGAGCGAGAGCGGCACCAGCAGGATCGCCGTGAGCCGCTGCCCCCACCAGTGGTTCACCCCCTCCTTGGCCGAGCCCAGGTGGCGTACCTTGGCGAGCGGTGTCTGCAGGGCCATGACGCGCCTCAGCCGGCGAGGTTGCAGGCGAGCCCCAGGCCCCAGGAGAGCCCGGTCAGCATGAAGGAGGCCACCACGACAGCAGCGCCCGAGGCGTAGGTCGCGCGCAGCGAGAGGCCCTGGCCCATGTCCCAGAAGAGGTGCCGGATGCCGTTGCAGAGGTGATAGAAGAGGCACCACGACCACGCCGCCAGCAGCGCGTAGCCGAGCCACGAGGTGAGGAACCACTCGGTCCAGGCGTAGTAGCGCTCGCCCGCAGCCGCGCTCAGCAGCCAGGCGCAGAGCATCGCCGCGCCGGAGGCCAGGATCACCCCGGTCATGCGGTGCAGGATCGAGAGAACCGAGGTGAGCTGCGGCCTGTAGACGGAGAGGTGGGGCGAGATCGGTCGCGCTCGCGCGCCGCTGCCGCTGGATTGCTCTGCCACGAGATCACCCCTGCGATCCGGCCCTTGGGCGGGCCGTGCCCGTGCGCCCGGTTTAGCCCCGCTCCCGGAAGCGAGTCAACTTGGCGGCGTGCGGTCGCAGCGCATGCCGAGGCTGTAGCGCTCCACCGTGATGCCGTCGAGGAAGTGGAAGGGGCGGTCCTTGGTCCCGGCGAAGCCCGGCGCCCGCATCAGGATCGCATCGCCCGGCCCCGCCTCGAGCACGCGGGTGCCGGCGCCGCTGCGCTCGGCGCAGAGGCCGAAGCGGCCGTCGCCGCTGAGTTGCACGAGCACCACCAGGCCGACGTAGCGCACGTGGTCGCGGTGCGGCGTGATGCCGCGCGCGCCGGGCGGGTAGCGCTGCAGCACCAGGTCGTTGAGCGCGAGCGCCTCGAGCGGGGCCGGGTCCATGGCGGCAAGCGCGTCGGCGACGAGGCGCTCCACGGCCCCGGTCAGCGTCCAGAGCCGGTGCGGCCGGGGGATCGAGAGGCAGATGTCGAAGCCCTGGTAGACCGCGCGCGCGCCTTCGCCGATCACGGGCCTGGCGGCGCGGAAGGAAAGGTCTGCGGCGGAGTCGATGAAGGAACGGCAGGCCGTCGGCGTCAGCACGCGCAGCACCGCGGCATCCTCGCGTGCCACCCGGTCGAGGGCCTCGGCCATCGCATCCGCACTCGCGCGGAGCGCGGGCACTTCGGCCTGCCCGCCGCCAGTCCCCGCCGCATGTGCCTTGTCGCTTGCCTGCATGAGCGCTTCCCCCGCACCAGACTATCGCGAAAGCCTCTCCATGCCAGCCCGGCCCGTCACGCGCCCACCTCCCCCTGTCCCCCTCCTCCCGGGAGGAGGGGGAACGTAGACGGCGGCGCTCGTTCTCCCTCTCCTCCCCGCCGGGGGGGAGAGGGCCGGGGTGAGGTGGGGGGACTGCGGCTTTGCCGGTGACAGGCGCGCCCCTATAGTCCCGCCGCCGGATACAGGAGGAAGTGGATGGGGCAGGCTCGACTGGATGTCGTCGGCATCGGCAACGCGATCGTCGATGTCGTGGCCGGCGCCGACGACGCGCTGCTCGCCGAGGAGGGTCTGCCCAAGGGCTCGATGACCCTGATCGACGGGGCCCGCGCCGACGCGCTGCGCGCGCGCATGGGGCGCGCCGTCGAGGTCTCCGGCGGCTCGGCCGCCAACACCGTGGTGGGCGCCGCGCGGCTCGGCGCCGCCGCCGGCTACGTCGGCAAGGTGCGCGACGACGCTGCGGGCGCGGCCTTCCGCCGCGACATCGAGGCCGCCGGCGTCGGCTTCCCCACCCCGGCGGCGGCGGACGGCGCGGCGACCGCGCGCTGCCTCATCTTCGTCACTCCCGACGCGCAGCGCACCATGGGCACCCATCTCGGCGCCTGCGTCGAGCTCGGCCCCGCCGATGTCGACCCGGACTTCATCGCCCGTGCGAGCCTGCTCTACCTGGAGGGCTACCTGTGGGACCCGCCGGCGGCGAAGGAGGCCTTCCGCAAGGCGCTCGGCATCGCGCACGCGGCGGGCGGGCGCGTCTGCCTCTCGCTTTCCGACAGCTTCTGCGTCGAGCGCCACCGGGCGGAGCTGCGCGACCTGGTTGCACGCGATGTCGACGTGCTCTTCGCCAACGAAGACGAGGCGGCGGCGCTCTACGAGGTCGGTAGCTTCGAGGATGCGCTCGCCGCCGCCCGCGCCGACTGCGCCATCGCCGCGCTGACGCGGAGCGCACCGGGCTCGGTGGTCGCCGGCGAGGGCGCGGTGCACGTCATCGAGGCGGCGCCGGTCGCGCAGGTGGTGGACACCACCGGCGCCGGCGACCTCTATGCCTCGGGCTTCCTCGCAGGGCTGGCGCGCGGCTTCGCGCTCGACCGCTGCGGCCGGCTCGCCTCGCTCGCTGCCGGCGAGATCATCGGCCATTACGGCGCCCGGCCGGAGGCCGACATCGCCCCCTTCGTGGAGGCGAGCCGGGAAATGCCCAAGGTTAGGCAACGTTGGAGGCCGTCACCGATGAGCAAGAATTCAGCCGCTGATTTGCGCACCTATCGGCGGGAGTTCGCGCAGATATACGCCACGGGACAGGCGACCGAGCACAGCTATCGACACGCGCTCCAGGCTCTAATCCAAGCTCTAGGAGGAAGTGGTGTTCGCGCACTCAACGAACCGACGCAGATCGCCTGCGGCGCTCCCGACTTCATCGTCGAGCACAGTGGTGTTCCGATTGGCCATGTCGAATGTAAGGATGTCGGAGCCGATCTGAACCGCGTCGAGAGAAATGACCAACTCAGGCGTTACCGCGAGGGCCTGCCTAATCTGATCCTGACCGACTATCTGGAGTTCCGGTGGTACGTGGCGGGCGAGCTTCGCGAGGCGGCACGTATTGGCCGACTCGATAGTCAGGGTAAGGTAGCCTCCGACAAGGCCGGTTCCGAGCGTGTCAAGGCGGTGTTCGATGCGTTTTTCTCCGCAAGCCCGCCGACCGTCCACGACCCGCGCGAACTCTCCGAACGGATGGCGGCCAAGGCCCGGCTACTGCGCGACGGCATCGGGCTCATTTTCCGCCAGGAAGGCCAGCGCGGGCCTCTTCACGACCTTCTGAACGCCTATCGGGATGTGCTGATCGGCGGGCTCCAGCCCGACGACTTTGCCGACTTGCAGGCACAGACCGCCGCCTACGGGTTATTCGCGGCGCGCTGCCTTCACGATCCGAAAGCCGGACCGTTCACGCGCGAGACTGCCGCTTTTGCGGACACCACGCCCTTTCTTCGCGATGTCTTCGGTCGCATTGCCGGCCCCGGCATCGACTCGCGCATCGCCTGGATCGTGGACGACCTTGCCCTGTTGCTGGACCGGGCGGACATGGCCGCGATCCTCGAAGACTTCGGCCGTCGCACCCGGCGCGAAGACCCGGTGGTGCATTTCTACGAAGACTTCTTGGTCGCCTACGATCCGGAACTGCGCGAGGTGCGCGGCGTCTACTACACGCCCGAACCCGTGGTTTCCTACATTGTGCGCAGCGTGGATCGGCTCTTGCGCGAGCGTTTCGGTCTCGCCGACGGCCTCGCCGAAACCGCTGCGGGCGGGGACGATGGGCGCCCGGTGCTGATCCTCGACCCGGCGGCGGGTACGGGCACGTTCCTGCGCGAGGTCGTCGCCCGCATCCGCGAGACAATCGAGGGCAAGGGGTTGAGCGGCGCCTGGCCCGACTATGTCAGGCACCATCTGCTGCCGCGCCTGTTCGGGTTCGAGCTGCTGATGGCGCCCTATGCGATCTGTCATCTCAAGCTCGCGCTCGAGATAGGCGGGACGGACGCTGGATATAAGCTGCCTGACGGTCAGCGGCTTGGAGTGTTTCTCACCAACACGCTGGAAGAACCGCATGACCGAACCGCCGGAGCGTTGTTCGCCCACGAAATCGCACAAGAGGCTGCAAGTGCAGACTCCGTGAAGCGCGACAAGCCCGTCATGGTCGTGCTTGGCAACCCGCCCTATTCCGGTCATTCCGCTAACAGGGGTGCGTGGATCGCCGAATTGATTGAGCGCTACAAGCGCGGGTTTCCCGAATTGAAGAAGCCGGCGCAGGCGAAATGGCTCAGCGACGATTACGTCAAGTTCCTCCGCTTCGCCCAGTGGCGGATCGAACGCACGGGCGAGGGCGTGCTCGGGTTCGTCACCAACCACGCCTACCT
Organism: Alphaproteobacteria bacterium; assembly: GCA_022823305.1. Classification (GTDB taxonomy): domain Bacteria; phylum Pseudomonadota; class Alphaproteobacteria; order UBA828; family UBA828; genus WTGU01. Next base: position 7,954 of record JAJDXK010000109.1, read on the forward strand.
GGACAACCCTACCTTTCGCGGGATGCGTCGCAGCCTAATAGAGACCTTCGACGAGATTTATCTGCTCGACCTGCACGGCAATGCAAAGAGAGGGGAGCGCGCACCCGACGGTAGCAGGGACGAAAACGTGTTTGACATCCAGCAGGGAGTCGCCATCGGCTTGTTCGTCAAGCGCGCCGAGCCCGGCGACGATCCGGCACGGGTGTTTCATGCCGACCTCTGGGGAGAGCGAGAAGCCGGACCGGACGGCGGCAAATACGGCTGGCTTGCGGCCAACGATATCGGGACGACCCGATGGGCGCCGCTCGCACCCAAGCATCCGCTTTATCTGTTCGCGCCGCGCGACGAGGCGTTGATCGGTGAATACGAAGCATCGTGGACGATTCCCGCGATCTTCTCGCCCAACGGCGACCCCGCGCCGGGAATCGTGACGACGCACGACCAATTCGCCATATCTTGGACGCCGGAGGAAGCAGCGGCCAAAGTGGAGCGGCTATTGGCCACGGAATCGGAGGCCGAAGCGCGCGAGATATGGCGGTTGTGTTCGCAAGACCAATGGCAGTACGACCGCGCAAAAAGAGAGCTCGCGGACGGTCATTGGCGCGGGCGAATGCAAGACATTCTGTACCGCCCGTTTGATAACCGAACCACCGTGTTTGATCGCAATGTCGCCGTCCACCGGCGCGAGCGCGTCATGCGACACATGCTGGCCGGGCCGAATCTAGGCATCTCAACGACCAGATCGACCGAAATTGCGGCAGGCTGGGAGCACGTTTTCGTCTCGAACGCTCTAATTCAGCATCACACGGTATCGCTTAAGGAAGTCAACTACTTGTTTCCTCTCTATACCTACCCGAAGAAAGGACGGGAAGATTTCGGCAGGGGACGCAAGGCGAATCTCGATTTGCAGTTCGTGGAAGAAGCACGCGCGGCCCTCGGCCTCGATTTCGTTGCCGACGGCGCGGGCGATCTCGCGGTCTCGTTCGGGCCGGAGGACATCTTTCATTACATCTACGCCGTACTCCACAGTCCGGAGTATCGTCGCCGTTATGCCGACTTCCTGAAATCGGACTTTCCGCGCGTTCCGTTGACCGGCGACCGGGCGCTGTTCGCAACTCTCGTCGGTCTGGGCGGAAGGCTCGCCGCCCTGCACTTGATGGAAGCCGACGGTGAGGAAGTGCCCACCTTTCCCGTCACGGGCGACAACCGCGTCGGGAAGGTCCACTACACCCTGCCGAACGGTGGCCGGCCGGGCCGGGTGTGGATCAACGACGACCAGTATTTCGACCGCGTGCGACCGAGGGTTTGGATGTTCACGATCGGCGGCTATCGTCCGGCGGAGAAGTGGCTGAAGGACCGCAAGGGCCGGGTCCTCTCCTTTGACGACATCGCATGGTATTGCCGCGTCTGCGCCGCTCTCGCCGAGACGCCCCCGATCATGCGCAGGATCGACGATGCCATCAACGAGCGTGGTGGCTGGCCGCTGACCTGAGCAAGAACGGCTATCGGCCGGTCAGGAGACCCTGGGCAGCACCTCGTTCTTCAGCAGCGCCATGGACTCGTGCCAGGCCTCGTAGGGCTCCCAGTCGTGGCCCATGGCGAGCAGGGTGCCGAAGGGGCCGATCTCGCCGCGCAGGTCGTTCAGCCTCTGCGCCACCTCGTCGACGCTGCCGACGATGAAGACGTTGTCCACCATGTACTCCATGGTCACGTCGCTGTCGGCCATGTCGGGGTCGTTCTTCAGCAGCTTGAGCATGCCGACCTTGGGCAGGAGCCGGAAGAAGTAGTCCCTGAAGTCCCGCGCCAGCACCCCCTCCAGGGCGAGCCTGCGGGCCTCGGCGCCGCTCTCCGCCACGACGATCTCGCGGGCGACGCGCCATTCGTCGCAGGGGGGCGCGCGGCCGGCCTCCTGCGCGCCGTCGGCGATGGCGTCCCAGTGGGTCTTGAGCAGAACCGGCGGCACCAGGTTGATGGACATGGGCATCCAGCCCCGCGCCGCCGCCATCTTGAGGGTGGACGAGCGCGGCGAGACCCCGGCCACGCCGATCGGCGGGTGCGGCTGCTGGTAGGGGCGCACGTGCGCGCGCAGCCCCACGTCGGTCTCGGTCTCGGGGATGACGAAGCGGAACCCGTCGCTCTCGTAGACGCCCGGCTCGGGGTCGCTCCAGAGCTTGAGGATCGTGTCGAGCGCCGCCCGGGTGTAGCTCTGGTTGTCGATCGCCGGGTTCTCGCCCCAGTACCCGAAGACCTGCATGTCGCCGGGGAAGCTCCCGGTGCCCACGCCCCAGTTGAAGCGCCCCTCCGCCATGTGGTCGAGCTGCGCGATGCGGTGGGCGAGGACGAAGGGGTCGTGGTTGGGGATGCAGCTCACGCCCGTGCCCAGCCTGATCTGCTCGGTGAGCGGAATCGCCTGGGCGATGAGCAGGTCGGGCGCGGGGATGTTCTCCCACTCCGAGGTGAAGTGCTCGCCGATCCAGACCTCCGAATAGCCCAGGGCGTCGAGCTGGACGATCTGGTCGAGGTCCGCCTTCAGCGTCTCGGTGAAGTTCGCACCCGGCGGGTGCAGCGGCATGGTGAACAGGCCGAGTTCCATCGAAGCCTCTCCGGCGCTGGACATTCAGGGCGGCGCCAGCATAGCGAGCGGGCCGTCGGCCCGCCAATCGAGCCTAGCTCGGCGGCGGGGCGCCGGCGCGGGCGGTGACGCTGGCGCGCGCCACCCTGGCCTCGCGGTAGGCGAGGTAGAGCGTGCTGGCGAAGATGACGGTGCCGCCGATCCAGACGTAGAGCACCGGCACCTCGTTGAAGAGCAGGTAGCCGTAGAGTGAGGCCCAGATCAGGCGCAGGAAGTCCACCGGGAGCACTACGGTCGCGTCCGCCTCGCGGAAGGCCTGGCCGAGGCAGAGGTGGGCGAGCGTGCCGAAGCCCCCCATCAGCGCGAACCAGCCGAGCTCCACGAGGCTCGGCCACTGCCAGACGAAGGCCGCGGCGATGGACGAGAGCGGCGTCAGGAAGACCGCCATGTAGGCGGTCATGGTCAGACTCGATTCCGTGCGCGAGAGCAGCTTGATCAGGATCATCGCGCCGGCCCAGACGGCGGACGAGCCCAGCACCAGCAACGAGCCGGGGTCGAGCGCCACCATGCCGGGCCGGATGATGATCAGCGCGCCGGCGAAGCCCGCGACCAGCGCGGCGATGCGGCGGATGCGCACCACCTCGCCCAGGATCAGCACCGCGCCCACGGTGACGAAGAGCGGCGCCGTGAAGCTCAGCGCCGCGACGGTGCCGAGCGGCGTGATCGGCACCGCGAAGAAGAACATCAGCATGGCCGAGACGTGCACCGCGCCGCGGGCTGCGTGCAGCGGCAGCCTGTCGGTGCGCAGCGCGCCGAAGCCGTGGCGCAGCAGGAAGGGCGAGATGAAGACGAGGCCGAAGAGGTTGCGGAAGAACGCGACCTCGAAGGGGTGCTGCTCGCTCGACGCGATGCGGATCACCGCGTGCATCGAGGCGAAGCCGACGGTGGCGCCCAGCAGCAGCAGCATGCCGCGGGCGGGCCCCGGCAGGGCGAGATAGGCGGCGAGCAGCGGTGCGAGCGGCCAGGGCAGGCGCGCAGACCATGACCGTGGTGGGAAATGCGGGCTAGGGACGCGGCTTCTCCTCGGTCGGGCCGCCCGCCTCCTTCCAGGCGCCGAAGCCGCCGGCGATGTGGGCGACGGGGCGGAGCCCCATGTTCTGCGCCGCCTGCGTCGCCAGCGCCGAGCGCATGCCGCCGGCGCAGAAGAAGACGAACTTCTTGCCGCTCGCGAAGAAGGGCTTGTGGTACGGGCTCTCCGGGTCGACCCAGAACTCGATCATGCCACGCGGCACGTGGCGCGCGCCGGGGACGGCGCCCTCGCGCCAGAGCTCGCGGATGTCGCGGATGTCCACCAGCTCGACGCCCTCGTCGTCGATCAGCGCGATGGCGTCCCCGGCCGAGAGGGTCTCGATCTCGGCCTCCGCCTCGGCCACGAGCTGCTTGATTCCCTTGGTGATCATGCGCGTCTCCTTCAGCTGCGCCCGGCCGGCGCCATCGGCTTCTCCAGCGCCGCCAGCAGGGCGAGCAGGCGCGAATCCCGCTCGGCCTCCAGCGCCGGGATCGAGTGGCCGTCCAGCATCTCGCCCGCGGCGCGGCTCAGGGTCTCGATCGCGTCCTCGTCCAGCCGCGGCGTGCCGAGGTCGGCCCACCAGCTTTCCAGCCCCGGCCCGAAGTGCTCGAGCGCGCCGCGCGTGCCGCCCTCGCCGCCGGCGAGGTGCATGGTCAGGAAGGGCCCCATGAAGGCCCAGCGCAGGCCCGGGCCGTGGGCGATGGCCGCGTCGATGTCGGCGGCGCTGGCCGCGCCCGAGAGCAGCAGGTGAAAGGCCTCGCGCAGCAGCGCCGCCTGCAGCCGGTTGGCGATGTGGCCGGGCACCTCGCGCTCGACCCGGATCGCCTTCTTGCCGTGGGCGTTGTAGAAGGCGAGCGCCCACTCCACCGCCGCCGGGTCGGTGCTCCTGCCGCCCACCACCTCGACCAGGGGAATGAGGTGGGGCGGGTTGAAGGGGTGCCCCACGACGAAGCGGGCGCCGTTCTGCAAGCCCTCCTGCAACGTGCTGATGAGCAGGCCCGAGGAGCTCGAGGCGAGCACGGCATCCGGCGACAGCACGGCGTCGATGCGGCGGTAGAGCGTGCGCTTGAGCGCCTCGTCCTCCGGCGCGTTCTCCTGCACGAAGAGCGCGCCTTCGACCGCACCCTCGGGCTCGTCCGTCACGCGCACCCGCGCCGGGTCGGCGCCTTCGGCGAGCCCGAGCCGCTCCATCGCCGGCCACGCCGCGTCGATGAAGGCGCGCAGCCGGGCGTCCGCGTCGGATGCGGGGTCCCACGCCGTGACCGAGAGACCGCGCGCGAGGAAGTAGGTCGCCCAGCTCGCGCCGATGGTCCCGGTGCCGAGCAGGGCGATGTCGCCGACCTCTGTCGGCGCGGGCATGTCGCCGACTTCCGTCGGTGAGGGCCGTGCCATGGGGGCCTCCTTCCCTCTGCGGCGGGCCTCCCGTGCGGCGGCAGTGTCGAATTTGCCGCCGGGCCGCGCCGCCCGGCGGTATATATACCCGGAGCGCCGGGTTATCGAGTGAGCCGGACGACGCGGGCGGGGGAGGCATCATGGCTGACAAGGTGGTTAAGAGCGACGCGGAATGGCGCGCGGCGCTGACCGAGGAGCAGTACCACGTGACCCGCAGGAAGGGCACGGAGCGGCCCTTCACGGGCGCCTACTGCGGCGACAAGACGCCGGGCGAGTATGTCTGCGTCTGCTGCGGCGCGCCCCTCTTCAGCTCGGGCGACAAGTTCGATTCCGGCACCGGCTGGCCCAGCTTCACGCGGCCGGTGGACGAGTCCAGCGTCGGCACGGTGGAGGACCGGAGCTACGGCATGCGCCGGGTCGAGGTCGTGTGCAGCCGCTGCGACGCCCATCTCGGCCACGTCTTCCCGGACGGCCCGGCGCCGACCGGGCTGCGCTACTGCATGAACTCCGCGGCGCTCAGGCTCAGGCCAGCGGACGGCGGCGAGGCAGGCGGCGCCTGAGCCGCGCGCGCCGGGCGCCGGTCAGTCCCCGTTTCCGGAACCGGCGTGGGCGAGTGTCGCCGCCGCGAGATCCGAGAGTGCCGTGCCGGTGGCCTTGAAGAGCGTGATCTCCCGCTCGTCGCCGCGGCCGGCCGCGCTTCCCCGGCACAGGCCGAACAGGTCGCCGGCGATCCGCTCCTCCGAGAGCGCGCCGGATGCGATCGGGTCGATAAGGTCGCCGCTCTCCTTCAGCGCGCCGTCGGTATCGATGTAGACGCGGGCGCGGCTCACCGCGTCGTCGTCGGCCTCGCGCATGTCGGGCCTGAAGCTGCCGATCAGGTCGAGGTGCTGCCCCGGCCTGAGCCAGGCACCCCGGATCAGCGGCTCGGTCGCGAGCGTCGCGCAGCTGACGATGTCGGCGTCCGCCACCGCAGCCTCGAGGTCGGGCGCGACCGCGGCGCGAAAGCCCGTGTCGTTCAGCCTCCGCGCCAGCGTACCGGCCAAGCCTGAATCGATGTCCCAGACCGCCACGTCCTCGATCGGGCGCACGGCGCTGAACGCATCGGCCAGGTTGCTCGCGACACGGCCGGCGCCGACCACCAGCAGCCGGCGCGCATCCGCGCGCGCCAGGTAGCTCGCCGCCAGCGCCGCAGCGGCGGCGGTGCGCCGGTTGGTGATCTCGTCGCCGTCCAGGATCGCCAGGTGCCGTCCCGTCCCCGCATCGAAGAGAAGATAGGACGAGGACACCGCGGCCATTCCGATGGCGGCGTTTCCCGGATTGACGTTCACGACCTTGACGCCGCCCAGCCCCGCCGGGCTCCACGCGGGCATGAGCAGCAGGGTCGCCTCCGGCTGCCCCTCCAGCGGGATGGCATGGCGATGCCGCAGGGGCGCGGCCGCACCGGCCCGGAAGATCTCCCGCAGCGCCTCGATCAACGCGCCGAAGGGCAGCAGGTTGCGGGTGTCTTCGGCGGTGTAGACGCGCATGGTTCCCTTCCTCGATTGCGCTTCGGGGGCGCAAAGCCGTTCGGGCCGCCCCCTCGAAGCCGCTCCCGGGCGGGCGTCACGGCCCGACTTCCATGGTACCCCCCTTTGTCCGGCCGCCCCACCGCAGGGCGCGGCGGCACAATAAGGGCAGGTTATTCGATCCATCAGAATTCGATGTTGGACGCCATGTGCGGCCGCCGCCATATCAATGCGCGAGGGTCATTCGGTCCATCCCCGAAGGAGGGGAGAAGAGCAATGTTCGAGAAACGCAGGGACCTGGTGAAGTTCCTGACCGTGACGGAATCCGGCGCCATCCTGGCCGCCGCCGACCGGCTCGGCATCACGCAGCCCGCGCTCTCGCGGGTCATCGCGCGGCTCGAGCGCCAGTTCGGCGGGCGCCTCTTCGAGCGCATGCCGACGGGTGTGCGGCTCACGCCGCTCGGCTCGGTGGTCGCCGATCTGGCGCGCCACATCCTGTTCGAGATCGAGACCGCGGAAGAGCGGGTCAACGCGACGCTGGCCGGCCGTACCGGCAGCCTGCGCGTCACCGCGGGCCCGATGTGGATGCAGGCCATCCTGCCCGACGTCATCGCGCGCTTTCGCGACAGCTGCCCCGGCATGGAGCTGATCCTGCACACCACGCCGTGGGCCGAGGGCGTCCGCCTGCTCGCCAACGGCGACAGCGACATCCACTGCGGCGGCATCGACTCCGACGAGTCGCTGCCGCAGTTCCTGCGGCGCGAGCGATTCCTCGACATGACCTGGAGCATCGTCGCCCACAAGGACCATCCGCTGCACACGGAGACGGTGAGCGACGACGCGCTCGCCGAGTATCCCTGGATCGACTTCGACGCGCCCATGCGGCCGCCCAAGGGCCGCGGCGGGCCCAGCCTCGTCAACGTCCTGGACCAGCTCCACGAGCGGACCGGCAGGCGGGTGAAGTCCGTCGTCCGCTCCGGCTCCGCCGGGCTCTTCCTGATGGGGACGGGCCCCTATCTCTCGTGGCTGTCGCTGCCCTTCCTGGAGAGGATGCCGGGCCTGAGCCTCAGGCCGCTGCCGGTGGCCTTCGGCTCGCACAGCTACCGCGTCGGGATCGTCTCGCGGCGCTCGTCGGAGGACCTCTCCCCCTTCGGCCTGTTCCGCGAGTTCGTGCGGGAGGAAGCCTCCAGGCAGCCAGCCTGACCCGCAATCGCGCACGTCACCGGAGAAGGTCCCGTTTCCCGCTGCACGGGAATGCGGCATAACCGGGCGAGCGCAGGGCGCCGCCGCGCCCGCCCACGCGGGGTTTCATGATCAGCAAGCCGCAGACCCGGTTCCGCCGCCTTCTCGTCGCCAACCGGAGCGAGATCGCCATCCGCGCGCTGCGTGCTGCGGTCGAGCTCGGCATCACCACCATCGCGATCTATTCCCAGGAGGACCGCTTCGCGCTGCACCGCTTCAAGGCCGACGAGGCCTATCCGGTGGGGAGCGGCATGGGCCCGATCGAGGCCTACCTCAGCATCGACGAGGTGATCCGCGTGGCGCGCGACAACGGCGCCGACGCGATCCATCCGGGCTACGGCTTCCTCGCGGAGAACCCCGATTTCGCCGAGGCCTGCGCCGACGCGAAGATCGTGTTCGTGGGCCCCAGGCCCCGGGTCATGCGCCAGCTCGGCAACAAGGTGGCGGCGCGGGAGATCGCGCTCTCGGCCGGCGTCCCGGTGGTTCCCGCGACCGGCCCGCTGCCCCACGACGAGGCCGAGGCCGCGCGGCTCGCCCGCGACGTGGGCTATCCCGTCATGCTCAAGGCGAGCTGGGGCGGGGGCGGGCGCGGCATGCGCATGATCGAGGACGAGGCCGCGCTCGCCGAGCAGGTCGAGGCCGCGCGCCGCGAGTGCCAGGCCGCCTTCGGCAACGACGAGGTCTACCTCGAGAAGCTGATCCGCCGCGCGCGCCACGTCGAGGTCCAGATCCTGGGCGACGACCACGGCAACCTGGTGCACCTGCACGAGCGCGACTGCTCGGTGCAGCGGCGCAACCAGAAGGTGGTGGAGCGCGCGCCCGCGCCCTATCTCGACCGCGAGGTGGGCGCCGCCATCCACGAGAATGCGCTGAAGATCGGCCGTGCGGTCGCCTACAACAACGCCGGCACCGTCGAGTTCCTGGTGGATGACGAGACCGGCGCGTTCTACTTCATCGAGGTCAACCCGCGCATCCAGGTCGAGCACACCGTCACCGAGGTGGTGACCGGCGTCGACCTGGTGAAGGCCCAGATCCGCCTCGCCGACGGCGTCCGGCTGGATGCGCCCGAGAGCGGCGTCCCGCCCCAGGACGAGATCGGGGTCAACGGCCACGCGCTGCAGTGCCGCGTAACCACCGAGGACCCGGAGAACAACTTCATTCCCGACTACGGCGTGCTCACCGCCTACCGCGGCGCCACCGGCTTCGGCGTGCGCCTGGACGGCGGCACGGCCTATTCCGGCGCGCGGATCACGCCCTTCTACGATTCGCTGCTGGAGAAGGTGACCACCTGGGCGCCGACGCCGGAGGAGGCGGTGCGCCGGATGGACCGTGCGCTGCGCGAGTTCCGCATCCGCGGCGTCGCCACCAACCTCGCCTTCCTCGAGAACGTGATCGGCCACCCGCACTTTCTCGACGGCGGCTTCACCACCCGCTTCGTCGACGAGACGCCGGCGCTCTTCCGCTTCCGCCGGCGGCAGGACCGCGCGACCCGGCTGCTGCGCTACATCGGCGAGCTGATCGTCAACGGCAACCCGGCCGTCGAGGGCCGCCCCCGCCCGCCGACGCGCCAGGCGCCCGCGGTGCCGGAGGTCCCCGACGTCGAGATCGCGGAGGGGTCGCGCCAGCGCCTCGATGCGCTCGGGCCGGAGGGCTTCGCCCGCTGGATGCTGGAGCAGGGGCGGGTGCTGGTCACCGACACCACCTTCCGCGACGCCCACCAGTCGCTGCTGGCGACGCGGGTGCGCACACGCGACATGGTGGCGATCGCGCCGGCCTACGCGCGGCTGCTGCCGCAGCTCCTCTCGGTCGAGTGCTGGGGCGGCGCCACCTTCGACGTGGCGATGCGCTTCCTCAACGAGTGCCCTTGGGCGCGCCTCAGCCGGCTGCGCGCGCTGATGCCCAATATCCTGACGCAGATGCTGCTGCGCGCATCGAACGGCGTCGGCTACACCACCTACCCCGACAACGTGGTGCGCCATTTCGTGGCGCAGTCGGCCGAGAACGGGATCGACCTCTTCCGCATCTTCGATTCCCTCAACTGGGCCGAGAACATGCGGCCCGCGATCGATGCCGTGCTCGAATCCGGCAAGCTGTGCGAGGCCGCGATCTGCTACACCGGCGACCTCACCGACCCGCAGCGCAGCAAGTACGACCTCGGCTACTACGTCTCGCTCGCGCGCGAGCTCGAGGCCGCGGGCGCGCACATCCTCGGCATCAAGGACATGGCAGGGCTCTGCAAGCCTGCCGCCGCCCGCACCCTGGTGACGGCGCTCAGGCAGGAGATCGGCATCCCCATTCACTTTCACACCCACGACACCAGCGGCGCGTCTGCGGCGAGCGTGCTGGCTGCAGTGGAGGCGGGTGTCGACGCGGTCGATGCCGCCATGGATTCGATGAGCGGCCTTACCTCTCAGCCGAGCCTGGGCTCCATCGCGGCGGCGTTGCGCCATTCGGCCCGCGACCCCGGGATCGACGCGGGCGCGGTGATGACGATCTCCACCTACTGGGAGCAGGTGCGCAGCGCCTACCGCGCCTTCGAGAGCGACTTCCGCGCCGGCACCTCGGACGTCTACAACCACGAGATCCCCGGCGGCCAGTACACCAACCTGCGCGAGCAGGCGCGCGCGCTCGGCATCGACGACCAGCACTGGCCCGAGGTCTCCCGCGCCTATGCCGAGGTCAACCGCATGTTCGGCGACATCGTCAAGGTGACGCCCTCCTCCAAGGTGGTGGGCGACCTCGCGCTCACCATGGTGACGGGCGGGCTCACGCCCGAGGACGTGGCGCGCCCGGATCGCGAGATCGCCTTTCCAGAGTCCGTGGTCTCGTTCTTCGCCGGCGAGCTGGGCCAGCCCCACGGCGGCTTTCCCCGTGCGCTGCAGGAGAAGATCCTCAAGGGGCGCGCGCCGATCACGGTGCGGCCGGGCTCGGTGCTGGCGGCGGCCGACCTCGCCGCCGGGCGGGCGGAGGCCGAGCGCAAGGCCGCGCGCCGCATCACCGATGCCGAGTTCGCCTCGTGGCTGATGTACCCGCAGGTGTTCGCCGACTACGTTGCCGCGCAGCGCAAGTATGGCGACGTGAGCGTGCTGCCGACGGCGGTCTACTTCTACGGCATGGAGCCGGGCGAGGAGATCGCGGTCGACATCCAGCGCGGCCGCACCCTCATCATCCGCTACCTCGCGCGCAGCGAGACCGACCGCAAGGGCACCTGCACCCTCTTCTTCGAGCTGAACGGCCAGCCCCGCACCGTGCGCGTCACCGACCGCAGCGCGGCCACCACGGGCGAGGCGCTGCCCAAGGCTGACGAGGGCAACCCCGGCCACGTCGGTGCGCCGATGCCGGGGATGGTGGTCAAGGTGTTCTGCGGCGAGGGCGAGACGGTGGACGAGGGCGACGTGGTCGTCGCAATCGAGGCGATGAAGATGGAGACCCTGGTCCGCGCCGAGCGGGGCGGCGTCGTCTCCAGGATCGCGGCGCCGGCGGGCACCACCGTCGACACCAAGGACCTGCTGCTCGTCGTCGGCGATGGCTGATCGCGAGGAACGAGCGCGGGGCGCGGGAGGCCCGGCGCGCGAGGGCCGGCCGGCTGCCGACCGCAACCTCAACGACATCGCCTACGCGGCGATCAAGGACGACATCGTCTCGTGTGCCCTGCAGCCGGGCGAGGAGGTCTCCGAGGGCCTGCTCGTCGCCCGCTATGGCCTGGGCAAGGCGCCCATCCGCAGCGCCATGATGCGCCTGCGCCAGGAGGGGCTGATCGTCTCGCGCGGCCGCCAGGGCAATACGGTCTCGCCGGTCACGCTGCGCGACATTCAGGAGATCTTCCAGCTCCGCCTCGTGCTCGACGTGACCGCCGTCCGGCTCGCCGCCGGAAAGGTGGACGCAGGCCGCCTGCGCGCGCTCAACGAGGCTGCCCACGCCGCCTACCCGGCGGACGACAGGGCCGGCCAGGCGGCCTACCTCAGGGCCAACCGCGCCTTCCACCGCTACGTCGCCGAGTGCAGCGGCAACCAGCGCCTGGTCGCGCTGGTGGTCGGCCTCATGGAGCAGCACGAGCGGATCGTGCACCTGGGCCTCGCCCTGCAGCGGCGCGAGCACGAGTTCCACCACTACCACGACGACCTCGTCGGCGCGCTGATCGAGGGCGACGCGGAGCGGGCCGCGCGGCTGACCGAGGCGGCGCTGCGCGGCGGCCAGAAGAAGGTGATGGAGGCGCTCGCGGACTCGACCGCCCAGGTCTCCCTCGGCCCCGCGGACCTCGACGCCTAGGCGGAGACGCATCACGGGCAGGCCCCTTGACATGTCAAATGACATGTCAATACCTTGCGCCATGCGGATCATTGCCAGGCTATGGCTGCCGGCGGCAGTCCTGGTCCCGTCGCTGGCGCTTGTGCCGGCGGCGGCGCGGGCAGACGGTCCCGCGCCTGCATCGCTCGAGAGCGCCGCAGGGGGCGAGGGCCTGTTCTCGCAGCTCTCCGCCCTGCTGCTGGACTTCCAGCGCCATGCCAACGCCGAGGTGTCCTTCCGCATGAACGCGATCGAGCGGGGCGAGGACCTCGGCGCCTTCCTGCTCGCCCTTGCGGTCGCGTTCGCCTACGGCGCCCTGCATGCGTTCGGGCCGGGGCACGGCAAGTTCATCATCGTCTCCTACTTCCTCGGGCGCGACGTGCGGGTGATGCGCGGCGTCGTCATGGCCATGCAGATCGCCGTCGTCCACGTCATCGCGGCCGTCGTCGTCGTCTGGCTGGCGGACCTCGTGCTCCGTGGCGGCTTCGGGCTCGGGCTGTCGGAGATACCGGGCGTGCGCGCCGCGAGCTTCCTCATCATCGTCGGCATCGGCCTCTACATGCTGGTGCAGGCCGTGCGCGGGTCGCGGGGGGCGCGCGGCACGGGCGTCCTCGGGCACCATCATCACCGCGATCACGGCTATTCGCACAGTCGCGGCCACGGGCATGGCCACGGCCACCACCACAGCCACGGTCACGGCCACAGCCACGGCGGCCGGGCCGAAGGCGGACTCCTGGCGCTCGCCGCCGGCATGGTTCCCTGCCCGGGCGCGGTCCTCATCATGCTCTACGCCGTGGCCAACGACATGATCGTGCCGGGCTCGCTGCTGGTCGGCGCGATGTCGCTCGGGATCGGCGCGAGCATCTGCGTGCTCGGCGTCGGCGCGATTCTCACGCGCCGGGCCGTGCTCAGGGTCATGGAACGCACGGGCGGCGGCGGAGTCGCCACGCTGCGGCACGGCATGAACTACGCCGGCGCCGCCGTGGTCACGCTGATCGGGCTGGTGTCGTTCATCGCCTTTCTCGACACGCCGCTCGGCTGAGGCGGCGGTGCCGCAAGAGACCGCCTTGGCGGGTGTCGCCGAAGGGCGTTCGAGGGGGATCGTCGAGCCGCTTCGGATCCATCGCCTCGGGCGCGGCATGCATGTGCGTAATGATTTCGCGTCTTGCGCGGGTTTGCAGACGCATACGCCCATTGCGCGCACGCGGCACCATGACGTAATAGTGAAACATTATTACATTATGGCCCGCGTGATTGTCTGGCCTGGGGAGGAAAGACCATGACTCGTCCGCCGCCAGCACCACGGCGTCCCTTGCTCGCGCTTGCCGCGGCGGTGTTCCTCGGCGGCGCGGCCGCCGGCCCCGTCGCCGCTGACGACGGCGTGCGCGTCGTCGCCTCGATCAAGCCGGTGCATTCGCTGGTGAGCGCGGTGATGGCCGGCGTCGGCGAGCCCCACCTGATCATCCGGGGCACCGCCTCGCCGCATACCTTCACCATGCGCCCCTCCGACGCCGCGGCACTCGAGGACGCCGACGTCATATTCATGGTCGGCGACACGATGGAGACCGCGATGACCGGCCCGGTAGATGCGCTCGCCGGGCAGGCCCGCGTGGTCAGGCTGTTCGACGTGCCGGGCATGATTCACCGGTCCATCCGGGAAGGTGGCGCGTTCGAGGAGCATGATCACGACAGCCACGGGGGCGGGGACGACCACATGGGTCATGACGATCACGACGACCATGGCCACGGGCACGACGCTCACGACGACCATGGCGACGCGCATGACGACGACCATCACGGCGCCTTCGACATGCACGTCTGGCTCGACCCGATCAACGGCTGGACGATGGCGCGTGCGATCGCCGCGACCCTTGCCGAGGCCGACCCCGCCAACACCGCCACCTACGAGGCCAACCTCGACGCGCTGCTCCATCGCCTCGACCACCTGACCGGGGAGATCGCCGCGCAGGTCGCGCCGGCGCGCGGCGTGCCCTTCATCGTCTTCCACGATGGCTACCGCTACTTCGAGGACCGCTTCGGGCTCAGCGCGGCCGGCTCCATCGTCGTCAGCCCCGAGCGCAAGCCCGGCGCCCGCCGCATCGCCGAGCTGCGCGACAAATTGCACACGCTCGGCGTGGTCTGCGTCTTCGACGAGCCGCAGTTCGACAAGCGCCTCGTCCATACCGTCATCGAGGGCAGCGAGGTGAAGAGCGGCACCGTCGATCCCCTCGGCGCGGCCATCGAGGACGGGCCCGAGCTCTATTTCACGCTGCTGCACGACATGGCCGCGTCGTTCACGGACTGCCTCACCCCCGGCGCCGGCGGCTAGCGCCCGCGGACACACCGCCCCCTGTGGCCGTGCGGGGCCCGATGCCATAATGCGGCATCGCGCCCACGGCCCGAGGGGAGGGAGAGTCCATGGCCCAGCGCAAGCCGCCGAAGACGCTGCGTATCGGGATGATCGGCGCGGGCTTCATCGCCCGCTTCCACCTCGAATCCTTCACCGGCGTGCGCAACTGCGCCATCACCGGGGTCTACAGCCCGTCGAGGGAGAGCCGCGCCGCGCTGGCCGCGCGCGCCAACGAACTCGGCCTTGGCCCCTGCACCGCCCATGGCTCGCTCGCGAGCCTGATCCGGGCGAAGGACGTGGACGCTCTCTGGATCCTCGCGCCCAACGACACCCGCATCGCCACCATGCAGGCGATCCACAAGGCGGTGAAGGGCGGCAAGCGGCTGCGCGGCGTCGCCTGCGAGAAGCCGCTCGCGCGCAACCTGGCCGAGGCCCAGGCCATGGTCCGGCTTGCCGACGACGCGAAGCTTGCCACCGGGTACCTGGAGAACCAGGTGTTCTCGACCGCGGTCGAGCGCGGCAAGGAGATCATCTGGCGCCGCGCGGTGCCGCTCACCGGCCGGCCCTACCTCGCGCGCGCGGCGGAGGAGCACTCCGGCCCGCACATGCCCTGGTTCTGGCAGGGGGAGAAGCAGGGCGGCGGCGTGCTGTCGGACATGATGTGCCACTCGGTCGAGGTCGCGCGCCACATGCTGACCGCGCCGGGCGAGGCCCGCGAGTCGCTCAAGGTCATCAGCGCCAATGCGACCATCGCCAACCTCAAGTGGACGCGTCCGGCCTACGTGCGCCGGCTCAGGCGCGAGATGGGACGCGAGGTCGACTACGGCCGCAGGCCGGCTGAGGACTTCGCGCGTGGCACCCTGGTGCTGGAGGACCCGGACGGCAACGAGGCGATGATCGAGACCACCACGTCCTGGGCCTACGTGGGCGCAGGGCTCCGCATCCAGCTCGAGCTGCTGGGGCCCGAGTACTCGATGGAGTTCTCCTCCCTCGGCACCGGGCTCAAGGTCTTCATCTCGCGCCAGGTGAAGGGCGCCGCCGGCGAGGACCTGGTGGAGAAGCAGAACGCCGAGCAGGGCCTGATGCCGGCGCTGGAGGACGAGGCCGGCGTCTACGGCTACACCAGCGAGAACCGCCACATGGTGGAGTGCTTCCGCACCGGCGCCATGCCGTCCGAGACCTTCCGCGACGGCCTCGCGGTGACGGAGATCCTGATGGCGCTCTATCGCTCGGCCGAGCTCGGCCGCACCGTCCACTTCGGCGAGGAGGACCTCACCGACTACGTCCCGCCCGTCGCCCGCGCCGCCGCCGGCTAGCGTCCGCCGGGGCGGGTCGCTACAGTCGCGCGCGCCGTCCCCGGGGCGGCGGGGAACACGCGGGAGAGAGCGATGGCGATTGCCCTGATCGGCGGCACCGGGCCACAGGGTCGCGGGCTCACGCAGCGTTGCGCGCTCGCCGGCATCGACGTGGTGGTGGGCTCGCGCGACGCCGAGCGGGCGCAGGCGATCGCCGCCGACCTCCGTGCCGGCGTCCCCGGCGCGCCCGGCGCGATCGAGGGGGCCGCCAACGCCGATGCTGTCGCGCGGGCCGCGCGCATGGTAGTGCTGGCGGTGCCGTGGTCCGCGCACCAGGCGACGCTCGCCGGGCTCGGCCGAGCCCTGCAGGGCAAGATCCTGGTCGACATGGCGGTGCCTCTGGCGGACGGCAATCCGCGCAAGGCCGCGATGCCGCCCGAGGGGTCTGCGACCGAGGCGGCGCAGGCGATGCTGGGCGAGGGCGTCGCCGTGGTGGGCGCGCTGCACAACGTCTCGGCCCACGTGCTGGCGGCGCTGGACCAACCGATCAACTGCGACATCCTGGTCTGCGGCGACGACCTCGAGGCGAAGCGCGAGGTGATGGCGCTGATCGAGGCGATCGGCGCCCGCGCCTACAACTGCGGCCCGGCCGAAAGCGCGCGCTGCATCGAGGCGATCACGCCGCTGCTCATCCGCCTCAACATGTCGAAGGCGACGGGCTTCAAGCATGCCGGCGTCAGAATCTGGCCGGAGAACGACTAGGAGGCCACCCATGGAATTCGCCGTCACCTTTCGCGGCGACCTCGAGAAGGAGCGCGTGGTCGCCATCTGCCGCCAGGCCGAGGCCGCGGGCTTCGACTATGCCTGGTTCTTCGACAGCCACGTGCTGTGGCGCGACCTCTACCCGCAGATGGCGGTCGCCATCGACCACACCGAGCGGCTGCGCTTCGGCCCCTGCGTCACCAACCCGGTGACGCGCGACTGGTCGGTGGCGGCGAGCCTCTTCGGCGCGATGGCGGTGCAGTCGAACGGGCGCTTCGACATGGGCGCAGGCCGCGGCGACAGCGCCGTGCGCGTGATCGGCAAACGGCCCGCGACCGTGGCCCGGCTCGAGGAGTTCTGCCGCGCCATGAAGGCGCTGGTGCGGGGCGAGGCGGTCACTTACGCGGGCGCGCCGGAGCCGGTGCAGTTCGACTGGACCGGCGGATACGAGATGCCGGTCTGGGTCGCGGCCTACGGGCCGCGGGCGCTGGCCGCGGCCGGGCGCGTCGGCGACGGGCTGATCGTGCAGCTCGGCGACGTCGGCCTCTGCCAGTGGATGGGGGACCAGGCGCGCGCCGCCGGCGAGGCGCACGGCCGCGACATGGCCGGCTACCGCGTCATGGCCTGCGCGCCGGTCTGGGTCGGCGACCGCGAGAGCGGGATCGCACAGACCAAGTGGTTCCCGGCGCTGGTGGGCAACCACGTGGCCGACATCGTCAAGCACCACGGCGCCGGCACCGACCTCGTGCCCGAGAGCCTGACCGCCTACATCGCGCGGCGCGAGGGCACGGGCGCCGACGAGGGCTACGACTACCACCAGCACACGGCGCCGGAATCGGACAACAGCGCCTACGTGACGCCCGAGATCACCGAGGACTTCTGCGTGATCGGCGAGGCCCCGGCGCATGTCGAGAAGATCAGGGCGCTCGAGGCGGCAGGCGTCACCCAGTTCAACATCTACCTCACCAACGGCGGCGAGGAGCAGATCGTCGCGGCCTACGCCGACCACGTGATCCCGCACTTCCGCTGAGCCATTAGGGGAAATCGCCGTGACTGCCGCTCCCGCCACGCCGCCCTTCGACGAGGGCGGCGCGCTCGCCGTCGTCAAGGCCTTCGAGGCGGCCTGGAACCGCAGGATCGCCGAGGAGATCCCGCCGACCTGCACCGCGGACACGCGCTGGCGCTATCGCGACGCCTTCGTCGAGGGGCGGGAGAACATCGCGCCCTTCCTGCGCGCCCGCTGGCCGATCCAGGAGCACTACCGGCTCAGGAAGGAGCTCTGGACCTTCACGGCCAACCGCATCTCGGTGCGCTTCGTCAGCGAATGGCGCCACCGCGACACCGGCCAGTGGTACCGCACGCACGGCAACGAGCACTGGGCCTTCGCGCCCGACGGCCTGCAGAGCGTGCTCGACCTCTCCGCCAACGACATCCCGATCGAGGAGTCCGGGCGGCAACTCTGATCACCAGCCGAGCGCCCGGCTCACCCGCCGGGGGTCGGCGGCGCCTTCGATCTCCCCCGTCTCCAGGTCCTTGCGCACCGCGCAGACGCCGCCTGTCCAGTGCGACCAGTCGTCGAGACGCTCCACGCGGTGGCCACGTGCGGCGAGCGCCTCGCTCGTCGACTCGTCGATGCGCCCTTCCAGGGTGACGCGGCCGGGGTGAGCCGCGTGGGGCGCGAAGGAATCGGGGTGACTGTGGGTGACGAGGCGCGGCGCCTCCACCGCGTCCTGCAGCTCCATGCCAAAGGCCAGGTGGGCGAGGAGGGTCTGCAGGTTCGCCTGGATCTGCGTGTCGCCGCCGGGGGTCCCGAAGGGCATGATCCAGCTGCCGGGAGCCAGCGCGAAGCAGGGGTTCGGCGTGAGCCGGGGGCGCTTGCCCGGCGCGATGCAGGAGGGATGCCCGAGCACCGCCCGCGACTGCGCGCCGCGCGAGGAGACCGCGAAGCCGCATCCCGGCACCACCGGCGTATCCCAGCTCGTGTCAGACGGGGTCGAGCAGAGCCCGTTCCCCGCGCCGTCGATGACGCAGACGATGGAGGTATCGGGCGAGGGCCCCGGCGGCGCCTCGCTCGCGGCAAGCGGCGAGACGTAGGCCTCGTGGCCGGGTATGCGGCCCGGATGCGGCATCCCCGGCGAGGCCTTGCGCGGGTCGATCGCCCTGCTCCGCTCCACCGCGTAGCCATCGCCAGTGAGCGTATCGAGGGGGACGTCCACGAAGTCGGGGTCGCCGAGATAGCCCTCCCGGTCGGCGAAGGTGAGCTTCAGGGTCTCCGCGATCGCGTGGAGGTACGCAGCGCTGCCCCAGTCCATCGTCCCCGCGCCGGCCGCCTCGGCGATGGCGAGCGCCTCGAGCAGGAAGGGGCCCTGGCACCAGGCGCCGCAGGTGTGCACCTCGACCGCCTCGCCGCGGAAGCCAAAACGGCGCGAGACCGAGGGCACGACCCGGCAGCGGAACGATTCGAGGTCCTCCGCCGCGAGCAGCCCGTCGTGCTCCCGCTGGTGCGCGAGGATCCGGCTGGCGATGTCGCCCCGGTAGAAGGCGTTGCGCACCGCCGCGAGCCCGGCCATGCGGTCTCCGCCGGCCGCGCGCTCCTCGTCGCAGAGGAACTGGAGGGCCCGGCCCAGGTCGGCCTGGACCAGCCGCTCGCCGGGCGCCGGCACCGCGCCGCCGGGCATCCAGATCGCGACGTTCTCAGGCCAGTGGCGGAAGTCGTCGGCGTAGCGGCGCACGTAGTCGAGCATCACCGGGTGGCGGGGGAAGCCCTCCGAGGCGTAGCGTACTGCGCGCGCCGCCACGTCGCGGAAGGTCATGGTTCCCCAGCGCTCCAGCGCCTGGATGCAGGCGTCGGGGGCGGCCGGCACCACGGTGCGCCGGACGCCGAGCGGGATTTCTCCCCCGTGGCGTTCGATGAAGGCGTCCGGGTCGAGCGCCCGGGGCCAGCCGCCGACGCCCGCGATGGTGACGACCTCGCCCGTCTCCGCCAGGCGGACGATCATCGGGGCGACGCCTGCCACGCTCACCTGGTCGCTGTAGACCACGCCGAGGGTGAGGATCGCGGCGACGCCGGCGTCGATCGCGTTGCCGCCGTTCTCCAGCACCTCGAAGGCGCTCAGCGCCGCGAGCTCGTGGCCCGCGCTGACGACGTAGTGATGACCACGGGTGGTTGGCACGACGGACATGGCAGCCTGCGAATGCGTCTGGATGGGGTGCCGGCGCCGTGCAGTATAGACTGTAACGCGGCGCGGGCGCCTCGCCCGCCGGCGAACGTCGCGGGGGTCGGGAATCCATGCAGCGTGTGTGTCTGGTCATCGGCGCGGGTGCGGGCATCGGGAATCACGTCGGTCGGCGCTTCGCCCGCGCGGGATATCACGCGGTGCTGTGCCGGCGCACCGACGAGGAGGGCCTGAATCGGGCGGTCGCTCGCATCGCCGAAGACGGCGGCGCGGCCTCGGGCTTCCTGCTGAACGCGGTGGCTGCGGGCGCCATCGAGGAGCGCATCGCGGCGGTCGAGGCGGACATCGGCCCGATCGAGGTGGCGGTCTACAACCTCGGCGCGCAGATCGGCGACCGGGCGCTCGCGGACACCGGCCACAAGGTGTTCGAATTGGGCTGGCGGCTCGCGACCTTCGGCCTGTTCCGCATGGCCGCGAGCGTCTGCCCGCCGATGGAGGAGCGGGGCCGGGGAACGATCCTCGTGACCTCGGCAACCGCGGCGGTGCGCGGCAACAGGGGCCAGCATTCCCACGCCGCCGCCATGGCCGGGCGCCGCATGCTCTGCCAGACGCTCAATGCGGAGTTCGGGCCGAAGGGCGTTCACGTCGCGCACGTCATCGTCGACGGCATGGTCGACGCGCCCGATACCCTGGGCAGGATGCTCGGCGAAGACGCGTTCCGGAGGCTGCGGGAAGAGCGGGGGCTGGAGCACGACGGCCTGCTGCTCCCCGCCGAGATCGCCGAGACCTACTTTCATCTCTCGCAGCAGCACCGCTCCGCGTGGACCTTCGAGCTCGATCTCCGGCCCTTCTCCGACACGCCGTGGTGGAACCGCTGAGAGGGAAGGGGTGAGGCGATGGTCGATCTGGCCGCCCATGTCGCGCTGCAGCGCCTGATCGAGGCGGCAGACGCGGTGGAGGAGAGCCTCATGCCCAACGAGCGCGAGATGCTGCACAGCCTCAGGGCGAAGTACCGCGCGCCGATCGACGTCGATCCCTTCGACGCGACGGCGCTCGAGGTCATCCTGCGCAACGTGGAGGTGCGCAAGGGCTACGACTTCGATCCGCGCAGGGACGGCGGCCGGGTCATCGACCTGCCGCGCAGCGGCGACAAGAAGCCATAAGCGGCGCTCCGGGACCGCTCCCCGCCGCAATGGGCGATCCCGGGGATGCGGTCCGACCGGGTTACGGGGCACAATGCGCCCAGGCCGCACCGCAACCATCGGGAGAGAACGACCATGCAGCTGCTACACACGATGCTCCGCGTGGGCGACATGCAGCGCTCCATCGATTTCTACACAAAGACGATCGGCATGGACCTGCTGCGCATCACCGAGCGCCCCGACCAGGGCTACACGCTCGCCTTCGTCGCCTTCGGCGGCGGCAACGAGAACGGCGAGGCCGAGCTGGAGCTGACCTACAACCACGGCGTCTCGGAGTACGACCTCGGAACCGCCTACGGCCACATCGCGCTGGGCGTGGACGACGTGGCCGAGACCTGCGAGCGGATCAGGGCGGCGGGCGGCAACATCACGCGCGAGGCGGGGCCGGTGAAGGGCGGCTCCACCGTGATCGCGTTCATCGAGGACCCGGACGGCTACAAGGTCGAGCTGATCGAGAACGGCACACTCGGGTCCTGAACGGGACAATCGGCCTCCCGCCGGCTCTCCTCAGCGCAGGAAGAGCCGGTAGGCGGGATTCTCCGTCTCGTCGCGGCAGTCGTACCCCACCTCCTCGAGAAAGGACTGGAACTCCCCGCGCTGGTCCTGCGGCACCTGCAGGCCGATCAGCACCCGGCCGTAGTCGGAGCCGTGGTTGCGGTAGTGGAACATGCTGATGTTCCAGGGCCTGGCCCCCATCCGCGTGAGGAAGTGCATGAGCGCGCCCGGCCGTTCGGGGAAGTCGAAGCGGTAGAGCACCTCGTCCAGCTCGCCTGGCGCATGCCCGCCCACCATGTGGCGCACGTGCAGCTTGGCCATCTCGTTGTCGCTCAGGTCGAGCACCGGGTAGCCGTTGCGGGTCAGCGCGTCGACGAGCCCGAGCTTGTCGGCGCCGGCATCGCTGATCTCGACGCCGACGAAGATGTGCGCCTCCGCGTCGTCGGCGTAGCGGTAGTTGAACTCGGTGATCGAGCGGTCGCCGATCAGCTCGCAGAAGCGCATCAGGCTGCCCGGCCGCTCGGGGATCGTCACCGCCAGCAGCATCTCGCGCTGCTCGCCGAGCTGGGCCCGCTGGGCGATGTGGCGCAGACGGTCGAAGTTGACGTTGGCGCCGCTCACCACCGCGGCGAAGCGCCCGTCCGCCGCCCCCTCGCGCTCGGCGTAGCGCTTGAGGCCCGCCACCGCGAGCGCGCCGGCCGGCTCGGCGATGGAGCGGGTGTCCTCGAAGATGTCCTTGATGGCCGCGCATATCTCGTCGGTGGAGACCAGCACCACCTCGTCGACGCATTCCTGCGCGATGCGGAAGGGCTCGGCGCCCACCTGCTTCACCGCCACGCCGTCGGCGAAAATCCCGACGCTCTCCAGCACCACCCGCTCGCCCGCCGCGAGCGCCGCGTGGAGCGTCGGCGTGTCCTCGGGCTCGACGCCGACGATGCGTGTCCCGGGCCAGAGCGCCTTGATGTAGGCGGCGATGCCGGCGATCAGGCCGCCGCCGCCCACGCTCACGAAGATCGCGTCGAAGGGCTCGCCCTGCTGGCGCACGATCTCCATCCCCACCGTGCCCTGCCCCGCGATGACCTGCTCGTCGTCGTAGGGCGGGATCAGGACCATGCCGCGCTCGGCGGCGAGCGCCTCCGCCCGCGCCCGCGCGCCGTCGTAGGAATCGCCCGCGAGCAGCACCTCGGCGCCGAGGCGTTCCACAGCGTCCACCTTGATGCGGGGCGCCGTCTCCGGCATGACGATCAGCGCGTGCGTGCCGAGCCGGCGCGCGGCCAGCGCCACGCCCTGCGCGTGGTTGCCGGCGGATGACGCGATCACCCCCCGCGCCCGCTCCCCGTCACTGAGCGAGGTGAGCTTGTTGTAGGCGCCCCGCAGCTTGAACGAGAAGACCGGCTGCAGGTCCTCGCGCTTGAGCCAGATCTCGCAGCCGAGCCGAGAGGAGAGCTTGGGCGCAAGCTCGAGCGGTGTCTCGCGCGCGACGTCGTAGACGCGCGCCTTCAGGATCTTGGTCACGTACTCTCTGGTCATGGGGTGGGGCTCGTTCGCGTGGACGCTGGTTCGTCTGCCGACAGGCGCCGGCGTCGCCGGGGCGGAGCATGCACATGGGCGCCCGGCGGGCTTGAGTCAATGACCGAAGTCGGCGCGGGGCGCGCCGTCGCGCCGGTCCCGTCGGCACCCCTGCGGGCGAGGCGGATATTCCGTCGCCTCCGGCGCTGCGCCCCTTGAACGGGCAGAGCGGCAAACCTACTCTCTAAGGTGACGGCAGTCTTTCACCGGTTTCCGGTGACTTTCCGACTCGATCTTGTTGGCCAGGACGCGCGTTTCATGCCCTCTTTTCCGAGCGGATACTGAGGTTCGTGGAGACGGGGCTTCTGGCCGATACAAGGGCAGGAGGCGACGATGTGGAGATGGTTTGCCGTGTTCTTTGTCGGTGGCGTCCTGGGAACGGCCTTCGGCGTCGGCGTCGGCTTCTTCATCTTCCCCTACGTGTTCCCGCCGCCGCCTGCGATGGAAGCCCTCGCCGTCGACGACGAGGCGGAGGCGGTCGCCCGGGGGATGTTCATTCACGCAAATCCCTCCGACCCCATCCACTACGGAGAGGGGAGCGTCACGGTCTACGAAGACGTGGTCTTCCTCGAGGATGACTTCAAGGTCGGGCCGGGGCCGGCATTCCACGTCTATCTCGTGCCGCAGAAGGAAATCCGCGAGTCCTCGGAGGTGAAGAACACGATGTACGTCGACCTCGGCAAGTTGCGCGCCTTCGAGGGCAGTCAGAATTACCGAATTCCCGAAGGCGTCGACCTCAAGGACTATCCCAGCGTCGTCATCTGGTGCGTCCAGTTCGGCGTCCTGATCTCGCCCGCCGATCTCGCCTTCGAGACCTGACCGCGACCGCGTCTTCGCGCAGCAAAAGGGGCGCGAGCCCTGTGGCCCGCGCCCCGCTCTCTCGTCGCAGCCGCGAGGCAGGCCCGCGGCCGCGTACGCTCAGGCGGCCTTGACGATCCGCTTCTGGCCGCCGCTGTCGATGGCGATCTTGCGCGGCTTCAGCGCCTCGGGAAGCTCGCGCACCAGGTCGATGTGCAGGAGCCCCTTGTCGAGCGACGCGCCGGACACCTGGATGTGATCGGCCAGGTTGAAGCGGCGCTCGAAGGCGCGGGTGGCGATCCCCCGGTGGAGATAGCTCTCGTTCGCGCCGTTCTCCCTGGCGACCTTGCCCGCCACGGTGAGCAGGTTCTCCTTGACCTCGACGCTGATCTCGTCCTCGCCGAAGCCGGCGACGGCGAGCGTCACGCGGTAGGCGTTCTCGCCGGTCTTCTGGATGTTGTAGGGCGGGTAGCTGGGCGCGGCCTCGCTCGGCACCTGCTCGAGCAGGCGGGCCATCCTGTCGAAGCCGACGGTGTTGCTGAAGAGGGGGGAAAGGTCGAATGCGCGCATGGCGTGACTCCTTGTCGTAAGCAAGTCTTCCGTGGTCCGCCGTCGTGGCCGGACCGGTTTCATGCCCTGCCGGGGCCCGTCCTGCGGCACCCCCTGGGCACACTCGACATGGTGAGACCGGAGGGCGATTTCAAGGGCGCAAACCGAACAGGTCGTGACCTCGCCGCACCGATCGAGGGCGCGCACGTCACTCGTCCGCCGCTCGCGTGACGGCGCGGTCGCACTCGCGGCGGAGATCGCGTATATGCCGCAGCACCTCGCTCGCTCACAGACATGGCCCGGCACCCATGGCCGCGTTTCCCGATTCGCTTCTCGCCGGCTACCGCTCCTTCAGGGACGACCGCCATGCGCAGGCGCGCGGCCTCTATCGCACGCTCGCCGAGCGCGGCCAGAGGCCGGAGGTCATGGTCATCGCCTGCTGCGACTCCCGGGCGGCGCCGGAGACCATTTTCAGCGCCGCGCCGGGCCAGATCTTCGTCGTCCGCAATGTCGCCAACCTGGTGCCACCCCACGCGCCCGACGGCGCCTGTGACGGCACCGCCGCCGCGCTGGAGTTTGCCGTGCAGGGCCTCGGAGTAAGGCACATCGTCGTGCTCGGCCACGGGCGCTGCGGCGGCATCCGGGCGGCGCTGCACCCGGCGGCGGAGCCGCTCTCGCCGGACGACTTCATCGGCAGGTGGACGACGCTGCTCGGGCCCGCCCTCCGCGAGATCGAGGCCGGCGACCGGCTCTCGGACGACCGGCGGCAGACCGCCCTCGAGCGCGCGTCCATCCGCCGTTCCGTCGCGAACCTGCGCACCTTCCCCTTCGTCTCGATCCTTGAGGAGCGGGGCCGCCTGGGCCTGCACGGCGCCTGGTTCGACATCGCCGAGGGCGCCCTCTGGACCATGGACCCGGCCAGCGGTGCCTTCTCCAGGGCAGGGTGAGGCACGGGCCGTCGGCAGCGGGGCGCGCGTGATCGGCAGACCGGACGTTCAGCGCGATGCCGAGCGCGCCTTCGCCGTGCTCCGGCAGGGCGGGATCGCGATCCTGCCCATGAGCGTCGGCTACTCGGCCATCGGCGGCTCGGCGGCGGCGCTGAAGACGATCTTCGAGACCAAGCGGCGCGCGCCCGCCAAGCTGAACGCGATGCTCGGCGACATGGCCCTGCATCGCGCGCTCCACGTCCTCGATCAGAAGGGGTGGGACGTCGCCAGCACCCTGGTGGACGACCTGGACCTGCCCTTGGGCGCCATCGCGCCGGCACGCATGGACCACCCCATCCTGCGCGGGATGGAGCCGCAGACGCTCGCGGCCTCGACCAGCGCCGGCACCCTGCTGATGCTGCTGAACGCGGGCCCCTTCCACGCCGCGATCACGCGCCTCAGCCGCGAGGCGCCGCATCCGCTCTTCGGCTCGTCCGCCAACCTCTCGCTCTCCGGCACCAGGTTCCGGGTCGAGGACATCGAGCCCGAGCTGATCGCCATCGCCGACATCGTGATCGACCACGGGCTGCGCCTCTACCACCTCTACCGCGCCTCATCGACCCTGCTCGACCTGGAGACCTTCGAGGTCGTGCGCTACGGCGCCTGCTTCGAGCTCATCGCCGATGCGCTGAAGCGCCGCTTCGGGATCGCGCTGCCCCCACCGCCGCCCGGCCACATCCGCGACCTGGTCGGCGACCTCCCCTGACCCTGCGACCGCATTCCAGCCCGGGAACGGAGCCATGAAGATTGCCCGCATCGAGACCATCCCGCTGGCCATCCCGCACGAGCACGGCGGGCCGCCGCCGGCCTGGGGCGGGCAGGCGTGGCAGGGGCTCAGCATCCTGCTCGTGCGAGTCGAGACCGAGGAGGGCGCCACCGGCTGGGGCGAGGCCTTCAGCTACAACTGCATGGCGGCGGTGGAGGCGGTGATCGAGGGGACCGTGGCGCCCATCCTGATCGGGCGCGACGCCACGGACATCGCGGCTCTCAACCGCGACCTGCAGCAGGCGCTGCACCTCTTCGGGCGCTACGGCATCACCATGTTCGCCATCTCCGCCGTCGACATCGCGCTCTGGGACCTTGCGGGCAAGAGGGCGGGGCTGCCGCTCGGCCAGCTGCTCGGCGGGCCGGCCTCGCCGCCGCCGGTTCCGGGCTACGCGAGCCTCTTCAAGTACCGCGACCCGGCACTGGTCGCGGAGACGACGCGCGCAGCGCTCGCCGAGGGCTACCCCGCCATCAAGCTGCACGAGACCGGCGAGCCCGAGATCGCCGCCGCGCGCGCGGCGCTGGGCGACGGCGTGCCGCTCTGCACCGACACCAACTGCCCCTGGACGCCGGCCGAAGCGCTCGGGATGGCGCGCCGGCTGAAGACCTATGATCTCCACTGGCTGGAGGAGCCGATCTTCCCGCCGGAGGACTTCGCGGCGCTGGCGCGCCTGCAGCGGGAGTCCGGCGTGGACCTCGCCTGCGGCGAGAACGCGTGCACCGCCTTCGAGTTCCGGCGCATGCTGGACGCGGGCGCGGTGCGCTACGTGCAGCCGAGCGTGACCAAGGTGGGCGGCGTGACCGAGTTCCTCAAGGTGGTCACGCTGGCCGAGGGCGCAGGCGTCACGGTGATGCCGCATTCGCCCTACTTCGGGCCCGGCTGGCTCGCGACCCTGCAGCTCATCGCGGCGATGCCGCTCGCGGGCGGCCCCGGCGGGCCCTGGGTCGAACGCTTCTACACACGGCTCGAGGCGACGCTCTATCCGGGCTTCGTCTCGCCCGCCCGCGACGGCCACTTCGCCGTCCCCACCGGCCCCGGCCTCGGCGCCGAGCCCGACGCGGACGTGATCCGCGACTACCGGGTGCCCGCGTAGCCCCGGCCCGTCACTCACGGGAGCGTCGCGGGCCGTGCGCCCGAGAGCCTGCTGAGTCAGGCAGTTAGCATCCTGATTCGGTAACGGCCAGCGATGGACCTCTGTCGGCAAATCCGTTATTCATAGCGTGAAACTCAGGGCAGACCATAGCCGACAAGATCGGACTGCGGACCGAGATCGAACTCCTCTCCGCCCTGGAGCGGCGCGAGGTGGTGACGCAGCCGGTGCTCGCCAGGCGCCTCTCGATCTCGGTCGGGATGGTCAACGCCCTGCTCAAGCGCGCCGCGCGAGAATGCGTTAGCCACATGGCTGTGGCGTAGATCATGAATGCGCAGGCGACGCGAGCCGCATCCTCCTCGACACCGGCGCCGGCCTGAGGGTTCAACCCGAAGACCCGGCCGCGCTGGCCTCCGCGGTCCGCTCGCTGCACGCCGATCGCGCGGCGCTCCAGCGCCTGGCCGCCGCGAGCCGCGCCGCAGCACGCGCCCACAGCCGCGAGACGCAGGCCCGCAACATGCTGCGGGTGCTGGAGCAGGCCGCAGCGGGCGCGTAGCAGCGCCCAGCCCGGGCCCCTAGTGCGACATCAGCACCGGGACGGTCATCTGGCGCAGGATGTCGCGGGTCACGCCACCCAGGAAGAGCTCGCGCATGCGGTGATGGCCGTAGCCGCCCATGACGAGGAGGTCGACGCCCAGGTCGCTGATCTCGGACAGCACGGCGTCGCTCGCGCCCAGGTCCGACGAGCTGATCGTGTGCCGCGCCTCGGTCGTCACGCCGTGCCGTGCCAGGTACGCGCCGATCTCGGCCCCCGGAATGTGCTTGCCGTCGCCCGTATCGACGCCGAAGACGATCACCTTGTTCGCCTGCTGCATGAGCGGGAGCGCGTCCGAGAGGGCGCGCTTCGCCTCGCGCGTGCCGTTCCAGGCGAGCATCACCGTCTGGAGGCTGACGTCGAAGCTTCCGGCATAGGGCCAGACCAGCAGGGGGCCGCCGGCGCTCAGCACCACGCTGTCGGCCAGCCCGCCGACGCTCCTGCTGTCGTCGGGGTCGGTCTGGCCGACGATGGTGAGGTCGGCATAGCGCGCGCTGGTCGTGACGGCATCGACGGGCTCGCCCGTCATGAGGCGCCATTCCGACGGCACCGTCGATTTCGCCAACCGCTCGGCAAACTGCCGCTCGGCGCTTTCGGCGAGCGCGCGCTGTTCCGTGTCCAGTCGCTTGAGGACCTCCGGAGAGAGCTCGAAGCTCGCGTACCCCGGGACGAGGAGCCGAGACAGCACGTAGATGCCGGTCACCCGGCTCTCGTGGCGTTCGGCCAGCGTGACCGCGGCATCCAGCCGCGCCGCCGACCGTTGGTCCTGAGCCAGATGCACCACGATGTCCTTGTATGCCATGGTCGGATCTCCTCCTCCGTACGGGTTGCTGCAGCGCACCTGGCCGCGGGAAGCCGCCCGGGGTCAGGCCGGGCCCGCCGGACGCGTCATCCGCGGCGCCCCGCGTGCCGGCGCCTGAGGCGGGGCGGCCGCCCCGGTCCCGACGCCGCCTAGCAAGGCCGTCCGCTCCATTCCAGGTGCTCCGGCAGGAGCGGCGGCGTATGCGAAGACGCGCATGCGTCCCCGATCTGCGTGTCCGAGAGATTGTACGCCTGCTGCAGCCGGGTGCCGCCGATGTCCGCGCCGTCGAGCACCGCTCCTTGAAGCTCGGTGTCGGTGAAGCTGGCGCCGGACAGGTCCGCCCCGGCGAAATTCGAATAGGCGCCGTTCGCCGAGGTGACGAGTGCTCCGGCCAGATCCGCGTGCGAGAAGTCGGTGACCAGCAGTTCGGCGCCGCCCAGATTGGCCTTCTCGAGAGTGGCTGCCTCGAGCACGGCGCCCGTCAGGTCGGCTCCGGTGAGATCGGCCTCGCAGATGTCCGCGCCCGCGAGGATCGCGCGCGTGAGGATCGCCCCGCTGAGCCTGGCGCCGCGCAGATCGGCTCCCGTCAGGTTCGCCTCGATCAGGTTCGCGTCCCGCAGATCGGCCCGTCGAAAGTTCGCCCCGGCGAGGTCCGCACCCCGCAGGTCCGCGCCGTTGAGGTCGAGCTCCTTCATCGCCACACCGTCGCGCGCCAGCGCCTCCACGCTCGACTTCAGCGCGCGCGATCCCCTGCCGTCGGGGAGCGCATGGATCCGGGCGATCTGCGCGAACAGGGTCGCTTCGCGAACGCCGCGATCGATCTGCCGCTTCTCGATGTCCATGGTCACGCCATAGACGCCGAAGGCGAAGAGCATGACGGCGGAGAGCTGCAGCAGGAAGCGGAAGGACGCGACATTGCCGAACAGGTAGTAGTACCACCGGGTGCCGTATTCGAAGACCGCGAAGAGATCGCAAGCGAGCGACTTGAGGGCGTTCCCCCTGCGCCAGTCGTGCGGCCACGCGGGTCTGGCCTCGCCCGGCTTCGTGCGCGCCCGGCCTGCCGCACCGTCTATGTCAGCCCGCTTCTCCATCTGCGCAGCGCCCGCCCGGCCCGTGGCCGAATATGCCTGCGGCCTCGCAAGCGGTCTGCCAAGGCAGGAAGAGCCGGCGGCGCATGGCTCGCGACGCACGCCCCGCGGGCGCTCCTCTCTCGGGTTGCCATCTCATTTCCGGCATGACGCCTCCGTCGGCCTATGACTGACGTGGTGGCTGACATGCCGCCGCGCAAGGCGGGGGGACGAAGAAAGCGAGGCGCCGGGTCAGGCCGCCTCTTCCTCGGGCGCGGTGCGGGAGGGAACCAGGGTCAGCGCGCGGCCGGAGAGCACGGTCCGCTCGCCGACGGAACAGGTGGTCTCGAACTCGACGCGGAAGCGCTCCGGGATCAGCTTGTCCACGACCGCCCGCGCCACGACCTCGTCGCCGGGCCGCACCGGCGCGGTGAAGCGCAGCGACTGGGAGAGGTAGATGCAGCCCGGCCCCGGCAGCCGGGTGCCGATGACCGTCGAGATGAATGCCGCGGTGCACATGCCATGCACGACGCGGCCCTTGAAGAGCGACCGCTCGGCGAAGTCGTCGTCGAAGTGGAGCGGGTTGGTGTCGCCGGTGAGATCGGCGAAGAGCCGCATGGCCTCCTCGCTGATGACGCGCCGGAACTCGGCGCTCATGCCGATCGCCAGGTCCTCGAAGAAGTAACCGGGCCGGGCACCGCCCGGGGCCGCTGCGGCCGACTGCACCATGGTCGAAATCCCTCCTTGTGCGTTGCAGTGCGGCGGAGTGTGCAGTGCAGCAAAGCCGGTGTAAAGCGCACCCCGCGCCACGGAGAGAGACCGCCGCCGGGGTCGGGCCGGCGATGCCTGCGCCCCGCTGTCCCGGCCCCTGTTCCGCTGCGTGCGCCTTCTGTATATCTGGCGCTCGTGCGGGGACGGCGGCGCGCGCCGTCGGCGCGGCAACCAGGGAGGAAGACCGATGGCCAAGTTTCCGACGGTGCGGACACCGACGATCGAGGAGGTCCTCGACATCGCCGAGGGTTACGGCATGACGCTCACGGTGGAGGACGCGGAATCCTTCCAGGGCCTCATGGCCGGCACGATCCAGTCCTATCACCGGCTCGACGACCTCGACGAGCCCAAGCTGCCGGTGAAGTATCCGCGCAGCCCCGGCTACCGCCCCCCGCCCGAGGAGAACCCCTACAACGCCTGGTACTGGAAGGCCGAGGTCAAGGGGAAGAGCAGGGGGCCGCTCAGGGGCAAGCGGATCGCGCTGAAGGACAACATCTGCCTCGCCGGCGTCCCGATGATGAACGGCGCGACCGTGCTCGAGGGCTACGTGCCCGACGTCGATGCCACCGTGGTGACCCGCATCCTCGATGCCGGCGGCACCATCGTGGGCAAGGCCGCCAACACCTACCTCTGCTTCGACGGCGGCAGCGCCACCACCGCCACCGGCATGGTCGAGAACCCGCACAAGAGGGGCCACACCTGCGGCGGCTCGTCGGCGGGAAGCGGCGTTCTGGTGCTGACGGGCGAGGCCGACATGGCGCTCGGCGGCGACCAGGGCGGCTCGATCCGCATGCCCGCCTGCTGGTCCGGCATCTACGGCCACAAGCCGACGCACGGCCTGGTGCCCTATACCGGCATCTTCCCCATCGAGATGACCCTCGATCACACCGGGCCGATGGCGCGCTCGGTCAGCGACGTGGCGGCCCTGCTGCAGGTCATCGCCGGCCCTGACGGCCACGACCCGCGCCAGATCGGCACCAGGACCCAGCGCTACACGAGCGCCGTGGACAAGGGCGTCGACGGCATGAAGGTCGGCGTCGTTCGGGAAGGCTTCGGCCATCCCGAGAGCGAGGATGCGGTCGACAGCACGGTCCGGGCTGCGGTCCGGCGCTTCACCGAGCTCGGCGCCACGGTCGACGAGATCTCGATCCCCATGCACCTCGACGGGCCGCACATCTGGAACGGCGTCGCCGTCGAGGGGGCGACCGCGCTGATGCTGAAGGGCAACGCCTTCGGCACCAACTGGGAGGGCTACTACACGACCTCGCTGCTGGATGCCTATGCGCGCGGCTGGCGCTCGCGGCCGGACGACCTCTCCGAGACGGTGAAGCTGGTGATGATGCTCGGCGAGTTCATGCACCGCAACTACCACGGCCACTACTACGCCAAGGCGCAGAACCTGAGCCGCCGGCTGCGCGAGACCTACGACGCGAGCCTCGCGGAATACGACGTGCTGGCGATGCCGACGCTGCCGATGCTGGCGACGAAGCTGCCGGAGCCCGACTGCTCGCGCGAGGAATACGTCGACGCCGCGCTCAACATGCTGGCCAACACCTGCCCCTTCGACGTCACCGGCCACCCGGCCATGACGCTGCCCGTCGGTAAGGCGGACAATTCGCCCATCGGCCTGATGCTGATCGGCAAGCGCTACGACGACGCAACCGTCATCCAGGCGGCGGGAGCCTTCGAGAGCCTCGGCGTCTACGCGGTGTCGACCGTCTAGCCCTCCCCGAACAGCCGGCCCCGCCGGCCCTCACCGGGGCGCCTCCCGTCACGGGCGGCGCCCCGTTCGTTTCGAGTTCGGTTGCAACAGTTGCGTCACTGACAGTATTGACGACAGCTGCCGACTCGCCATCGCACTAGAGGGTGTTACAGCAATGCCGCTGACAGATGGCGAGGCTGTCAACTAACCTATTGTGGCCGCGGTACGAACCGCCGACATACATTCTCAGGTTGCATTCTGTAATACAGAATCCTAGAATTTTGGTGCCCGCGACGGGACTCGAACCCGCAACCCGGTGTTTGGCCTAGCAACCTCGGCCGGGTCATCCGCTTCCTAAGCGGCGGCGTGTACCAGTTTCGCTACGCGGGCGCGCAAGTGGCCCGCCCCCTTCCGCATAACGCTGGTTGGGGGCGAGCCGGCGCCCCTCCGCTCTATGGCGGTCGGGTCACTCAGTTAGGGTGGGGGCATATCTCCCTCCTTGGTTAAGGTTCGAGGCGGAGGGCTGGGCCTGGTGGGCATCGCCCTCCGCTTCATCTTTGCTGGCATCGACCAGATGCCAGCGACCGTCATCAGCGCGACGATACCGCCCTTCCTGCCGTCCTCGCCGCAACTGATTCCTCAGGGACGGTCCGCCGACCATCTTTTCGTATTCGGTTTCCGCATGCGTCAAGATTTCCGAGGGTGTAAGCCCCGGATGCAACGCAAGGACGCGGTCGATCAGCGCCGCTGTAGTGCCCTTCGGAGCCCGCTCCCTCTCCGATGCTGGCCTCTCAGCACTCCTTTGGTTGCGACGGTTCGACCGTGTCGTGTCGTGTCCCTTGGGGGCTGGCTCCAATGTCGCGTTGGTGGTGAGATACGTCATGATCTCGCGCTTGGCGTCCGCTTTGCCACGCTCATATGCGTCCGCCTCTATGCTTCGGATAAG
Source organism: Alphaproteobacteria bacterium (assembly GCA_022823305.1). Lineage (GTDB taxonomy): Bacteria > Pseudomonadota > Alphaproteobacteria > UBA828 > UBA828 > WTGU01. The sequence goes on from JAJDXK010000109.1 coordinate 40,942, forward strand.
GGCAACCAGCTCGTCTACACGCGTGTCGCTCATGGCGCGCCTCCCGGATCGTCCGAGTCGCTGACAGTATAGCATGAAACGCACCTACGGCGAACTGCAATGTCATAGGTGCCGCGTAGTTGCGACGGATCCGATATGGCGAAGGAAATGGAACACCTGAAACGCCAAAATAGAGAGCGGTCCAAGTGACGGACGAGTGACCGCGCCACCTAGTGGTGCAGACTATACGATTGCCTTTCAATGGCGTCCCAAGATGCGAGTGCGGAAGTGATCACAGACGATTTAGACCGTCTCCAAGACTGGATGGCCAGGTTATAAGCACTTGCTAAAAAAGAGGATTAGGGTCGAACGGCGCGAACGGCCGTCCGAAGGGATTACGTAATCCCAAGCGTTACGGCTTGGTGCGTGCGTCAGTTGCTGGCGCGGATGGATTGATCGCACGTTGCCTTTTGCGGTGCTTCACCCGATAACCGCGGTGACCTCGACTTCGCAGCGGATCTCGGGCACGTAGAGCGCCTGCACGCCCATTACTGTCATCGAGGGCGGCGTGAGGCCGGCGAAGAGCTTGCGGTTGGCGGCGTTCACCACCTCGCCTTCCTCGGGCACGTAGTTGGCGACGTAGGTGTTGAGGCGCACGATGTCCGCCACCGTGGCGCCGGCCTCGGCCAGCACGCGGCGGATGTTCTCGTGCGCTTGGGCGAGCTGGCTGGCGAGGTCGGGGCCTGCGATCTCGCTCTTCTCGTTCCAGCCGACCTGGCCCGAGAGGTAGACGGTCCTGCCGCCCTCGGCGACGACGGCGTGGCTCAGGCCATAGGTGAGGTAGTCGGGCACGTTGTCCGGGTTGATCTGCGTGAGCTTGGCCATGGGACTCTCCCTCGTTGGCGGCCTGCGCGCGCTGCTCAGGCGGTCTTCTGCTCGGCGAGCGCGAGCTCCGCGATCATGGTCTCGCGCATCTTGAACTTCTGGATCTTGCCGGTGACGGTCATCGGGAACTCGTCGACGAAGCGCACGTAGCGCGGCACTTTGAAGTGGGCGATCTGGTCCTTGCAGAAGGCCTTGATCTCGTCCTCGTCCGCGTCCTCGCCGTCGCGCAGCTTGATCCAGGCGCAGAGCTCCTCGCCGTACTTCTCGTCGGGCACGCCGATCACCTGCACGTCCTGCACCTTGGGGTGGCGGTAGAGGAACTCCTCGATCTCGCGCGGATAGACGTTCTCGCCGCCGCGGATCACCATGTCCTTGATTCGGCCGACGATGTTGCAGTAGCCCTCCGCGTCGATGGTGGCTTGGTCGCCGGTGTGCATCCAGCCGGCCCTGTCGATGGCCTCGGCGGTCATCGCGTCGTCGTTCCAGTAGCCGCTCATCACCGAATAGCCGCGCGTCATCAGCTCGCCCGCGACCCCGCAGGGCACCACCCGGCCGTCGCCGTCCACCACCTTGACCTCGACGTGGGGGTGGACGCGGCCCACGGTGGAGACCCGGCGCTCGATGGGGTCGTCGGTCGCCGACTGGAAGCTCACCGGGCTCGTCTCGGTCATGCCGTAGGCGATGGTGACCTCTTCCATGTGCATCGCGCCGATCACGCGGCGCATCACCTCGATGGGACAGGGCGAGCCCGCCATGGTGCCGGTGCGGAGCGAGGAGAGGTCGAAGCTCGCGAACTCGGGGTGGTCGAGCTCGGCGATGAACATGGTGGGCACGCCGTAGAGCACGGTGCAGCGCTCCGCCTCCACCGCGCGCAGCACCTCCAGCGGGTCGAAGGCCTCGCTGGGATAGACCATGGTCGCGCCGAAGCAGGCCGACATCAGGTTGCCCATGACCATGCCGAAGCAGTGGTAGAGCGGCACCGGGATGCAGACCCGGTCGCCCGCGCCGAGCCGGAGCGTGACGCCGTTGAAGTAGCCGTTGTTGAGGATGTTGTGATGGCTGAGCGTCGCCCCCTTGGGGAATCCCGTGGTGCCGCTGGTGAACTGGATGTTGATGGGGTCGTCGAACTGCAGCGTCCCGGCGAGCGTGGCGAGCCGCTCGCGCTCGGCCGCGCCCGCGAGCCCCGGCACCTCGGCGAAGTTGTACATGCCGGCGCTCTCGTCGTCGCCGAGGCGGACGACCGTCTCCAGATGCGGCAGCTTCTCGGCCTTCAGCGCGCCGGGGCGGGCGGTGTCGAGCTCCGGCGCCAGCCGGCGCAGCATCTCGAGGTAGCGGCTCGACTTGAAGGCCTCGGCGGTGACGAGCGCCCGGCACTCGACCTTGTTGAGCGCGTACTCGAGCTCGGCCAGGCGGTAGGCGGGGTTGATGTTGACCAGGACCAGCCCGGCCTTCGCTGCGGCAAACTGGGTCAGCGCCCACTCGCTGTTGTTGGGCGACCAGATGCCGAGACGGTCGCCGGGCTCCAGCCCCAGCGCGAGCATCCCGGCGGCGAGCGCGTCGACCCTCTCGACGAAGTCGCCGTAGCGCCAGCGCACCCCCTGGTGCGGGACCACCAGCGCCTCGTTGTCGGGGTGGCGTGCGGCGGTTCGGTCGAGCTGCGCGCCGATGGTGAGGCCGAGCAGCGGCTTCTCGCTTGCGCCGCTCACATAGCTCATGCCCTGCGGGGTCATCGTCCGTCCTCGCCTCGTCCAGCCGCACCGTCTGCGGGAGCGGCTGCCGGGCGCGGCGTGCGGCCCGCCCGCCGCCGCAGGCGGGGAGTGCCGGTGCCCAGGGGCGGAATCGAACCACCGACACGCGGATTTTCAGTCCGCTGCTCTACCAACTGAGCTACCTGGGCGCTCCCCGACACGTGGCGTTTGTATAGGGCACCGGGCGGCGGCTGTCTACGCGGCGGGCGGCCTTCTCGGCGGTGTCAGACGCCGAGATACTGCACCGCGGCGAAGGCGGCGTAGCCGAGCAGGAAGAGCACGCCGAGCGGCCGCCCCATGCGAATACCCGAGAGCGTGATGGCGATCACGAGGGCGGTGATCCCCGCCAGCACCCAGATCTCGACGTTCAGCACCTCCGCCGGCACCGGCAGCGGGGTCACCACGATCACCACGCCCATGATCGCTAGGATGTTGAACACGCTGGAGCCGATCACGTTGCCGATCGCGACATCGGCGTGCCTGCGGTAGGCGGCGACCACGGTGGTCGCGAGCTCCGGCAGCGAGGTGCCGACCGCCACGATGGTGATCCCGATCACCGTCTCCGAGATCCCGAGGCCCCGCGCGATGACCGTGGCCGCGCCGACCATCAGGTGGGCGCCGCCGGCCACCGCGGCGAGCCCGAAGAGGGCCGTGGGCACGGCGAGCCAGATCGGCCTCGGCAGGCGCTGGCGCTCCTCGGCCTCATGCACGTGGCGCGTGCCCGTGGCGCTGCCCAGCTGGCGCTCGTGCCAGTAGGAGCCGCCGGTGAAGAGCGCGAGCAGGACCAGCATCAGCGCGCCCTGCCAGGCCACGAGCGTGCCGAAGGAGGTGAAGACGACGAGCAGCGCGGTCGCGACGACCAGCACCCCGCCGTCCCGCGCCGCCGCCCGCCGCGTGACCATCACCGGCGTGATCGCGATGGCGAGGCCGAAGATGAGCAGGAGGTTGGCGATGTTGCTGCCGATCACGTTGCCGAAGGCGATGCCCGCCGAGCCCCGCAGCGCCGCCTGCAGGGTGACCACCAGCTCCGGCATCGAGGTGCCGAAGGCCACCACGGTCGCGCCGATCAGCAGCGGCGAGACGTTCAGCCGCCGGGCGAGAGAGACCGAGCCCCGTACCAGCGCCTCGCCGCCCGCGAACAGCAGCAGGAAGCCGCCGATGAGCTGGATGTGGGTCAGCGGGTCGAGCATGCGCCTCTCGTGCCGCCGGGGATCGGAGCGTCGCCCCGCTCGATGGCGTAGCCGCCGTGCGGCCGGGCCGCGTCGGGGACGAGCGTGAGTGGGACGCCGAGCCAGCGCGCGAGGGCGTCCTCGCCGAGGGCGGCGAGGGCCTCGAGCAGGGCCGGCGCGGCGCGCAAGCTCAGCGCGCGGGCGCCGCTCACCGCCTCGCGCCGCAAGGCCTGCGCCGCCTCGTGGGCCACGGCGTCGAGCCGCGGCCTGCGACCGCCCAGGGCGCCGCCCGCGGGCTCGGTCAGGGCGTCCAGCAGGCTCGGGCCGAGGCGCTGGCGGTTGACCTCCACCAGGCCGCCGGCGCTGACGCCGAGCACGCGGTGGGGGGTGCGGTCGGGCGTGAGCGCGCGCCTGAGAGCCGCAAGCTGCGCCTCACGGCGCCGGGCGCTGCTGCGGCCGGCGAAGTCGATGGCGATCAGCCCGCCGAGGTTGCGCAGCACGATCTCGCGGCCGCAGGCTTCCGCCGTCTCGGCCGCAGCGGCTTCGGCCGCCTGGCTCGTGTCCGCGTCGATGGCGCAAAGCGCGCGGGTCTCCTCGACGGTGAGCCTGGCGCCGCCGGGCAGGACGATCTCGGGCTCGAGCGCCGCCGCCAGCCGGCCGGCGCAGTCGTGGCGCTCGAAGAGCGGCGGCGACGCCGGGGCGAGGGAAAGCGCCGGGGCGAGGTCGGGTGCCTCGTCCGCCGCCAGCGCCCGCGCCCGCGCGAGCGTGGCCTCGTCGTCGATCGGGATGTCTGCGATCCCCGGCGCCGCCACGTCGCGCAGGAGGCGCCCGAGCAGGCCGCCTGCGTGCCAGAGCCGGCGGGGCGTGGCATCGCGCCTGGCGTCGTCCTCGATCTCCCGCCAGCGCGCCGCGAGCGTGGC
>JAJDXK010000144.1 GCA_022823305.1 Alphaproteobacteria bacterium
AGCACGCGGTCGCCGACGCCGGGCTCCGGCACGCCGCGCGGCGCGGGATCGAGGGTGATCGCCGGCGGCGGCGCGGCCTCCTCCCAGCGCGCGGGCCTGGCCTGCAAGGCGCCGTCGGGGTCGAGGTCGTCGACCTCCAGCACCGTGACCCGAGGCAGCGTACCGGCCGGGCGGCGGCGCGCGCGGCGGCCCTCGATCGCCCCTTCCGCCTCGAGCGAGCGGAGCAGCTCGGTCAGCGCGTCGCGGTCGTTGCCGCGGATGCCGAAGGCGCGCGCGATCTCCCGCCGGCTCACCTTGCCCGGACTCTCCCGCACGAAGCGCAGAACCTCATCCCTGGTGGGAAAGGGAGCCGCCCTGCGCGTCAAGAGAGCCGCGCGCCGCTAGCCCGCATTTCTCACCATGGTCACGGCCTGCGTCGCGTCCAGGCGTTCGATCCGCAAGGAGCGGGCCGAAAAGCGTATCGGGGAATACGGTTGAGGCCCGCGACGCGTCGCGCGGGACGCGCGCGGAGCGCACGATGTGCGGGCGCCTGGGCGCGACCCGAAGGGCGGCGCTCTCCGGCCGACAGGGTGCGTCGAGACGCTTGCCCGATGCACCACATCGCGCTGCGCGCCTCTCCTGCCCTGTCGGCCGGACAGCGCCGCGCAGGCCATGACCATGGTGAGAAAGGCGGGCTAGGGCGCGCCATCGGCTGGCGCGTCCTGCTGCCGCCCGGCCCCGCTCTTGGCCTTGCGCCGGCCAGTCCCTGCCGGCTTGGCCGCAGATGCCTTGCGTCCACGGCCGGCGCTCTTCTTCGGCTTGGCCGCCTTGGCGGCGAGCAGCGTGACGGCCTCGTCCAACGTGAGACTGTCGGCGTCGGCGCCCTTGGGCAGCGACGCGCGCAGCCGGCCGTGCTGGACGTAGGGCCCGTAGCGGCCGCTCTTGAGCGTCACCGGCGCGCCGCCCTCGGGGTGGGCGCCGAGCTCCCGCAGCACCTGCGCGCCGCGGCTCTTGCCCTCGGCGATCAGCACCACCGCCCGGTTGAGGCCCACGCTCAGCACGTTCTCACCCTTGGGCAGCGAGCGATAGGCGCCGTCGTGCTTGACGTAGGCGCCGAAGCGCCCGATGCCCGCGGTGACCGGCTTGCCGCTCTCGGGATGGATGCCGACCTCGCGCGGCAGCGCGAGCAGGCCGAGCGCCGTCTCCAGGTCGACCGTGTCGGGCACCAGATCCTGCGGCAGCGACACGCGCTTCGGCTTGGCCTTCGGGGCCTCTTCGGCGGCGCGCTCGACGTAGAGGCCGTAGGGGCCGCGCTTCAGCGTCACCGCCAGGCCGGTCGCCGGGTCGTTGCCGAGCGCGCGCGGCTCGGCGGCGTCGGACCCGCCGTTGCCGAGCGGGCGGGTGTAGCGGCACTCCGGGTAGTTGGAGCAGCCGATGAAGGGGCCGTAGCGCCCGAGCCTGAGCCCGAGCCGGCCCTCGCGGCAGGCGGGGCAGCGGCGGTCCTCGCCGCCGTCCTCGGCCGGGAAGAGGTGCAGGCCCAGGGTCTCGTCGAGCGCGTCCAGCACCTGCGCGACGCGCAGCCCCTTGGTCTCCTCCACCGCGCCGGCGAAGTCGCGCCAGAAGTCGCTCAGCACCGCCCGCCAGTCCACCTCGCCGGCGGAGATGGTGTCGAGCTGGCCCTCGAGCGAGGCGGTGAAATCGTACTCGACGTAGCGGCGGAAGAAGTTCTCCAGGAACACCGTGACGATGCGGCCGCGGTCCTCGGGCACGAAGCGGCGCTTCTCCAGGCGCACGTAGTTGCGGTCCTGCAGCACCGAGATGATCGAGGCGTAGGTCGAGGGCCGGCCGATGCCGAGCTCCTCCAGCCGCCTGACCAGGCTCGCCTCGGAGAAGCGCGGCGGCGGCTCGGTGAAATGCTGGGCGGGCGTGACGCCGGCCAGCGCCATGGGCTCGCCCGACGTGACCCATGGCAGCCTGCGCTCGTCGTCCTCGTCCCCGCCCTCCTTCTGCGTGTCGTCCCGGCCCTCCTGATAGACGCGGAGGAAGCCGTCGAAGGCCACGGTCGCGCCGGTGGTGCGCAGGCCGACGCGGCCGTCCTCGGAAGCGATATTCACGCTGACGCGGTCGATCTCGGCGCTCGCCATCTGGCTCGCCAGCGCGCGCTTCCAGATCAGCTCGTAGAGCCTGGCCTGATCCCTGTCGAGCGCGCCCGAGAGCGACTGCGGCGCGCGGGAGAGGTCGGTGGGGCGGATCGCCTCGTGCGCCTCCTGCGCGTTCTTCGCCCTGGTGCGGTAGCGGCGGGGCTTCTCCGGCACGTAGGCATCCCCGTAGCGCTGCCCGATCACCTGCCGCGCCTGGCGAATCGCCTGCTCGGCGATCTGCACGCCGTCGGTCCGCATGTAGGTGATGAGCCCCACCTGCTCGCCGCTCACGGCGATGCCCTCGTAGAGCTGCTGGGCGACCTGCATGGTGCGGCGCGCGGCGAAGCCGAGCTTGCGCGAGGCCTCCTGCTGCAGGGTGGACGTGGTGAAGGGCGGCGCCGGATTGCGCTTGACCCGCTTGGGCTCGACCGCGGCGACCCGGTAGAGCCCGGCCCGGACCAGGGCCGCGGCCTCGTTCGCCGCCGCCTCGCCGCCGAGCGCGTACTTGCCGAGCTTCTGGCCTTCGAGGGCGACGAGCCGGGCGCTCATGCGCTCCCCGCGCGGCGTGTCGAGCTCGGCCTCGATGGTCCAGTACTCGCGCGGCTCGAAGGACTCGATCTCGACCTCGCGGACGCAGATCAGCCGGAGCGCCACCGACTGCACGCGGCCGGCCGAGCGCGAGCCCGGCAGCTTGCGCCACAGCACCGGCGAGAGGGTGAAGCCCACCAGATAGTCGAGCGCGCGGCGCGCCCTGTAGGCGTCGATCAGGTTGTCGTCGAGGTCGCGGGGCGCGGCCATGGCGTCGAGCACGGCGGCCTTGGTGACCTCGGTGAAGACCACGCGCCTGACGGCGACGCCGTCGAGCAGCCCGCGCCGGGCGAGCTCGTCATGCACGTGCCATGAGATCGCCTCGCCCTCGCGATCGGGGTCGGTGGCGAGGTAGAGGTGCGCCGCGCCCTTGAGCGCCTTGCCGATGGCGCCGATGTGCTTCTCGGCGCCGTCGGCCACGGTCCAGTCCATGGCGAAGGCGTCGTCCGGCCGCACCGAGCCGTCCTTGGGCTCAAGATCGCGCACGTGGCCGTATGAGGCCACGACCTTGTAGCCGGGCCCGAGATATCTGCTGATGGTAGACGCCTTGGTAGGCGATTCGACGACGACGACGTCCATGCTGCAACGATTGCCGACTGCGCCCGAGGGCGGCGCTACGCCGCGGGCCGGGAGAGCGAAACGCGGTTGCCCGGCTGCCGTTCCAGGCGCCCCGCCAACTCAAGCTCCAGCAAAATGGTCGCGACCATCGGCGCTGTCAACCGGCTCTGCCGCACCAGGAGATCCACCGGCACGGGGCTGGAGCCCAGCAGCGCGGTCACCGCCTCGCGGGCGTCCCCGGGTGCGTCGTCCTCCTCCGGTGCGTCCGCCGCGGCCCCGAGAGGCCACTCCCGGCGCGGCTCGTCGAGCACCCGGCCGCGCCCCTCGGCCAGCGCGTCGAGCACGTCGTCCGCGCTCTCGACCAGGGCAGCCCCCTGGCGGATCAGGCGGTTGGGCCCGCGCGAGCGCGGATCCAGCGGCGAGCCGGGGACCGCCATCACCTCGCGTCCCTGCTCCAGCGCGAGCCGCGCCGTGATCAGCGAGCCGGAGCGCGCCGCGCCCTCGACCACCACCACGCCGCGGGCCAGCCCTGCGATGATGCGGTTGCGGCGCGGAAAGTGCTTGCCGATGGGCACGGTGCCGAGGGGGACCTCGGAAATCACCGCCCCCTCGACCACGAGTCGCTCGAAGAGAGCCCGGTTCTCCTTCGGGTAGGGCACGTCCGCGCCGCCGCCCATGATCGCGACGGTGCCGGTCGCGAGCGCCCCGGCATGGGCGCGGGCGTCGATGCCGCGCGCCATGCCGGAGACCACGACGAGACCGGCCGCACCGAGCTCTGCCGCAAGCTGCTCGGCGAAGTGGAGCCCGCCGGCGGAGGCGTTGCGCGCGCCCACGACGGCGACCGCCTCGCGCGGCAGCAGGTCGGCGCGCCCGCGCACGCCAAGCACCGGCGGCGGGTCGGCGACGGCGGCGAGCGCCGGCGGATAGGCGGGCTCGCCGAGCGCGATCATCCGCCCGCCGAGCCGGTCCAGCGCCGCAAGCTCGCGCTCCGCAGCCGCAGCCGAGCAGAGCTTGATCGGCCGCCGGCGGCCGCCGCGCCGCGCAAGCTCAGGCAGCGCGTCGAGCACTGCCGCGGCCGAGCCGTAGCGCTCGAGCAGGGCGAAGAAGGTGATCGGGCCGACGTTTTCGCTGCGCGCGAGCCGCAGCCAGTCGAGCCGCTCGGCCTCGCTGAGCACACGGGGTTCCGCCATGCCGCCGCTCACTCCCCTGCCGGCGGCTCGGCGGGGGCGCTGCGGCCGATCTGGGGCTCGCGGCCGCGCACGAGGCGGGCGATGTTCTGCCAGTGGCGCAGCGTGACGATGACCGCGAGGAAGCCCGCGAGCCAGGCGATCTGCGGCGCCTCGAAGAGCAGCGCGAAGCCCGGCGCCGAAGCGATCGCGACCAGCGCCGCGAGGGACGAGTAGCGGAAGAGCCCGGCCACCGCGAGCCAGAGGCCGCAGGCGACCAGCCCCACCGGCCAGGCAATGGCGAGCAGGACGCCGAGCGTGGTCGCCACCCCCTTGCCGCCCTGGAAGAGCAGCCACACCGGCGCGACGTGGCCCACCACCACGCAGCCTGCGGCGATCACCGCCATGTCGGGGCCGAAGCGCTGGGCGATGACGACGGCCACAGCGCCCTTGCCGCCGTCGAGCAGGAGCGTGAGCGCGGCCGCCGCCTTGTTGCCGGTGCGCAGCACGTTGGTGGCGCCGATGTTGCCGGAGCCGATGCCGCGCAGGTCGCCGAGGCGGAAGAGGCGCGCCACGATCAGGCCCATCGGCAGCGCGCCGATCAGATAGGCGATGACGCCGCCCGCGTAGAAGGGCCACGTGAAGGCGAAGCTGCCGAGCGGGTCGGGCAAGGCGGGCGAGCCGGCTCAGGGCCGCATGATCATGCGGCCGAAGAAGTTGCGGCTCTCCATCAGCGCGTGGGCCTCGGGCGCCTCGCTGAGCGGGAAGACGCGGTGGATCACCGGCCTGAGCCGGCCCGCCGCCATCAGCCCGAGAACCCGCTCCACGTGCGCCCTGGTCGAGCGGCCGCAGCCGTGGACCGAGATGTGCTTGCGGAAGAACTCGATGAAGTCGACCTCCACCCGCTCGCCGCCGTGAGCGCCGATGGTGGCGAGCCGGGCGCCGGGGGCGAGCGCGTCGATGGCGCCCAGCAGGATCGCGCCGCCGGTCATCTCCAGCGCCGCATCGACGCCCCGGCCGTCGGTGAGCCGCCGGGCCTCGGCGCCGATCTCCTGGCGGGTGTAGTCGATGCCTGCGTCGGCGCCGAGAGCGCGGGCCTTCTCCAGCTTCTCCTCCGAGCCTGCGGCCGCGATCACGCGGGCGCCCGCGAGCTTCGCCACCTGCACCGCGGCCGAGCCGACGCCACCGCCGGCTGCGGTGATCAGCACGGTCTCGCCGGCGCGCAGCGCGATCTCCTCCACCAGCGCCTCCCACGCGGTGGCGAAGGGAATCTGGCCGGCCACCGCGTCGTCGTACGAGAGCCCGTCGGGGATCCGCACCACGTGGTCCTGCCGCACCCGCACGTATTCTGCGTAGCCGCCCCAGTGGGTGACGCCGAGCACGCCGGCGTGGGCGCACAGGTTCTCGGCACCGTTGCGGCAGTCGGCGCAGACGCCGCAGCTCAGCATGAAGTGGGGCGCGACCCGGTCGCCCTCGCGGAAGGCCGTGACGCCTGCGCCGACATCGGCGACGGCGCCCGCGGCGTCGACCCCCATGACGTGCGGCATCGGGCTGTCGACGCCGAAGAGTCCCTTGCGCAGGTCGGTGTCGCAGTGATTCACGCCCGATGCATGGACCCGGATGAGGAGCTCGCCGGGCCCGGCTGCCGGCGTCTGCACGTCCTCGTAGACGAGCGTGTTGAAGGCCTCGCCGTAGCCGTGGATCAGCGCCGCCTTCATCGCCTGCCTCCGGCAACCCGGACCCGCACCCTGCCCTCCGTCGCGGCCTCCCCGCCTGCCGCCCCCGCGGCGGCCCGGTGCACGCTCGTGTGCCGGCGCGCGAGGCGGTCGAGATCGTCGGCATAGCCACCGCCCACCACGCAGGCGACGGGCACGCCCGCGGCACGGCAGGTCTCGATCACGCTGCGATCGCGCCGGGCCAGCCCCGCGTCGGTCAGCGAGAGCCGGCCGAGCTTGTCGTCGGCATGGGGGTCCACGCCCGCATTGTAGAACACGATGTCGGGGCGATGGCCGGCGACGAGCCCCGGCAGGTGGGTCCCCAGCACCGCGTGGTACACGTCGTCGCCGGTGCCGGGGGCCACGCCGATGTCGAGATCGCCCGCCTCCTTGCGCGGCGGGTAGTTGGCCTCGCAATGGAGCGAGAAGGTGAAGGTCTCTGGCTCGTCCCGGAAGATCGCGGCGGTGCCGTCGCCCTGGTGCACGTCGAGGTCGACCACCAGCGCGCGTGCGATGAGCCCCTCGCGGCGCAGCACGCGGATCGCAACGGCGACGTCGTTGAAGAGGCAGAAGCCGGCGCCGTGGTCGGCGAAGGCATGGTGGCTGCCGCCGGCGGTGTTGCAAGCGAGCCCCTGCTCCAGCGCGAGGCGCCCGGTCAGCACGGTACCGCCGACGGCGGCGCGGGCGCGCCGCACCAGCGCGTCGGAGAGCGGCAGCCCGATGCGGCGCTGGGCGCGGCGGTCGAGCGCGAGCGCCAGCACGGCGTCTACGTAAGCCTCGTCGTGAGCCAACGTGAGCCACGCGCGGGTGGCGGGCACGGGCTCCGCCAGGCTCGCCGGCGCGATCACGCCGTCCTCCAGCAGCACGTCCCTGATGCGGCCGAACTTGCCCATGGGGAAGCGGTGCCCCGGCGGCAGCGGGACCGTGTAGTCCGGGTGGAAGACGACCGGAAGGGCCACGGGCGCCGGCAGGAAGGCTAGAGGATCGAGAGCACGTTCTCGGGCGGGCGGCCGAGGGCCGCGCGGTCGCCGCTCACCACGATCGGCCGCTCGATCACGACGGGATTGGCGGCCATGAGATCTATCAGCGCACGCCGCGAGAGGCCCTCGTCGGCCATGCCGGCCTCGCGGTAGGCGGCCTCCTTCACCCGCAGCAGCGCGCGCGGCCCGGTTCCGAGCCTGGCGAGCAGCGCCTCTATCTCGTCGGCGGAAGGCGGTGTCTTCAGGTATTCCACGATCTCCGGCTCGATGCCCCGGCCGCGCAGCAATTGCAGCGCCTGACGGGACTTGGAGCAGCGCGGGTTGTGGTAAATAGTCACCGCCATGTCGTCCCTCCCGGTGCATCGCATGGCGGCGGCACTCTGGCACGCGCTTCCGCCGGGTGTCCAGAGGCCGCGCCTGAGCCCCTCGCGCGCATGGATCGTGAGCTGGGTGGCGCTGTGCCTGACGGCGCTCTGGCTCGCCGCAAGCGCGCCTGCGCTCGCGCAGGAGAGCGCGCCCGCCGCCGACGCGGCCGACACCCAGGCCCTCGAGAACCTGGTCGAGACCCTCGAATCGGAGGAGCAGCGCGCGCGCTTCCTCGCCGACCTGAAGGCCGCGCTCGA
>JAJDXK010000087.1 GCA_022823305.1 Alphaproteobacteria bacterium
CCCACCGAGCGCGCGCCGGGCGGCACGGCGTCCTCGTTCGCCGCCGCGACGGGCCGCGCGTCGGAGCCAGCGAAGCCAACGCCCGGCGCCGGCTTGAGCGAGGCCGGAATGGGATCGCCGCCTGCCTCGACGACGAGCCGCACCAGCTCCCGCACCGCGCGCTCCAGCCCGCCGAGGGGCAGCGGCGGCGGGATCACGGGCTCGCGGAGGGCCGACACGGTGGCTCTGCCCGCCTCGTCCCCCTCGCCTGCGGCGCGCGCAGCGCCCGCCGGGCCGATCGAGAGGGTGAGCCCCAGTGCGGCGCAAATCTCGGCCGCGCGATCCACCGAGGGCGCCTGCCGCCGGGTCGGGTCGAGGATCCCGCGCAGCGCCCAGGGCCGGAGCCCGTGCGACGCCTCGAAACGCCGCGCACCCACGCCGGTCGCCTCGAGAGCCTCGCGCACGGCGCGGCGGAGCTGCTCGCTGGGTCGAGTCGGAGTCGTCATGTGCACAATATAGCACAAACCTTCGTGCATAAAAGTGCTTGATTCGATCATGTCATATCGCGCATATTGATATGCGTTATGGTGCACAGTGATCGCCTCCTCGTCACCCTGATCCGCGACTTCGCCGCCGCCCGCGGCCTCTCCGTCTCATACGCCTCGCGGCTGCTCACCGGCAGCGGCGACACGGTCGAGCGCGTGAACGGCGGCATGAGCATCACCGGCCGCCGTGCCGAGACCATCCTGCGCCGCGCGTCGGAGAGCTGGCCCGCAGGTCTCGCCTGGCCCGCCGGGCTTCCCCGCCCGGCGTCTCCCGGCGGCGACGACCGCACCCCGGCGCGATGAGCCCTCACAAGGAGAACCCGATGACTCCGTCCACGCCGCGCGCCTCCGGCGCGACCTCCACCGCCCCGCCTGCGTCCATGGAAGAGATCGTCGCGCTCGCCCGCTCCTTCGCCGCCGCGCGGGAGGCGACGGAAGCGCTGGCCGACGACATCAGGGCGCTGCAGCGCAAGGCCCTGAGCGGCAGGCTCCGCGCGCTCCGCAGCCGGGTCGCCGAGCAGGCCGCGGCGAAAGAGTCGCTGCGCGCCGCGATCCGGGCCCGGCCGGACCTCTTCGTCCGCCCCCGCACGGTCACGGTGGACGGAATCCGCTTCGGCCTGCGCAAGCAGCCCGGCACCGTCTCCCTCGGCGACGAGGCGCAGGCGATCGGTCGTCTGCGCGCGCACCTGCCCGAGCGGGCGCAGGCGCTGATCCGCGTGAGCGAGAGCCTGGACCGCAAGGCGCTGCGCCGGCTCGGCGCGGCCGAACTGGCGCGGATCGGCATCACCATCGAGCGGGCGCGCGACGAGGTCACCGTCGCCGCCGCCTCCAGCGACCTCGACCGCGTCGTCGCCGCCCTGCTCGACGACGCCGCACCGGCGGAGGCGGCATGAGAACCCTCCACCTCCCCCCGTCCCGACTCATTCATATCCCTCAGGCGCCGGGCGCTCGCTCCGCGAGCTTGGCTTCGCGCCATGCGGCGCGCGGCGCAGTCGCGCCGTCCGGGCCCGACGGCCCGGCCCCGCTGCCGACCGACGCCTCGTCCACAGCGGGCCCTCCCCGGCACTGGAAGGAAGCGAGCCCGCCCCGCCTCCCCCACGGCCCGGCGACGCGCAAGCTGCGGGCGCTCTGGATCTCGGCCTTTCATCTGGGCGTCGCGCGCGAGCGCTCGGACGCGGCACTCGCCGACTGGATAGCGCGCCACGCGGGGCGCGATGCCGCCGCAGCGTCGCCCGAGACCCTGGCCCGCGCGGCCGGGGCGCTCGAAGCCTGGCTCGCGCGCGCCGCAGGGGTTGACTGGCGGCCCTACCTCACCCTCGGCCGGAACGGGCGCGTGCGCGAGACCCGCCACCCTCGCGCGCGGGTGCTGGAGGCACAGTGGCGCCTGCTGCACCGCGAGGGCCTGGTCCGCGTGAGCAGCCTCGCCGCGCTCGGTGCCTACGCCGCGCGTCACGCGCGGCTCGGTCGCGCGGATACGCACACGGCGCTGAGCGAAGCCCAGGCGGATGCCCTGATCGGACACTTCGGCCGGCGCCTGCGCAAGGCGCGCGAGACCCGGGAGTCGACCGCCGACGCGACCCCCACGGCGCGCGAGGCCCGCATCGGCCGCCGCCGCGCCGCGGCCGAGGCGAATGCCCGGCGTGCGCAGGCGCTCTTCGGGAAGGAGACGACGCATTAGCGGCGACGGTCCCCTCCCCGGCGTGCTGGAGGAGATCGAGGAGATCGCGGGACGGCCCACCGCCATCCTGCTCGCGCTCGCCTGGGGCGGGCGCGAGATCCACGTCCCGAAGACGCGCTACCTCGCGCGCCACCCCGAGCATCCGCTGGCCCGGCTGCTGGAGCCGGAAGGGACGGCGCTCAAGGTCTCGGACTATCTCGGCGGCGGCAGCGTCTACGTCCCCCGTGCGCGGCGCGCCTGCGCCGAGCACCTCGCCGCCTGCGGGGCGACGCCGGGCGAGATCGCCGCCCGCCTCGCCCTCTCCATCAGCGCCGCCCGCCGCTACGTCAGGGGCGCACCGTAGTTTCTTGTCGCTCACGGCAGCCGGCCTGCGGCCGGCGCCTGCGCGGGCGCGCCGCAAGGCGGCGGGCCGCAGTCGCGGCCTATCGCGCACCCGTCAAAGACGGATGCGCTCTAGCCGCCGTCGGACCGGGCCCGGCGCCGCTGCGGCATGGCCTCGTCGTGGGGCAGGTCGGCATGCAGGAGATTCCAGGGCTGCGCGCTCGCCACGTAGATCTCCCGACTCGGCCGGAACCAGCTCGGGTCGTCGAGGCTGCCCGCGTAGAGCGCCCGCACCCCCTCGTGCGCGCCGTTGGTCAGGAAGAGCGGCGTGCCGCAGGCCGGGCAGAAGGCGCGGCGCATGGGGTTTCCCCTGTCCGAAGGCCGCTCGAACCAGAGCGGCTCGCCGCCAAGCAGGGAGAAGTCGCTCTCGTTCACCACCACGACCGGCATGTAGGCAGCGCCGGTCGCCTGCTGGCAGTCGCGGCAGTGGCAGTTGCCCATGTAGCGCGGCGGCGCCGCACATTCGTAGCGGATCGCGCCACAGGCGCAGCCGCCGCCGAAGGGAACCTCCATGACCGCTCCTCCCGATGCCTCGGCGGCGGAGTATAGCCGCCGCGGGGCCGGCCCGACATGCGCGCACGGAAGCTGGTCGGTCTCGGGCCGCGGGCGTGTACCGTGAACCGTTGCAAATTGGGCACAGAACAGGGTCGAACCGCCTCATCACGAGTTGGTGCGTCCTCGGCCAGAACGACCGGCGAGCGGAATCGAGGGGCAATGGACCCAAAGCCCGCCGCACTTGTTACCGAATTGTTACAGAGCTCGCGCAGTCTTGTTCACTTCCTCGTGACCGCCCCCCTTTTTTCCGAGACCCCCGCTAACGTCTGAGTGCCGTCCGAGAACCGGGCGGCCATCGACAACGTTCCAAACAGAGAGGTCAGCGATGAGCGATCACAATCATCTCGCCAGCGGCCCTCGCGGGCACGCCGGCGGCGCGCCCGATACGCGCCGCGCAAGGAAGACGGCGGGTCTGAAAATCTGGATGGCATCGGCCGGCTTTGCTGCGGCGTTGGCCTGGGGCGGTCTCGAGGCGGCGGATACGCCTGTTCCGCCCGACGAAGCCGACGCCAGGCCCAGCAGCAGCGAATCGAGGACATTCGCCTCGAGCGGGCCGCTGGCCGAGGGCTTCAAGGTGGAGCGGGTCGGCCACGTCATTTCGCCGTTCAAAGACCCGCGCTGGAAGAGCAAGCCGGCCCCGAAAGAGACGGAGTCCGAGATCATCATGGAGCGCCTCGACGATCTCCAGACGAGCGTGGATGAGCTGGCGTACCAGCTGGAGCACATCCAGTACACTCTCAACCAATTGCTGGGTCCGCCCGAGGCCGACGAATTGCTGGGTCCGCTCGACTGGGATCAGATCTTGGGTGAGACACCGCTCGAAGAGCCGCAGGGCTGAGGGCTCCTGAGAGCGGGCCCAGCGCCCGCTCCGTTCGCGCCGGGCCTCGCCTCCTCGACGAGCGTGGCCCGGCGCTCCCGCCATCGAAACCACACAGAAAGACATGACGAGCGCGACGCACCCGGCGCATGTGAGCCATGAATGGCGCGCGGGACACCTGCCATTGTGTGCCCCGCCTGCCATGGCCACATCACCCGTGGCGGCCTAGAGTGCGCCTCCCCGGAGGGAGGCGCCGCGCCGCCGCAACGGCGACACAGGCAGGCGCGCGGACGAGCGGTCCATCCGGCGGCGGCCGCGCGCGACGAAGACAAGGGAAGGGTCCATCGTCATGTCCCAGACATTGCACCCCACGAAGATCGACATCGCCGACAACACGCGCGCCGCGATGATCGACCTGCTCAACGCGCGCCTGGCCGACGCGGTCGACCTCGCGACGCAGATGAAGCAGGCGCACTGGAACGTGAAGGGGCCCTCCTTCATCGCGCTGCACGAGCTCTTCGACGGCATCCACGCCGCGGTCCAGGGCCACGTCGACAACCTGGCGGAGCGCATCACCGCGCTGGGCGGCACCGCGCGCGGCACGGCGGCGGTCGCCGCCGCAGGCTCCACGCTCCCCGCCTACCCGCTGGAGATCCACTCAGGCGCCGAGCACGTCGACGCGGTGAGCGGCGCGCTCGCCGCGTTCGGCGCGGGCGTGCGGGCCGCCATCGCAGAGGCCGGCGAGGCCGGCGACGCCGACACCGAGGACCTCTTCGTCGAGGTCTCGCGCGACATCGACAAGAACCTCTGGCTGGTGGAGGCCCACGCCCAGGCCGAAAGCTGAGGCCGGCTCCCCGCGCCCTCCTTACCGGTGTTGCCGCCAAGGCCGGACGCGCCCTCCGGCCCCCTTCGCCCTGCCCCCGCCGAATGTCGTTGAACGCCCACCCCGCAAGGGGCTAGCATCCGGCAGGGGTGGCGAAGGGAGGATCTCCGGTCATGGCACACGATCACGGTCACAACGCTCCTCCATCCGACACGGCGATGCGGGCGAAGGCGCTGGAGACGCTGCTCACCGAGAAGGGCCTGCTCGACCCGGCCGCCATCGACGCCCTGGTGGAGACCTACGAGACCCGGGTCGGCCCGCGCAACGGCGCCAGGGTCGTGGCTCGGGCCTGGACCGATTCGGACTACAAGGCGCGGCTGCTGGAAGACGGCACCGGAGCCATCGCCGAGCTCGGCTTCAGCGGCGTGCAGGGCGAGGACATGGTCGTCGTCGAGAACACCGACGACGTGCACAACCTGGTCACCTGCACGCTCTGCTCATGCTATCCGTGGCCGACGCTGGGGCTGCCGCCCATCTGGTTCAAGAGCGCGCCCTACCGGGCTCGCTCGGTCATCGACCCGCGCGGCGTGCTCAGGGAGTTCGGCGTCGAGCTCTCCGAGGACGTCGAGGTGCGGGTGTGGGACAGCAACGCCGAGCTCCGCTACCTGGTGCTGCCGCAGCGGCCGGCCGGCACCGAGGGCATGAGCGAGGACGAGCTGGCGGGGCTGGTGACCCGCGATTCGATGATCGGCACCGGGCTGGCGCAGGCGCCGGCCGGCTAGACGGTCGCGAAGGGAGCTGAGCGATGAACGGCATCCACGACATGGGCGGCATGCAGTGCATGGGCCCGATCGTCCGCGAGGAGAACGAGCCCCGCTTCCACGAGGAGTGGGAGGGCCGGGTCTTCGGCATGTTCTTCACCAACTTCGCCGAGGGCCACTTCAACGTGGACATGTTCCGCCACGCCATCGAGCGGATGGGCCCGGCCGAGTACCTCGAGACCTCGTACTACGAGCACTGGCTGCACGTCTACGAGACCGTGCTGGTGGAACGCGGCATCCTGACCCAGGCCGAGATCGACGAGAAGATCGCGAGCCTTCGCCAGGCGGGAGACTAGCCATGCCCACGCTGACGCCCGAGATGGTCCCGGGCCTGGTCGCCGCCGGCGCGTCGTGCCGGATGGATGCGGAGGTCGCACCGAAGTTCAAGGTCGGCGACACGGTCAGGGCCCGCGACATCAACCCGCTGTCCCACACGAGGCTGCCGCGCTACATCCGCGGCCGGACCGGGCGGATCGTGCACGATCACGGCGTCTTCGCCTTTCCGGACACGTCGGCCGAGTCGGGCACCCACAGCGACCCCCAGCACGTCTACAGCGTGCGCTTCGAGGGGAGCGAGCTCTGGGGCTCGCACGCGAACGCGAATTCCTGCGTCTATATCGACCTCTTCGACGACTACATCGACCCTGCATGAGCGCGGCGGACCCGGCCGACGACCTGCCGCAGCTTCCCTGGGACGCCGAAGACGGGCCGGTCTTCAAGGAGCCGTGGGAGGCGAGCGCCTTCGCCATGGCGGTGCGGCTCTCGGAGGCCGGCGCCTTCACCTGGTCGGAGTGGGTGGACTGCCTCGCGGCGGAGATCGCGGCCGCGAAGCGGAGGGGCGATCCCGATCTCGGCGATCGCTACTACGAGCACTGGCTGAGCGCGCTCGAGAGGCTGGTGGTCGAGAAGGGACTGGGCTCGCAGTCGGAGCTTTCCAGCCTCAAGCGTGACTGGACCGAGGCGACCGTCCACACGCCGCACGGCCAGCCCGTCGAAGTGAAGAAGCGCACGCCGGCCGGCTGACAAGGCGGGCGCTGGCCTTGCCGCCGCGGCCGGCGCCGGCGAGCGCGCGCGTCCCGACTACCGGACCTGAACGCGGCCACACCGCCGCCGCGCCATTCCACCATGAGGAAGCGGGCACCGGTCTGACGTAAGGAGCGGCGCCGCGACTCCCCGCACCATGGTGCGGTGCACGGGGTGCATGCCCTTCCCCATCATCGCCCCATGCGGCACGCAATTCTCAGGCGGCGGCGGTCGGGGGAGCAGGGCACCCTGGGCGTCCTCGATGTCCCCGGCCTGCTGCCGATCCACGTCATGGAGCCGCCCTGGCGCGGCAACCGCCGCAACCGGTCCTGCATCCCCGCCGGGCTCTACGAGGTCGTCCCCCACCTCTCGCCGCGCCACCGCCGCTGCCTGCTGGTGACGCAGGTGCCGGGCCGCAGCCACATCCTCTTTCATGCCGGCAACCTCGGCGGCGATGTCGAGCGCGGCTGGCACACCCATACGAGCGGCTGCCTGCTGCCGGGACTGCGGCAGGGGCGCATGACCGTGGACGGGCGCCGCCAGCGGGCGGTGCTGGCCTCGCGCACGGCGTTCCGCCGCCTCGTGGACTGGGCCGGGGACCGGCCCTTCGCACTGGAGATCGTCACGCCCTCGAGCAGCAAAGCGGTAGGGCGCCGGAACATCGCGCCCTCAAGCAGCGAAGCGATAGGGCGCCAGAACATCACGCCGGAAGGCGTGCGGGAGATTGACCATGCTTGAGACGCTGCTGAACCTCGGCACCTCCATCCTCACCGGCGGCGCCACCGGGCTGCTGGGAACGGCGGTGTCGGGCGTGATCGACTTCTTCCAGGCGCGCCAGCGCCACGCGCAGGAGATGGACCTGCGCCGCCTCGACATCGAGCTCGCACACGCCGAGGCCGAGGGCGCCATGGCCCATGCCGCCATCGAGGCCGAGGCCGCCCGCGAGCGCGCCGAGTGGGAGGCGCTGGAGGCCAGCTACCGCGCGGCGTCCAGGCGCTGGTCCCGCGCCGGCGAGGGCTGGGCCATGCAGCTCGTCGACGTCGTGCGCGGGCTGACCAGGCCGGTGCTGACCTGGAGCCTCTTCGCGCTGGTGGGCGCGATCTATTTCCTGCTCGGCGCCTCCGAGCTCGCGGGCGAGCCGCTCGGGCCCCGCATCGTCGAGACCGTGCTCTATCTCTTCACCGCCGCCGTGCTGTGGTGGTTCGGCGCCCGCCAGATCGAGAAGCGGCGCGCCCGCGGCAGCGCGAGCACGGCCGGCGGATGAGCGACCTCGAAACCTGGGTCGCGCGCGGCGCGGTGAGCGCCGCGATCGCCGCCTGCGTCGGCCTCTTCGTACGGGTGCGCCGGCTGGAATCCGCCGGGGCCGTCGCCAGGAAGAGCCTCGGCGACCTCGAGAAGCGCGACCCCGGCGTGCGCGCGCTGGCCGCCCGCATGGAGACGGTCGAGCACGGCCTGGTCAAGCTGTCCGCCACGCTCGAGGCCCTGCCCGACGCCCGCGAGTTCGCCGCCCTCGGCCGCTCTGTCACCGCGGTGCAGGGGGATGTCGCGGCGCTCCGCGCGACCGTCGACGGCATGGACAAGATGATCGCCGGCCTCGACAAGCAGCTCGACCAGATCAACGCTCACCTTCTGGCAGGCAGCGGATAAGCGCGCGCGGACCCGGGCTTGGCCCCGGGACCGCGTGACGAACATCGCCCGGGGGGCGAGCAATGGTCGTCTGCGGTGCCCGGGGCCGCGCCCGCTGCCGGTGCACGAGGCCAGACGCGGCACCGCGATGAAGACCACGTCAGGCCCGACGAGGACAGGGACACCGGCGGCGGAAGTTCGGATTATGCCCCAAGTTTTCCTTATGGGACAAACCAATATCCGTGCCGAAAAGGTATGCCGCCCGGAGCACCACGTAATCCGCGGAGGTCGGAACGCTTGCGTCGCCGGCGCCTTGACGGCCGGTGCGGGGCATCGCCGCGCCGCAGCAGCGGGCGGAGCCGGGTCGGGCACGCCCGCAAGTCTTGCCCCGGCACCGCGTGGCGGGCATCGCCCGGGGGGCGGGCGACGACCGCCCGCGGTGCGCGGGGCTTGGCCCGCTGCCGGCGCGCAAGGCCTGACGCGGCGCCGCGATGAAAACCACGCCTGGCCCGGCGAGGACAGGGACACCGGCGGCGGACCACGCCATTATCCCCTCAAGCGCCCATGCTGACCACTCAAATTGCCATACCAGGATGGTATCCTTCGAAATCCCGGGGTCGGGGCCTCGCCGCCGTGCTCTCGACACGGGCAGCGACAGCGGCGCGCGCGGGGGAAATACCGGCCGCCGTGACAGCGGGACGCTGCCGCCTCGGGCGCCGGACCCGGCCCGCGCCGGCAGGCGCTCCGAGCCTCGAAGCGCCGCCCCCGCACCATGGTGCGGTGCAGCAGCCGGGCGGGCCGGGCCATGTTCGGCGCATGACGGACGGCCGATCCGCGTGAGCGGGGGCGAACACCCCTCCACCCTGCTCCCCTATCAGATCCGCTGGGTGGAGGACCGCGCCGGGCTCAAGGTGATCGAGAAGGCGCGGCGCATCGGCATTTCCTGGGTCGAGGCCTACGACGCGGTGATGCACGCGCGCTCGCCGCGCACCGCAGGCGGCGGCAACGTGTACTACCAGGCCTACAACCTGGAGATGACGCGGGGCTTCATCAGGGATTGCGCCCACTGGGTGCAGGAGCTGAAGCTCGGCGCGGGCGATGCCGGCGAGAGCCTGGCCGAAGACGACCCCCGCAGCCTTCATGCCTTTCGCATCGCCTTCGCCTCGGGCCACGAGATCCTCGCCATGACCTCGGCACCCCGCGCCTTCCGCTCGCGCGGCCGGCCTGGCGACCTCGCCATCGTCGACGAGGCGGCCTTCGTCAACGACCTCGGCCAGGTGCTGAAGGCGGCGCTGGCCTTCCGCCTCTGGGGCGGACGAGCCCACGTCATCAGCACCCACAACGGCGAGGCCAACCCCTTCGCCACCCTCTGCCGCGACCTGCGCGAGGGCGCGCGACCCGGCTCGCTCCACCGCGTCACGCTCAGGGAGGCGCTGGGCGAAGGTCTCTTTCGCCGCATCTGCGAGGAGAAGGACCAGCCCTGGTCGGCCGAGGCGGAGGCGGCGTGGGAGGCGGAGCTCCGCGCCGAATACGGTCACCACGCGGCGGAGGAGCTCGACTGCATCCCCTCCGCCGGGGCCGGCGCCTGGCTGGCGTGGGATGCGATCCGCGCCTGCGAGGACGACACGGCGGGAGACCCGGCCGCCTTCGCCGGCGGCACCGCCGCCATCGGCGTGGACGTGGCGCGACGGCGCGATCTCTGGGTCGCGGCGGTGCTGGAGCACGTGGGCGACGTGCTCTGGCTGCGCGAGCTGGTGGTGGAGCGCGGCATCCCCTTCAGCCGGCAGCGGGCGATCGTGGGCGACCTCGCGGCCCGCTACAGGCCCGTGCGCATCGCCGTCGACCAGACCGGCATGGGCGAGGCGGTGGTGGAGCAGCTGCAGGAGGACCTGGGCAGAATGCTGGTGGACGGCGTGCTGATGACGGCTCCGCGCCGGCTCGACGTGGCGTCGGTGCTGCGCGAGGCGGTGGAGGACTGCCGCCTGCGAATTCCGGCAGACGGCGACCTGCGCCGCGACCTCCACGCCGTCCGCGCCGAAGCGGGGCCGACCGGGGCGCCGCGCCTGATGGCGGAGCGCACGGGCACGGACGGCCATGCCGACCGCTTCTGGGCGCTCGCGCTGGCCTGCGCCGCGATCGCGGGCAGCGGCACGCACAGGGTCGAAGGGGCCATCGCCAGCCGGCGCCTTGCCGGCCTCGCGGGGTTCTACTGAGGGCGGCGAGCGGCCGGGGGCGTCCGAGGGCCGGGGACGCTCACTCTCCCGCGCGCACGACCCTGTATGACGCGCGCGGGACCTTGCAGGCCCACGCGACCCCGGACCATGGTGCGGTGCACGGGGCGCGCGAGGGCGGCAATGATCGGGGCATGAACGCCCGACCCACCGCGACGTCCTCCCCTTCCCCGCTTCCGCCCCGGAGCCTCGCCTGATGGCGGCGGCCACGCTCCGCGCGAGCCTCGGGCGGCTGCTGCCGTCCCCGCGCACCGGCATGCCGGCTGCACCGCCTGCGGGCGAGGCCGCCGCCGCCAGCATCGCCGGCCGCCTCCAGCCCTATATCGGCGAGCTGCCGCTCCATCCCCGCCAGCCCTCGCGCTATGCCGCAGGCTTTCGCGACGACGGCCAGGCGCTCCGCATCTACCGCGACATCCTGCGGGACGAGCGCTGCCAGGCGGCGCTGGACCAGCGCCTCGATGCCGCCATCGCCCGGCCCTGGACGGTCGAGCCCGGCGGCGACGGGCCGCGCGACCGCGCCGCCGCCGACGACCTCGCCCACCAGCTCGCAGAGGTGGGCTTCGATGCGGTCTGCCGCCAGCTCCTGCACGGGGTCTGGTACGGCTATGCCGTGGCCGAGGCGCTCTGGGCGCGCGATGCGCAGCGCGTGGTGCTCGACCGCCTCGTGGTGCGCGCGCCCGACCGCTTCCGCTGGTCCGACGAGGGCGCACCGCTTCTGCGCACCGACACGTCGCCCCTCGGCGAGCCGCTGCCGGGCGGAAAATTCGTGATCCTGCGCCGCCCCGGCGAGCACGGCGACCTGCCGCACGGGCCGGGGCTCGCGCGCTGGTGCTTCTGGCCGGTCTGGCTCAAGCGCCACGGGCTCAAGTTCTGGTCGGTTGCGCTGGAGCGATTCGGCGCACCCGGCGTCAAGGGCACCTACCCGCGCAACGCCACCGCGGAGCAGAAGGCCGAGCTGCTCGCGCTCGTCGAATCCTTCGCCTCCAGCCTCGGCGTCGTCCTGCCCGAGGGGCAGGAGTTCGAGGTCGTCGACAGCGCGCGGCGCGCCGGCGGCGACTTCCAGGCCTTCGTCGCCTACCTCGACCGCGCCATCGCCACCACCATCCTGGGGCAGTCGTCCACCACCGACCAGGGACCCTGGCGCGGCACCGCCGAGGTGCAGCGCGACGTGCGCGACGAGACCGTCGCCGCCGACTGCCGCCTGCTGGACGGCGCGCTCAACCGCAGCATCGCCCGCTGGCTCACGCACTGGAATTTTCCGGGCGCCGCGCCGCCCCGCATCCGCCGCGACACCTCCCCGCCCGAGGACCTCGACGCCCGCGCCCGGCGCGAGGAGACGATCGCCCGCGCCTCCGGCCTCCGCCCCACCCGCGCCCACGTCGAGCGCACCTACGGCGGCGCGTGGGAGGGCGTGCCCCATGCCGGGCGGGACGGGACACCCGCGGCCGGCTAAGGTAGGGAAGGCTCCGCCGCCCCGTTCACCGGGCGGGGCCGGCAAGGAACAGGGTCGAGAGCGAGCCATGGCACGGGAACACACCTACGAGGCGACGGTGACCTGGACCGGGAACCTCGGCGAGGGCACCGCCGGCTACAAGGCCTACACGCGCGACCACGACATCGCCTGCCCCGGCAGGCCGACGATCGCGGGCTCGGCCGATCCCGTCTTTCGCGGCGATGCCGGCCGGCACAATCCGGAGGACCTGCTGGTGGCGGCGCTCTCGGCCTGCCACATGCTCTGGTACCTGCACCTCTGCTCGGTCGCCGGCGTCGTGGTCACGGCCTACGAGGACGCCGCCGACGGGATCATGGCGACCCACCCGCCCGAGGGCAGCGGCGCGTTCACGCGGGTGACGCTCAGGCCGCGCGTGACCATCACGGCCGAGAGCGACGCGGACGTGGCCGCACGCCTGCACGAGAAGGCGGGCGCCAACTGCTTCGTCGCCCGCTCGGTCAACTTTCCCGTGACGCACGAGCCGGAGATCGTGCGGGCCTGACCGGCCTCTTCGTCGCGCGGCGAGCGCCGGGCCCCGACGCCGAGAAGGGACGATCATGACCACCTGGAACAAGGCCTATCAGACCAATTGCTGGGGCGGTCTCGGCGGCGATGCGACCGGCGTGACCTCGATCGCGCAACTCACCTACCGCACCTTCGGCGACATCGAGCAGGCGATCCGCGAGATCGGCGCGCTGGGCTATCGCGGCTGCGAGATCTTCGACGGCAACCTTCTCGACTACGAGGGCCGCCTCGGCGACCTGAGAGCGATCCTCGACGCGAGCGGGGTCCGGCTGCTCGCCACCTATGCGGGCGCGAACTTCATCTTCGAGGAGATTCTCGAGGAGGAGCTGATCCGCATCGAGCGGGCGGCGGCGGCGGCGGCCGAGGCCGGTGCCTCCTATCTGGTGGTCGGCGGTGGCGCCAGGCGCGCCGGCGGGACCGGGCCGGACGATTTCAGGCGCCTCGGCGCGGGTCTGGAGCGGGTCGTCGCCATCGCCGGGAAGCACGGGCTGACGGCGCACTACCATCCGCACCTGACGACGCTCACCGAGAGCGCCGAGGACGTGCGCGCGGCCCTCGCCGAGACCTCGATCGGTCTCTGCCCGGATACCGCCCACCTCGCGGCCGCCGGCGCAGACGTTCCTGCGCTGATCCGGGAGCATCGGGAGCGCATCTCCTACGTCCACCTGAAGGGGTTCCGGGCGGATCCCTTCGCCTTCACGCCGCTCGACGAGGGCAGCCTGGACATGGACGCGGTCATCGATGCGCTGCGCGACATCGGCTACGCCGGCTGGGTTCTCGTGGAGCTCGACAGCTGGCCCGATCCCCGGGCGGCCGCCGCGCGAAGCATGGCCTACCTGGAGCGTGCCGAAGCCGCCGGGTCGTAGGCAAGACTGGGCGCGAGCCACGCCTCGGTCTGCTCGAGGGAGGCTCCCTTGCGCCGCGCGTAGTCCTCGACCTGATCGCGGCCGAGCTTGCCGACGCCGAAATACGTGCTCTCCGGATGGCTGAAGTAGAGGCCGCAGACGGACGACGCCGGCCACATGGCGCAGCTCTCGGTGAGGCGCAGGCCGGTGCGGGCTTCGGCCTCCAGCAGCGCGAAGATGGTGTGCTTCTCGGTGTGGTCGGGGCAGGCGGGATAGCCGGGGGCCGGCCTGATGCCGCGGTAGCGCTCCCCGATCAGCTCGTCGTTGGCCAGGGCCTCGCTCGGCGCATAGCCCCATAGCTCCTTGCGCGTCCGTTCGTGCAGGAACTCCGCGAAGGCCTCCGCCAGCCGGTCGCCGAGGGCCTTGACCATGATCGCCGCGTAGTCGTCGTGAGCCTGCTCGTGCGTCTCCGCCAGGCGCTCCACGCCATCGCCGATGGTGACTGCGAACCCGCCCACGTGGTCGTCCACGTCCGAGCCCTGCGGCGCCACGAAGTCCGCGAGCGCGCGGTTGGGACGCTCGCGCTGGCGTGCCATCTGCTGGCGCAGCGTGTGGAGCGTGGCGAGCGGGCGTTCGCGCGTGCCGTTGGCGAAGAGCTCGATGTCGTCGTCCACGCTCCAGGCGGGCCAGAAGCCGACGGCGGCCCGTGGCGAGAACGCACCCTCGGCGACGATGCTCTCGAGCATGGCGTGGGCGTCGTCGAAGAGGGAGCGCGCCGCCTCGCCCACCGTCTCGTTGTCGAGGATCGCCGGATAGGTGCCCGCCAGTTCCCAGCTCCGGAAGAAGGGAGTCCAGTCGATGTAGGGGATGAGATCGGCGACCCCGACATCGGCGACGGTGCGCGCGCCGACGAAGCTGGGGCGCGGCGCGCGATAGCGCCGCCAGTCGGGCTGTGCCCGGTTGGCGCGCGCCTCGGCGAGCGAGAGCAGCCGCTTGCCCGCCTGCCCCCGCCCGTGCGCCGCCCGCATCGCGTCGTAGCGCTCGCGCACCTCGGCGGCGAAGTCGTGTCTCCGCTCCGGGCTGATGAGCGCGCCGGCGACGCCGACCGCTTTCGATGCGTCGGTCACATGCACCACGGCGCCGCTGTAGGCGGGCGCGATCTTGACGGCGGTGTGCATGCGGCTGGTGGTGGCGCCGCCGATCAGCAGCGGGATGTCGAGGTCCTGGCGCTCCATCTCGGCGGCGAGCAGGCACATCTGGCCGAGGCTCGGCGTGATGAGCCCCGAGACCCCGATCAGGTCCGCCTTCTCCTCGCGCGCGGTGTCGAGGATCTGCGCCGCCGGCACCATGACGCCGAGGTCGATCACCTCGAAGTTGTTGCAGCGGAGAACGACGCCCACGATGTTCTTGCCGATGTCGTGGACGTCGCCCTTGACCGTGGCGGTGACGATCTTGCCGGCGGCCCTGGGCGCGGCCCCGCCCGTGCGCTTCTCCGCCTCGATGAAGGGCACGAGATGGGCGACGGCCTGCTTCATCACGCGGGCGCTCTTGACCACCTGCGGCAGGAACATCTTGCCGGCACCGAACAGGTCGCCGACCACGTTCATGCCGTCCATCAGCGGCCCCTCGATCACCGCGAGCGCGCGGTCGGCTGCCTGCCGCGCCTCCTCGGTGTCGTCGACAATGTGATCGGCGATGCCATGGACGAGCGCGTAGCGCAGCCTGCCGTCCACATCCTGCTCGCGCCAGGCATCCGCGTGCTCGTCCCGCGCGGCACCGGCGCCGGCGTCGCGGTAGCGCTCGGCGATCTCCAGCAGGCGCTCGGTGGAGTCGGGCCGGCGGTTGAGCAGCACGTCCTCGACCGCGGACTTGAGCGCGTCCGGAATGTCCTCGTAGACCGCGAGCTGGCCGGCATTGACGATGCCCATGTCCATGCCGGCGCCGGTCGCGTGATAGAGGAACGCCGCGTGCATCGCCTCGCGCACGGTGTTGTTGCCGCGGAACGCGAACGAGATGTTGGAGACCCCGCCGGAGACGTGGACCTCCGGCCACCTGGCCTTGATCCGGCGGGCTGCCTCGATGAAGGCGCGGGCGTAGTCGTCGTGCTCGGCGATGCCGGTGGCGACGGCGAAGATGTTGGGGTCGAAGATGATGTCGGCGGGCGCGAGACCGACGCGCTCGGTGAGCAGGCGGTAGGCGCGTTCGCAGATCGCGAGCTTGCGCTCGGGCGTCTCGGCCTGCCCCTGCTCGTCGAAGGCCATGATGACCACGGCGGCGCCGTAGCGCCTCACCAGCCGGGCCTGCTCGAGGAAGGGCTCCTCCCCCTCCTTGAGGCTGATGGAGTTGACCACCGGCTTGCCCGCGACGGCCCGCAAGCCGGCCTCGATGGCGGGCCAGTGGGAGGAATCGATCATCACCGGCACCCGCGCGATGTCGGGCTCGGCCGCGATCAGGTTGAGGAAGCGGGCCATGGCGGCCTCGCCGTCCAGCATCCCCTCGTCCATGTTGACGTCGATGATCTGGGCGCCGTTCTCGACCTGCTGGCGCGCGACCTCGAGCGCCGCCGGGTAGTCGCCGGCGGTTATCAGCTTGCGGAACCTGGCGGAGCCGGTGACGTTGGTGCGCTCGCCGATGTTGACGAAGGTGCTGCCGTCGTCGCCGCTCTCGAAGGGCTCGAGCCCGGCGAGGCGGAGCCTGGGCTTGCTCGCGTCGATGACACGCGGCGGATGAGCCGCGACGGCATCGGCGATGGCCGCGATATGTGCGGGCGTGGTGCCGCAGCAGCCGCCGACCAGGTTGACCAGCCCCGCCTCGGCCCACTCCCCGAGCTGCGTGGCGGTCTCGTCGGGCGTTTCGTCGTAGCAGCCGAACTCGTTGGGAAGGCCGGCATTGGGGTAGGCGCTGATGCGCGTCTCCGCGATGCGCGCGAGATCGGCCAGGTGCGGGCGCATGTCCGCCGCCCCGAAGGAGCAGTTGAGCCCGATGCTGAAGGGCGTGGCGTGGGCCAGCGTCAGCCAGAACGCCTCGACGGTCTGGCCGTTGAGCATGCGGCCCGCGCGGTCGGTGACCGTGCCCGAGATGAGGATCGGCAGCCGGGTGCCGGTGGCCTCGAACATCTCGTCCAGCGTCACCAGAGCCGCCTTGGCGTTGAGCGAATCGAAGATCGTCTCCAGCAGGATGAGATCCACCCCGCCTTCCATCAGGGCCTCGGCGGCCTCACGGTAGGCGGCGCCGAGGGTGGCGAAGTCGATCGTGCGCTTGCCCGGGTCGTTCACGTCCGGCGAGACCGAGAGGGTCTTGTTCGTGGGCCCGAGCACGCCGGCGACGTAGCGGGGCCGCGCGGCGGTGGCCGCCGCATCGGCGGCCTCCCGCGCAACGCGGGCGCTCGCGACATTGAGCGCACGCACGGCGTCCGCGAGGCCGTAGTCCTCCTGCGAGACGCGGTTCGCGTTGAAGGTGTTGGTGGTCACGATGTCGGCGCCGGCCTCAAGGAAGCCCGCATGGATATCGCGGACGATCTCCGGCCGGGTCAGCGAGAGCAGGTCGTTGTTGCCGGCGAGCTCGCGGTCGTGGTCGGCATAGAGCGCGCCGCGAAAGTCGGCCTCGCCCAGCTCGTGGCGCTGGATCATGGTGCCCATGGCGCCGTCCAGCAGCAGGACGCGCTCGGCCGCCGCCGCTTCGAGCGCGACCAGGCGGGCGCTGCGCCGGCGGTCGTTCACCGGCTTCCCCTTCCCCGGCTGTCGGTCGTGCCTTCGTGCCGCTGCCACGCGCCGCCCCTCCGGCCCGCCGCACGAAAATACCCGCCACGGCTGAAGCCGGGCGGGCCCAACGCTTTAGCCGCATTTATAAAGCGCCCGCAAGCTGTCGCTCAAATCGGCGCTGTGGAGCGCACAGTGGATCAGACGCGGCACCTCGTCAAGAGTGAGGAATGTGCGCTGTGGCGTTTTTCGGGTTCAAGGTCGAGGTGCTGCGTGGCGAGAGAGTGTGTATCCCGGCGCATCCGGGCGTTTGGGGCGAGCAGCGCCGATGATTTTCACGCGGGAGTAGAATGGCGCGGGTGCATT
>JAJDXK010000100.1 GCA_022823305.1 Alphaproteobacteria bacterium
GCCCCGCGCGCGTGGACGCGCGACGCTCGCTTGGCTTTCGCGCCTCCGGCGCGCCGGCGCGGTCGCGCCGGCCGGGCCTCTGGCCCGGTCCCTTCATATCCCACGCCGCGCCGCTGACGATATCACCGGCCCCCGGCCGCCGCCTCCCCTATTCCGCCCAGGGGTCCTCGACCCGGGGCCACCAGGGCAGGGCGCGGCTGGTGTAGGGGATCGCCGCGAAGTCGGGCGCGATGGCACCGGGCGCCGCGACGTAGAGGATCTCCTTCGCGATCGGCGCGAAGTCCGCGTGGAAGTGCTGGGTGGACTTCACCACCACCAGCTTCTTCGCGGCAGGGTCGAGGCCCACGGCCTCGAAGGCATCGGGGTGGAAGACCTGCGTGCGCACGCTGTTGAGCACGAGGTCGAGACCCCCTTCCGTCCGCACCAGAACGGCATCGCCGATGCGGTTGCGGACCGCGCCGAAGGTCTGGGCCGCGTTCGCGACGATGCGCTCGACCGTGACCGCAAGGTCCACGGGCTCGCCGGAATCGGGGCCGCACTTGCCGCCGATGCGGAGCCGGAGCCGGGCGCCCTCGCCCGCCTCCATGCAGAAGCGCACCGCCACCGGGTCCCAGTAGAGCCCGCTTGCGGCGTCGCGCACGCCGCGCGCGAGCAGGCGCTGGAGGATGAAGGTGGAATCGCTCGGCGCGCCGCCGCCGGCATTGTCCGAGACATCGGCCAGCACCACCGGCCCGCTGTCCGCGGCGAGCGCGCGGTCGATGGCCTCGTCGATGCCGAGCGCCGTGGGCCGCGTCTCCTCCCGCATCGCCCAGAGGTGCGCGCCGAGATCGGCCGCGAGCGCCGCCGCCTTCGCCGCATCGCCGTCGGCCACCACCAGGGTCTTGGCGCCGACCTCGGCCACGTCGCCCCAGGGGAAGCCGTGCCCGAAGGAGACCGCGAGGATGCCGTCCCTGCCTTCCAGCGCCTTCATGTCGGCGACGAAGGCGCGCATGGGCTCGGCCGTGGTGCGCCACATGCTGATCATGCGGCAGTCGTGCGCGGCCATCGCCGGCCGGGTGCGCCCCTCCGCAGCGTCGTGGCAGAGGCGGAAGAGGTCTTCGGCCCGCTCGCCAATGTCGACGTGGGGATACTCCTTGTAGGTGACGAGCGCCGTCGCCGCCTCCAGCATCCCGGGCGTGATGTGGCAGTGCAGGTCGAGCTCGCCGCCGATGACCGTATCCGGGCCTGCGACCGCGCGCAGGCGGGCGAGCAGGTCGCCCTCGCAGTCGTCGTAGCCCTCGGCCACCATGGCGCCGTGCATGTTGACGAGCACGAGGTCGAGCGGCAGCGCGGCCCGGGCTTGTGCCAGGATGCGGTCGCGGTAGTCCTCGTAGACGCGGCGGACCGTGCGCCCCGCCGGCTGGGCGAAGGCGCACAGCCCCTCAACGACCTCGTGGCCCCTCTCCTCCGCCCGCTTGCGCCAGATGTGCAGCGGCTGGGTGAAGGGCGTCGGCGCGTGGCGGGTCGCGTCGCCCTCGAAGTACGAGGTGTCGCGAAAAGTCTGCTCGCCCGTCGGCAGCGACGAGAAGGTGTTGGTCTCGGTCCCGAGACAGGCGATGAAGACCCGCATGGCCGCGCCCTCCGGCTCCATTCCGGCGGACGCAAGCTACCGCGCGGAGGGTGGCGCTTCCAGCCGGGCGGCGCGGGCGGCATAATCCCGGCCCGCCGCATCACGGGCGAACGAAAGGGCAGCGTCATGGAAGTCGGGCTTTACGGAAACACCCACGGTCAGTCCTACCGCGACGACGAGAACATGTACCTCCACCACACGCCGGCGGACGAGATGGACCCGATCCGGGTCGCCCTGACGGCCGAGCGCGTGGGCATTCACTCGATCTGGTACCCCGACCATGTCTGCATGCCCGCCGATTCCGAGAGCCACCACACCGCGAACGTCTCCGGCAAGCGCGCCTACCAGCGCCGCCACAACATGCTGGACGCCGCGGTGGTGATGGGCGCGGTCGCGGTGCAGACGACGACCCTCAGGCTCGCGACCAGCGTGCTCATCGCGCCCTATCGGCACCCGCTCTCCGACGCGCGCCAGTTCATGACCGTGGACCATCTCTCGAAGGGCCGGCTCATGCTCGGCGTCGGCGTCGGCTGGATGGAGGAGGAGTTCGCCGCCGTCGGCATCGACTACGCGGAGCGCAACCGGCGCACCGAGGAGTGCATCCAGATCTACAAGGCGTCCTGGACCGGCGACCTCGCGACCTTCGAGGGAGACTACTACAGCTTCAGGAACGTCTCGCAGGACCCGAAGCCCGTGCAGCAGGCCCCGCATCCGCCCATCGTCTTCGGCGGCAACACGATCCGGGGCGCCCGGCGCGCGGCCCGCTTTTGCGACGGCCTCTATCCGCTCTTTCTCGATACCTATACCGAGGCGGGCCGCTTCGCCCCCCTGCAGGACGAGGTGCGCCGCGAGCTGGATGCGCAGGGGCGGAGCCCGTCGGATTTCCTGATGCTGTGCGCCGCCAGCGCGCGCATCGTCGACGCGGGCGACCCGGACGCGCAGGCGATGCCGCGCCGCACCTGCACCGGCACCGCCGAGCAGATTCTCGAGGACCTCTCGGCTCTCGCCGACGCCGGCTTCTCCATGGCGGTCTGCATGCTGGACTGCCCCTCCGGCGCGCTCGGCGAGCAGTTGGACCAGATCGAGCGCTTCGGCGCCGAGGTGATCCCCGAGGCGAAGAAGCTCAAGCCCGCGGGAGACTGGAAGCCCGTTACCTGAGGGGCGGGCGCCGAGGGCGGCCCGCAACACGCCCACCTCCCCCTGTCCCCCTCCCCCGAAGGCGGAGGGGGAACGTGATGGCGCCGCCCGTTCTCCCTCTCCGCCCCCGGGGGCGGAGAGGGCCGGGGTGAGGTGGGGGCGGAAGGCTCACCCCGGCGCGGGGCGGGCGCGCTGGTTGTAGAGGAGGGCGTGCCGGCGCTGCTTCTCCTCCTCGGGGATGGTGTCCGGGTCCTCCGGCAGGTCCTCGCCCGCAGCCATGCCGCGCTTGACCGCCTCGCGCGCGGACAGCGCCTCGAACCAGCGCCTGAAGTGCCTGAACTCGTCCAGGTCGATGCCCTGCGCCTCCCAGTAGACGGTCCAGGGATAGGAGATCATGTCGGCGATGGTGTAAGCCTCGCCCGCGAGCCAGGCGCGGTCGTAGAGCCGGTTGTTCATGACGCCGTAGAGCCGGTGGACCTCGTTGCCGAAGCGGGTCAGCGCGTAAGTCTGGTCGCCTTCGGCATCGCCCAGCCGGTTGAAGTGGCCGCGCTCGCCGAACTTCGGCCCCTGGTTCGCCATCTGCCACATCACCCACTGGTTGACCTCGTGGCGTGCGCGCAGGTCCTGCGGGTAGAAGCGGCCGGCCTTCTCGGCGATGTACATCATGATCGCGCCGGATTCGAAGACGCTCACCGGCGCGCCGCCGCCCGCCGGCTCGTGGTCGACGATGGCGGGCATGCGGTTGTTGGGGCTGATGCCGAGGAAGTCGTCCTCGAACTGGTCGCCCTTCCCGATGTGGCAAGGGACGAGGCGCCAGGGCAGCGCGCATTCCTCCAGCAGGATGGTCACCTTCTTGCCGTTGGGCGTGGGCCAGTAGTGCAGGTCGATCATGGGTCTCCCTTCCTGCCGGGGTTCTTCGGGGTCAGTCGGTGGGCACGGTGGCGGCGACGCTGGGCCGGCTCTGCATGCTCTCGTACCACGCTGCGAGCTTCGGACACGACGCCCGCCACGTGTCGTCGTGGCGGAACTCGATGTGGCCGAGACCCCAGATCACCGCGATGTGGTTGATGCGGAAGGGCGCGGCGGCGAACGCATCGACCTCCGCCTCCAGCGCGGCCGCGATGCGCTTGAAGCGCGCAATGTAGTGACGCTTGAGCTTCTCGCTCTGCTCCTCCGCCGGAATGCGCTTCTGGAAGAGCCAGAGCACACTCGTCTCCGTGAGCGCCGTGCCCAGCGTCGCCCGCCGCTGCCAGTCGAGCCTGCCCGCCTCGGGATAGAGCGTGGGCCCGCCGCCGGCCCCGTCGAGATGGGCGCAGATGACGTGGCTGTCGTAGAGCACCGTGCCGTCGTCCAGCACCAGCACCGGAATGACCCTGATCGGGTTGAGCCGCTCCAGCTCGTCGGATTCGAAGGGGTTCACGTTGACGACGTCGAGCGCGATGCCGTGCTCGTGCGCGACGATCGCCGCCTTCCGGCCGAAGGGCGTGGCCGGGCTCGAATAGAGTTTCATGGAAGCTCCCTCCCGCTTGCGGGCGCCTCATAGACCGCCGCCGCGCCGATGTACAGCGCCGCGCCGCCCGCGCGGGCAGTAGCGGCCGCGCGCGGTCCGCGATAGTCTCTCGGCCTGCGAGCTTCCGCCCACGCGGGGCGCGAGAGGAGGGTGCGATGAGGGCGAATTTCAACCAGTACGACAACGAGGACCTGCGGCGGAAGGACCGCGACCACAACATCCATCCGTGGACCGACTTCGCGACCTTCAAGGAGGAAGGCTCCGAGGTCATGGCCGAGGCCGAGGGCGTCTACGTCTACAACGCCAAGGGCGAGCGCTACATGGACGGCATCGGCGGCCTGTGGTGCGTCAACATCGGCTACGGCCGGGAAGAGATGGCCCAGGCGATCGCCGACCAGATACGCCGCATCCCCTACTACTCGACCTTCACGCACCTGACGACGCCGCCGGCGGCGGAGCTGGCAGCGAAGCTCGCCGAGCTCGCGCCCGCCTCCATCAACCATGTCTTCTACGGCACCGGCGGCTCGATGGCGAACGACACCGCCATCCGCGTGATCCACTACTACTTCAACCGCCTGGGCAAGCCGAAGAAGAAGAAGATCATCTCCCGCGTCGACGGCTATCACGGCTCGACCTACTTGACGATGAGCATGACCGGGGTGAAGTTCGACCATACGGGCTTCGACCTCGCGCCCGACCTGGTGCACCACATCCCGGCGCCCCAAGCCTATCGCCGTCCGGACGGCATGAGCGTGGACGAGTTCTGCGACGAGAAGGTGGCGGAGCTCGAGAACAAAATCCTCGAGCTCGGGCCCGAGAACGTGGCCTGCTTCATCGCCGAGCCGGTCATGGGCGCCGGCGGCGTGGTCGTGCCCCCGCCCGGCTACCACGCCCGCACCAAGGCGGTGTGCGAGAAGTACGAGGTGCTCTACATCTCCGACGAGGTGGTGACCGGCTTCGGCCGCCTCGGGCACTTCTTCGCCTCCGAGCCCGTGTTCGACATGACGCCCGACATCATCACCTCGGCCAAGGGGCTCACTTCGGGCTACATCCCGCATTCGGCGACGCTCTTCTCCGATGCGATGTACGAGGTGATCAGCGTGCCCCAGGCCGAGGGCGCGCTCTTCACCCACGGCTTCACCTACGCCGGCCACCCGGTCTCCTGCGCGGCCGCGCTCAAGAACATCGAGATCATGGAGCGGGAGGACCTGTGCGGCCACGTGCGTGAGGTCGGCCCCTACTTCGAGGAGCGGCTGGCCGAGCTGCTGACCCTGCCGCTGATCGGCGACGTGCGCGGCAAGAAGTTCATGATGTGCGTCGAAGCGGTGAAGGACAAGGAGACCAAGGAGATCTTCGAGCCCGACGCCAAGATCGGCGATCGCATCACCCGCCACTGCCAGCAGCGCGGCCTGCTGGTGCGCCCGCTCGGCCACATGAACGTGCTCTCGCCGCCGCTGACGCTTACCCGCGAGCAGATCGACGTGCTCGTCGAGACCCTGCGGGAGAGCATCATCGCGACGCAGAACGACCTCGTCCGCGAGAACCTGTGGGCCGGCTGAGCCGCGACACGGTCCCGCGCCGGCGGCGGAGATCACCCCCACCTCACCCCGGCCCTCTCCTCCCCGCCGGGGAGGAGAGGGAGAACAGGCCGGCGCCGCCTTGGTTCCCCCTCCTCCCGGG
>JAJDXK010000080.1 GCA_022823305.1 Alphaproteobacteria bacterium
TTCTTCCAGGGCCGGCGCGAACTGCGCCCGGGCGGCGGCGAGGCGCGCCGGCGTGACCCGGTGCAGCGCGCAGCGGGTCTCGACCACGTTGGCGCCGCTCACCCCGTCGTGGCGCGGCGCGACGACCAGGTCGAAGCGGACGGGCGAGACGCGCGGGTCCTGGACGAAGACGGTGAAGCACCCGGCGACGCGCCGGAGCCGGAGCGCAAGCCCCACCGCCTTGCGCCCGCCGGCGATGAGCAGCGAGGGCCAGGGCGGCTGCAGCGGATCGCTGCCGGGGGCGAGCGCGCCGAGCGGCGGGAGCGGCCACGCCCCCGGCAGGTGCCGCCACGGCGCGGCCGGCGAGGCCCGCCTGAGCAGCGGCTCCTCGCCCATCGCCTCGGCAAGGCCGAGGCACTGGTTCTCGGTCCCGGCGATCCCCTCGGTCAGCACCCAGCAGCCGGCCCGCATCAGCCGCCGCGCCTGAAGCTCTCGGGCCGCGTCACCACCGGCAGCGCCAGCGCGGCCACGACCAGGCCGAGCGCCGTGAACTCGGTCCAGCCCAGCGGCTCGCCGAGCGCGAGCGCGCCGGTGAACAGGCCCACCATGGGAATGCCGAGGGTCCCGACCGTCGCCACCCCGGTGGGGAACACGCGCACGATCTCATAGTAGAGGTAGTAGCAGATCACGAAGGGCGCGAGGATGTTGTAGATCACCGACACCAGCGGCCAGAGCGAGGGGAACGACACCGAGCCCGCGTCCACCACCGCGGCCGCGACGAAGATCGGCACGCCGCAGACGAGGCATTGCCAGCCCACCAGCACCCACATGGAGACCTGCCACTCGACGCGCTTCAGCGCGACGGTGCCGCAGGCCCAGCCGATGGCGCCGATGAGCACGAGGATCGGCCCGAGCGGCGCGCCGCCGAGGGTATTCGCGTCGCTCGCGATCAGAACCGCGAGCCCGGCCGAGCCCAGCGCAAGCGCGCCGAGCCGCCGCCAGCCGGGGCGCTCGCCCAGCACGACGTAGCCGATCGGCACGGTCCAGATCGGCATCGTGTAGGCGATGATCGCGCCGCGGCCGGAGGTCGTGTAGACGAGCCCGAAACCGGTCGCGATGTGCCAGAGGGTGATGTTGAAGAAGCCCGAGACCAGCAGCGGTCGCCACTGCGTGCGGGGCACGCGGAGAGAACGGCCGAGAGCGCGATGAAGGGCCAGGATCAGCAGGCCGGCACAGAGGAGGCAGAGCCCGCGGAAGGTGAGCACGGGCAGCTCGTCGAGGGCGATCTTGAGCATCGGCCAGTTGACGCCCCAGAGCAGCGTCAGCAGCGCCAGCAGGACGAAGCCCCGGCGCGGCAGGGACTCACTGCCACCGGTCAGGCCGGCCGATGGTCCCCCTGCATTCGTCACGACCGCCCCGCCCCGCGCCCCGCTGCCCCGGCCCGGCGCGCCGCAGAGGCGCCCCTCGTGCCGTCGTCCTCATCATCCCGCCCCGGCCTCCCGGCCTCAAGGGCCACGCCGACGCCGGCCGGGTTTGGGGCACGAGCGCCGATACGCACGCCGTGCAAGGAACGCCCGGCGCGAGAAGTTAATCGGTATATCCAGAGTCCTGAACGGCACGGACATTCGAAAATATTTGCAATTATCTTGCTTGTTCGGCCATTCTCCCTTGCCTAGACTGAAGCGCGACGCGCGCCGGGTGGATGGGCGGAAATCGCAGGCGCCCGCAACACCTTCAGGCCCCGCATGGCAGGCGTGCGCAGTGTCCACACTGGGAACTGGAGGACAGGGATGAGCTTCAGGAAAATTGCCGGCGCCATAGCGGTTGCCGGTGCGCTGGTGGCTGGCGGAGCCATGTCGGGCCAGGCAGCGACCCTCGACGACGTGAAGGCCGCAGGCACGCTCAAGTGCGGCATCAACACCGGCCTGCCGGGCTTCGCCTACACCGACGATGCGGGCAACTGGACCGGCTTCGACGTCGCCTATTGCCGGGCGATGGCCGCGGCCGTCCTCGGCGATGCCAACGCGATTTCCTTCGTCAACCTGACCGGCAAGACGCGCTTCCCGGCGCTGGCGTCCGGCGAGATCGACGTGCTTTCGCGCAACACCACGTGGACTTTCTCGCGTGACGTCGACCTCGGCTTCACCTTCATCGGCGTCAGCTACTACGACGGCCAGGGCTTCATCGGCCGCACGGCGCTCGGCATTGGCAGCGCCACGGAGCTCGACGGCGCCTCGGTCTGCATCCAGACCGGCACCACCACCGAGCTTAACCTCGCCGACTTCTTCCGCGTCAACGGCATCAGCTACGAGCCGGTGCCGATCGAGACCAACGCCGAGGCCCGCGCGGCCTACGAGGCGGAGCGTTGCGACGTCTACACGACGGACGCTTCCGGCCTCGCGGCGACGCGGACGACCTTCGAGGATCCCAGCCAGCACATGGTGTTCCCGGAGATCGTCTCGAAGGAGCCGCTGGGGCCGCTGGTGCGCCAGGGCGACGACCAGTGGGCCGACATCGCGCGCTGGACGCTCAACGCGCTGATCACGGCGGAGGAGCTGGGCGTGACCCAGGCGAACGTCGCCGAGATGGCCAACGGGACCGATCATCCGGAGATCAACCGGATGCTGGGCTCGGAAGGCTCGCTCGGCGAGATGCTGGGCCTCGACGCCCAGTGGGCGGTTCGCGCGATCGCGGCGGAAGGCAACTACGCCGAGATCTTCGACCGCTACATCGGCAAGGACAGCCCGCTCGCTCTCGGGCGCGGCCTCAACGCGCTCTACACCGACGGCGGCATCCTCTATTCGCCTCCGTTCCGGTAGGATCGACAAGCACCGTCCCGCCCGCACGACCGGGCGGGGCGGTGTTTTTTTCCGGTAGGGAGCGCTCCTTCCGGCAGAAGATGCCGTTCGGTCAACCTGGGGGAGCGGCGGGACCGTGAGTAAGAAGGCGGCGCCCGGCGGCAGCGGCGGCTTCGACATCAGCCGCGCCTGGACCGACGAGCGCGCGCGCGGCGTCATTTTCCAGCTTCTCCTGGTGCTCGGGCTGGCGCTGCTCGCCGCCTTCATCGTTTCGAACACGATCACGAACCTCAGGGAAGCCGGCCTCTCCTCCGGCTACGGCTTCCTCTTCGACACCTCCGCCTTCGACATCAACCAGCGCCTGGTCGAGTACTCGTCCACCTCGACCTACGGGCAGGCCTTCGTCGTCGGCGCGCTCAACACCATCCTGGTCGCGGTGATGGGAGTCGTCACGGCCACGGTCATCGGCTTCGTGGCCGGCGTGCTGCGGCTCTCGAACAACTTCCTGGTCAGCCGCATCGTGGCAGCCTGGGTCGAGTTCACCCGCAACGTCCCGGTCCTGCTCCAAATCATCTTCTGGTGGCTGATCATGCTGGCGCTGCCCAGGGTGCGCGACAGCATCTCGTTCGGCGACGCCGCTTTCCTCAACAACCGCGGCATCTTCCTCCCCGCACCCATCTTCGAGGACGGCTCGGCGATCGTGCTCGCGCTGATCCTGGTGGGCGTGGTGGCGACCGTCGCAGTCAGGTACTGGGCACGCAAGCGCCAGGACGCGACGGGCCGCACCTTCCCGGTCGGCTGGGCCGGGCTCGGGCTGATCGTGGGCGTGCCGCTGATCGTCTATTTCGCCGTCGGCCAGCCGCTCGACTTCGACATCCCGGAGAAGAAGAAGTTCAACCTCAAGGGCGGCTTCAACGTCACGCCGGAGCTGGTGGCACTGTGGCTCGCGCTCTCGACCTACACC
The DNA here is from genome assembly GCA_022823305.1 of Alphaproteobacteria bacterium. Classification (GTDB taxonomy): domain Bacteria; phylum Pseudomonadota; class Alphaproteobacteria; order UBA828; family UBA828; genus WTGU01. The sequence goes on from JAJDXK010000080.1 coordinate 3,742, forward strand.
GGCGCCTTCATCTCCGAGATCGTGCGCGCCGGCATCCTCTCGGTCTCCAAGGGACAGACCGAGGCCGCCGGCGCGCTGGGGCTGCGGCGCGGGCTCACCATGCGCAAGATCATCCTGCCGCAGGCGCTGCGCGTGATCATCCCGCCGATGACGAGCCAGTACCTCAACCTGACCAAGAACTCCTCGCTCGCCGTGGCCATCGGCTACCAGGACATCGTCTCGATCGGCGACACCATCCTCAACCAGAGCGGGCAGGCGCTCGAGGTGATCTCTCTCTACATGGCGTTCTACCTGGTGCTGAGTCTGCTCACGTCCGCCTTCATGAACTGGTACAACAAGCGCATCGCGCTGGTGGAACGATGACGAAGTACGCCTTCCACCGCAGCCGGGCGGAGATGCTGCCCGAGCGTGCGCCGCCGCTGACCAGCACCGGCGTCATCGGCTGGGTACGGACCAACCTCTTCTCGAGCTGGCTGAGCGCGGTGCTCACGGTGGCCTCGATCGCGGTGCTCGCGTTGGTCCTGCCGGGGCTGATCGAGTGGGCCTTCATCGACGCCACGCTCACCGGCGAACTCGGCAAGGACTGCCCCAGCGAGGGCGCGTGCTGGGCCTGGCTCGACCAGCGCATTACCCAGTTCTTCTACGGCTTCTACCCGGTCGAGTCCTACTGGCGGGTGAACGTCTGCCTCGCCCTGCTGGTGCCGGCGCTCGCCTACATGCTCTTCGACAAGCTGCCCTACGCCCGCTACGGGCGCTGGTACTCGCTCGCCTATCCCGTGATCGCGGCGATCCTGCTGGTAGGCGGCCTCGGCCTCGAGGTCATCCGCACCGACCAGTTCGGCGGCTTCATGCTCAACCTCATCGCCGGCCTCGTCGGCATCGTGCTCTCGCTTCCCATCGGCATCCTGCTGGCGCTGGGCCGGCGCTCGCGCATGCCGATCGTGCGTTGGTTCTCGGTGAGCTTCATCGAGTTCATCCGCGGCGTGCCGCTGATCACGCTGCTCTTCGTCGCGATCATTCTGCTGCCGCTCTTCCTGCCCCCGCAGGTCACGCTCGACCAGCTCATCCGGGTGATGATCATCATCACGCTCTTCGCCTCGGCCTACATGGCCGAGGTGATCCGCGGCGGGCTGCAGGCGATCCCCAACGGGCAGTACGAGGCCGGCCAGGCGATGGGGCTCGGCTACTGGCAGTCGATGCGGCTGATCATCCTGCCGCAGGCGCTGAAGATCTCCATCCCGGGCATCGTCAACACCTTCATCGGCCTCTTCAAGGACACCACGCTGGTCATCATCATCGGCCTGTTCGACATCCTCGGCCAGGCGCGCCTGCTACAGACCAACCCGGACTGGCTGGGCAAGGTCGACTACGAGACCTTCCTGCTGGCGGCGCTCTTCTTCTTCGTGATCTGCTTCAGCATGTCGCGCTACTCGCTCAACCTCGAGAAGCGCCTCGACACCACGCGACGATAGGGGGACACCATGGCGGAGGCGGAAGCCGCGCCGGAGGGCGACCTGGGCCCGATCATCGAGATCACCGGGCTCAACAAGTGGTTCGGCCAGTTCCACGTGCTGCGCGACATCGACCTGACGGTGGCGCGGCGCGAGCGCATCGTCATCTGCGGGCCGTCGGGCTCGGGCAAGTCGACGCTGATCCGCTGCATCAACCGGCTGGAGGAGCACCAGGAAGGCACGGTGGTGGTCGACGGCGTCGAGCTCACCCACAACCTCAAGAACATCGACGCCATCCGCCGCGAGGTCGGCATGGTGTTTCAGCAGTTCAACCTGTTCCCGCACCTGACGGTGCTGGAGAACTGCACGCTCGCGCCGATCTGGGTGCGCAAGATGCCCAAGGCCGAGGCGCAGGAAGTCGCCATGGAGTACCTCGAGCGGGTCAAGATCCCGGAGCAGGCCATGAAGTACCCGGGCCAGCTCTCGGGCGGGCAGCAGCAGCGCGTGGCGATCGCCCGCTCGCTCTGCATGAAGCCCAACATCATGCTCTTCGACGAGCCCACCTCGGCGCTGGACCCGGAGATGATCAAGGAGGTCCTCGAGGTGATGGTCGACCTCGCCGAGAGCGGCATGACCATGCTCGTCGTCACCCACGAGATGGGCTTCGCCGCCCAGGTCGCCGACCGCATCATCTTCATGGACGAGGGCCAGATCGTCGAGCAGAACACGCCGGACGAGTTCTTCAACAACCCCCAGTCCGACCGTACCAAGCTCTTCCTGAGCCAGATCCTCTAACCGGGGCTTAGCCGTCGCCCGCGGTATCCGCGCCGGTATCGAAGCGCGCGGGCGCCGGGCTCACCACGCGGGTCTCGCCGCCGCCCGCCACCTCGAAGACGGCGAGCCCCCGTTCGGCGATGCCGTCGGCATCGAAGCGGAAGAGGCCGTCCGCGCCCAGGAAGCCGCCGCGGTTGCCGATGGCGCCCGGGCCAAAGGGCGCGCCGGCGCGCGCCAGCGCTGCGGCGAGCGCGGTCGCGTCGTAGGCGAGCGTCGCGATCGCGCCCGGCGCCTCGCCGAAGATGCGCTCGTAGCGCGCCTCGAAGCTGCGCCGCGCCACCGGGTCGGGACCGGCGAACCAGCCGCCGGCGAGCGCCCGCTCGCCGAGCGTCTCACGCTCCTCCCAGAGCCCGGTGCCGAGAAAGCGGATCTTGGCGGGGTCGATGTCGTAGAAGGGAAGCAGCGGCGCAACCTGGCGCAGGCTGGCGCCGCCGCCGGCCAGCAGCAGCGCATCGAAGGGCAGCTCGCCCAGCGTGTCGAGGGTCTTCAGGCGCTCCAGCCGGCGGCGGGCGGCGGCATCGTCCTGCTGGGTGAGGGCGCGCCGCTCGGCCTTCAGGGCCTGGGTGCGGCGGTCGTACTCGGCGAGCGCGCGCACCACGTCGGACGCGTCCGACGCATCCGGGGCGTAGGTGCGGACCCGCGTGAGCGACAGGCCGGTGAGCACGGCGGCGGCGGCGGCTTCGTCCGTCACCGCCGTGCCGTAGCGCGTCTCGGGCGCGAGCAGCGCAACCTGCCGGTGGCCCGCCTCTGCGGCGTGGGCGAAGACCCGCCTGATCTGCGCGCGCGGCGTGTGGCCGAGCAGGTAGACGCCCTCGCTCGCCGCAGCCCGGTCGGTGGAGAATGCGATCACGGGAACGCCCCCGCCCCGGGCGTGGACGGCGACGGCCTTCACGGCTTCCGCGAAGAGCGGCCCCAGAATGAGATCGACACCCTCGGCCAGCAGCGCCTGCGCGGCCTGGGCGGCGCCTCCCGCCGTGCCGCCGGTGTCGCGGGGCAGCAGCGTGAAGCGCTCGTCGGCGGTATCGAAGAGGGCGAGCTGTGCCGCGCGCAGCAGGGTCTCGCCCTCTGCCGCGTAGCGGCCGGAGAGCGGCAGCAGGAGGCCGACCCTGGCGCCGGTCTGCGCCTGCGCGGGCGGCGCCGTCGCGTCGTCCCCGGCCTCAGGCAGCTCGAGCGCGGCCAGCGTCGTCGCGCCCGTTTCCGGATCGTCGGCAACGGGCGCGGGCGGCACCGTGCTCTCCGCCTCACCCTCCGGCATGGGCGCCTCCGGCGTCAGGCGCAGCAGCGCCGCCTCGCCGGCCTGCTCCACGGGTTCCGCCGGCTGGCTCTCGGGCGAGGGCGGCGCTACGCTCGGCGGGACGCAAGCGCCGGCGAAAAGGCCCAGCAGGATGACGGCAGCCGCCGGGCGCAGGAGCCGGCGCCGGCCGGCTACGGAGAGGGTGCAAGGTCGGACCATGACCGGGAAAGCTCCTGCTGCGCCCGCAGGCGGCGGCCAGACTACGAAGGGCGCGCCCGCGAGTAAACCGGAGGCCGGTGCGGAGCCGGGCCTCTGGCTGGTGGCGACGCCGATCGGCAACCTGGACGACATCTCGGCACGCGCGCTCACGGTGCTCGCCTCGGTCGACCGCATCGCCTGCGAGGACACCCGCCGCACCGGGCGCCTGCTCGCCCGGCACGGCATTACGGGCCGCCTCGTCTCCTACCACGAGCACAACGCGGCACGCGTCCGCCCGACGCTGATCCGCCTGTTGCGGGGTGGGGGCGCGGTGGCGCTGGTGGCGGACGCCGGCACGCCGCTGATCTCCGATCCCGGCTACAAGCTGGTCCGCGCGACGCTGGACGCCGGCGTTCGCGTGACCGGATGCCCCGGCCCGAGCGCGCCGCTGCTGGCGCTGATCCTCTCCGGCCTGCCGACCGACCGCTTCTACTTCGGCGGCTTCCTGCCGGCGCGGGCAGGCGCGCGGCGCCGGGCGCTCGCGCCGCTCGCCTCTCTCGACGCGACGCTCGTCTTCCTCGAATCCCCGCGCCGGCTCGCGGCCTCGCTGGGCGACATGGCGGCGACGCTGGGCCCGCGCCCCGCGGCGGTGGCGCGCGAGCTCACCAAGCGCTACGAGGAGCTGCGGCGCGGATCCCTCGCCTCGCTTGCGGACCACTACGGGGCCGCGGGTGCGCCCAAGGGCGAGATCGTGGTGGTGATCGAGGGCGCGCGGGCCGCCGCCGCACCCGCCCTCTCCGACGCGGAGATCGACGGGCGCCTCGCGGGCCTGCTCGCGACGGGCACCGTCCGCGACGCGGCGGCGCAGCTCAGCGCCGAGACCGGGCGGCCGCGCCGCGCGCTCTATGCCCGCGCGCTGGCGCTCGTGCGCTCGCGGGAGGCATGAGCACCCGCTCCACGGCGGCACGCCGCGCCGCTCATGACCGGGGCCTGATGGCGGAGCGGCTGTGCGCTCTCAGGCTCAGGCTCGCCGGCTGGCGCATCCTCGCGCGGCGCTACGAGACCCCGGTCGGCGAGCTCGACATCGTGGCGAAGCGCGGGGCGCTCATCGCCTTCGTCGAGGTCAAGCACCGCGCGGCGCGCGAGGACGCGCTGGAGACCGTCACGGCACGTCAGCGGCGCCGGATCGAGGATGCGGCGAGCATTTTCTTGTCGCGCCATCCGAATTGGCGCAAGCTTTCGCTCCGATTCGACGTAATGGTGGTGACCCCCTGGCGATGGCCGAGCCACGTGCCCGACGCATGGCGCCCCGAGCGCAGCGGGGCCGTTCCCTGATTGCGCGTGCCTGCCGCCGGATCGGCATCGAGAGCGAGATTCCGCAGCCCTGGAAGCGCGCCAGATGGGCCGCAGCGCTCGCCCTGCTGCTCGCCCTGCCCCTGCCTCTCTCGGGCTGCATCGAGTTCTTCGTCGGCGCGGCGGCGACCACCGGCATCGCGATCGCGGAGGAGCGCTCCGTCGGCAACGCGGTCGACGACCTGACCATCCGGGGCGAGCTCAACCACCTGTTCTTCCAGGAGAACGTCGAGCTCTACCAGAACGTGTCGTTCAGCGTGATCGAGGGCCGCGTCCTGCTCAAGGGCAGCGTGCCGACGCCCGAGGACCGCGTCAACGCGTTGCGCCTCGCCTGGCAGGCCGGCGGGGTCCGCGAGGTGATCAACGAGATCCAGGTGACCGACGAGAGCGGCATCCTGGACTATGCGCGCGACACCTGGATCTCGGCGCAGCTCAAGGGCTTTCTCCTGGTGGACGTCGACGTGCTGTCCATCAACTACAGCGTCGAGACCGTGAACGGCACGGTCTACCTCATGGGAATCGCGCAGGACGAGGAAGAGTTGGCGCGGGTGATCGAGCATGCCCGCAGCATCGAGGACGTGAAACGCGTGGTGAGCCACGTGATCACGAAGGACGACCCGCGTCGCCCGGATACGCCCTGATGGCCCACACCGCGACCCGACGCGCGGGTGGCCGGCGCCGTCGCCCGCGCCGCCGGGCGGAGTCCCGACATTGGCCGTAGTTGCGATCAAGCGCGCGCTGCGCACGGTCGGCGCCAGTGCCGACGAGGAGATCGACCTGGCGGACACCGCGCTGCTGCTCGGCGCCCTCGACCAGCCGAGCGCGTCGCTCGACCACTACCGCGACCATGTCGGCCGGCTCGGCGCCGACGTAGGGGCGCTCGCCCGGGCCGACGAGCCGCTGGAACGCCGCCGACGCCACCTCAACGCCGTGCTCTTCGATGCGCACGGCTACGCCGGGGACAGCGAGAGCTACGACGCGCCCGAGAACGCGAACCTGCTGCAGGTCATCGACCGCCGCGCGGGCCTCCCGGTCAGCCTCGGCATCCTCTACATCCACGCCGCCCGCGCCCAGGGCTGGGCGGTGGACGGGCTGGCCTTCCCCGGCCACTTCCTGGTGCGCATGGACGAGGGCGACCGCCGCGTGATCGTCGATCCATTCCACCGCGGCCAGGCGCTGGAGGCCGGCCACCTGCGCGGCCTACTCAAGCAGTTCCAGGGCGCCGATGCGGAGCTCAGGCCCGCCCACTATGCGCCGGTGGGCAACCGGGCGATCCTGCTCAGGCTCCAGAACAACATCAAGAGCCGCGCCGTCCAGACGGGCGACGAGGCGCGCGCCGCCGCCATCCTCGAGCGCATGCTGCTGATCGCGCCGGAGGCCGGCGTGCTCTGGCACGAGCTCGGCACGCTGCGCGCCCGGCTCGGCACCATCAAGAGCGCGGTGGAGGCGCTGCAGCGCTGTCTCGACTGCCCGCTGCCCGAGGCTGCCCGCGCCCGCGCCGAGGCGACGCTCGCGACGCTGACGGCGAGCCTCCACTGAGCGGGCCTGAGCCATGAGCCTCGCCGTGGCGATCCAGATGGACCCGATGGAGGCCATCGACATCGAGGCCGACAGCACCTTCGTGCTCGCGCTGGAGGCCCAGGCCCGGGGGCACCGGCTGTTCCACTACCTGCCCCGGCATCTCTCGCTCACGGCCGACGGCCCGGTGGCGTCGGTGCGCCCCCTGGAGGTGCGGCGCAAGGCCGGCGACCACTTCACCCTGGGCGCCGCCGAGACCGTGGCGCTGGTCACCATGGACGTGGTCCTGATGCGCCAGGACCCGCCCTTCGACATGGCCTACATCACTGCCACCCACATCCTGGAGCACATCCACCCCGGGACGCTGGTGGTGAACGATCCGGTCCATGTGCGGAACGCGCCGGAAAAGCTCTTCGTCACGCGCTTCCCCGCGCTGATGCCGCCGACGCTCATCACCGCCGCGCGCGACATGATCCTCGACTTCCGCGCGCGCCACGGCGACATCATCCTGAAGCCCCTCTTCGGCAACGGCGGCGCCGGCGTCTTCCACGTGGGGCCTGAGGACGAGAACCTCAACGCGCTGCTCGAGATGTTCGAGGCGATCTCCCGCGAGCCGATCATCGCCCAGGCCTACGTGCCGGCGGTGCGCGCCGGCGACAAGCGCATCATCCTGGTGGAAGGCGAGCCCGTGGGCGCGGTGAACCGCGTGCCGGCCAAGGGCGAGGCGCGGGCCAACATGCACGTGGGCGCCCGCCCGGACAGGACCGTGCTGAGCGAGCGCGACCGCGAGATCTGCGCCGCCATCGGGCCGGCGCTGCGCGAGCGCGGCCTGATCTTCACCGGGATCGACGTGATCGGCGGCTTCCTCACCGAGATCAACGTCACCTCGCCCACCGGCATCCAGGAAATCGACCGGCTCGACGGCGCCTGCCTCGAGGCCCTGATCTGGGACGCCATCGAGGCCCGGCTGGGGCGGTCCTGAGCACCGCTCCTCAGCTCTCCTCCCCCGGGTGCCGGAGCGGCGTGGGCCCGCGGTCCTCGAGGCTCCAGCTGGCGCCGTCGAGCGCGATCACCCGCATGGCCGTCACCGTGCCGGGGTCGAGGCATAGCGCGTTGACGCTGTAGCTGTCCGGCGCCGAGCGCGGCACGTAGAAGGACTTCACGCCGCAGACCGTGCAGAACAGGTGCTCGGCCACACGCGTGCCGAAGCGGTAGCTGCGCAGCGTGTCCGCGCCTGAGAGCAGGGTGAAGCGCTGCTGCGGCACCACCAGGTGGCGGTATCCGCTCATGCGGCAGATCGAGCAATCGCAGTCGAGCACCTCGATTGCGGCCGGCGCCCCGCAGGTGAAGCGCACCGCGCCGCAGTGGCAGCCGCCCGCATGGGTGACGAGCGCGGACACCGCTCAGGGCCTCGGGGCGGATCTGGAGGGCGGCACGCGCATCCCGGCCGTCTCCCCTGGGTGCGGTGGAGAGGCGCCCGCGCCGACGCCGGAGGGCGCGGGTGATGGAGCGGGCGATGGGATTCGAACCCACGACCCCAACCTTGGCAAGGTTGTGCTCTACCCCTGAGCTACGCCCGCGCCCCGTGCGGCTCGATACTACGCGAACGAACCGGGCGCACAAGACGCAATCCCGCTGACGCAAGCCCGACACGAAAGCGTCCTGCGAGGCGCGCATCGTCGGCCCACCGGCAGATGGCGATTGACGCCGGGCGGTGCCGGATGTAGGAGGACGCGTACCAAGAACGCCGCGCGCCGCACGCGTGCGGCATCGGGTCCGAAGGCGGGTTCCCCCGGCAGCCGCGACAGGGCTGTCACGCCGCCGAAGGAGCACGACCCTGCACCATCTCTCTTGCCTGTGATGCGCGGTAGCCGGCGCCATGCGGCGCAGCGATGCTCCGCTGCGCGGGCGCGCACGAACGCTCGGCCTTATGTCCGTGCCGCGATGGAGGACAACCAGTGGAAGCGACTGAGGGGTTCACGGACCTCGGCTTGAGCGAGCCGCTGCTCGCGGCGGTGGCCGCGGCCGGCTACGAGACGCCGACGCCGATCCAGCTGAAGGCCATCCCGCTGGTCCTGCGCGGCGTCGACCTGCTGGGCTGCGCCCAGACCGGCACGGGCAAGACCGCGTCCTACGCGCTGCCCATCATCGACATCCTGAGCGGGGGCATCGGCAAGCCGCGCATGCCGCGCTGCCTGATCCTTGCGCCGACGCGGGAGCTGGCGCAGCAGATCGCCGACAACTTCACCACCTACGGTGCCAACCACACGCTGCGGCAGGCGCTACTCATCGGCGGCGAAGGCTTCTCGCTGCAGGAGGCGGCGCTGGGCAAGGACCCGGACATCCTCATCGCCACCCCGGGCCGCCTGATCGACCTCTTCGAGCGCGGCCGCATCATGCTGGGCGGCGTCAAGGTCCTGGTGATCGACGAGGCCGACCGCATGCTCGACATGGGCTTCATCCCCGACGTCGAGCGCATCGTCCAGACCCTGCCGCGCATCCGCCAGACGCTGATGTTCTCCGCTACGCTCGGGCCCGAGATCAAGCGGCTCGGCAAGGAATTCCTGATCAACCCCAAGGAGGTGAGCGTCGCCCCGCCGGCCACCGTGGCAGGCACCGTGCGGCACGCGATGATCCTGGTGGACGCGGCGGAGAAGCGCGCCGCCCTGCGCGACCTGCTGCGCGACGAGGCGGTGCAGAGTGCGCTCATCTTCTGCAACCGCAAGAAGGACGTGGACATCGTCGCCGCCTCGCTCGCGCGCCACGGGCTGAACACCCGCGCGCTGCACGGCGACATGGTGCAGTACCGCCGCACCGAGACGCTCGCCGCCTTCAAGCAGGGCGAGATCAACCTGCTGGTCTGCAGCGACGTGGCCGGGCGCGGCCTCGACATCGAGGCGGTCTCCCACGTCATCAACTTCGACGTGCCGCACAACCCCGAGGACTATGTCCACCGCATCGGCCGCACCGGCCGGGCCGGGCGCGAGGGTCGGGCGATCACGCTCGCCACGCGGGAGGAGGCCGAAGCGATCGACGCCATCGCGGCGCTGGTGGGTGGCGAGATCCCGCTCACCACGCCCGAGGGCGAGCCTGCTGCGCTGGACGCCGCCCCGCGCGAGCGCGGGCGCGCCCGCCGCCCCCGCAAGCGCCGCGACGAGCCGCGCACGGCCGAGACGAAGCCTGCGCGCAAGCGTGCCCGCAAGGCAGAGGACACGGAGAAGCGGCCTTCGCGCCAGCGGACGGACGGCAAGCAGGCCGCAGAGGGCCGGCGCGGGCGCAAGCCGGCCAAGCAGGGCGCGGCGCAGCAGCAGCCCCGCGAGGACGAGCCGGTGACCGGCCTCGGCGACCACGTGCCGGCCTTCCTGCGCGACCCCCCGCCGGCAATTCCGGGCGCGGAGCGCTGAACTTCCCCGACGCTTCCTGATCTCCCTGAGGTGCCGACCGGTCCGCTTCGCGGCCCGGCTCGCGTCATGTCTCACACCCTGGAAGCCGCCGATCAGAGGGCGTTCTTGCAGAACCGGCCGTCCTTCATGATCACCGGGATGTGACACCCCTGCTCCTGCAGCAGGCCGAGGTCGCGGGCCGGGTCGCCGTCCACCACCAGGATGTCCGCGACCGCGCCCGGCGCGATGGTGCCGAGCTCGCCGGCCCGCCCGATCAGCGCCGCGTTGACAGAGGTGGCCGAGCGCAGCACGTCGAGCGGCGTCAGCACCTCGGCGCGGATCAGGAACTCGCGGCTCTGCTGGTCCTGCAGCGGGCCGAGCAGGTCGGTGCCGAAGCCCATGGGCACGCCGGCGGCGCGGCAGATCTCCAGCGAGCGGAGCCCCTCCTCGCCCAGGTTCCCGAGCTTCTCGGCGAACACCTTGGGCAGCCCGAACTCGGCGCCCGATTCGATCATGGCAAAGATCGTCACCAGCGTCGGCACCACGAAGGCGCCCGCGCCGGCCGCAGCCTCCGCCGCGCCCGCGTCGATCAGGGTGCCGTGCTCGATGGAGCGAACGCCGAGGGCCGCACAGCGGCGCACCGCGCTTGCCGTGTGCGCGTGCGCCATCACGTAGGTGCGGCGCGTCGCGGCTTCCTCCACGCCGGCCCTGATCTCCTCGTCGGAATACTGGTCCATCCAGATGGGGTCTGCCGGCGAGAGCACGCCGCCCGAGACCATCATCTTGATCTGGTGCGCGCCCTTGCGCAGCTCCTCCCGCGCCGCGAGGCGCACCGCGTCGACACCGTCGGCGACGCGGGTAATCGGACCGTGATAGCCGGCGGCGCAGGCGCAGGGCTCGAAGCGGGTCTGGCCGCGCATGTCGCCGTGGCCGCCGGTCTGACTCAGCCCGCGCCCTGCGAAGAGGATGCGGGGGCCCGCGATGAGGCCGCGGTCTGTCGCGAGCGCGAGGCCGAGGTCGGCGCCGCCGGCGTCGCGCACCGTGGTGAAGCCCCGCCTGAGCGCACCCTCCAGGTTGTGCCGGGCGTGCTGGTAGAGCAGCGACGCCGGCATGTCGTCGATGGAGGGGATGTCGAGATCGACGAGACAGGCGTGGAAGTGCGCGTCGATCAGCCCCGGCATCAGCGTGCGGCCGGCGCAGGCCACGCGCTCGGCATCGGCAAGGCCTGCGACCGCGCCGTCGGCGACCTCCCTGATGCGGCCGTCGGCCACCACCACGGTGGCGCCCTCGCGCGGCTCGGCCGAGGCGCCGTCGAATACCCGGCAGTCCTCGAACAGGATCGTCACCAGAGCGCTCCCCGCCGCCCGCCACCTACCAGCCGAGCGCGTAGGCGGGCCGGCGCGGGTCCGCACCGGCCGAGATGATGCCTCGCTCCAGGTCCTGCACCAGCACGCACATGGCGCCGGCGGGCCAGGCCCACTCGGGCCACCACTCCACCCCGTGTCCCCATCGGGCGAGTGCGGTGCCCGCAGCCTCGGGAATGCGCGCCTCCAGCATCAGCCTGTTCGGGTGGTAGTCGTGCGGCTCGAAGGAGTTGGGGAAGCTCATGGTGGCGAAGCGCGGCGCCTCGACCGCGGCCTGCGGGTTCATGCCGTAGGTCACGACGTTCACGAAGGTCTGCAGCATCGCCTGGATCTGCACGTCCCCGCCGGGCGTACCGAAGGGCATGACGAAGGCGCCCTCCCTGATCGCGAGCGCCGGATTGGGCGTGAGCCTCGGGCGCTTGCCGGGGGCGACGCTCGAGGCATGCGCGGGGTCGGCCCAGGACTGCGCGCCGCGCGAGGAGGCGCAGAGTCCGGTGCCGGGGATCACAGGGGAATCGAAGGAGATGTCGCTCGGCGTCGCCGAGAAGACGTTGCCCTCGGCGTCGATGGCGCAGACGTAGGAGGTGTCGTGCGCGGCCTCCGCCGGCCCGGCCGCGGCATCCGGCAGCGCGCGCACCTCCCCTTCGCCCCCGTGGGGATCGCCCGCCGGCGGCATCTCGGGCCACGCCTCGTGCGCGCGGATAAGGGCGCGGCGGCGGGCGATGTAGGCGTCGGAGAGGAGCGCGGCCGTCGGCACGTCGACGAAGCGCGGGTCGCCGATCCAGCGCTCGCGGTCGGCGAGGGCCAATTTCAGCGCCTCCGCCATCATGTGCAGGGCTTCGGCGCTGTTGTGACCGTGGCTTGCCAGCGCATCCGTGTCGAGCAGGCGGAGCGCCTGCAGCAGCGTCGGCCCCTGGCACCAGGAACCGCAGGCATAGACATCCGTTCCCGCGACCGAGACCCGCTCGGGGGGCTCCACGGCGACGCGGAAGGAGGCGAGGTCCTCTTCCGTCAGCAGGCCGCCGTTCTCCCGGTGATAACGGGCGATGGCGGCCGCGATGTCGCCCCGGTAGAAGGCCGCGCGCGCGGCAGCAAGCCCGGCGGCACGGTCGCCGCCGGCCGCGCGCTCCTCGTCCGCCATGTACTGCAGCGAGCGCGCGAGGTCCGCCTGCACGAAGACATCGCCCGCGGCTGGCGGCGTGCCGCCCGGCAGGTAGATCGCCGCGTTGGAGGGCCAGCGGCGGTATGACTCGGCCTTGTTGGCGATCACCGTCGCCATCAGGGGGTACATGACGAATCCGTCCCGCGCGAGGCGGATCGAAGCCGCGGCCACCTCGCCGAAGCTCATGGTGCCGTGGCGCTCCAGCGCGGTGATCCAGGCATCGGGCGCGGCCGGCACGACGGAGCGCAGCACGCCCGGCGGAATGTGCCCGTCGTGCTCGCGCTGGAAGAGGTCGGGGGTGACCGCGGCGGGCCAGGTGCCGAGGCCGCTGATGGTCTCCACCCGCCCGGTCTTCGCGCTGTAGAGGATGATCGGCGCGACGCCCGCGACGTTGACCAGGTCGCTGTGCACGACGCCGAGCGCGATGCCGGCCGCAACGCCCGCGTCGATGGCGTTGCCGCCGGCCTCCAGAACCGCGAAGCCCGCTTCGGCCGCGAGATAGTGCCCGGCGACGATGGCGTGGCGGTGGGCGCGGATCACCGGCCGGGCGGCGTCGGTCGCCTCCGGGTCGAAGCGCGCGTACTCGCTCTCGCGCCCGCTCACGGCTCGGCCCGGTTGGCGAGATCGACGAGGCAGGCGGCCAAGGTCTGGGCGCCGGCGGCGAGGTCGGCGGGCGTCGCGTTCTCCGCCTCGTTGTGGCTCAAGCCCCGCTCGCATGGCACGAAGATCATGCCGGTCGGGCAGAGATGATTGATGTGGCCCGCGTCGTGGCCGGCGCCCGAAGGCATCCGCATCACCGAGTGGCCGAGGCTTGCCGCGTAGCGCTCCACCATGTCGATCACCGCCGGGTCGAATGCCAGGGGCGCGTTGTCGATGGTCGGGCGGACGCTGACCGCGCAGCCGCGGGCGTTGGCCCGGCACACGGGCTCGATCTCGGGCCTGATGCGCGCGATCACCGCAGGGTCGGGGTGGCGGAAGTCGATGGTGAAGAGCACGCGGCTCGGCACCGTGGCGGGCGAGCCGGGGTGGCAGTCGAAGCGGCCTACCGTGAAGCGCACCGTGTCGGTCTCGTCGGCCATGAGTCCTTCGAGCGCGTGGACCATGGCGACCGCCGCCTTGAGCGCGTCCCTGCGCCACCTGAGCGGGGTGGTGCCGGCGTGCGCCTCCTCGCCGCTCACCTCCACGGTGAACCAGTAGAGGCCCTGAATCCCGGTCACCGCGCCGATGGTGGTGCCGGCGCTTTCCAGTCTTGGTCCCTGCTCGATGTGCGCCTCGACGTAGGCCGCGAAGGGATGGCCGAAGGGGCGCTGCGGTAGACCCGGCGTCGACGCGAGGGTCTCGGCCAGCGCGTCCTCCAGCGTCACGCCGTCCCGGTCGACGGTGCCGAGCTGGTCCTCGAGTTCGAGCACGCCGGCGAAGACCGCAGAGCCCATGGCGCCGGGCTGGTAGCGCCCGCCCTCCTCGTTGGTCCAGGCGACGAGGTCGATGGGTCGCTCGGTCTCGACGCCGGCCTGCGCGATGGCCTCCAGCGCCTCGAAGCCGCCGACCACGCCGTAGGCGCCGTCGAACTTGCCGCCGCGCGGCTGGCTGTCGAGATGGCTCCCCGTCACCACGGGCGCCGCGTCCGCCTGTCGGCCGGGGCGGCGGATGTAGAGGTTGGCGATGCCGTCGGTCGCGACCTCGAAGCCGCGCTCGCCCGCCCACTCCACCATCAGCCTGCGGGCGGCCCGGTCCTCGTCGGAGAGCGCGGCGCGGTTGACCCCGCCCTTCGCGGTGGCGCCGATCTCCGCCATCGCCATCTGGCGAGTCCAGAGCCTGGCCTCGTCCACCGCCGCCGCGGCCGCGAGCGCCTGAGCCTGTGCGTCCATCGCCCACCTCCCGCTCCGCACCGTAGAGCAGGGCGCGGCGCAAGCAAAGCTGGCGTCCGGCAAGACGGGTACCGGGCCGCAGGCCCGGCCGGCGCGACCGCGCCGGCGCGCCGAACGGTGCGAAAGCCAAGCGAGCGTCGCGCGTCCACGCGCGCGAGCGCGCGATGCGAGCGCCCGGCGCCTGAGGGATATGAAAGGGTTAGCCGCGCTTGCGGCAGAGGGTGAGGCCGTCGCCCAGGGGCAGCATGGCGATGGTCACGCGCGCGTCGTCCCTGATCTTCTTGTTCAGCGCATCGACGACGTGGGTGTTCTCGCTCCAGCGCTCGCGCTCGGCGACCTGGCCCATGTGGAAGCTGTTGTCGATGAGCACCAGCCCGCCGGGGCGGAGCAGCGCGAGGCAGTGCTCGTAGTAGGCGTCGTAGCCCGACTTGTCGGCGTCGATGAAGGCGAAGTCGTAGGCGCCCTCGCGGCCTTCGGCGCGGAGCGCGGCGAGGCTCTCGCGCGCATCGCCGAGGCGCAGCTCGATCCGCTCGGCGAGCCCCGCCTCGGCCCAGAAGCGCCGCGCCGTCCCGGTATAGTCCGCGTTGATGTCGAGCGCGGTGAGCCGGCCCTCCGGCCCCATCGCCTGGGCCACGACGAGCGCGCTGTAGCCGGTGAAGACGCCGACCTCCAGCGCGCGGCGGGCGCCGCTCAGCTCCACCAGAAGCGCCATCAGCGCGCCCTGCTCGGGCGAGATCTGCATCACCGCCCACTCGTGACCGGCGGTCTCCGCGCGCAGGCGGCGCATCGTCCCGGTCTCGCGCACGCCGTGGGCGAGCAGATAGTCGTGCAGCGCGCCGGTGAGCGCGGTCGGGCGGGCGGACATGAGCGTTCCCGAAGGCGGTAGCGGACGCGCCGGTCATAGCACGGCCCGTCATCCGGGAGGAACGGGTGCTAGCGCGCGGCGCGCCAGACGAGGCCCAGCGCCTCGATCACGTCGAGGGTACGCGCCACGTAGTGGTCGCGCACGGCGAAGCGGCTCTCGCCCTGCCCGGTCAGTTCGCGCTCCAGGCAGTCGACGAGGCGCCGCAGGCGGCGCTGGTGCAGGCCGAGTGCGCGCTGGACCGGGTCGGTGACGACGCCGGCGAAGGCGCCGACCACCGCGCCCGCGGCCATCATGCCGCCGGTGAGCCCGATGCTGAGCGCGGCCGGCGCCGCCGCCGGGAAGACGCCGTACCAGAGCGCGCCCGCCCCGCTGCCGAGGGGGAAGCCCGCGATGGCCGCGTTCTGCACCAGCATGTGGGCGGCCGCAGGCCCGAGCGACATCATCCCCGGCGTGAGCTTCTTGAAGGCGAGCGCGCCGACACCGGCGCTCACCGCCGCGGTGGTGAGGTCGGCGGCCGAGACCCGCGTGCCCTCGTAGGTGCTGGCCGCGCCGGCGAGCCAGGCGCGGAAGGCCTCCTGCTCCGCTGGCGATTGCGGCGCGTCCGCGCCGCCCCCGGCAATGCGGGGGTCCTTCAGGATCTCGTCCGCCAGCGCATCGCGCGCCGACACACGTTCTCCCTGCCTGACGGGAAGCTCCAGCAGCTCGGTGAAGAGGCGCCATTCGAGCTCGCGCGCGACCGCGGTCTTGAGGAAATATCGTCTGCTATCCAGCCAGTCGGCCGCCGGCGCGAGGCCCGTACGCCGCACGAGGCCTGCGCTCACCCGGGCCGCGAGATGGGGTGCGGACAGCGCGAGGTTCGCCGGCGAGCGCAGCAGGTCCCAGCCGAGCGCGTGGCGGTGCAGCCCGAGCGTGCCGCGGAGCGAGAAGGTGCGGTCGACGAAGGCGCCGATCCTCTCGCGCCGCGCGGCGCAGTAGCGCGCCGCGGCCTCCTCGACGATGCACTGCGCTTGCGTCTCGCCGGCCGCGTCTCCGGCCCCGGTCATTGATGGGAGGTGGTGTCGCTCCCGCTCAGGTCAAGACGGGCGCGCGGCGCAGGTGCCAGTCGGTCGCCTGCTGGTAGGCGTGGCCGATGCGCAGCAGCAGCGGCTCCGCCCCCCAGGCGGCCTCCAGCATCATGCCGATGGGCAGGCCGTCGGCGGAGAAGCCGCAGGGGACCGAGAGGCCCGGAATCGACGCGAGCGCGCCGCCGTAGGTGAAGCGCGTCGCGTCCTGGGTGGCGCGGTGGAGGCTGCGGTCGTCGGCGATCGCCGGCGCCGGCCGGGGCGTGGTCGGCGCGAGCAGCACGTCGACATCCTCGAAGACGCGGGCCAGCGCGCGCCGCCAAGCCTCGCGCCCGCGCATCGCCTCGGCATAGTCCACCGCGCTGAACTCGCGGCCCATCATCATGCGCGTGTAGACCGGCTCGGAGAGCGCGCCGGGGCCGGCATCGAGCCGCTCCCTGTGGTAGGCGCAGGCATCGGCGTAGGCCATGACCGTGGTCCAGCGCTGGGCGGTCTCGGCGCCGGGCAGCGTGACCTCGACCAGCTCGGCGCCCAGCGCTTCCAGGGTCGCGGCGCCGGCCCGCACCGCGGCCTCGACCTCGCCGTCGATGTCCTCGAAGAAGAAGTTGCGCGCGAGGCCGATGCGCACGCCTCCGATCCCGTCGCCGAGGTGCGGCAGGAAGTTCTCGAGCGGCAGGTCGCGGGAGACATGATCGAGCGGGTCGTAGGCGGCGAGCGCGGCGAAGAGCCGCGCGACGTCGGCCACCGTGCGCGCCATCGGGCCCACGGTGTCGTGCGCGACGCTTACCGGCGTGATGCCGCGGATCGAGATGCGCCCGTGCGTCGGCCTGAGCCCCGAGACGCCGGTCATCGAGGCCGGAATCCGCACCGAGCCGCCGGTGTCGGTGCCGAGCGTGCCCTCGGCCATCCCGGCCGCGAGCGCGGCGCCGGAGCCGCCGCTGGAGCCGCCGGGGATGCGCTCCGGGTTCCACGGGTTGCGGCACTGGCCGAAGACCGGGTTGGTGGAGACCACGCCCCAGGCGAGCTCCTGCATGTTGGCCTTGCCGACCAGCACCGCGCCCTGGGCCCTGAGCCGGCTCACCACCGGCGCGTCCCGGTTGGGGATATGGTCGGCGAGGTAGGCGGCGCCGCTGGTGGTGCGCACGCCCGCCGTCTCGATGTTGTCCTTGAGCGCGACGGGCATGCCGTGCAGGAGGCCGAGCCAGCGCCCCTCGGCGGCCGCCCGGTCGCACGCGTCCGCCTGCTGCCGCGCAGCCTCTGCCGTGGTCGTCGCCATGGCCCCGAGCGCGGGATTGAGCTGCTCGATGCGGGCGAGGCAGCGCTCGACCGCGGCCCGTGCGGCACCGGGTCCGGGCACGGCGGCGGACGTCCGGCTCACGACGCAGTCGGGGAACGCAGGCTAGCGCGCGTCATAGACCGCGATGCTGCGGACGCCGTAGTCGCCCCCGCCGTTGACCAGCGCGAGGCCGCCGAAGGGGTCGTCGAAGGCGCTGCTCTTCACCCGGATGAGCGGTGTGCCGTCGACGCTCGCGGTCATGGTTCCGTCGCTTTCGCGCACGAGGGCGACCGTGTGGTTCTGGCCGTCCTCGAGGTGGAGCTTCTTGTCGTGCTCGCCGATCGCGACGACGCCGCGCCGGCCGAAGCGCGAGAGCACCAGCCCGGGGTCGCTGCCCGCCATGTATGCCAGACGATAGCCGGCGTACTCGGATGTGCCAAGGAACAGGTCGATCTCGAAGCGCGCGTCCTTGCCCGCGAGGCGCGAGGACATCTCCATCTCGAGCGCGAACGCGTTGGGGATCGCCGCGTCGAGGACGATCTCCGCGGGCTCCGGCCCTTCCGGCCCTGTGTCCTCCTCCACCTCGTCCTCGTCCTCGCCGCCGCCCAGCAGGTCGCCGATCTTCTTCTCGCCGCTCAGCAGGTCGCCGACCGCGTCCGCGCCGCTGTCCAGAAGGTCGCCGCCACTCTCCAGCAGCTCCTCCCCGCTGTCGAGGAGCTCGTCCCCGGTGTCGAGGATGGCATCGAGGGGGTCGTCGGCCAGCGGCTTCTCGGGCTCGGCGATGGGCACGATTGTGCGCAGGCCGACCAGGCGGTCGATGGCGAAGTCGCCGCTCGCCACCTCCCAGCGCGGGTCGTCCGTGTAGTCGCCGTCGGAGAAGTCGTCGCGGATCAGGGCGGCACGGGGCTCGGCATCGGCGAGGTGGGTCGCGATCCTGTCGCGCAGGTCCTGGAGGAAGCGCGGGTCGGCCGCATGCGCGCGGTCGGCCTCGTCGATCAGCTCCTGGAGTTCCTGCGCGAGCGCCTCCAGCGCGCTCGATCCGGCGCTCTCCGCGCCCTCCGGGCGCCACTCGGAATAGCGCGACCCCTCGTCGGCAGCCGCGGGCGCGGCGATCGTGCTGGCGAGAAGGAGGGTGGCAAGGTGCCGGCGCAGCATGGGTCGCCTCCGGTCTGGTTGCATCGGCTCGCTCGCCCGTGGTCTAGGATTTATTTTCCGACTTGTCGAGCGTAGGCCGCAACGGGCCGCCATTTCACGAATTACTCCCCGGTTGCCGGTCGTTTCTTGGCGTTCTGCCGGAAGGCGCTATAGTTGTGGTGCTAGAACGATAAACCGCGGGGACAGGACAGGAGACGTGAGATGAGGATATTCAAGACTTTCAAGGTCCCTCCGACCGGGCTTCGCCTTGCGGCAGTCGTGGGACTGGCGGCGGCGCTCGGCGCCTGTCACGGAACGGACCTTGAGAACGTTCGGGGCCTCGATCCCCAAGGGTCGGAGTTCAATCAGCAGCTCTTCGCAGGCTATGTCCAGCTCTCCTCGAACGAGCTCGGGGAAGACGACTATATCGATTCCGACAAGTTCGCCATGAAGGCGGCCGTTGCGGCGCGGGGCGATGACGTGGCGCCCACGCGCATCGAAGAACGCCTGCTCCCCGCCGACAAGCAGGAGGAGCTCTCCAAGGCCAGGGCCAGGCTCGTCTCGATGCTGGTCGGCAGCGGCAAGGGCAAGGCACCCGCCATCGCCGCCCAGGCCCAGATCAACTTCGAATGCTGGATGCAGGAGCAGGAGGAGGGTCACCAGCCGGACGACATCGCCGCCTGCCGCCACGCATTCTACAACTCGGTAATCGCCGCCGAGGTGGCGATGCGGCCTCCACCGCCGCCGGAACCCGAGCCCGAGCCCGAGCCCGTGCCGGAACCCGAGCCGACATACGCGACCTACTACGTGGTCTTCTTCGAGTTCGACAGCTCCGATCTCTCGGACGCCGCGAAGGTGACGCTCGACGAGGCCGCGACCGCGGCCATGGAGATGCGCCCCTACAAGGTCATCATCCGGGGGCACACCGACCGTTCGGGTCCGGAGGCCTACAACCTCCGCCTGTCGGAGGACCGCGCGCTCTCCGTCGCAGGCTATCTGATCGAGCAGGGAGCCGGCCGCTTCGTGATCGACGTCGAAGGCCTCGGCGAGTCCGAGCCGATCGCGAAGACCGCCGACAACGTGCGCGACGGCCGCAACCGTCGGGCCGAGATCTCTCTGAGCGAGTCCGACTAGGGCAGACGCCCTACTCGTCGTAGTGATAGGTGCGGGCGACCATTCTCTCCGAGTGGTCGCCCGCCTTGATCCGCTCGTAGCGCCACGGGTTGTCCGGGCCGGCGCAGCCGGGAATCGCCTCGACCTCCACGTCGTAGTCGACGCCGAAGAACTGCACGAGGGAGTAGCGCCGCCCTCCTGAGGTGTTGATGACGCGGTGCATGGTCGAGACGAACAGGTCGTTCGTCCACTGCTGCATGAGATCGCCGAGGTTGACGGCGAAGCTGCCTTCGACCGGCGGCAGGATCAGCCACTCGCCGTCGCGGCTCAGCATCTGCAGGCCCTCGCTGTCCTGCCAGACCGTGGTGAAGCACTCGTAGTCGGTGTGCGCGCCGAGCCCGATGTGGGCGATGTCGAACGGCTCGGGCTGGGGCTCGTAGTAGCAGACGCGGAGCCTGGCGAGCGGCTTGGTGTACTTGGAGGTGAAGTAGCCTTCCTCCAGCTCCAGCGCGTACTCGAAGGCGCGGAAGATCTGGCGCCCGAGCTCGAGCTGGCAGTCGAAATAGGTGCCGAGCGCCCAGCGGAAGTCGGCTGGCTCGGCGGGCCAGTTGTTTGGGCCATAGAAGCGGATGCCGCGCACGTGGTCGGGATCGTCCGGCGGCAGGTCGTGCGCCATCTCGATGGCCTCCGAGATATCGCTGGAGCCTTCGAGGCTGTGGTCGGCGGTGATCCCGCCCGAGGGCACGTAGCCCCGGTGGTTGGGCCAGTCGAGGTAGTGGTTGCGCATCTTCCGCGCGAGCGGCAGCGCGAAGAAGCGCTGCATGGCCGCCTGGGCGCGTGCGATCACCGACTGCGGGAACTGGTGGTTGACGATGTAGAAGAACCCGGGGCCCGCGCAGGCCGCGTGGATCGCCCGCGCCAGCGCGCGGCGTTCGGCCTTGCTCGGCGAATAGAGGGCGCCGAAGTCGATGATCGGCACTTCCTCGGGCGAGGCGCGGCGCACCGCCGGCCGGTGCATGCCCTTCCTGATCTGAAACGGTGTCGCGGTCGCCATGGCGGATCCCTCGCTGCCCTCGATGTCTGGCATGATAGCGCGAACCGGCGATACTTCACGCCGAGCCCGCGCGGCAAAGGAGGAAGAGGAGAATGGAAACGTCGCTCAACGGCCGTCGCGCCCTGGTCACGGGCGCGGCAAGCGGAATCGGCGCCGCCATCGCCGAGGCCTTCGCCCGCGAGGGCGCGCAGGTCGCGGTGCATGCGCGGAACGCGGAGCGTGCCCGGCCCACGGTCGACGCCATCGAGGCCGCGGGAGGCAGCGCCTTCGCCGCGCCGGCCGACCTGCGCGACCGCGCCGCCATAGCACCGATGTGCGCCGCTGCCGTCGAGCGGCTGGGCGGGCTCGACATCCTGGTGAACAACGCCGGCGTCTTCACCCGCCACAGCGTGGCCGAGATGGACCTGGAGAGCTGGAACGCCATGGTGGAGACCAACCTCACCGCCCCCTACCTCGCGACCCAGGCGGCGATTCCGGCGCTCCGGGCCTCGGGCGCGGGCGCGTCCGTCATCTTCGTCTCCTCCATCGCAGCCGGCGCCTACTCCGCCGGCTGGGGCGCCTACGCCATGACCAAGAACGGGCTCAATGCCTTCATGCACTGCCTCGCCGACGAGCTGGGCGGAGACGGCGTCAGGGTCAATTCCATCTGCCCCGGCTGGGTCGAGACCAAGATGGCGCAGGACGCCCACCGCGGGCTCGCCGCCGAGATCGGCATCCCCTACGAGACCCACTACGCGCAGAACATGCGCGCCAACATGCTGGGCGTTCTGGTCACCACCGACAGCGTCGCCGACATGGCGGTCTTCCTCGCGAGCGAGCGCGGCCGCCACATCACGGCGCAGGAGCTCACCGTCTGCGGCGGCTGCCTGCCGGGCGCCAGCGCGGAGGCAGACGGCGACCGGGCGGCCGCCGAATAGGCGCAGACCCGGAGAAGGATCCTCGGTCGCCTGCGGCTGCGCGGCCCGCGCTCTCCGCCCTCAGGCGAGGCCCATCTGGCGGTAGGAGCGCACCACCTTCTCGAGCGCGACCGCGAACGCGGCCGTGCGCAGGTCCTGAATCGCGTCCGATCCGTGCATGGCCTCGCGCATGGCGGCGTAGGCCTCGCGCATGGTGTCCTCGAGGCCGGACTGGACCAGATCGAGCTCGTCCACGCCACGCAGGAGCGGCGCCTTGAGCTCGTCGGGCACCGCGCGGCCGGAGGCGGTCTCGATCATGTCGATGATGCGCTTTCCCCGCTGGATGTCGAGCTGGCGCGAGAGCCGGCCGAAGCGCATGTGCGAGACGTTGGAGACCCACTCGAAGTAGCTGACGGTCACGCCGCCGGCGTTGACGAGGAGGTCGGGGAGGATGACCGTGCCGCGCGCGAGCAGCGCCTGCTCGGCCGCGAGCGTCACCGGGCCGTTGGCCGCCTCGACCACGAGCGGCGCACGGATGCGCCCCGCGTTGGCCTCGGTGATCTGGCCCTCGATGGCGGCGGGGACGAGGATGTCGCACTCGGCCTCGAGCACCGACGCGCCGTCGGCGACGAAGCGCGCGCCGGGGAATCCCGCGAGGCCGCCGCTGCGGGCCAGGTGCTCGGCCAGCGCCTCAGGCGCGAGGCCGGCATCGGAGAGAAGGGCGCCGTCGTGCTCGATGACGCCGGTGAGGCGCGCGCCCTCTTCCTCGACCAGGCAGCGGGCCGCGTGATGGCCCACGTTGCCGAGCCCCTGGACGATGATCCGCTTGCCCTCGAGGCCGCCGTCCAGGCCCGCCCGCGCCGCGTCGTCGGGGTGGCGGAAGAACTCGCGCAGCACGTACTGGACGCCGCGGCCGGTCGCCTCCACGCGGCCGGGAATGCCGCCCTGGGTCACGGGCTTGCCCGTGACGCAGGCGAGCGCGTCGATGTCGGAGGGGTAGAGCTGGCGGTACTCGTCCGCCATCCAGGCCATCTCGCGCGCGCCGGTGCCGATGTCGGGCGCGGGCACATCGCGGCTCGGGCTGATGTAGCCGCGATCGGCGAGCTCCTGGGTGAAGCGCCGCGTGATCAGCTCGAGCTCTTCCTCCGTGTAGTCGTCGGGGCGGATCGCGAGCCCGCCCTTGGCGCCGCCGAAGGGCACGTCGACGAGCGCGCACTTGAAGGTCATCAGCGCCGCCAGCGCCTCGACCTCCTGCTGGTCGACGTAGGGCGCGTAGCGGATTCCGCCCTTCACCGGCAGGCGGTGATCACTGTGCACCGCGCGCCAGCCGCGGAAGTTCCGGTAGCGGCCCCGCAGGCGCACCGGGAAGCTCAACTGGATGACGGACTTGCACTCGCGGATGGTCTCCACGAGGTCGTCCGGGACGCCCAGCGCGAGCGCCGCCCGGTCGAACATCCCCCGCACGCTGGCCTGGAAATCGGGCTCGGTCGCACCCTTCACGAGAACCTCCGACAGCGGACGACGCGGACCATGTGGCCCCAGTGCCTATGTTGGCATGGCGCGGGCTTCGGCAAGGCGGAATTCGTCGGCACGTCCCCGCCCGGCAAACCTCAGCCTTGGAGGCCTCGCGTGAAGCGGTCGATGCGACGCAGGGCCTCGTCGAGCTCCGCATCGGGCGCAGTGAGCGAGAGGCGGACGAAGCCTGCGCCGGCGGAGCCGAAACCCTCGCCCGCGAGCAGCGACACGCCGGCTTCCTCCAGCAGGCGGTCGGAGAACGCCTCGGAGGAGAGGCCGCTGGGCCGGACATCCAGCATCACGAAGCAGGCGCCCTCCGGTCTGACGACGCGGGTGCACGCGTTGCCGGCGAGCGCATCGCAGACGCGACCGCGCCGGGCCTCGTAGCGTGCGCGCATCGCCTCCACCTCGGGAAAGTCCTCGGTGAACGCCGCGGCGACCGCCGACTGGATGAAGCTGGGCAGGCCGTAATGGAGCGCGAGGCCCAGGTGGTACATGTGCCGCGTGAACGCCGCCGGCCCCACGGTCCAGCCGACACGCCAGCCGGTCATGGCATGGGACTTGGACAGGCTGTCGACCACGATGGTCCGCTCGGCCATGCCGGGGAACGTCGCGGGCGAGACGTGCGCGCGGCCGTCGAAGAGGGTGCGGCTGTAAACCTCGTCGCAGATCAGCCAGAGGTCGCGGGCCCTGCAGACCTCCGCCAGGGCGAGCAGATCGGCGCGGCGATAGGCGGCGCCGGTCGGGTTGTGGGGCGTGTTGATCATGACGGCGCGCGTCGCGGGGCTCACCGCCGCCTCGATGTCGGCGGCGTCCAGGTGGAAGTCGCGCTCGGCACGCAGCGGCACGTCGACCAGCCTCGCACCGGTGGCCCGCACCACCGATTCGTAGGTCACGTAGACCGGCTGGGGCACGATGACCTCGTCGCCCCGCTGCGCCACGCACAGTGCGGCGCCGAAGAGGCCGCCCTGCGCCCCCAGCGTCACCGCGATGTTCTCCGGCCCCACGTCCTGGCCGATATGGCGACGGCGGTAGGCGGCGATGGCGGCCTTCAGGTCGGGCCCGCCGTCGATCCAGCCATAGTGGGTGTCGCCGCTCCGGAGCCGCTCGATCGTCGCGTCCGCGATCCTGCGCGGCGTATCGAAGTCGGGATCGCCGATGCTCAGCACGAGCACGTCGCGCCCCTGCGCGCGATACGAGAGCGCACGGGCATGGATCTCCCAGGCGCGCGCGCCCTCGTTGGCGAGACCGTCGACGATCGCGGCGTACCGCATGGACCCTCCCGCGTGCCGCGCGGTGTGCGTCGGACCGTGCCGCCCGGCCGGGTTGCTCCGCCCGGAGACGTTGCCGGGCGTGAAACGTTGAGCCTCCGGAACCCGACAATGTCAATGGCCCGGCGCTTCGGGCATGGCGACGGCCCGGTGGCGGCGCTACCCGACCGCGATCCCGGTGCTATCATCGGCGGCAGGGAGACCCGCGGGGACCAGGAGCAATGAGCCAGGCGATCAACGTCGCTCGCCGGGAAAGCCCGGCCAAGGCGGACCCCATCCGCTTCAGCGTGATCATGAACCGGCTGAACAGCATCGCGCTGGAGATGTCGGTCGCCCTCGGGAACACCGCGTTCTCCGAGCTCCTCTCGCTGACCAACGACTTCTCCTGCTGCATCTACGACGCCGACGGTCGCCAGCTCGCCGTCATGGATGCGCTGCCGATACACACCAACTCGATGCACCTCTTTCTCGAGACGGTGGCCGACTACTTCGAAGACGATCTCCATCCGGGCGACATCGTCCTCTGCAACGACCCCTATTCGGGAAACACGCACAACGGCGATCTCTCGACCGCCGCGCCCGTGTTCGCGGACGGCGAGCACGTCTTCTGGGTGGCAGTCAAGGCACACCAGCTCGATGTCGGCGCGCCCGTGCCGCACTCCTCCTTCGGCGGCGCCGAGGACATCTGGCAGGAGGGACTCACCATCCCGCCGGTGAAGATCTACGAGAGGGGTGCCGCGCGCCGCGACGTGATCGACTTCTACCTCGCCAACGTGCGCTACCGCGAGCGGCTGCACGGCGACCTCAAGGCGCAGGTCGGCGCGACCCTGATCGGGGTGCGCAAGCTCGAGGAGATCTGCCGGCGCTACGGCAACGACGTGATCCGCAGCTTCGCCGACGAGGTGATCGAATACGCCGCGATGCGCACCGCGGCCGCGATGCGCTCCATCCCGGACGGCGTTTACCGCGGCGATGCCTGGTTCGACGAAGGCGAGAACGGGGCCACCGACCTGCGGCTCGGCTGCGAGGTGCGCATCGAGGGCGAAGCGATCCACGTGGATTTCGTCGATTGCCCCGACCAGCTCAGGCGCGGGGTGAACGCCAGCTACGCGGTGCTTCAGGCCGCCGGCGGCATTCCCGTGGTGATGATGATCGAGCCCGACATCCCGCACAACGAAGGCTGTCTCCGGCGCGTGACGGTGACGGCGCGGGAGGGCTCGATGTGCAACGCGTCCTTTCCGGCATCGACCTCGCTCGGCACGGTGCTGCCGGGCGACGTGATGCAGGAGGCGGTGGGAAGGGCGCTCGTCGATGCCGCGCCCGAGCTGACTCAGGCCGGCAATGCGCGGTGGGCCAACATTCCCATGTTTTCCGGCGTCCGCTCCGGCAGCGGCGAGGTCTGGGGCCACCAGATCCTGAACTCAGGCGGCGGCGGCGGCGCGGCGCAGGGTTGCGACGGATGGCCCCTGATCACCACCAGCGCGGCCTGGGGAAGCCTCAGGACCGCCTCGGTGGAGCACACGGAGCTGGTCTATCCGCTTTCGATCAAGGAATGGGAGATCGAGCCGGAGTCCATGGGCCTCGGCGCACAGATCGGCGGACCCGGCGTGCGCTTCTCGCTGGAGCCGCTGCACGGCGCGGTCGACGTGGTCTACGATTCCGACGGCCAGCGCAATCCGCCCTTCGGGGTCGGCGGCGCGACGCCGGGCGCAGGCGGCGGAACCTACGTGGAGGATCGGCACACCGGGCGCCGGCGATTCCTCGGGGCGGAAGTGCACGACCGGGTTCTGCCCAGCGAACGCTGGGGCAGCGTCTCGACGGGCGGCGGGGGCCACGGCAACCCGCTCGACCGGCCGGTCGAGCAGGTGCGCCGCGATGTCCGCGACGGGCTCTACGGCGCGGCGCGGGCGCGGGAGGTCTACGGCGTCGTGCTGGGCGAGGGGCCCGACCCCGAGGTCCGTGAGCAGGCGAGCGAGGAGACGCGCGGGGCAATCGCCCGCAGGAACCGCGCCGACGGCGTGCCGCACACGCTCCCCGCCCGGCCGGGCGCGTCCACCTGGCTGCGGGACAACCTGCGCCCGGGCGATGACGTGGAGCGGCGTCCGGCAAGGGATACGTGAGCGCGCGCGCAGGGGACGGCGCATCGCATGGGCTGGCGGGTCGGAGTCGATATCGGCGGCACTTAAATGGGGAGCGATTTTCGGATATTGGGACAGGCGGGGCCTTGAGACGCCCCGAGATGCCTGGAGGGATAATCTCTGGTGTTTTCGGCTATGTAACAACGGCTTACCGGACGCCGACACCCTCTTGAACCCCGGCCTGGGCGATGATACAAGGGCCATGAGGTTTCCTCCGGTCGCTTGCGACGCGCTTACGCTTACGGCGTGCAGGAAAGCGTCACGCGACCGGAGGCGGCGAGAATCATTCTCAACAAGGGGCATCGCATGGCCAAGCTCAAATACCGCACCATCTCCAAGCGCACCGTCGATGCGCTCTCGGTGGAGGACCGCGACGCGGTCTTCTGGGACGACCGCATTCCGGGATTCGGGGTGAGGGTCTATCCGTCGGGGTCGAAGGTCTACGTGGTCCAGACCCGGCACAAGGGGAAGTCGCGCCGGGTGACGCTGGGACGGCACGGGGTGATCACCGCCGACAAGGCGCGCAAGGAAGCAGCTCTTGCAATCAACCGCATCAAGAGCGGCGAGGAGCCGGTGGAGCGGGGCTCGGTGACGGTGGCCGAGCTTGCCGCGCGCTATCTGGAAGAGCATGTCGACGTGCGCTGCAAGGAGAGCACGCAGAGGATGTACCGCAGCGTGGTGGAGCGCTTCATCGTGCCGTCCTACGGCGGCGTGGCGGTGGAGGAGGTGGAGCGCAAGCACATCAACGCGCTGCACCTCGATCTCCGCCACATCCCCTATCAGGCGAACCGGGCGCTGGAGATCGGCAGCAAGCTGTTCAACCTCGCCGAGGAATGGAAGCTGCGGACCGGCGGCAACCCGTGCAAGTACGTGCGCAAGTACCGGGAGGAGAAGCGCGAGCGGTTCCTGACCGAGGCGGAGTTCCGCCACCTGGGCGCGGTGCTGAACGGGATGGAGGCGGCGGGCCGTCTGCCGGTCTACCCGGCGGCGGCGATCCGGCTGCTGATGCTGACCGGGTGCCGACGGAACGAGATCGTCGCGCTTCAGTGGAAGCATGTGGACCTCGCTTCGGGCGAGTTGAAGCTCGCCGACTCGAAGACCGGCGCGCGGCTGGTGCCGCTGTCGCCGGCGGCGGCGCGGGTGCTTGCGGAGCTGCCGCGCATCGAGGGCAACCCGTGGGTGATTCCGGGCACGAAGAAGCCCGAGAAGCCCCTGTCCGACCTCAACCACTACTGGGACCGGGTGCGGGCGGAAGCGGACCTCGACGACGTGCGGCTTCATGACCTCCGTCATTCCTTTGCGTCCAGGGCGCTGGCGCTCGGGGAGTCGCTGTCGATGATCGGCAAGCTGCTCGGTCACAACAAGATCGAGACGACCTCGCGCTATGCGCATCTGGCACGCGATTCGATCAAGGCGTCGTCGGCTCGGGTGGCGGACAGCATTGGAGCCGATATCCTCAATGCGTCGGCGACGAAGGAGGCCGCGACCGCCTGAGCCGGGGGTGTGCGGCGGGGTTCCCTTGTGTCTCGTTCGTATCTGTTGGGCAGCGCGGCATGACGGCCACACGCCAGCGGAAGCCTGCGACTTCCGCCTTCCTGTCGCATGGCTTCCGGCCGTTCTTCCTGTCGGCCGGGCTGTGGGCGCCGCTCGGCATCGCGCTCTGGGTCGCGATGCTGTGGGGATATCTGGATCTGCCCCTCGCGTTCGATCCGGTGTCGTGGCATGCCCACGAGGCGCTGTTCGGCTACCTGGGCGCGGTGCTCGCGGGGTTCCTGCTGACCGCGGTGCCGAACTGGACGGGACGGCCCCCGCTCGCCGGGCGGACGTTGCTGGGGCTGCTCGCGCTGTGGATCGCCGGGCGGGTGGCGGTGGCGGCATCGGACTGGTTGCCGCCGCTGGCGGTGGCCGCGCTCGATCTCTCGTGCCTCGTCGTGCTGGGTGGGTATGTGCTGCGCGAGGTCGTTGCCGGCAGGAACTGGCGCAACCTCGTGGTGGTCGCGATGATCGGCGTGTTCGTCGCCGGCAACGCGCTGTTTCACTGGGAAGCCGCCGAAGGCGTTTACGCGGCATCGGGCCATGGGCTTCGCATCGGCGTTGCCGCGGCGATCATGATGATCTCGGTGATCGGCGGGCGCATCGTTCCGACCTTCACGCGGAACTGGCTGGCGACGCGCGGGAGCGGGGCGCTCCCGGCGGAGTTCGGGCGCCTCGACAAGGTCGCGCTCGTCTTGACCCTGATCGCGCTCGCAGCCTGGGCTGCCCTTCCCGGCGCGCGGGAGACGGCTTGGCTGCTCCTCGCCTCGGGAGGCGCGCATGCCGCGCGGCTCTCGCGCTGGCGCGGTCCGGCGACGCGCGGCGAGCCCCTGCTGTGGATCCTGCATGTGGGATACGCCTTCGTGCCGCTCGGCATGCTGGGCGTGGGCGGGGCGATCCTGTGGCCCGACGTGGTGCCGCCCGCCTCGGCGCAGCATCTGTGGATGGCCGGCGCCATCGGCGTGATGACGCTCGCCGTGATGACGCGCGCGACGCTCGGTCATGGCGGGCGGGCGTTGACGGCGGGCGCGGGGACGGCGGCGGTCTATCTGCTGGTCGTCGCCTCGGTGTTCGCGCGGTTCCTGGGCGGGGTGCTTGAGGAACAGGCGATGGTGTTGTGGTCGCTCTCGGCGCTGCTGTGGTGCCTCGGCTTTGCCGGGTTCGTGCTGCTTTACGGGAAGTTGCTGACCGGCGCGGGCAAGCGTTGAGGAGAGGACCAGCTCCGCCTGTCCTTCCGGTCGGATTCGGCCTCCGATTCGGCCACGCCGCCGTTTCCGGGCGCCCGCGCGAATCGGGCTAGATTTTTTTCGGAGGACATACGGGGACAGGAGCGTCCTTGAGAAGCCTTGAGGCGCCTGGAGGATGATTTCGCAGGGAATCCCCTGAATACAGCGGGTTGCGGGGCTTTTCGGCGGCCCTATCCTTGTCTCCATGAGCGCGCCGAATCCCCTTCCCGGCGGCGGCCTGGACCCCGATTTCGACCAGCTCGCCGGGCTTCGATGCGCCCGCGCGGCCGTCAGGCGGCGGCTCCGGGAGCGGAGCCGATGATCGACTTCGACCGGCTGCGCCGGGCGTTGATGCTCGGGGCGCTGGGAGCAGCCGCGCTGGCGCTGCTGCTGCCCTCTCTGGCATTGCTCCGCTACACCGACGGCCACGACTGGTATGCGGCTCGCAAGGCGAGCGTGGCGCAAGCGCTCATTGCTGTCGGCTTCGACGAGCATGCGACGACGAAGTACCGCCTGGCGGACGGCCGGACCGTGACGTGGCTCCGCGACGGCGTGGCGACGTACCCGGAGGCGCTGCGATCGCGGAGCCTCATCCTCGCCATCATCGGAGACAACGCCCTGCTCGGCGCCTGCGCGGGCTTCGCGGTGCTGTTCGCGCTGTCGGGCCTGCTGAACCTGGCGCGGCAGGAACCCGCCGGGATGTCGAGGGCGCCCATGCGCGGCCATTCGGCCGGGGAGCGCCGGCCCGGCTTTGTCGAGGACGTTCCTCCGTACGAGCCGCACGTTCCCGCAGGCGCGACGCCGGAGGCGCCCGCCCCGGCCCCGGCACTCGCCGTTTCGTCCCCTGCGCCGACGGGCGGGTCCGGCAGGAGCGTGGCCGGGCCTTCGCCCGCGCCCGAGCCAGCGGCGGGGCGGCGCGACCCGCCGGCGAGGGCGAAACCGGAACGTCGACGCGCCCGGCCCGCCCGCCGGCGCGGGCGCTGGTTCTGATGGTCGCCTCGATCGGCGCGGTGGCCTCGCCCGCGCAGGGGGTGAGCTACTACGAGAAGGACTCCTACTACGCGAAGGATTCCGGCGAGCACAGGGCGGCGAGCGCCTGGGCGGGCAAGGGCGCGGCGGCGCTCGGGCTCGAAGGCCCGGTGGACCCCGGCACATTCCGCGCGGTGCTGGAGGGCGAGGTCCCGGACGGCTCCGGTAAACGTCTCGGCAAGCGCGGGCGGGAGGGCGAGATCCATCACCGCCCCGGCCGCGACCTCACCTTCAGCGCGCCCAAATCCGTATCCCTCGCCGCGCTGGTCGGCGGCGACGGGAGGATCGTCGATGCCCATGACCGCGCGGTGGCGGGCGCGCTCGACTGGTTCGAGCGGAACGCCGCCGAGACCCGGATGCAGGACCCCGGACTGAATCCGGGGCAGGCCCCGGCGGGCGGGCGCATGGTCCGGGCCGGCAACCAGAAGACGGTGATCGCCACGTTCAGGCACGACACGTCCCGGAACCTCGATCCCGCGCTGCACACCCATTCCGTGATCGCCAACATGCTGCTTGGCCCGGACGGCAAGTGGAGGACGATGGCCAACGAGCGGCTCTACGCCTCGAAGATGGCGTTGGGGGCGCTCTACCGCAACGCGCTGGCGGGCGAGCTCGCGCGGCTCGGCTACGGGATCGAGAAGACCCACGCCGACGGGCGGTTCGAGATCGCGGGCGTCTCGCGCGAGACCGTGGAGGCTTTTTCGACGCGCCGCGCCGAGATCGAGGCGGCGATGGAGGGCCGGGGCCTCGGTACGACGGGGGAGAACCCGCATCTGGCGCGGCGCGCGGCGCTGATGACGCGCGCGGCCAAGCGCGAGGTCGACCGGGACGCGCTGCGGGAGACCTGGGCGAGGCAGGCCGCCGCGCTCGGCTTCGACGCGAAGGGGCTGGTCGCCTCGGCCATGGAACGCCACGGGGCGGAGAAGGCGCGCGATGCGGAAGCCGCCAAGGACGGTTCGCCGGCCCCACCGCGCCAGCCGGACCTGTTCGAGCACGCGGCGC
>JAJDXK010000102.1 GCA_022823305.1 Alphaproteobacteria bacterium
CCGAAGCCGGCGCCGCCGTCGATCACCGCGAGGCAGAAGTCCTTCTCGAGGCTGGGGTTCTGCATGCCGTCGTCCATCAGCACCAGCGGCGCACCGGCCGCGGCCGCCGCTGTGGCCCCAGCCGGGCGGTCGCGGCAGAGCCAGGTCGGCGCGGCACGGGCCAGCAGCAGCGCCTCGTCGCCCACCGCGCGCGCATCGTGGCGGGCAGGATCGACCCGGAGCGGGCCGCGCGTGCTGCCGCCATAGCCGCGCGTGAGGATGTGCGGCCGGATGCCGTCGTCAGCCAGCAGCGCGGCGAGCGCGAGGACGGCCGGCGTCTTGCCGGCGCCGCCCACGGTGAAGTTGCCGACGCAGACTACGGGAACGGCAGCCCGCGCCGGCCGGACCAGCGCGGCCCGTGCCAGCGCGGCCGCGTCGTAGAGGCGGGAGACGGGCGCAAGCGCGGCGGCGGCGAGCCCGCCGCGCTCAGCCGCCCAGAACGCCGGTGCGCGCATCGCCGCCACAGGGGCCGAGATGGGCGGAGATCAGACCGAGCACCGCGTCCGCCGCACCGCCCAGCGTGCGCGCGGTCTCGGTCGCAGCGGCTCGACGGCGCGCGCACGCGTTCTCGTCTTCGAGCAGGGCGGCGACGGCGTCGGCTAGGGCGCCTGCATCGCCCACCCGGTCGAGGGCGTCCGCGCCCTCCAGCGCGGTGCAGGCCTCCGAGAAGTTCTCCATGTACGGACCGGCGACGAGGGCGCAATCGAGCCGCGCCGGCTCCAGCGGGTTGTGCCCGCCATGGGGCGCGAGCGAGCCGCCGACGAAGGCGACGCCGGCGAGGCGGTAGACCAGGCCGAGCTCGCCCAGCGTGTCGACGAGGTAGACCGCAGTTTCCGGCCCGACCGCCGTGCCTGCCGAGCGCCGGGCGGCGGCGAGCCCGCGCCCTTCGAGCAGCGCGGCGACGGCGTCGCAGCGCTCCGGGTGGCGCGGGGCGAGGATCGTGAGCAGGCCGGGGAAGCGCCGGCAGAGCGCCGCGTGCGCGTCGGCGACGGCCTCCTCCTCGCCCTCGTGCGTGCTCGCCGCGGCCCAGCACGGTCTGCCGCCGATGGCCTGCCGTAGCGCCGACACGTGGGCATCGTCCGCCGGCAGCGGCGGCGCGTCGTTCTTCAGGTTGCCGCGCACGGCGACGTTCCCGGCCCCCAGCGCCCGGAAGCGCGCCGCATCGGCCTCGCTCTGCGCCAGCACGGAGGCAAAGGCCCCGAGCAGGGGCCGGCTCAGATGCGGCGCCCGGCGCCAGCGCGCGGCGGATCGGGTGGACATGCGCGCGTTGACCAGCAGCATCGGCACACCCCGCCCGGCGGTCTCGAGGATGAGGTTTGGCCAGAGCTCCGATTCCACCCAGAGGGCGAGGTCGGGCCGCCAGTGCGCGGCGAAGCGGCGCACGGCCTGCGGCCGGTCGACCGGCGCGAACTGGTGCAGCACTCGTGCCGGGAGTCTTTCGCGCAGCAGACGCGCCGAGGTCACGGTGCCCGAGGTGATCAGCACCCGGACGTCAGGGAGCGCCTCGCCGAGCCGGTCCACGAGCGGCAGCAGCGACACGCTCTCGCCGACGCTCACGCCGTGCATCCAGACCAGCCGGCCCTCGGGCCGGGTCAGGCCGGGTCGCCCCAGACGCTCGCCGAAGCGGGCACTGTCTTCTTTGCCCCGACGCCGCCGGTGGGCGAGCCAGGCATGGACGAGCGGGGTGGCCAGCGCGCTCGCGCACCGGTAGCTGCGCGGGGTGATCAGGGCCCCGATCATCCGCGCGCGGCGGCCGGCTCGATCGGCGCGGCGCCCACCATGCGGTCGGCGTCGGCGGTCAGCGCGTTGAGCCGCTCCTCCAGCAGCAGGCGCGAGCGCTCCATCGCGGCCTCGTCGGCGTCTGCGGCGACGTGGATCGGCTGGCCCCAGAGGTAGACGCCGCGGCTGAAGGGGAGGGCGATGACGAAGCGGTCCCAGCTGCCAGCGACTTTGCGCCGCGAGACCGCGTAGGTAGCCGGGAGGATGGGCACGCCGGAGAGACGCGCCAGCGCGATGATGCCGGGCTGCACGCGCATCCGTGGCCCGCGCGGCCCGTCGGGCGTGATGCCGAGGTAGCCGCCCTCACGCAGCAGGCGCAGCGAGGCGCGCAGCGCCGCCGCCCCGCCGCGCGTCCGCGAGCCGCGAATGGTCGCGACGCCCAGGTGACGCACGGCGCGGGCGATGCTCTCGCCATCGCGGTGGCGCGAGACGACGACGTGCATCACTGGCTCCGCCCGCCAGCCCTGCGGCGCCATCATCAGCCGGCCGTGCCAGAAGGCGGCGATGAAGGGCCGGCCCGCGCGGAGCAGGGCGTCGGCTTCCTCCCGCCCCAGCGTCTGCCAGCGGCTGGTGGCGTAGACCAGCCCGGTGTAGCGGGCGAAGAGCCAGGCCAGCGATGCCAGCCCGAGCCGGCTGCGCAGGACGCGCTTGCCGAGAGCCATGCCTATTCGGCGGCCATGCCGGCCGCGAACTGCTTCGCATGGAGCCGCGCGTAGACGCCGCCCGCCGCCAGCAGCGAGCGGTGCGTCCCCGATTCCGCAAGGCGGCCGTCTTCCAGCACGTGGATGCGGTCGGCATTCTCGACGGTGGAGAGCCGGTGGGCGATGACCAGCGTGGTGCGGCCCTGCATCAGGCTGCGCAGCGCCTCCTGTACCTGACGCTCGGATTCCGGGTCGAGCGCGCTCGTCGCCTCGTCGAGCAGCAGGATGGGGGCGTCCTTGAGCATGGCGCGGGCGATGGAGAGCCGCTGCCGCTGTCCGCCGGAGAGCTTGACCCCGTGCTCGCCGATGACGGTGTCGAGGCCGTCCGGCAGCTCCGCGATGAAGCCCTCGGCGCCGGCGGCCTGGGCGGCGGCCGCGATCTCGCCTTCGCTCGCCTCGATCCGCCCGTAGGCGATGTTGGCGCGCACGGTGTCGTCGAAGAGCACCGCCTCCTGGCTCACCAGCGCCACCGCGTCGCGCACGCTGTCCGTGGTCGCCGCGCGGACGTCGGTGCCGTCGATGCGCACCGCCCCCTCGTCCACGTCGTAGAAGCGGGGGATCAGGTTGAGCACGGTGGACTTTCCCGCACCCGAGGGGCCGACCAGCGCCACGGTCTTGCCCGCCGGCACCTCCAGCGTCACGTCGCGCAGCGCGGGCGTGCCGTTGGGGTAGGTGAAGCTCACGCCCTCCAGCGCGAGCGCGCCGCCCGCGAGCCTGAGCGGGCGCGCGTCGGGGGCTTGCGCGATGCGGGGCTCGGTGTCGAGCAGGTCGAACACGCGCTGGCTCGCCGCGAGCCCCTCCTGCAGGCTGGCGTTGAGGTTGGCGATCGCCTTGAGCGGCCGGTAGGCGAGCAGCATGGCGGTGATGAAGGCGAAGAAGGCGCCCGGCGTCAGCGCGTTCTCGATCACCTGCCAGCCGCCGTAGAGGATCAGCACCGCGATGAAGAGGCCGCCGAGGGTCTCCATCAGCGGCGAGGCGATGGCGCGGATGCGGCTCTGCTTGAAGATCAGTCGGAAGACGCTCTCGACCAGGCGGTCGGTGCGCTCGGCCTCGAAGTCCTCACGGTTGTAGGCCTTGACGTGGCGCGCGCCCTGGAAGGCCTCGTTGAGCCGCGCCGTGAAGAGGCCGAGCTCGTTGAGCGCCGAGGTCGAGACCTTGCGCATGCGCCGGCCGATCCGGGCGATCGGATAGATCGCGACGGGGAAGACCACACAGGCGATCAGCGCAAGCTTCCAGTCCTTCTCGAACATGACGCCGATCAGGAAGAGCAGGGTCAGCGAATCCCGGACCATGCCGGTGAGGGCGTTCGCCACCGCGTTGCGCATCATGTTGACGTCGTTGGTCAGCCGCGAGACCAGCTTGCCGGACGCCGTGTCCTGGAAGAACGCGAGGTCGAAGCGCAGGATGTGGGCGAAGACCCGGCTCTGCAGGTCGGCGATGACGCGCTGGCCGACGAAGGCCATCAGCACCGCCTGCCCGTAGGTGGCGGCGCCCCGGATCAGCGTGATCACGATCACCGCGACGGGGACGACGATGAGCAGCTCGCGGTCCTTCTCCAGGAAGATCTGGTCGAGCACTGGCTCCATCAGGTAGGCGAGCGCCGCCGTGGCGCCGGCGGCGATCGCCATGCAGAGCCCCGCCAGCAGCAGCCGGCCCAGGTGCGGGCGCACGTGATCGCGCACGAGGCGGACCAGGAGGTGCCTCGTCGACGCTGGCTGCTGGGACGGGTCGGATCGCTCCACGGCGTTCGCCGGCATCGGCGCGCAACGTCTAACCGCTTGAATTCAGTCCAATAGCACGGCCGGGCTTTCGGCTCCAGCCGTCCGCGCGCCGCTCAGCGGCCCGCGACCGTCATGCCGTCGATGCGCACGGTCGGGCTGTCGATGCCGTAGCGGAAGGCGAGGTCGCCGGCCGGGGTGAGGTGGCGGAACATCTCCCTGAGGTTGCCGGCGACGGTGACCTCGCTCACCGGATAGGCGATTTCGCCCCCTTCGATCCAGAAGCCGGCCGCGCCGCGGCTGTAGTCGCCGGTCACGGCGTTGACGCCCATGCCGATCAGCTCGGTGACGTAGAAGCCGCTTTCGACCGCGCCGATCAGGGCCTCTGCGCTGTCTTCGCCGGGCTCGAGCCAGAGGTTGGAGGCCGCAGGCCCGGGCGGGGCGCTGGTGCCGCGCACGGCGTGGCCGGTGCTGGCGAGGCCGAGCTGGCGCGCCGAGCGGCTGTCCATCAGCCAGCTTCGCAGCACGCCGTCGGCGACGATCTCGCGCCGCGTCGTCGCCACGCCCTCGCCGTCGTAGGGGCGCGAGCGCAGGCCGCGCTCCCGGTGCGGGTCGTCGACGACGGTGATCCCCGGGGCGAAGAGCTCGCTCTCCAGCGCGTCCTTGAGGAAGCTCGTCCCGCGCGCGATCGCAGGTCCCGCGATGGCGCCGGCGAGGTGGGAGAGAAGCCCGCCGGCGATGCGGGGGTCGTAGACGACCGGCACCTGGCCCGAGCGCGCCTTGCGGGCGCCGAGCCTCCTCACCGCGCGCTCGCCGGCGCGGCGGCCCACCGCCGCGGCGTCCTCCAGGTCGGCCTCGTGCACCGCGGTGGACCACTCGTAGTCGCGCTCCATCGCCGTGCCTTCGCCGGCCAGCACCGCGGCGCTGACCGAAAAGCCGCTGGTGGCGTAGCCGCCGGTGAAGCCGTCGCTGGTGACGAGCGTGGCCTCCGAGCGCCGCCAGCCGCCGCCGCCGCCCTCGGAGTTGGTGACGCCGGCGACGGCGCGGGCGGCGTCCTCCGCCTCGGCCGCGCGGGCCATCAGGCTCTCGGCATCGGGCTCGCCCGCGTCGGCGAGGTCGAGCGCGGGCCAGTCGCGGGCGAGCAGCGCCGGGTCGGCGAGGCCGGCGTAAGGGTCCTCCGGCACCGCGCGCGCCATGGCAATCGCGCGCTCGGCGAGGGGCCCGAGCGCGCTGTCGGCGAGGTCGTTGGTGGAGACGATGGCCTGGCGTTCGCCGACGAAGACGCGCAAGCCGAGCGCGCGGCTTTCGGCACGCACCAGGTCCTCCGGCTCGCCCAGGCGGCAGCTCGCGTCCAGTGCGCTGCCCTGCACCAGCACGGCGTCGGCTGCATCGGCGCCGAGGCGGCGCGCGCGTGCGATCAGCCCGTCCAGCAGGTCGGCGGCGTTGCCCGCCCCGGTGTCAGCCATGTGCGAAGAGGGGAGCCCGCGTGTTTCTCGGCGACAACGGCCGGCCCGTCAGAAGCGGAAGAGGCCGGTGCGGATGCGCCGGTTCTTCTCGAGGTACTGCTGGTGGTAGTCCTCGGCCATCCAGAAGTCGCTTGCCGGCTCGATCAGCGTCGCGATCGGGTGCCCGGCGGCGACGAGGGCCGCCCTGCTCGCCTCCGCGGCCTCCTTCTGGGCCTCCGAGACGTAGAAGATGGCGGAGCGGTACTGGGTGCCGATATCGGGCCCCTGGCGGTTCACCTGGGTCGGGTCGTGCACCTGCCAGAAGAGCTCCAGCAGCGTCTCGTAGCTCACACGCTCCGGCTCGAAGACGACGCGCAGCACCTCCGCATGGCCCGTCTGGCCGCTGCACACCTCGTAGTAGGTGGGCTCGCTCGTCTGGCCGCCGCTGTAGCCGACTGCGGTCTCGACCACGCCATCGACCTGGCGAAACGCGGCCTCGACGCCCCAGAAGCACCCCGCTCCGAAAATCGCCGTCTCGGTCATCTCGCCCTCACGCCCGTCTTTGCCTTGTGTGATAGATAGCACCTCGTGCGGAAGTAACAAGCCGGAGTGCAGGAGCGGCAGCATGACGATCGGCATCAGGACGGACGAGGACTACGAGGCCTACCGGGCGCAGGTGTTCGACTTCCTCTGGCGCGAGGTGGAACCCAGGGCGAGCGAGATGGAGCGGACGGGCGTATTTCCGCAGGACGCGCTCTTCCCGCGCTTCCGCGAGCTCGGCCTCTTCGGCGCCGTGATCCCCGAGGAGTACGGCGGCATCGCGCTGAGCTGCGCCCGCTATCTGCCGCTGCTCGCCGAGTTCTCCAAGGTCTCGGGCGTCGTCCGCGTGCTGCTGCACGTCCACAACACCAGTGCGCGCGCCGTGGTCGCCTATGGCACCGAGGCGCAGAAGAGGGCGCTGCTGCCGGCGCTGGCGACGGGCGAGCAGTCGCTCACCTTCGCCATCACCGAGCCCAATTCGGGGAGCGGCATGGACGTCGGCACCCGTGCCCGGCGCGAGGGCGACAGCTGGATCGTGAACGGCGCGAAGCACTACATCACCAACGCCGACTTCGCCACCGGCCACCTCATCTGCGTCCGCACCGGCGAACGCGGCGACAGGCGCGGGCTCACGGCGCTGGTGGTGCCCACCGGCACCCCCGGCTTCACCGTCGAGCCGATGCCCGACATGATGGGCAACAACGGCCCGCCCCACGGCATCCTGCGCTTCCGCGACACGCCGGTGCCGGCGGACAGCATGGTGGGCGCCGAGGGCGACGGCCTCGACGTGTTCCTGGGCGAGCTGGAGCCGAGCCGCGTCTTCGTCGCCGCGAGCTCGCTGGGGACCGCAGAGCGGGCGCTGGAAATCGCGCTGCACTTCGCGGGCGAGCGCGTCACCTTCGGCCGGCCCATTGCCGCCCGCCCCTCGGTGCAGTCCGAGCTCGCCGACATGGCCCGCGACGTTTACGCGCTGCGCCTCATCCTCGACGACGTGGCCGCCAGGATCGATCGCGAGGAGCCGTGCGCGCTGGAGGCCTCCATCGCCAAGCTCTTCGGGCTCGAGACCGTGATGCGGGTGACCGACAAGGCGATGGACGTGGTCGGCGGGCGCGCCTACTTCACCGACTACCCCTATCCGCTGGAACGCCTCTACCGCGAGTGCCGCATCAACATGCTGGAGGAGGGCACGCCCTCGATCCAGCGGCTGGTCATCGCGCGCAGCCTGCTGGGGCAGGCGGTGCCGCTCGACATCGGCACCCTCGGCGCGCCCTACCAGCCGGCGGGCACCGATCCCGCCCTGGGCCAGCGGCCGCCGCACGACCTCACCTACGCACACGCGGACGACTAGCGGCAGGAGCGCAGGAGTTAGAGCGCCGGGCCGTGCCGGGCGATCAGGCGCTCGGCCTCGGCCAGGTCGTCGGCGCGGTTGGCGTTGAAGAAAGGATCCACGGGGTCGGCGGGGAAGGCCACCTCCACCAGCCGGTGGCCGGCGGTCCAGCGGTCGATCTTGCGCTCGCCCTGCTCCACCAGGGCCTCGCGCAGGTCGGCGCGAAGCTCCACCGGCCAGAGCCCGAACACGGGATGGGCGCGGCCCTCCGACGCGGCGCAGGCGAGATCGGCGCCCGCGAGGTCGCGGGCGTGCACCATCGCCTCGACCAGGTCGCGCGGCAGGAAGGGCGCGTCGGTGGCGAAGCTCGCCACCAAGGGGTGGTGCGGCGCGTGCGCCGCGGCCCAGTCGAGCGCGGTGAGGATGCCGGCGAGCGGCCCGGCGTTGCCCTCCACCACGTCGGGGACCACGGGCAGATCGTAGGCCGCGAAACGCTCAGGCTCGCCGTTCGCGTTCAGGATCAGCGGGCCCACCTGGGGTGCCACGCGCGCGATCACGCGCGCCAGCAGGGTCTCGCCCGCGAGCGGGCGCAGGCACTTGTCGCCGCCGCCCATGCGGCGCGCGAGCCCGCCCGCGAGCAGCACGCCCACGACCCCGGTCATGGCAGGCTCGAATGGTTTGCGGTCATGGCGATGGTCCCCTGCCTCATGGTGGCTGGTTAGTTGTTTTCCCTCAAGCGCCGGGCGCTCGCTCATGCCGGGCGCTCGCTCATTGCCAGCCGCCGATGCCGTGGCATACTGGCCCAAGCTTGGGGAGAGGGCCGATGCAGACCGACAGCCACATACTCGACGACATGGCCCGCGTCGCCACCGGGGCCATGGGGGCTGCGAGCGGCCTCAAGGGCGAGTTCGACGCCATGGTCAGGCGCCGTCTCGAAGCGATCCTGGCAAGGATGGACCTGGTCCCGCGCGACGAGTTCGACGCGGTCAAGGAGATGGCCGCGCGCGCCCGCAGCGAGAACGAGGAGCTTGCCGAGCGCCTCGCCCGGCTGGAGGCGCGCCTCGCGGCCGGGGGCGCCGCGGCGGGGGAGGCGGGCGATGGACGATAGGACGCAGATCGAGCTGGAGGCCGCCGCCTTCCGCACCCTGGTCGCGCACCTGCGCAAGCGCACCGACGTGCAGAACATCGAGCTGATGAACCTCGCCGGCTTCTGCCGCAACTGCCTGTCGAAGTGGTACCGCGCCGCCGCCGAGGACAAGGGGCTGGACATGGACCTGGAGGAGGCGCGCCAGCAGGTCTACGGCATGACCTACGCCGAGTGGAAGGAGCACTTCCAGACCGAGGCCACGGCAGAGCAGAAGAAGAAGTACGCCGAGGAAGCCGCCAAGCACGGCTTCTGATCGGCCCATCTGCAAACGCTCCGCCCCGTCCGATTTCGCCAGCGCCCCACCTCCCCCTGTCCCCCTCCCCCGAAGGCGGAGGGGGGACGTGGCTGCGCCGGCCTTCTCTCCCTCTCCTCCCCTCGGGGAGGAGAGGGCCGGGGTGAGGTGGGGGCGGGCGCAATTCGGCGCGGCGTCGGTTGCAGAGGCGCAGACCGCGCCTGTACTAAGGAGCGCGCCAAAGCGCCGAACTCGGGCGCTTCGTGCGCGCCTGAAAGAGAGCGAGGCCGTCGATGACGAAACCGGTCGGTGTAGGCTTCCTGGGCTCCCAGTTCGTGAGCGGCATCCACGCGCGCGCGCTGGTGCGCAACCCCCACGCGATGCTGATAGGCGTGGCCTCGCCGACGCCGGGCCACGCCGAGACCTTCGCCGGCACCTACGGCCTCGCCCATCACTGGACCGACCACCGCCCCCTGCTGGAGCGGGACGACATCGACATGGTGGCGATCGGCACGCCCAACGACACCCACTGCGCGCTGGTGCTGGACTGCGCAGCCGCCGGCAAGCACGTCGTGCTGGAGAAGCCGATGTGCCTGAGCCTCGCCGAGGCCGACAGCATGGTCTCCGCCTGCGCCGACGCCGGCGTGCTCTTCATGTACGCCGAGGAAATCTGCTTCGCGCCCAAGTACGTGCGCATGAAGTCGCTGCTGGATGCCGGCGCGCTCGGCACGCCCACCCTCATCAAGCAGTCGGAGAAGCACGACGGCCCGCACGCCCCGCACTTCTGGGACGTGGACCGCGCCGGCGGCGGCGTGCTCGCCGACATGGGCTGCCACGGCATCGCCTTCGCCCGCTGGATGATGGACCGCGCGCCCATCCGGTCGGTCTACGCCCAGCTCTCGACCCAGGTGCACGGCGACAAGACGAGGGGCGAGGACAACGCGCTCTTGATCCTCGAGTTCGAGGGCGGCTGCCTCTTCCTCAACGAGACGAGCTGGACCAAGCCGGGCGGCATGGACGACCGGGCCGAGGTGCACGGCTCCGAGGGCGTCGCCTACGCCGACCTGCTGCACGGCAACTCCATCGAGACCTATAGCCGCGGCGGCTACGACTACGCCGTGGAGAAGGCCGGCGGCACCCAGGGCTGGAGCTTCACCATCTACGAGGAGGAGTGGAACTACGGCTTCTGGGCCGAGTTCGACCACTTCGTGGACTGCGTGCAGAACGGCACCCGGCCGCTGGTGACCGGCGAGGATGCGCGCGCCGTGCAGGAGGTGCTCTTCGCGGCCTACGAATCCGCCCGCACCGGCGCCAGGGTGGCGCTCCCCTTCACGACCGACGCCGCCAAGCCCTGGGACCTGTGGCGGGGCGGCGCGGGCTGAGGCCGGCGGGCTGAGGCGGTGCGCGTCACCGTCCTGCCGGACCGGGAGGCGCTGGATCGCGAGGCGGCGGCGCTGGTCCGGGAAGCGGCGGCCGAGAAGCCCGACCTCCTGATCTGCCTCGCGAGCGGGGAGACGCCGCGCGGTGCCTACGCGCTGCTCGCCGGCGCGCCGGAGCGTCTCGCGCGGGCGCGCTTCGTCCAGCTCGACGAGTGGGCCGGCCTCGGCCCGGGCGATGCGGCAAGCTGCGCCGCCTATCTCGAGAAGACCCTGCGCGGCCCCCTCGCGGTGCCGGATTCGCGCTGGCTCGGCTTTCGCGGCGACGCGCCCGACGCGGCCGCCGAGTGCCGCAGGGTGGCGGCCGCGCTGGAGGCCGCCGGGCCGATCGACCTCTGCATCCTCGGGCTCGGGCAGAACGGCCATCTCGCGCTGAACGAGCCGGCCGACAGCCTCGACCCCGCCTGCCACGTCGCCACGCTCGACGCGCGCTCCCGCACCCACCCGATGCTGGCGGAGACCGACCGGGAGGTGCGCGAGGGGCTCACCCTCGGCCTCGGCGACATCCTGCGCGCGCGGCGCGTCCTGCTGCTGGTCGCAGGTCGAGCCAAGCGGGAGCCGCTCGCGCGCCTCGCGGCCCGCCGCGTCTCGACGCGGCTCCCGGCCTCCTTCCTCTGGCTGCACGGCGACGCCCGCTGCCTCTGCGACCGCGAGGCCGCGGCCGGCACCGCGTTCGAGGACGCTTGACCATGAGCCGCGTCGCGCTCGGCGTCGATATCGGCGGTACCAAGATCGCGGTCGGCGCGATCGATTCGGCCGGCGCGATCCTGGCCCGGCAGACCATCGGCACCGAGGTCGAGGCGGGCTTCGACGCCGGGCTCGCGCGGCTGATCCGGGCCATCGACGCGACTCTCGCCGAGGCCGGCATCGACGCGGCGGCGCTCGCGGGCATCGGTCTCGGCTGCCCCGGCCCCTTCGACGAGACGAGCGGGCGGATCGAGAACAGCTACACCCTCCCCGGCTGGGAGGGGAACGACATCGTGAGCCCGCTCGCCGCCCGCTACGGCACGCGCGCGCGCCTGGTCAACGACGCCGACGCGGCGCTGCTCGGCGAGGCGCTGGCCGGCGCCGCGCGCGGCGCGCGCATCGCGCTGATGCTCACCATCGGCACCGGCATCGGCGGGGCGGTGCTGGTCGACGGCACGATCCTGCGCGGCGCGGCGGGCGAGCATCCCAAGATCGGCCACCTGATCGTCGACCCGGCGGGACCCGCCTGCTACTGCGGCGGCCGGGGCTGCCTGGAATCTCTGGCCGCCGGGCCGGCGCTCGCGCGTGCAGGCGCCGAGCACGGCTATGCCGATGCCGAGGCGGTCTTCGCCGCCGCTTCGGCCGGCGCCGCACCCGCCCAGGCCATCGTCGCCCGCGGCGCGGACGCGGTGGAGACGGGGATCTGGAGCCTGATCCACGTCTTCCTGCCGGAGGTGATCCTCTTCGGCGGCGGCATCGGCGAGCGGCATTTCGCGCTCTATCGGGAGGCGGCCGGGCGCGCCCTGGCGCGGGCCGTGCTCGCGCCCGAGGGGGCGATCCGCGTGGTCAAGGCGGCGCTCGGCAACGATGCCGGCATGGTGGGTGCCGCGGCGCTCATGCTCGACGGCGGCTGAGGGCCGCCGGGTGGGACGCCCGGCCGATCCACGCTAGACTGCGCGCTCGCAGGCTTGGAGGGTCGCATGGGCACCTCTTCGACGCGGGGCGCGAACGGCGGCGACAGCCGCTCCACGGCGACGCCCGATGTCGATGCGGTCGTGGTCGGCGCCGGCTTCGCCGGGCTCTACATGCTCCATCTGCTGCGCGGGATGGGGCTCTCGGTGCGGGTCTTCGAGCGGGGCGGCGGGGTCGGCGGCACCTGGTACTGGAACCGCTATCCCGGCGCCCGCTGCGACACCGACAGCGTGGAATACTCCTACCAGTTCTCCGACGAGCTGCAGCAGGAGTGGCGCTGGACCGAGCGCTTCGCCACGCAGCCGGAGATCCTGCGCTATCTGGAGCATGTCACGGACCGCTTCGACCTGCGCCGCGACATCAGCTTCCGCACCACCGTCACAGAGGCCGCCTTCGACGAGGCCGAGGGCTGCTGGCGCATCGCCACCGACGATGGCGCCCGGCTCAGCGCGACCT
Organism: Alphaproteobacteria bacterium; assembly: GCA_022823305.1. GTDB lineage: Bacteria > Pseudomonadota > Alphaproteobacteria > UBA828 > UBA828 > WTGU01. The sequence goes on from JAJDXK010000102.1 coordinate 12,480, forward strand.
ATTGCGTCATGGCCACGGGCTGCCTCTCGGCCGTCAACCGGCCGGCCTTCGACGGCCTGGAGCGCTTCGAGGGCGCGTGGTACCACACCGGCGCCTGGCCCCACGAAGGGGTCTCGCTTGCGGGCAAGCGCGTCGGCATCGTCGGCACCGGCTCGTCGGCGATCCAGTCGATCCCGCTGATCGCGGCCGAAGCGCGTCACCTCACCGTCTTCCAGCGCCAGGCGAACTACACCGTGCCCGCCCGCAACGCGCCGCTCGACGAGGCGGAGTACGCAGACATCAGGGCTGCGTACGGGGAGCACAGACGCCGTGCGAAGGAGACGCCCGCCGGCTGCTGGTGGGCGGTGAACCCGGAGACTGCGGAGGAAATGAGCCTCCCGGCGCGCGAGCGCGAGCTGGAGGAGCGCTGGCGGAAGGGCGGCCTCAGCATGTACGGCGTCTTCAACGACCTGCTGGTCAGCCCGGCGGCGAACGACGTCGCGACCGACTTCATCCGCAAGCAGATCCGCGCGCTGGTCCGGGATCCCGAGGTGGCGGCGCTGCTCTCCCCCGGCTCCTTCCTCGGCTGCAAGCGCATCTGCCTCGATACCGACTACTACGCCACCTTCAACCGGCCCAACGTCACGCTGGTCGATATCAGCGACGCGCCGATCGAGGAGATCACGCGCGGCGGGCTCCGCACCGGCGGCAGGGAGTACGAGTTCGACGCCATCGTCTTCGCCATCGGCTTCGACGCGATGACCGGGCCGCTGCTGCGTGTCGACATCCGCGGCAGGGAGGGGCGGCCGCTGGGGGCGAAGTGGGCGGACGGCCCCAGCACCTATCTCGGTATCGCCATCGAGGGCTTCCCCAACCTCTTCACCGTCACCGGGCCGACCAGCCCTTCGGTGCTGACCAACATGGTCCCTGCCATCGAGCAGCACGTGGAGTGGATCGCCGACTGCATTGCCCATGCGCGCCGCTCGGACCGCCCGTGCATCGAGGCCACGCGCGAGGCGGAGGAGGACTGGATGGCCCATCACGAGGAGGTCGCGGCCGGCACCGTCTTTCCCGCCTGCAACTCCTGGTACGTCGGCGCCAATGTCGCCGGCAAGCCGCGCCGGGTGATGCCCTATACCGGCGGCTTCCCCGACTACGTCAAGAAGTGCGACGCGGTCGCCGCCAGCGACTACGAGGGGTTCTCGCTGAGCGCCGGGTGAGCGGCGCGCGTCAGGCGGCCTGGGGCTCCCCGTCGCAGCCGGGCGGCGGCTGGCAGGGCTCGGTGCCCATGTCGGCGGGTACGGAGATCTCGATCAGGTCGAAGGTGTCCGAGGTCGCGATCTCGTTGTGCGGCGTCCCGCCCGGGATGTAGAGCGAATCGCCCTCCTCGATGCGGATGGTCTCGTCGGCGAAGGCGAGGTCGATCCAGCCGCTCAGCATGTAGACGATCTGGCCTTCGCAGATATGCGTGTGCCAGCCGGTGGGGCGCGTGAGACCCGCCTTGGCCGAGGTGATCTGGGCGCGGATCACACCGCCGCTCGCCGCGGTCACGCCGAGGTCGCGGTACTTGAGGAAGTCGCGCCGCCCTTGCACGAAGGTGGGGTCGTCCTTCCTCACCAGGGTGAACGCCGGCTGCCGCTCGGCCTGGCGTGCCGCCGCTGCCGTCCGGGCCTCGGTCATGGCGCTCCCTCCTCTCCGCCGGGGGCTCGTGTGCGCATGGTAGGAAGCGGCGCCGGGGCTGACAAGCCGCCCGCGAGCGCCCGCCCGGAGCAGGTCACGAGGGATAGATCGCGCGGCGCAGGGCGTCCGCGATCGCTCCCACCGCGGGGCCCATCGCCCGGCCTTCAGCCGGATCGGGAACCAACGCCCGCAACGCGGCCGCGAAGCCGGCGAGGGGCGGCGGTGCGGGCCGCCCGGCGACGTCGAGCGCGCGCAGCGCGATGGGCACGAGGCTGGCGAGCGCCATGTCGAGACAGCGGCCGGCGCGGTCCTGCTTGGTCCACGCCAGGAACACCGGGCTCGCCACGTCGTTCTGGCCGAAGCCGCCCGATTCGCTGCCCGGCAGCAGCGTCGCCTGGGCGTAGAGGCGCGCCTCCTCCTCGTAGCCGGTCTGGGCCATGGGCAGGCAACCCAGGTAGGTGCGCGGGGCGTCGGCCTCGATGTCGAGCGCGGCGAGCTGATCGGGAAGCAGCGAGACCTTGCCGTCGAGCAGCTTCGCGCCCTGCCGCTCGGCAAGTACACAGAGGTTGGCGCAGGCGGCACAGAGCGCGTCCATGGCGAGCACCGCGTGGGGGTTGTGATAGCCGCCGTTGGTGACGAAGCGGCCGAAGGGATGGTCGTCGTCGGCGCCCTCGGCCCACACCGGGTTGTCGCTTACGGCCTGGAGCGATTCCGCGGCGACCTCGGCGGCGAGCGTCGCCGCGCGGCGGGCCTGGCCCAGCATGCGCGGCAGGATGCGGTAGCTGACGGGCGCCTGGTAGGGGCGCCGCTCCCCGCCGTGGCCGCCGCCCACCAGGGCGCGCAGGCGCTCCAGCGCCCAGCGGTCGTGGGGGTTGTTCCAGTAGTCGCCGAGCACGGGGTCGAGGTGGTCGAGCGGCGCGTTGAAGGCCTCGAAGGAGAGCGCGAAGACCCGCGCCGCCGCCTCGAGCCGGCCTTCGGCGACGAGCGCGGCATCGGCGACGAGGCCCGTGGCCGCCGGCGAGCCGTTGACCAGGCCCATCACGTCCTTGATCGCGGGCTGCGCCGCTTCCGCGAGCGCCGAGAAGAGATGGCTCAGCGACAGGATCTCGCCGGCGCCGCCCTGGCCCTGCGCAGGCACCACGGGCATCTCGTCCGCGTCCAGCATGGCGGCGACGCGCCGGGCGATCTCCGGCGAGACCGCGGCGTGCCCCTCCACGAAGTTGGTCAGACGCGCGAGCACGATGGCGCGGACAACGCGCCCGGGCAGCGGATCGCCCCACGCAGTCGCGATCCGGGCTGGCGACCGGCCGGCCCAGCGCGCGCGCTGCTCGGGCGTCAGCTGGCGGTGGGCGAGCTGGCCCGGACCCGTGGTCACACCGTAGATGGTGACGTCGGGGTCGTGCGCGATGATCTTCTCCAGGCGCTCGCGCCCGCGCTCCATGGCGGCGAGCGCGCCCGGGCCGAGCTCGACCCCCTCGCCCTCCCAGGCCACGCGCCGGGCGGCTTCCAGCGTGAGATCGGCGCGAGAGTCCACGAGTACCGTCATGATCCAGTCCTCTATCCGACGGACCGCGTGACTTTGTCGGGGGAGTCGGCGGCCGGGAGTGCCGCGCTCTACCGTACCTTGCGGCGCGAGTCCTCGAGCTGGTCCGGGGTGTACTGGATGCCGACGAGGGTCTCGTACGCGATGCCCGGCTCGCCCGGCCCGAGCGGAATCCACTGCACGATCTCCTCCACCGCCTGGACGCGGTTCCCGGTGCCGGCGAAGACGACCTCGACGGAGAAGACCTCCTTGGCGACGATCTGCCGGCTCGCATCGGTGAGCGCGACGAAGTAGGGCACGTTCACCCTGTCGGTCCGGGCCGCCGGTCCGCGCGTCACGTGGATCGGCAGGGCGAATTCCACCATGACGCCGCCACCCTCCTCCTCGTCGACATCGTAGTCGCAGTCGCCGCTCGCCCCGTGCAGCTCGATCTCGAAGGCCACGTCGGAGAGATCGCGCCCCGGCCCGTCGCCGTAGAGCGTGAGCGCGCGCGCCTGCTGCAGCACGCTGACGCGGGGGCAGGGCGGCGGGTCTTCGGAAGCGAAGGGGTTGCAGCCGGCGAGCGCCACCAGCACGGCCGCGCCGAGCAGGGCGCAGGCCGCGCGCGCCGGGCCGCGCCGTCGCGAAGACGGCCCGCTGCCAAGTGCCCGTGTGGCAGAGGAGCGCGCGCTCAGAGCGTGTTGTGCGTGCCGTCGCAGTGCGGCTTGCTCCCGGTCCGCTTGCAGCCGCAGAGCCACGCGGTCTCGCTCTTCTCGGCGGCGAAGGCGATCGGCAGGATGTCGGTGGTCTTGTGCGAGCCGTCGCAGAAGGGCTGCTTGGCGCTCAGGCCGCAGGCGCACCAGAAGTATTTCTTCCCGGCGACGAGCTCGATTTCGTAGGGTTCCGCCTGGGCGACGACGGGTTCGCTCATGGTGGGCTGCCTTGTCAGTGTGCAGGGCCGGATCGAACGCTCTCACATTAGCGGCGCGCCCTGCGGCGGACAAGACCGTGACATTCGTGAGAAATCCGGGCTAGGGTGCGCCGCCTTCGTCGGGGGAGCACGAGCCGCCATGTCAGCCGTACCCAGTTTCATCGAGCTGATCGGGAATACCCCGCTCATCCGCCTGCACGGCGCCTCGGAGGCGACGGGGTGCGAGATCCTCGGCAAGTGCGAATTCCTGAACCCCGGCGGCTCGGTCAAGGACCGCGCGGCGCTCTTCATCGTGCGCGATGCCGAGAAGCGCGGCGTGCTCAGGCCCGGCGGAACCATCGTCGAGGGCACCGCCGGCAACACCGGCATCGGGCTTGCGCTGGTGGGCAACGCGCTCGGTTACCGCTCGGTTATCGTGATCCCCGAGACCCAGAGCCAGGAGAAGAAGGACATGCTCCGGCTCTGCGGCGCCGAGCTGATCGAGGTGCCGGCGGTTCCCTACCGCGACCCCAACAACTACGTGAAGTATTCCGGCCGCCTCGCCGACGAGCTCGCGGAGAAGGAGCCGAAGGGCGCGGTCTGGGCCAACCAGTTCGACAACGTGGCCAACCGGCAGGCCCATGTCGAGGGGACCGGGCCCGAGATCTGGGAGCAGACCGGGGGCAGGGTCGACGGCTTCATCTGCGCGGTCGGCACCGGCGGCACGCTCGCCGGCGTCGGCATGGCGCTGAAGGAGCGCAAGCCCTCGGTCACCATCGGACTCGCCGATCCCATGGGCGCTGCGCTCTACAACCACTACGCCCACGGCGAGCTGAAGGCGGAGGGCGACTCGATCACCGAGGGGATCGGCCAGGGCCGGATCACCGCCAACCTCGAGGACGCGCCCATCGACGTGCCCTTCCAGATCCCGGACGCGGAAGCGCTGCCCGTGATCTTCGACCTGGCGCAGAACGAAGGCCACATCATGGGCGGCTCGACGGGGATCAACGTGGCCGGCGCGATCAGGCTGGCGAAGGAGATGGGCCCCGGCCACACCATCGTTACCGTGCTCTGCGACTACGGCACCCGCTATTTCAGCAAGCTCTTCAACCCCGCGTTCCTGCGCGAGCGCGACCTGCCGGTGCCGCCCTGGCTGGATGACGCCCGTGACGCAGCCGACTGAGGCACTGTTTCGCGAAGACCCCTACGCGCGCACCTGCGAGGCGCGCATCGGCGCGGCGGCGGCAGGCGGCGTGAGGCTGGACCGCACCGTCTTCTACCCCGAAGGCGGCGGCCAGCCCGGCGATACCGGCGTGCTGCGGGCAGACGACGGCAGCGTCACCCCGGTGCTCGGCACGCGCAAGGGCGAGGCCGCGGGCGAGATTCTCCACCTGGTCGACCCCGCCGCGCCGCTTCCGGCGCCGGGCAGCCGCGTGACGGCGGAGCTTGACTGGGAGCGCCGCCATCGCCACATGCGCATGCATACCTGCCTGCACCTGCTGAGCGCCGTGATCGACGCGCCGGTGACGGGCGGGCAGCTCACGGCGGAGAAGGGGCGGCTCGATTTCGATCTCGACTCGAAGCTGGAGAAGGCCGCCGTCGAGGAGCAGCTCAACGCCCTCATCGCACGCGACCTGCCGGTGGCGCCGCGCTGGATCAGCGACGAGGCGCTGGCGGCACAGCCCGAGCTGGTGAAGACCATGCGGGTGAAGCCCCCCACCGGCCAGGGCCGGGTCAGGCTGATCGACGTCGCAGGCGTCGACCTCCAGCCCTGCGGCGGCACCCACGTCGCGCGGACCGGCGAGATCGGGCCGGTCGTCGTCCGCAAGATCGAGAGCAAGGGCCGGCACAACCGGCGCGTAACGCTCGTCTTCGGAGAGGCGCCGTGAGCGGCGGCGCAGCACCGCTGGTCGTGAGCACGGCCTGGCTCGCGGAGAAGGGCGGCGCCGGCGGCGCGGTGCGGGTGCTCGACGGCTCCTGGCACCTGCCGACCGCGGCGCGCGACCCGGCCGCCGAGTTCGTCGAGGCCCACATCCCGGGCACCGCCTTCTTCGACATCGACGCGATCTGCGATCCCGACGATCCGCTGCCGCACATGCTGCCCCCGGCGGCGCTCTTCGCCCGTGCGGTCTCGGCGCTGGGGGTCGGCAACGAGTCCCACGTCGTGGTCTACGACACGGTGGGCCTCTACAGCGCGGCGCGCGTCTGGTGGATGTTCAGGGTCTTCGGGCACGAGCGCGTCTCGGTGCTGGCCGGCGGCCTGCCGCGCTGGCAGGCGGAGGGCCGCCCGCTGGAGAGCGGCGAGCCCGTGATCGCGCCGGGATCGTTCACGGCGCCAGCGCGCGACGAGGCGCTGGTCCGTTCCTTCGAGCAGGTCCGGGCCGCGGTGGACGACGACAGCGCGCAGATCGTGGATGCACGCGCGCGGGCGCGCTTCACCGGCGAGGACCCCGGGCCCAGGCCCGATCTCCCGCGCGGGCACATTCCCGGCAGCCGCAGCGTCCCCTTCGATGCCGTCCTCGATGCGGACGCCGCCGCGCTGGCCGATGCCGGGGCGGTCCGCCGCGCCTTCGCCGGCGCCGGCGTCGACCCGGCCCGTCCGGTGATCGCCACCTGCGGCTCGGGCATCACCGCCTGCACGCTGGCGCTCGCGCTCGCCGCCGTCGGCGCCGAGCGGGTCGCCGTCTACGACGGCTCCTGGACCGACTGGGGCAGCCGCGCCGGCGCGCCGGTGGAGACCGGCGCCCCTGTCTGAGCGAGGCGGACGATGACCCGGCGGCGCACCGCATTCTCCATCGCAGCCGTCCTGGCGGCGGTGCTGGCGTTCACGCCGGCCGGCGGGGCCGTGGCAAGCGAGTCCGGGGCCGGGGCTCCCGAGAGCGACATGATCGGGGAGTTGCGGCAGGTCGCCGCCGCCCACGAGGACACCCTGCTCGACCTCGCCCGCGACAACGGCCTCGGCTATGTTGAGATGATCGCGGCCAATCGCGGCATCGACCCGTGGATGCCCGGTGAGAGCACGGCGGTCGTGCTGCCCACCGCGCACATCTTGCCCGACGCGGAGCGCCAGGGCCTGGTCGTCAACCTGGGGGAGCACCGCCTCTACTACTTCGGCCCGCCGGGGAGCGAGCCGGTGACCTTCCCGCTGGGAGTCGGCAGGGAAGGATGGGGGACGCCGCTCGGGACCACCGAGATCGTGCGCAAGAAGGAGCGGCCGACCTGGTACCCGCCGGAATCGATCCGCGCCGAGAAGCCCCACCTGCCCAAGGTGGTTCCGCCGGGCCCTAGCAATCCCCTGGGGAGCCACGCGCTCTATTTCGGCTGGCCCAAGTACCTGATCCACGGCACCAACATGCCGTGGGGGGTCGGGCGGCGGGTGAGCCACGGCTGCATCCGCCTCTACCCCGAGGACATCGAGCGGTTGTTCGAGATCGTGCCCATCGGCACGCCGGTCGCCGTCATCGACCAGCCGATCAAGATCGGGTGGTTCGACGGCGAGCTCTACGTCGAGGCGCACCCCGACGCGGCGCAGGCGGACGAGCTGGAAAGCACCGGGCGGATCACGAGCGCCGACGCGGACTCACACGCCGACGCGCTCTACCGGATCAAGACTCGTGCAGGACCCGCCCAGGATCGGCTGGACTGGAGCCTCATTCGCAAGGCTCTCGAGGAGCGCTCGGGCGTCCCCGTCCGGGTGACCGCGGACCGGCTCGCGTCCTCGGATTAGCGCTCGTCGGGCGGCGGGTACCCGCCGCCCGCTCTCACCTACTTGCGCATCCCCTTCTGGAAGATGCGATCCGCCTTGTCGGAGGCCGCCTGTGCCGCTTCCGCCGCTTCCTCCGCAGCCATCGCTGCGCGATCGGCCGATGCAGCGGCTGCCTGGGCGCTGGCGTTGGCCTCGTCCACTGCGGCCCGCAGTCCTTCGACGGCAACCATGGCGCGGTTCGCGGTCTGCAGGGCCTCCGTCGCCATCGCCTCGGCGCCGGCGATGGCTGCTGCTGCCTGCTCCTGCTCCGCGGCGGTCTGGCAGCCGGCGGCAACCGCCAGCGGAAGGGCGACGATAGCCACTCGCACCGCCCACGATCTCTTGAGCATCGACTCCTCCTGACTCCGGTAGGTCGCGGCGGAGTTGAGGCGATTCGTCGCGGAGTGTCAAGCCGCCTCAACCGGATACGCGCCAATTCGGACCCGAAAGCGTCCAAAGCAGGACGATTTGTGCCTGCTCTTTGCCGCGCCGCGCCGCTTTACCGCTGCGCGCCGAAACCGCTACCCTCGCGCGATGGAGCCATCCCCCTCCAAACCACAGCAGGAGGCCGGCGGCGGCGACGGACCTGCCGCGCCCGTCCTCTTCGATGTGGTGCTGAGGCCCAACCGCTCGCTCGGGCGGCCGGGCTTCATCGCGGTCATGGCAGGGGTGGTCGTGGTCAGCGTCGGCCTCGGCACCTTCTTCCTGCTGCAGGGTGCGTGGCCGGTCTTCGGCTTCTTCGGCCTCGATATCCTGCTGCTTTACCTGGCTTTTCGACTGAGCTACCGCTCCGGCCGCCTGCGCGAGACGATCACCGTCACGGCCGACGAGGTCGTGGTCCGGCGCATCGCTCCCAACGGGCGGACGACGGAGTGGCGCTTCAACCCCTACTGGCTCCGCGTCGCCCTGGACGACCCGGTCGAGCACGAGAGCCAGATCACGCTGACCTCGCACGGCCGCTCGGTCGTCGTCGGCCCCTTCCTCGCGCCGGAGGAGCGGATGAGCCTGGTGCGGGCGTTGCGCGAGGCCCTCGGCGAAGCCAACCGGCGCTACGAGGGCGCACCGGCGGCGCAGCGGGACGTCCGGCCCGACGCAGCCTCGACGGAGCCCGGCTGACGACTCGGCGTGCGCCAGGCAAATGTTCCGCGCCTGAGCGATACCGTATTTGATGTGGGTCAGCCGACCGGGGGCGTGCGCACCGTCATCTTGCCGCGCATTGCCTGCGGGGTCTCTTCCTCGGGCACGTCGCCGTCGGTGCTCGCCCGATAGGCGCGGGCATAGGCGAGGACGTCGGCCGCGTTCTCCGGCGTGAGGTGGCTGAAGCGCACGTGGTGCTTGCCGGCGGCGCGGAAGCCCACGTTGCAGGGGCTCTTGCAGCCGTTCAGGCAATAGACCGCACGCAGCTTGAGCGCCTCCGGCAGGGGCTCGGTCTCGATCAGCGCCTGCACCGCTTCCAGCAGGAAGGTTCCCTGGCGCTTGCCGTCGCGCTCGCGCGCCGATTCCGACCAGACGCAGGAGCGGCAGACGTAGAAGGTTGCGGCATCCGGCGCGCCCGCCGGCCGTGCCGCGCGCCGCCCGCCGCGGGCGGCCCTGGCGGTGGCCTGTGCCTGCGCCCCGCCCTTGCGCGACCGCGACCGCGTGCCCTTGCCGCTCCCCTTCTTTCGCTGCGCCACGTGGCCGCCTAGATGTTGCCGTAGAAGTTGAGGAGCGAGGCGTTCACCTGCGCCGGCTTCTCGATCGGGGTCCAGTGACCGCAGCCGGTGAGCACGAGGAGGCGCGCGTTCTTGATCCGAGCACCGAGCGCCTTGACCGCTGGCGGCGGCGAGACGCCGTCCTCGTCGCCCGTGACCAGCAGCGCAGGGCAGCCGATGGCGGCGAGGTTGGCGCTTGTCGCCGCGGCCAGCGCCTCGCAGGTGCGCGCATAGCCCTCCGCGTCCTGGCGCATCAGGATCTCGCGCACGAAGGCGGCCGCCGCCGGCTGATGCGCCTTGGTCTCGGCCGAGGTCGCGACCTCCACCAGGGTGTCCGCGATCGGTGCCATGCCGCCCTCGCGGGCGACACCGGCACGGTCCCGGATCGCCTGGCGCGCGGCCTCCGGCGGCTCCGCGAGGGGGCCGAAGAGCGCGAGGCTCTTCACCCGCTCGCCGTGATCGGCGGCGATGTGCTGGCAGACGATCGTGCCCATCGAATGGCCGCAGAGATGGGCGGTGGGGATCTCGAGCGCGTCCATCACTCCGATCACGTCGGCGGCGAAGGAGGCGATGGAAAGGGTGCCCGCCGCCGGCGAGCGGCCCGAGCCTTCCAGATCGAGGCGTACGACGCGATAGAAGCGGGCCAGCGGTCCCACCTGCGGGTACCAGCTGTTGCTGGTGCCGCCGAGCCCGTGAACCATGACCACCGCGTCTCCCTCGCCCTGCTGCTCGACCGCGATCTCCTTGCCGTTGATGTGCATCGTCTCTCGCTCCCGTCCCGTCCGCCGGCCATGCCGGCGGCTCCCGCACATAGCACGCGAGCGTGCCGGCGGGACAGGCGATTTCGACACCCCGCCCCGGCGGCGCGTGTCAGTCGAGCTGTGCGGTCTCGACCGGCAGGTATGCGGCAAGCGGGCGGAAGAGGCGCTGGCCCTCGCTCTCGCCCGCCCTCGGCGGCGCCGGCGCGGCCAGCTCGTGCGCGGCGAAGAGACGCGCCACCACGGCCTTGCGCGCATCGCCCGCGGCCCAGTCGAGAGCCGCCTCCTCCAGTAGGAGCGCGCCGGCGAGCCCCTTCGCCATGCGCTCCATCAGTCGGTGCGCCTGGCGCTGCGCCTCCGCCGCATCGCTCCGGATCATGGCCGCGAGCGCCTCGGCCTCCTGCCGGGCCTGGGCGATCAGCGCGCGCGGCCGCGCGAACGCCGGATGCGTGGCGGCGACGGGCATGTCCAGGATGGCGTCTAGCCTGGCCTCGAAGGCCGCGAGCCCCGGCGAGCCGGCGCCCGCGAGGCGCACCACCTCGAGCGCCTGGATGTTGGGCGGCCCTTCCCACACTGTGAGCACCTGGGCGTCGCGGTAGAGCCGCGCCGCGGGGTACTCCTCGGTGTAGCCGTTGCCGCCCAGGATCTCGATGGCCCGGCTGGACGCGGTGATCGCCCACTCCGCCGTGAGGTACTTGGCAAGCGCGGTGACGAGCCGCATCCGGGCCTGCGCGGCTGCATCGCCCTGCGCCTCGTCGAAGGCACGGGCCGCGGCGAAGGCCAGCGCCACGCTCGCCTCCAGGCGCACCAGCATCTCGACGAGCTGGTCCTGCACCATGGGATAGGCGGCGATGGGCCGGCCGAAGGCGTGGCGCGTCTCGGCATGGGCCAGCGCCTCGGCGAAGGCGCGCCGCTGGATGCCGGCAGAGGCCATGGCGTTGTGGATGCGGCTGTAGCCGAGCGCCGCCATCATCGTCTTGAGCCCGTCGGGCGGCGGTGTCACCTCCACCGCGTGCGCGTCCTCCAGCTCGATCTCCCCGGTGGCGAGGCCGCGCGTGCCGAGCTTCTCCTTCAGCCGCCTGATGCGGTAGCGGTTGGGCGTGCCGTCTGGTGCCGTCGCCGGCACGAGGTAGAGGCCGAGGCCGGCGCCGCCCGCGGCCGCGCCCTCGGGCCGGGCCAGGGTGAGCGCGATGCCCCCGTCGACGTTGCTCGCGAACCACTTGAGCCCGCTGAGAATGACGCCCTCGTTGCTGCACCGCGCCACGGTGCGCGTCGCACCGACATCGCTGCCGCCCTGCTTCTCCGTGACCCAGGTGCCGCCGGTGAGCGCGCCGCCGTCCATCCGCACCAGCGCCGGCAGCCAGGCGTTGCGCACCGCCTCGGGCGCGAAGCGGTCGAGCACGTGGGCGACGGCGCCGGTGAGCGTCACCGGGCAGTGGATCGAGATGTCGGCCTGCGCCAGCAGGTAGCCCATGGCGAAGGTGAGGGTGAAGGGGCGCGGTGCGGGCCCGTGGTTCAGCCCGACGATGCCGCGCTCGTAGACCTCGCGGTGCACCGCGGCGTAGAGCGGGTTGTGGCGCACCACCGGGCGCGGCCGGCCGTCCTCGTCGAGGGTTTCCAGGACCGGCGGCGCGAAGCGGTTGGTGTAGTCGGCCTGCGCGTCGACGGCGGTGGCCGCCCAGGCGCCGAATGCGTCCAGCCGCTCCTCGTCCTCCTCGGTCAGCCACGGCGCAGAGCGGGCGAGCAGGGCGCGGAGGTTCGCGTCCGCCCGGTAGAAGTTGCCGCCGAGGGCGCCCTTTCCGTCCTCCATGGGTGCGCGACCTTTTGAACCGCAGGCGGCGCCTGCGAGGTATAGTCCGCGATGTTACTCCCATTCGACGGGCGTGGGGCGGACGATGGCGAGGCTCGCGGGCAAGGTGGCGATCGTGACCGGGGCGACCAGCGGGCTCGGCGCGGCGGCGGCCCGGCGCATGGCCGAGGAGGGCGCGGCGGTTCTGGTCACGGGGCGGAGCGAGGAGCGCGGCCGGGCGGTCGCCGAGTCCATTGCGCAGGCCGGCGGCGCGGCCCGCTTCCAGCCCCTCGACGTGACCGACGAGGCTGCCTGGCAGGCGACGGTGGACGGCGCGATGGCGGTGCACGGCCGCCTCGACATCCTCTTCAACAACGCCGGCACGACGCAGGCCGAGCCCATCGCCGAGGTGACGCTCGAGACCTGGCGGCGGATCATGGCGGTCAACGCAGACGGCGTCTTTCTCGGCACGCGCAGCGCGATCCCCGCCATGCGCGAGAGCGGGGGCGGCTCCATCATCAACATGTCGTCGGTGCTCGGCATGGTCGGCACGGCGCACCTCGCCGCCTACACCGCGTCCAAGGGCGCGGTGCGCTACTTCACCAAGTGCGTGGCGCTGGAATGCGCCCGCGACGGCAGCGGCGTCCGCGTCAACTCCATCCACCCCGCCTTCATCGCGACGCCGATGATGGACGAGACGGCGATCCGCATGTTCGGCGACGCCGAGACGGGCGCGCGCGAGTTCGGCAAGCTGCACCCGGTGGGCCACGTCGGCGAGCCCGACGACGTCGCCAACGGCGTGGTCTACCTGGCCTCGGACGAGGCGAAGTTCGTCACCGGCACCGAGCTGGTGATCGACGGGGGCTACACGGCGGAATAGGGGCGGGCGCCCGCTCGCCGGGGAGACAGGTCATGGCGGAGGAGTTCAGGGTGTACTGGCAGCCGGGCTGCTCCAGCTGCCTCCGGGCCAAGGAGTTCCTGGCCGCGCGCGGGATCGCCTACGAATCGATCAACGTCCGCGCGCAGCCCGGGGCGATGGAGGAGCTCGCGAACCTCGGTGCGCAATCGGTGCCGGTGGTGGCGCAGGGAGGGCGCTTCGTCTTCGCCCAGGACCTCGGCGACCTCGCGCGCTTCGTCGGCGTGGCGCTTGAGCGCGAGGTGCTGCCGCCGGCCGAGCTGGTACGCAGGCTCGACCTGATCCTGGCCGCGACGCAGCGCTACCTCGGCCAGTTTCCGGCTGCAGCTCTCACCGACGGCCTGCCGGGGCGCGAGCGCACCGTCCTCGACCTCGGCTACCACATCTTCGTGATCCCGGTGGCGTTCCTGGAGGCCGCAAACGGCGCTCGGCTCACCTTCGACTACTTCGAGCGGACGCCCGGGCCCGAGATGCGGAGCGCGGAGGGGGTCGCGGCCTACGGCGAGAGCGTGCGCGAGGCCCTCGCCGCCTGGTGGCGCACGGCGGAGGGAACGCCCCTCGGCACGCTGGACACATACTACGGCGTCCACGGCGCCGAGACCGTGCTGGAGCGGACGGCGTGGCACGCCGCCCAGCACGCGCGCCAACTCATGGCGCTGCTGGAGCAGCGCGGCATCGCGCCGGACGGCCCCCTCGGCGCGGCCGAGCTCGACGGCCTGCCGCTCCCCGAAGGCGTCTACGACGACGAGGTCGCGCTCGGGCCGGCCGCCGGCGGCTGAGCCGGGCGCGACGGACTCACGAGTCCATCAGCTCGCGGAAATCGAACCATGACGCTGGCAGACAGGATCAGACGGCACTGCATCACGCACCATGTCGAGCCGGCGCGCCGGACCGGTCGGGACACGGTGGCCATAAGAGCCGGCGACGTGGCCCGAAACATGGTCCTGAATAACCGCGCGCCGGCGGTGTGCAGCGCGCTCGGATCGAACCTGTTTCTGGAGCAGGCGGGGTTGCGGCTGTTGGAACGGAAAGGCCCGCATCAGAGCACGACGACCGAATTCTACTATGCCATTCTCGACTGGCCGGCCGAAGGCAATATGGATGGCAGCGACGGGAAGGAGCCGGTCGCGGTGCCGCAGCGCACTGCGGATGACGTTTCCCATCCTCGCACCCCTTTGCCGGATGATGATGCCGGAAACCGGCTCTATCTGGTCTCATGCGTAAAGACGAAGCGTTCCGAACCTGTTCCCGCAAAGGACCTCTATGTGTCCGACTGGTTCCGAAAGACGAGGGTCTATGTGGAGAAGACAGGGTGCCCGTGGCGCATTCTGTCCGCGCAATATGGCCTGATTCATCCAGAGGAAGACATCCGCCCTTATGAAAAGACGCTGAACAACATGCCTGTTGCAGAACGATGCGCTTGGGCAAGAGGCGTTCTTGCCAAGATCGAGCCGTGCCTTGACGGCGTCGATACCGTCGTCTTTTTCGCCGGGGAACGATATCGCGAGTTTCTTGAGCCGGAGTTGCGTAAACGAGGTGTCGCCGTGTGCGTTCCCATGGCCGGTTTGAGCCGGGGCCGGCAGTTGGCATGGCTCAACGCCCGCGTTTATGGCTGACCGCCTCGCCGATACGCTCCGCTTTTACGCGCTTCTCGACAGGCTCAAAGACCGCAATGGTGGGGCACGCGTTTTGGCCGCCTGTAATGGCAGCATGAACTGGCCGAGACGCGGGCTGTATTTCTTCTGCGAAGCCGGTGAAGCGCGGTCCGGTTCGGGCACGGGGCGCCGGGTCGTCCGTGTCGGGACGCACGGGCTGAAGGCCGGAAGCAGAACCACGCTGTGGGGCCGGCTGTCTCAACATCGCGGCACGGCGCGCGCCGGCGGCGGAAACCACCGGGGTTCGATTTTTCGTTTGCTCGTCGGCATCGCGCTGGCGCGCCGTGACGGGATCGCCCTGCCGGTGTCCTGGGGCGTGGGCGGAGACCCCGGCACGGCTGCGAGACGGCTCGGCATGGACCGCGCTGGCGTCAAGCGAGTCGAGGCAAACCTTGAGGCGCGGGTCAGTCGTTGTATCGGCACCATGCCCTTTCTGTGGCTGGGCGCCGGCGATGAACCCGGCCCCTCAAGCGAACGGGGCTTCATCGAACGCAACGCCATCGCCCTTCTGAGCGGCTATCGCGGAACGCCGCCGGACCCGCCGTCGTCCAACTGGCTCGGGCATTCCAGCGACCGCGACCGCGTGCGCCACTCCGGGCTCTGGAACAACAACCACGTCGACGAGACCTGCGATCCGTCGTTCCTCGATGCGATGGAAAGGCGGATCGAAGAAACCGAACCGTCGTAGGACTTGGAAACCATGCCGGCCATTGTCAGGACCATCGATCAGGTTCCCCAACGTCAGCACAACGAGGACCGCCTGCGCCGGGCCGACAGCTGGCACAGGCGCGGCGAGAAGGCCACGTCGGACGCCGAGAAGTTCATCTTCCTCTGGATTTCCTTCAACGCAGTGTATGGCGCCGAAGTGGCGACGGTGGATTTCGAGGAGAATTCGAGAGAGCGGGACAAGTTCGGCACGTTTCTGCAGAACATCGTGGACCGCGACGAAGACGGCCTCTTGGAAGAGATTCTCTGGGGCAAGATCCCCGCATTGATCCGCCACCTGTTGGAAAACCAGTATGTGTTCATGCCGTTCTGGTACGCCGTATCAGGCTCCCAGCGAGCGAAGAACTGGGAGTTCCAGTTCCGACGTATCAATGAGAGTGTGTCTGAAGCCAGGCGATACAGAAACGTCCGCGGCGTTCTCTTGGAGGTCTTCTTGCGCCTCTATACGCTACGCAACCAGCTTTTCCACGGCGGCGCGACTTACGCCACAGGGTGGGGCGGAAAGCAAGTCAAGGACGGCGCGCGAATCATGGAATGCCTCGTGCCGGTGATCCTGGAGATCATGCGGGCCGATATCGAAGCGAATCCCGACTCCGATGTGTGGGGGCTGGTCGCCTATCCGCGCATCAACTACGACCAGGAGTAGCCTCCCGCCGGCTACCAGCCGCCGGTTTCGAGCCAGCGGTCGATCATCTCCAGGCGGTCGTGGCCCCAGAACATCTCGTCCTCCACGAACACCGTGGGCGAGCCGAAGACGCCGCGCTCCAGCGCCGCGTCGTTCTCGGCGCGGAGCCGGTCCTTGACCGTCTGGTCCTGCAGCGCCGCCACCAGCGCGTCCTTGTCGACGCCGAGCCCGGCCGCGGTCTCGACCACCGTCTCCGGCTGGCTGAGGTCGCGGTTGTCGGCGAAGTAGCCGCGATAGAGCGCGAGCGCGAGGTCGTGCGCCGTGCCCGCGTCGCTTCCCGCCAGCCAGTAGAAGGCGCGGCAGGCGGCGATGCTGTTGACCGGGAAGTTGTCCGGCTCGCTGAAGGCGATGCCGTGCAGGCGCGCCGAGCGCAGCATGTCGTGGCGCGAGTAGGGTCCCTTCATCGGCTGGTTCACCAGCGGGCTGCCGCCGATCTTCTGGAACACCGCGCCAAGCAGGAAGGGCCGCCAGGTCGCGCTGCGCCCGTGCTTCGCAGCGATCCCGTCGATGCGCTCAGCCGCGAGGTAGCCGTAGGGCGAGGAGAAGTCGAAGTAGAAGTCGATCGCGTCCGCCATTGTCGTCACTCCTGCGCCAGCGCACGGGCGATGACCAGCCGCTGCACGTCGCTCGTGCCCTCGTAGATGGTGCAGACGCGCTGGTCGCGGTAGATGCGCTCCACCGGAAAATCGCTCAGGTAGCCGTAGCCGCCGAGGGTCTGGATCGCCTTCGAGCAGACCCGCTCCGCCGTCTCCGAGGCGAGGAGCTTGGCCATGGAGGCCTCCTTCAGGCAGGGCTCGCCGGCATCGCGCAGCCGCGCGGCCTGCAGGGTGAGCAGCCGCGCCGCCTCGATCTCGGTCGCCATGTCGGCGAGGCGGAAGCCCACCGCCTGGTGCTCGATCAGCGGCTTGCCGAAGCTGGTGCGCTCCTTCGCGTAGGCCAGCGCGGTCTCGTAGGCGGCCCGCATGGCCCCGGTGGCCTGGGCGGCAACGCCGATGCGCCCGCCCTCGAGGTTGCCGAGAGCGATGGCGTAGCCCTGCCCCGGCTCGCCCAGCATGAGGTCGGGCGTCAGCCGCACGTCCTCGAAGACGATCTGGCAGGTGTCGTGCGCGCGCTGGCCCATCTTGGTCTCGTGGCTTGCGACCCGGTAGCCGTCGGCGTCGGTCGGCACCAGGAAGCAGCTGATCCCCTTCTTGCCGGCGTCGGGGTCGGTCACGGCGAAGACCATGGCGACGTCCGCCTTCGAGCCGCTGGTGATGAACTGCTTGGTGCCGCTGAGGCGGTAGCCGTTGCCGTCCGCCACCGCGCGGCTGCGCAGGTTGGACGCATCGGAGCCCGCCTGCGGCTCGGTGAGGCAGAAGCAGCCCAGCATGTCGCCGCGTGCGAGCGGGCGCAGGAAGCGCTCCTTCTGCGCAGTCGAGCCGGCGCGCAGGATGCCGGCGCAGACCAGCGAATTGTTGACGCTCATCGCCGTGGACGTGCCGACGTCGCCGGCCGCGATCTCCTCCATGGCGAGCGCGTAGGCCACGTGGTCGGCGCCGGCGCCGTCCCACTCCGGCGGCACCAGCATGCCCATCAGGCCGAGCTTGCCCATGCGGCCGAGCATGTCGTCCGGGTAGCCGCCCTCCAGGTCCCAGCGGCCGGCATGGGGGGCGAGCTCGCCGGCGGCGAAGTCGCGCGCCATGTCGCGCACCATCCGCTGCTCGTCGCTGAGGAAGAGGCCGTCGCCTGCCATGGCCCCTGCCCTCACAGCCGCTCGAAGGCGGCGTCGACCGGCACGCAGTCGACGCCGTTGATGGGCAGGATGTCCTGCGGGCAGCAGGAGAAGGCCACGACCGTGTCCATCTCCGCCCGCAGCACCACGTAATCGCCGGGGCTGGAGACGGTGGGCTCGAAGGAGACCGAGCCGTCGGCGCCCACGGGGATGTTCATCCACATGTTCCAGGGGGACGGCGTCTTCGGCGCCTCGAGGCCGAGCGCCGCCAGCGCCGCGTGCAGGTTGTCCTCGCAGTTGTCGTGGTCCTCGCCGGCGCCCAGCAGAATGTAGCGCCAGCGGTCGCAGGCGGCGATCAGCGTGTCGTGGATGCCGGGCGAGGTGTCCTCCACCAGGGTGAGGATGGGGCGGCGCTTGTTCGTGACCATGGTGTCGCCCGGCTTGGGGAAGACGCCGCCGATGGCAACGCGGGAATGCTCCATCGACATGCACTCGGCCATGTCGTCGGCGTTGAAGGCCCAGGTGTCCACCACCTGGGTGCCGTGGGTGTTGACGAGGCGGAGTGATTCGCCCGCGCCCAGCCTGGTCGCCCGGCCCTTCCGCGCCGGGATGGTCTTGCGTGCACCCGGCATGACGGCCTCCCTAGTGCAGGCGCTCGACGGCGATGGCCGTGGCCTCGCCACCGCCGATGCAGAGCGCGGCCGCGCCCTTCTCCATGCCGTACTTCTCGAGCGCCGCCAGCAGGGTGATGACGATGCGCGCGCCCGAGGCGCCCACCGGGTGGCCCAGCGCGCAGGCGCCGCCGTGCACGTTCACCTTGTCGTGCGGCAGGTCGAGGTCGCGCATCGCCGCCATGGTGACGACGGCGAAGGCCTCGTTGATCTCGTAGAGGTCTACCTCGTCCGCGTCCCAGCCCACCGTCCCGAAGAGCTTCCTGAGCGCCGGCCCCGGCGCGGTGGTGAACCAGGCCGGCGCCTGGGCGTGTGTCGCGTGGCCGTGGATCAGGGCGATGGGCGTGAGCCCGCGCCTCTCGGCCTCGGAGCGGCGCATCAGCACCAGCGCGGCACCCCCGTCGGAGATCGAGCTGGAGTTGGCGGCAGTCACCGAGCCGTCCTTGGCGAAGGCCGGGCGCAGCGTCGGGATCTTGTCGAGGTCGGCCTTGAGCGGCTGCTCGTCGCGGTCGACCACGCTCTCGCCCTTGCGGTGCTTCACCGTGACCGGCGTGACCTCGCCCGCAAAGGAGCCGTCCTCGATCGCCGTCTTCGCGCGCGTGAGCGAGGTGATGGCGAACTCGTCCTGCTGCTCGCGGGTGAACTGATAGCTGCGCGCCGTCTCCTCGGCAAAGTGGCCCATCAGCTTGCCCTTGTCGTAGGCGTCCTCCAGCCCGTCGAGGAACATGTGGTCCTGCACCTGGCCGTGGCCCATGCGGTAGCCGCCGCGCGCGCGATCCAGCAGGTAGGGCGCGTTGGTCATGCTCTCCATGCCGCCGGCGACGACGACGGCGCCCGAGCCCGCCGCGATCAGGTCGTGGGCGAACATCGTGGCCTTCATGCCCGAGCCGCACATCTTGTTGATGGTGGTGCAGCCGACGTGCTCCGGGATCCCGGCGCCGATGGAGGCCTGGCGCGCCGGCGCCTGCCCCTGGCCCGCCGAGAGGATGTTGCCCATGATCACCTCGTCGACCTCGTCCGCCGCGACGCCGGCGCGCACCAGCGCCGCCTCGATGGCGGCCGCGCCCAATTCCGACGCCCGTGCGTCCTTCAAGTCGCCCTGAAACCCGCCCATGGGCGTGCGCGCCATGCCGACGATGACGATCGGATCATCCATCATGTTTCGTGCTCTCCCGCGTCCGGCAGCCGGATGCTGCACCGCAGCACATTACATAGTCGGTGAACCGGCGAATATCCACTTTACATATCCCTCAACGGTGGGCGTTCACTCCGTTCGCTTGCCGACGCGCCTCGCGCGCTATTCTCCCTCTCCTCCCCTCGGGGGAGGAGAGGGGCGGGGTGAGGTGGGGGAAGCTCCGCCTTCGCCTTTCTGGCTCTCCAGCAGTCGCTCGACGATGCGGCGGGCGGCGGCGGCGGGCGCAAGCGTCCCGGCCGTCACCTCGGCCTCCAGCGCCGCCACCGCGGGCGCGAGCCGCGCGTCGGCGCGGATGGTCGCGATCAGCGTCTCCTCCACCTCGCGCCAGAGCCAGGTTTCGGCCTGGGCGGCGCGCCTCGCCTCCAGCGCGCCGTCGGCCGCCATTGTCGCCCGGTGGCGCGCCACCGCGTCTGCGATCTCGTCGAGACCCGTGCCTTCGACCGACGAGCAGGCGATGACGCAGGGTGTCCACGGGCCGGCGCCCGCGTGCAGCATGAGTGCTGCCTCGAAGTCCGCCTTGGCATGGGTCGCGGGGCCTGCGAGCGCGCCGTCGGCCTTGGTGACGACGACGATGTCGGCGCGCTCGACCACGCCGCGCTTGATGCCCTGCAGCTCGTCGCCGGCGCCCGGCTGCACCAGCAGCATGAAGAGGTCCACCATGTCGGCGACCGCGGCCTCGGACTGGCCGACGCCCACGGTCTCGACCATCACCAGGTCGAAACCCGCCGCCTCGCAGGCGAGCATCACGTCGCGCGTGCGCCGCGCGACGCCGCCCAGCGTGCCGCCCGCGGGCGTGGCGCGGATGAAGCTCTCCTCACGCCGCGCAAGCTCCGGCATGCGCGTCTTGTCGCCCAGGATCGACCCGCCCGAGCGCGCGCTCGAGGGGTCGATGGCGAGCACCGCGAGGCGCCGGCCGGCCGCGATCTGGCGCGTGCCGAAGGCCTCGATGAAGGTCGACTTGCCCACCCCCGGCGCGCCCGAGATTCCGAGGCGCACGGCCCCACCGGCATGGGGCAGCAGGGCCTGGAGCAGATCCTCGGCCGCGGCGCGGTCGTCCTCGCGCGTCGATTCGATCAGGGTGATCGCCGCCGCCAGCGCCCGCCGGTCGCCCGCGCGGATGGCGTCGGCGGTCGGCGTCCGGCCGGCGCCGGGCGCGCCGCGCGTCATGGCGTGCCCTCCCCGCCCGGCAGGGGCGTCGTCTCCTCGCCGCCCTCGCCCGCCTCGTCGGCGAGCCGCTGCTCCAGCTCCTCGCGCAGCTCGGCGGTCTCCTGCTGGCGCCACCACATCTCGGCGTAGCGGCCGTCGCGCACCAGCAGCTCGGCGTGGCGGCCGCGCTCGACGATGCGCCCGCCGTCCAGCACCAGAATCTGGTCGGCGTCGATGACGGTGGAGAGGCGGTGGGCGATCATCAGCGTGGAGCGGTCGCGGCTCACGTCCCGCAGGCTCGCCTGGATCTCCTTCTCGGTCTGCGAATCGAGGGCCGAGGTGGCCTCGTCGAAGAGCAGGATACGCGGATTCTTGAGGATCGTGCGCGCGATCGCCACCCGCTGCTTCTCGCCGCCCGAGAGCTTGAGCCCGCGCTCCCCCACCATGCTGTCGTAGCCGTCCGGCAGGCCCGCGATGAAGTCGTGGATGTGGGCGAGCCGCGCCGCCTCCTCGACCTCCTCGCGGCCTGCCTCCGGCCGGCCGTAGGCGATGTTGTAGAAGATGGTGTCGTTGAAGAGCACCGTGTCCTGGGGAACGATGCCGATCGCTGCGCGCAGGCTCTGCTGCTGCACCGCGCGCACGTCCTGGCCGTCGATCCTGACCGCGCCGGACTCGATGTCGTAGAAGCGGAAGAGGATGCGCGAGATGGTCGACTTGCCGGCGCCGCTCGCGCCGACGATGGCGGTGGTGGTGCCGGGCGCCACGCTGAACGAGATGCCGTCGAGGATGCGGCGCCGCTCCTCGTAGCGGAATTGCACGTCCTCGAACTCGATGGCGCCGTCCGTCACCTCGAGCGGCGGGGCGTCGGCGCTGTCCTCGATCTCGCGCTCCACCGAGAGGATGCCGAACATCGCCTCCATGTCGGTGAGCGACTGCTTGATCTCGCGGTAGACGAAGCCGAGGAAGTTGAGCGGGATGTATAGCTGCAGCAGGTAGGTGTTGACCAGCACGAAGTCGCCGATGGTCATGGTGCCGGCGGCGACCTCGTTGCCCGCCATGATGGTGATGCCGGTGAGCCCGATGGCGACGATGATCCCCTGGCCGATGTTGAGCAGCGAGAGGCTGGTCTTGCTCTGCACCGCGGCGCGCTCGTAGGCTCGGCGCGAGGCGTCGAAGCGGCGCGATTCGTGCGCCTCGTTGCCGAAGTACTTGACCGTCTCGTAGTTGAGCAGGCTGTCGATGGCCTTGGTGTTGGCCTCGCTGTCGCGCTCGTTCATGCGGCGCCGGTACTTCAGCCGCCACTCGGTGACCGAGAGGGTGAAGGCGATGTAGGCCGCGATGGTGACGAAGGTCACCGCCGCGTAGGTGATGCCGTAGAGGAACCAGAGGATGCCGCAGACCATGGTGACCTCCACCAGGGTCGGCAGGATGTTGAAGAGCATGAAGGTGAGCAGGAACTCGATCCCCTTGATGCCGCGCTCGATGGCGCGGCTGAGCCCGCCCGTGCGCCGCTCGATGTGGAAGCGGAGCGAGAGCCGGTGCAGGTGGTCGAAGACCTGCAGCGCCACGGTGCGGATCGCGCGCTCGCCGACCTTGGCGAAGACCGCGTCTCTAAGCTCGCCGAAGGCGACCGTGAGCACCCTGAGCGCGCCGTAGGCCAGCAGGATCGCCACCGGCACCACGATGACCGCGGCCGTGTCGTCGGAGAGGATGTCGACCGCGTCCTTGTAGAGGATCGGGACGTAGACGTTCGCC
>JAJDXK010000070.1 GCA_022823305.1 Alphaproteobacteria bacterium
GCGGCCTTGCCGGCGGCGCTCCTCGGCCCGGTGCTCTTCTGCGCGTTGCGGCGGTTGGCCTCGATCTGTCTCCGGGTCGCCATGGTGGGGCTCCTTACGGTCGGTTCACGAACCGGACATTGGAACCCCCGCCGCCGCGCCTGTGCACCGCACCATGGTGCGGCGCGCAGGCCCGCAGGGTCCTGCGCGCAGCATCACGACTCATGCGCGCCCGAAGGGTCGCGGGCGCGGCATATGGTCGCGCAGGCCCGCAGGGTCCTGCGCGCAGCATCACGACTCATGCACGCCCGAAGGTCGCGGGCGCGGCATATGGTCGCGCAGGCCCGCAGGGTCCTGCGCGCAACATCACGACTCATGCGCGCATGAGTCGCCCGGGCCGCTCAGGCGTCGGTGATGCGCAGGAAGCCGTAGTCGTCGACCCGCAGCGTCTGGCCGGGGTGGACGAGGGTGGTGGCGGTGGCCTCCTCGACGATCAGCGGCCCCGCCAGCGTGGCGCCGGGCGGCAGCAGGTCGCGCTCGTAGACCCGGGCCTCGTGGCGGCCGTCCTCGGCGAAGTCGGCCTCGCGCGCGGGCCGCGCTGCCGCCTCCAGCGAGCGCCCGTCCGCAGCCAGCTTCGTCATCTCGGGCCGCGGCACCTTGGCCGACGCGGTGAGCCGGTAGGTCACGAACTCCACCGGCGTGTCGTCGAGGCGGAAGGTGTAGGTCTTCTCGTGCGCGTCGTGGAAGTCGGCGAGGATCGCGTCCACGCTCGCGCTCTCGATGTCCACCAGCACGGTGACCGAGTGCTCCTGCCCGAGGTAGCGCAGGTCGATGCGGCCCTCGAAGGCGACCTCCACCGCGCCCACGTGGGCGTCGGTGCGGTAGTAGCGCTCGGCCTCCTCCTTGAGGCCGGCGAAGACCGCGCGCACGTCGCCGGCCTCCACCTCTTCCGAGCGGCGCAGCACGGTCTGCATGAAGTCGCGCCGGGGCTCGGTGGCGAGCATCCCCCAGGCGGAGAAGAGGCCGGGATAGAGGGGGACGATGATCTCCTTCACGCCGAGCTCGCGGCCGAGCGGCGCGCCGTGCATGGGGCCGCCGCCGCCGCCCACCACCAGCGCGAAGTCGCGCGGGTCGTGGCCGCGCTGGATCGAGACCAGCTTCAGCGCGTTGATCATGTTGGCCTCGACGGTGCGAATCACGGCGACCGCCGCATCCACCGCGTCGGTGCCGAGCCCGCGCGCGATCTTCTCCATCGCGGCCCGGGCCTTGCCCTCGTCGAGGTCGAACTGCCCGCCGGCGAAGTTGGTGGGGTTGATGACGCCGGTGATGAGCTTGGCGTCGGTCACGGTGGGCTCGGTGCCGCCCCGGCCATAGCAGGCGGGACCCGGATCGGCGCCGGCGGAGACCGGCCCCACCTTGAGCAGCCCCGCCTTGTCGAGCCAGGCGATGGAGCCGCCGCCGGCCCCGATCTCGACGATGTCCACCACCGGCACGCGCAGCGGATAGCCGAAGCGGGTGCGGCTGTATTCCAGCCGGTACTCGGTGGTGACCTTGGGCGCGCCGTCTTCGATGGTGGTGCACTTGGCCGTGGTGCCGCCGATGTCGAGGTAGATCACGCGCGGCTCGTCGCACAGGTCGCCGACGATGGCGGCCCCGTTGCAGCCCGCCGCCGGCCCCGATTCCATCAGCGTGATGGGGTGCTCCTTGGCCCAGGCGAAGCTGGTGGTGCCGCCGTTGGACTGCATGGCGGCGTAGGCGCAGCGCACCCCGGCGCCGCCCAGCGCCTCCTCCAGCCGGCCGAAGTAGGTCTGCACGATGGGCTGCACGTAGGCGTTGAGCACCGCGGTGTTGGCGCGCTCGTACTCGCGCCACTCGCGGGTGATCTCGTGCGAGGCGGTGATCGAGACGCCGTCGAGCCGCTCGCGCAGGTAGGCCGCGGTCTCGGCCTCGTGCCGGGGTGCCACGTAGCTGTGCAGGAACTGGATCGCGATCGCCTCCACGCCCTCCTCGCGGCAGCGCTCGACCACGTGGTCGAGGTCCGCCTTCTCCAGCGGCCGCAGCACGTTGCCCGCCGCGTCCACGCGCTCGCGCACCTCGAAGCGCAGGAGGCGGGGCACGAAGGGACGCTCCTTCTCGAAGCGCAGGTTGTAGAGGTCGGGGCGGTTGCCGCGCTGGATCTCCAGCACGTCGCGGAAGCCGGCGGTGGTGACGAGCGCCGTGCGCGCGCCCTTGCGCTCGGTGATCGCGTTGATGACCGTGGTGCCGCCGTGGACGAAGAAGTCCACCTCGCCCGCAGCGAGGCCCGAGAGCCCGATGGTGTCGATCACGCCCTGGGTCAGGTCCCCCGGCGTGGTCAGCGACTTCGCCGTGCGCAGCGACCCATGCGCCGCGTCGAAATAGACCAGGTCGGTGAAGGTGCCGCCGATATCGGACGCGAGCCGGCCCATGGCTGGTCAGCGCGTCAGGCGGCCGGGGCGCGCAGCCTGGCGGTGGCGTCCGCGTCGATCTCGCGCCCGCTCGCCGCGATGACGACGCCGTAGTCCTCGCGCGCCTGCTCGGGCGAGATGTAGTCGGCGCGGACCTCCGCCAGCACCTCGTCCGCCGGCCGCTCGAAGGGGTCGCCGTAGCCGCCCCCGCCGCCGGTGAACATGCGGATGATGTCGCCCCGCTTCATGATCGTGGTGGGCGCCCGTGCGGCGCGGCGGGCGTCGTTGCCGACGTGCAGCTCGAAGTAGTTGACCGAGCCCTCGTCGCCCCCCTCGCGCGCCCAGGGCCTCTCGATCGAGCGGCCGTAGCTCGCGGAAAGCACCGCGTCGTCGGCCATGATCTCGTACTCGCGGATCGAGCCGTAGCCGCCCCGGTAGCGCCCGGCGCCGACCCCGCCCGGCGTGTTGAGCGCGTACTGGTTGACCCGCACCGGGAACTTCGCCTCCAAGAGCTCGATGGAGTAGTTGAAGGTGTCGCCGTTGGTGATCGCGCTGGTGACGCAGTTGCCGTCGCGCTCGTCCGTTGCGCCCCAGCCGACCATGCTGGGCTCGATCATCACCCAGGGCTCGCCCTTGGCGCGGTCGTGGCCGCCGAGCACGGTGACGCAGAGGCTGTTGGCGCTGCCCATGCTGACCCGCTTGGGCGCGATGGGGGCGAGCGCCTTCCACGCGAGCTCCGAGGCCTGGCCCGTGCCCTCGTAGTACCAGCCCACCGGCGCGGGCTTGGTCGCGGTGAACACCGTGCCGTCGGGCGCCGCCACCCTGAGCGGCCGGAACCAGCCCTCGTTCGACGGCGACTGCGGATCGACGATCGCCTTGAAGACGGTCTTCACCGCCGAGACCAGCGCCGGGCGCGAGCAGTTGACCGGGCCCTGGAGCTGATCGCAGGAGCCGGTGTAGTCGACGGTGATGTCGCTGCCCTCGATGGTGACCGCCACCCTGGTGCGGAAGCGCTCCTCGGTGATGCCGTCGCCGTCGATCCAGTCCTCGGCCTCGTAGGTGCCGTCGGGGAGCGCCGTCACGGCCTCGCGGCTCACCCGCTCGCTGGTCTCGAGGATGTGGCGGAAGGTCTCGGCGACCGCGCGCTTGCCGTACTTCCCGCAGAGCTCGAGGCAGCGATTCTCGGCGATGCGGACCGAGGCGAGCGCGGCGTTGAGGTCGCCCAGCGCCATCTTGGGCAGGCGCACGTTGGCCGCGATCATCTCGAAGATGGCGTCCTGGCGCTCGCCTTCCCTGTAGACGTGGATGCCGGGGAAGCAGATGCCCTCCTGGAAAATCTCGGTGGCGTCCGCCGGCAGCGAGCCCGGCGCCTTGCCGCCGATGTCGGTCCAGTGCGAGATCGAGATGGCGAAGGCGAAGAGCTCGCCGTCCACGAATATGGGCTTGATGACGCCCACGTCGTTGTAGTGGGTGCCCCCGTTGAAGGGGTCGTTGAGCATGTAGATGTCGCCCGGCCGGATGCGGCCCGCGAACTTCTCCTTGATGATGTTGATCTGGAGCGAGAAGGTCCCGGTGAAGACGGTGATCCCGTTGGTCTGGGACACCAGCTCGCCGTCCGCGTCGCAGAAGCCGCAGGCGAAGTCGAGCACCTCGTAGATGACCGGGCTCATGCTGCTGCGCGCGAGCACCACGCCCATCTCGTCCGCCACCGCCAGCAGCTTGCCGCGCACGATCTCGCGGGTCACCACGTCAGTCTCGAATGCGGCGCTGTCGCGCCCCTTCGTGCCGCTCGCCATCGTCTCGTCCTCCACGGGGGTCCGCCTGCCCGCAGGCGCGCCTAGTCTCTCACCGCGCGGGAAGCCCGGTCAACGCGGGATGCGCCCGTCAAGCCGCGCCGCCGCTCACACCGTGACCACGATCTTGCCGCACTGGGCGTTGGATTCCATGTAGCGGTGCGCGTCGGCGATCTCTTCCAGCGGGAATTCGCGGTCGATCACCGGCTTCAGCGCGCCGCTCTCCAGCCCGGCGAAGATGTCGTCCCGCGCCGCCGCGAAGCGGGCCTCGTCGCGCACGAAGTCGAGCACCTGGTAGCCCGTGATGGTGAGCGACTTCGCCAGCATCGACATCAGCGGATAGACGGTCTCGCCGGGATGCAGCGCGCCGTACTCGTAGATCGTGCCGTAGGGCGCGCAGGCGCCGCAGAGCGTCGTCAGCAGCGGCCCCGCGACGGGGTCGAAGATCACGCGGGCGCCGGCGCCGCCGGTGATCTCCATCACCCGCGCCGGCAGGTCCTCCTCCTCGGTCGCCACCACGTGATCGGCGCCGTGGCCCGCGAGCACCGCCTTCTTGCCCGCGCGGCGGGTGGTCGCGATCACGCTGGCACCGCGTGCGCGCGCGATCTGGATCGCGGCGATGCCGACGCTGCTGCTGGCGGCGGTAACGACCACGGCGTCCTCCGGCCCGATCCGGCCGTAGTGGACCAGCGCGCCGTGGGCGGTGAGGTAGGCCATCCAGAGGGACGCGCCCTCGGCGGGCGAGAGCGCGGCGGGGTAGGGCCGCACGATCTCCGCCGGCACGGTCGCGCTTTCGCCATAGACGCCCTGGCGGGTCTGGGAGAGCGCGAAGGAGGGCACCGTGGCGATGCGCGTCCCCTCGCTCACCCCCGTCACGCCCTCGCCCACGGCCTCGACCACGCCCGCGGCCTCGTAGCCGATGCGCGAGGGGAAGACGGGCTGCTCGTGGTAGATGCCCTCGCGCAGCATGCACTCCGCCCGGTTGAGCCCGATCGCCTCGACCCTGATCTGCACCTCGCCGGGGCCCGGCGGCTGCGCCGGCGCCTCCTCGACGCGCAGCACCTCGGGCCCGCCGGTCTCGTGGAAGAAGACTGTTCGCGGCATCGTCCCGCTCCTCGGAAGTCGCGCCCTTCGCCCGGCTAGTATTGCACGCGCTGGGTGAGGCCGCCGTCCACCACCAGGTTGGCGCCGGTGGTGAAGGCGGACAGCGGGCTCGCGAGGAAGGCCACCGCGTCGGCGACCTCCTCCGGCGTTCCCATGCGCCCGGTGGGGTTGCGCGCGAGCGCGGCCCGGTAGCGCTCCGGGTCCTCGCGGCGCCGCGTGTCCCAGACCCCGTCCCTGAAGAAGATCGTGCCGGGCGAGACGCAGTTCGCGCGGATGCCCTCGCCGGCGAGCGCATTGGCGAGGTTGGAGGTGTAGTTGATCAGCGCGGCCTTGACCGAGTTGTAGGGGCGCACGCCGCCGAAGCTCTCGACGCCCGCGGTGCTCGAGACGGTGACGATGGCCGCGGCGTCCGAGCGCTCGAGATGCGGCATCGCCGCCTCGATCGTGCGCACGGTGCCGAGGATGTCGATCTCGAAGCCGGCGCGCCAGGAGGCCTCGCTCGGCGCGCCCGCCAGCGCGCTCACGTTGGCGACCACGATGTCGATGCCGCCGAGGCGCTCCGCCATCGCCGCGGTCCATCGCGTCACGGCCTCGCCGTCGCCCACGTCGCAGGGGGCACCGATGACGTCGAGGTCCGCACTCTCGAAGTCTTCCAGCACCGCGTCGAGCCGGGCCTCGTCCCGCCCGCAGATGCCGACCCCGCAGCCCTCCGTCGCGAGCCTGCGCGCGATGGCGTGGCCGATCCCGCGCGTGCCGCCCGTCACGACGGCCTTCCTGCCGGCAAGCTTCAGGTCCATGTCTCTCCGCCCGTGGGTGAGGGGGGTGCAACGGTCCCGCCGCGCCGGAGTGTCGGGTGCGGCCACGCGCTTGTCCAGCCGGCTCAGGGCGCGTCGGGCAGCAGCTCGCGGTAGACGGCGAGCGTCGCGCTGCACATCCCTTCCAGCGAGAAGGAGCGCTGCACGTGCGCCCGCCCGGCGCGGCCCATCCTCTCGCGTTCGGCCCCGCTTGCGCCCAGCGCCGCGCGCAGCGCGCCGGCCAGCGCCGCCGCATCGCCCGGCGGCACCAGCCACCCGGTCTCCCCGTCGCGCACGGTCTCGAGCGCGCCGCCGTGGGCCGCGGCGATCACCGGCCGGCCCATGGCCTGCGCCTCGGCCGCGACGCGGCCGAAGGCCTCGGGCCGGAGCGAGGGCGAGACCACGATGTCGGCCAGCAGGTACGCCGCCGGCATGTCGCCGCAGGGGCCGGCGAGCCGCACGTTGTGGGCCGTGCCCGGCGCCGCGATCCGCCGCTCGACGCGGGCGCGGTAGTCCGCGCGCCGGGCGTCCGTGGCGCCGACGAAGAGGCAGGTGACGCCTTCCTCCACCTGCGCCAGCGCGTCGAGCAGGGCGAGGTGCCCCTTCCAGGCGGTGAGGCGCGCCGGCAGCATGACGACCGGCCGCCCCTCCGGCATCTGCCAGGCGTCGCGCAGCGCGGCGATGCGCGCCGGCTCCACCCGCGCGGGGTCGAAGAGGGAGAGGTCGACGCCGCGCGGGATCGTCCTGATCCGCGCAGGCTCCACGCCATGGGTCTCGGCGACGTGGCGGGCGATGAACTCCGAGATCGCGATCACCCGCGCGCCCCGCGTCATGATCGCGTTGTAGCGCCGCTTCAGCGGTACGGCGGCGGCGTAGGTGCCGTGGAAGGTGGTGACGAAGGGCCTCCCCGCGCGCCGCGCCGCGCGATGGGCGAGCCAGGCGGGCCAGCGCGAGCGGGCGTGGACGAGGTCGATCCCCTCCTCGCCGATCAGGCGGGCGAGGCGGCGAACGGCGCCCGGCGCCTGCAGCGGATTGCGGCGGGCGACGGGGAGCGCCGCGTGGCGCGCGCCGGCGTCCGCCGCCGCCGTCCGGTCCGCCTCGCGCCCGGTCACGATGACGGAGCCCCAGCCGGCGGCGACCAGCGCCCTGGAGATCTCCAGCGTCCCGCGCTCCACCCCGCCGCCGCCGGCGAGGCTCGGCAGGACTTGAAGAACCGTCGTCATTCGACTATCGGCGTCACCTCAACGGATACCGGCGCTTGCCCGCGCGCTCTGCTTCATCGACACGGCCGCGCGGGCCGGCACGCGGATCGAGCGAGCGACGCCATGCAGGAACCCCCACCGCCATCGCTGCTGCGGCGCGCCGGCCGCGACACAATCGCCTACCGCAGGGTGGACGGCAAGACGCCGGGCGTGATCTTCCTCGGCGGCTTCATGTCGGACATGACCGGCACCAAGGCGAGCACGCTGGAGGCCCACTGCCGGCGCACGGGCCGCGCCTTCGTCCGCTTCGACTATTCCGGCCACGGCGTCTCCGGCGGCGCCTTCGAGGACGGCACCATCGGCCGCTGGCGGGACGATGCGCTGGCCGTGCTCGACCGCATCGCGCGTGGGCCGCAGGTGCTGGTGGGCTCCAGCATGGGCGGCTGGATCATGCTGCTGGCGGCACTGGCGCGGCCCGAGCGCGTCGCCGGCCTCGTCGGCGTCGCCGCCGCGCCCGACTTCACCGAGGACCTGGTGTGGTCCACGCTCGACGACGAGGGGCGGCGAACGCTCACCGAGAGCGGCCGGATCGTGCTCCCCTGCGACTACGGCGAAGACCCCTATCCCGTCACCATGCGCCTGATCGAGGAGGGGCGCGATCACCTGCTGCTGCGCGCGCCCATCGCCCTCGACCGCCCGCTCCATCTGCTGCAGGGCATGGCGGATGCGGACGTGCCCTGGCGCACCGCGCTCACCGTCGCCGAGCGGGTGACGAGCGAGCGCGTCACGGTCGAGCTGGTCAAGGACGGCGATCACCGCCTCTCGCGGGAGCGCGATCTCGCCCGGCTCTGCGCCGCGGTCGACGCGATGATCGAGACCACGTCGGCTTCAAATCCTGGTGAGCGCGCGTGAGATCGCTATGCAGCGGGCGTTTGCGCGACTATCTATCGCCTGTGCAGGCGGTCGAGACAGAGGGGAGCAAGGGCCATGACGGATAAACGCATGCTTGGGCGGCTCGCCGCCGCCGCCGCCGCCGTCATCGTCGGCGTCGCCTTCCATGGTGGCGCGGCGCTCGCCGCCGACGCGGAGCTGCTGCGCTCGCTCGACCGGCACGCGGACGGGACCCCGGTGCTCAACCTGGTGGTGGCGGACGGGCCGATGGAGCCGCCGCCCATCTCGTTCACCGACGAGGCGGGCGCGGAGCTGAGCCTCGCCGACTACCGCGGCACCCCCGTCGCCGTCCACTTCTGGGCCACCTGGTGCTTCCCCTGCCGTGCCGAGATGCCGACGATGGACGCGCTGCAGCGCGAGCTGGGCGACGACATGATCGTCCTGCCGCTCTCGCTCGATCGCGACGGCGCCGCGCTGGTGCGGGCCTACTACGAGGATCACGATCTCACCACGCTCCCGGTGATGATCGACGAGAAGATGGCGGCGGCGCGCGCGCTCCGGGTGCACGGCATCCCCGCGACGGTCTTCATCGACGCAGAAGGTGCCGAGGTCGCGCGCGTGCTGGGCGACCGCGACTGGTCCGATCCGGCGGTCGTCAACCTGGTCCGCCACATCGTCGACTGACGACGCGGGACGGGAAGCGGGTCCGCCGCCGGACGTTCGGGCATGGAACTCTCCGCCATAGGAATCGCCTCGGTCTTCGCGGCCGGGCTGATCTCGTTCCTCTCGCCCTGCGTCCTGCCGCTGGTGCCGGGCTACGTCTCCTATGTCGCCGGCGGCTCGCTGGAGGAGCTGCGGGACGAGGCGGGGCTCTCCCGCCGCCGGATCGCTGCGCTGACGCTGAGCGCCTTCTTCGTCCTCGGCTTCACCGCGATCTTCGTGGCGCTGGGCGCGAGCGCGAGCGCCGTGGGCGGCTTCCTGCTCGAGCACAAGACGATCTTCGAGTACGTGGCGGGCGGGGTGATCGTCGTCTTCGGCCTCTACCTCACGGGCCTGGTCCGGATCCCCTTCTTCGAGCGCGAGGCGCGCTTCGCCGGGCGCATGGCGGGCGGCAAGCCGGCGAGCGCCTTCCTGCTGGGCGCGGCCTTCGCCTTCGGCTGGACGCCCTGCATCGGCCCGGTGCTGGGCGGCATCCTCACCATGACCGCGACCTCGGCCGACGTCGGCCAGGGCGTCGCCCTGCTCGCGATCTACTCGCTCGGGCTCGGCGTGCCCTTCCTGATCGCGGCGGCCTTTACCGGCTTCTTCCTCCGCCACATGCGGCGCATCCGCAGGGTGAGCAGGCCGCTCCAGATCGGCGCCGGCGTCATCCTGGTGGCGATGGGCGTGGCGCTCATCACCGGCTACCTCAGCACCGTCGCCTTCTGGATGCTCGAGGCCTTCCCCGCGCTCGCCGCCATCGGCTAGAGCTATTTTCGACCTTGCCGGGTCACGGCGATCCGGTCTGTACCCCGGACGCCCACCTCCCCCTGTCCCCCTCCTCCCAGGAGGAGGGGGAACGTAGACGGCGGCGCCCTTCTCCCTCTCCTCCCCGGCGGGGAGGAGAGGGCCGGGGTGAGGTGGGGGTTTCCCGAGCGACTCCCCATGCGAAGCGAGGAACGTGCGGCAACCGGGTGAGATCCCGTCCGGTCGGAAAGTGCCCTAGGCCCCGGCCCGCTCCTCGGCGAGCAGGGCGGCGAGGCCGGCGCGGTAGTCGGGATAGCGCAGCGCCACGCCGAGCTCCTCCTTGATGAGCGCGTTGGAGACGCGCCGGTTGTCGGCGTAGAAGCTCCGCGCCATGGGCGAGAGACCGGCCTCCTCCAGGGGTGTGAGCGGCGGCGGCGCGACGCCCAGGAGCGCGCAGGCGTGGGCCACCACGTCCGCCCCCGGCGCCGGCTCGTCGTCGCACACGTTGTAGATCGCGCCGGCGCGGGGCCGGGCGATGGAGGCGGCCAGCGCCTGCGCGATGTCGGCCACGTGGATGCGCGAGAACGCGTGACCGGGCCTGTCGATGCGCTTCGCCGCGCCGCGCCGGACTGCGGCAAGCGCGTTGCGCCCCGGCCCGTAGATCCCGGCCAGGCGGAAGACCTGGACGGGGATGCCGTGGTTCTCGCCCAGCGCTCGCCAGCCCCTCTCAGCCGCGAGCCGGCGCCTGCCGCGCTCGCCGCTGGGCGTGGGTGTCGCGCTCTCGTCCACCCGGGCGCCGCCGGTATCGCCGTAGACGCCGGTGGTGGAGAGGTAGCCGATCCACGCGAGGCCGGGCAGCGCCGCGATGTCGGCGCCGTGGCGGTCGAGCGCGGGGTCGCCGTCCGCATCGGGCGGGATGGAGAGGAGGAGATGGGTCGTGCCCGCGAGCAGGCGCCCGGCATCGGCGAGCGGCGCCTCGCGCGCGAAGGGGAGCGCGTCGACGCCTGCATCGGCGAGCGCGCGGCACCCTTCCTCGCTGCGGCAGGTGCCGGCGAGCGACCAGCCGGCAGGGCCGAGCAGCGCGCCGAGGGCCTGCGCCGAGAACCCGTAACCGAAGCAGAAGAGCCGCCGGGGCGCCGTCATCGCGGTGGCAGAGTGGTGTCGGGCGGCCGGCGCCACTCGGCCAGCACCTGCGCGTCCCGCTCGGCGGGCTCGTGGCGGGCGCGGAGCGCATCGTGCTCGGCAGGCGCCGCGAGGCGCTGCGAGGCCCAGACCGCCATGGCCCGCACCAGGGGCGAGGGGTCGCCGAGCAACCGCCGGGCCGCCGGCAGGACTGCCGCATCCCCGCAATTGCCGATGGCGATCAGCACGTTGCGGACGAAGCGGTCGCGCCCGATGCGCTTGATCGGGCTTCCCGAGAAGATCGCCCTGAAGGAGCGATCGTCCAGGTCCGCGAGGTCGGCGAGCCGGGGCGCGGTCAGCTCGGCGCGCGGCAGGAAGGCAAGCTCTCCGGTGCGGCGGGCGAACTTGTTCCAGGGACACACCGCGAGGCAGTCGTCGCAGCCATAGATCCTGTTGCCCATGGCGGCGCGGAACCCGGCCGGGATGTGGCCCTTGTGCTCGATGGTGAGGTACGAGATGCAGCGCCTCGCATCGAGCCGGTAGGGGGCGGGAAAGGCGTCGGTCGGGCAGACGTCGAGGCAGCGGCGGCAGGCGCCGCAGTGGTCTGTCTCCGGCTCGTCGGGCGCGAGCGCGAGGGTGGTGAAGAGCTCGCCGAGGAAGAGCCAGGAGCCGTGGCGGCGGGAGACCAGGTTGGTGTGCTTGCCCTGCCAGCCGAGGCCGGCGCGGGCCGCCAGCGGCTTCTCCATCACCGGCGCCGTGTCCACGAAGAGCTTCACCTCGGCGCCGTAGCCGTCTGCGACATAGCGCGCAAGCCGCCTGAGCCTCGCCTTCAGCACGCTGTGGTAGTCGCGCCCCTGGGCGTAGGCCGAGACGATGCCGCGCGAGGGCTCCCGCAGCAGCCGCAGCGGGTCGTGCGCGGGCCCGTAGTTGAGGCCGACCACCACGACGCTGCGCGCCGCCGGCCAGAGCGCGCGGGGGGCGCTGCGCCTCGCCGCCGTGCGCGGCATCCAGGCCATGTCCCCGGCATAGCCCAGGCGGACGAACTCCCGCAGCGCCGCACCGTCCGCCGGCGCATCCGCCGCGCTCGCCACGCCCGCCGCCTGGAAGCCGAGCGCGCGGGCCTCGGCGATGATGGCCGCGCGCGCGTCGGCAGGATCGGCCGCCGCGGCCGCCCGCCCGGCGCCCTCAGCCCCGTTCCGCACCGTCGATCAGCATGTCGAGCGCGGTCTCCACGGTCGCACGCCGCACCGCGCCGCGATCGCCGGGGTAGACCACGCGCCTGTGGGCGACCGCACCGTCCCGCCCGGCGCAGGCGTGGTGCACCAGGCCCACGGGCTTCGTCTCCGTCGCTCCGCCCGGCCCCGCGATTCCGGTCACCGCGACGGCGAGGTCGGCGGCGGAGCGGGCGAGCGCACCGGACGCCATCGCCCGCGCCACCTCCTCGCTCACCGCGCCGACGCGCACGAGCAGCTCGTCGGACACGCCCAGCAGCTCGCGCTTGGCCTCGTTGGCGTAGGTCACGAAGCCCCGGTCCACCACGTCGGAGGAGCCGGCGATCTCGGTGAGGCAGGCGGCGATCAGGCCGCCGGTGCAGGATTCCGCCGTGGCGACGCGCAGGCCCCGCGCCCGGCAGAGCGCGAGCAGGCGCTCCGCCCGCTCGACGGTTTCCGGCGGAAAGGTCACAGCCACACCCACACGTTCCAGAGCACGACCGCGGCGAAGACGCCCGCGACCACGTCGTCCAGCATGACGCCCATCCCGCCCTTCACGTGGCGGTCCACCAGGCCGATCGGCCAGGGCTTCGCCACGTCGAAGAGGCGGAAGAGCACGAAGCCGATGCCGTAGGCGGCGGGGTCCGGCGGTATCAGCAAGAGCGCGATCCACTGGCCCGCCACCTCGTCGATCACGATCGCGGGCGAATCCCGGGTGCCCGAGCGCCGCTCGCAGGCGCCCGCGGCCCAGATGCCGATCGCGAGCACGGCGAGGGTGGCGGCGGCGAGGCCGATCGTGCCCGCGTGGCTCCTGAGCAGCCACGCCGCGGGCAGCGCCAGCGCCGATGCCGCCGTGCCCGGCGCCCAGCGCACCAGGCCGGCGCCGAAGCAGGTCGCGACCAGGGTCGCCGGATGGCGCAGGTCGAGGCGGGCGCTCTCCGCCTCAGCCGTCATCGCCCTGTGCCGCCGGCAGGCGCACCGTGGCCACCGCCTGCGCGGCGATGCCCTCGCCCCGCCCGGTGAAGCCGAGGCGCTCCGTCGTGGTGGCCTTGAGGCCGATGCGGGCCGCATCGAGGCCGAGGACGGCGGCCAGCCGCGCCACCATGGCCGGCCGGTGCGGGCCGATCCTGGGCCGCTCGCAGATCAGCGTGACGTCCACGTGGCAGAGCCGCCCGCCGCGCGCCGCCAGCAGCTCCAGCGCGTGGGCCACGAAGCGCTCGGAGTCGGCGCCGCGCCAGGCCTCGTCGGTGGGCGGGAAGTGGGTGCCGATGTCGCCCGCGGCGATGGCGCCCAACACCGCATCGACGATGGCGTGAAGGCCCACGTCGCCGTCGGAATGGCCGATCACGCCGCGGTCGTGCGGCACCCTCACGCCGCACAGCATGAGGTGATCGCCGGGGCCGAAGCGGTGCACGTCGAAGCCCATGCCGACGCGGGTCTCGAACGCGGCCGCTGCGGCGAGCGCGGCGGGACCGC
Source organism: Alphaproteobacteria bacterium (assembly GCA_022823305.1). Classification (GTDB taxonomy): domain Bacteria; phylum Pseudomonadota; class Alphaproteobacteria; order UBA828; family UBA828; genus WTGU01. Next base: position 13,445 of record JAJDXK010000070.1, read on the forward strand.
CCTCCTGCGCCGCCAGGATGCGCTCGGCGCGGGCGAAATCGCGCTCGGTGGTGATCTTCAGGTTATCCTCGTCGCCGGCGGTCAGCGCGACGGCGAGGCCGGCATGCTCGGCCACCGCGGCGTCGTCGCTGAGCGCCCCGCCGGCGGCGGCGCGGTGGGCGGCGAGGATCGCCGGGTAGCGGAACCCCTGCGGCGTCTGGGCGCGCCACAGGCCCTCGCGCGCCACCGAGCCTGCCACCACGCCGCTCTCCGGCGCGGCGCGCTTGAGGCTGTCGCTCACCGCGATCGCGGCCACGGCGCCGTCGTGCGCGCCGAGCGCGTCCAGCGTGCCGTCGATCACGGCAGGGGCCACCAGCGGGCGGGCGCCGTCGTGGATCAGCACCAGGTCGGGCGCTGCCCCGGCCAGGCTCTCCAGGCCCTTCAGCACCGATTCCTGCCGCGTGGCGCCGCCGGCGACCGGGGCCAGCAGCTTGCCGGCCGCAGCGCCCGCGCTTGCCGCCACCGCGTCGTCGTAGAGCGGCCGGTCATCGGGGTCGATCACCACCCGCACCCGGTCGATGCGCGGGTGCCGGGCGAAGCGCCCGACGCTGTGGCCGAGCACCGCGCGCCCCGCGAGCGCGCGGTACTGCTTGGGCAGCGGCCCGCCGACCCGGCGGCCGCGCCCGGCGGCGACGATCAGGGCGGCGGCGCTGACCATGCCGCGCCCTATACCCCGGCGCTCGCCTGGGCCGGGTTGGTGCCGGCGGCAGGACTCGAACCCGCAACCCCTTGATTACAAATCAAGTGCTCTACCGCTTGAGCTACGCCGGCCGAAATCTCGCTGCGCGCGCACACGCTCACGGCAGGCCCGCCTTCAAGCGCGGCCCGCCCGCCGTGTCAAGTGCCCCGTGCGCGCACGCGCTCATTGCCGCGCCACCTCGTAGAGGGCGATGGCGGCGGCGTTGGAGACGTTGAGGCTCGCCATCGAGCCCGGCATGGGAATGCGGGCGGTCAGGTCGCAGCGCTCGCGGGTGAGCCGCCGCATGCCCTGGCCCTCGGCGCCCAGCACGAGCGCGAGCGGGGCCCTGACGCTGACCGCGCCGATCGTCTCGTCGGCGTCGGGATCGAGGCCGAGACACCAGAAGCCGAGCTCCTTCAACACGACAAGGGTGCGCGCGATGTTGACGACCCGGGCCAGCGGCACCTGCTCCAGCGCGCCGGAGGCGGCCTTGGCCAGCGCGCCGGCGCCCTGCGGCGAATGGCGGTCCTGCACCACCACCGCGCCGACGGAGAAGGCCGCCGCCGAGCGCAGGATCGCGCCGACGTTGTGCGGGTCGGTCACCTGGTCGAGGACCACCACCGGCCGCGCCCCCTTCTCCGCCTGTGCCGCGCTGCGGCAGGCCGCCGCGAGATCGACCGCCGGCAGCGGCGCGGTCTCCAGCACGACGCCCTGGTGCACGGCGCCGTCGGGGAGCAGCGCGGCAATGTCCTGGCGGGAGACGATCTGCGGCGCCTCGAAGAGGCCGCGGGCGGCGAGCGGGAGCGCGCGGGCGTCGATCCGCCCCGCAAGCTGCGACACGCCTTCCTGCGTCGCGATCAGGCGGTGGCAGCGGCGGCCCGGATTGGCGAGCGCGGCGGCCACCGCGTGGGTGCCGTAGAGCCGCTCGCGCCGCGGCCGCGCGTGTGCGCGCTGCTCCTGGTGCGTACGCCTGCGCGCGGCCGTCCGCTCGCGCGGGCGTCGAGAAGTGTTGCGTGACATGTCGCAGCCTATTATAAGACTTCCATCCCTTTTGCGAGACGCCCTGGAACACGGGCCGCCCGGCGCGTGCAGCGACGCTGCGCCACGGCGGAAATCGGGTTTGCGGGCCGTCGAGGAGGGCTCGTTTGGGCGTTGACAATCGGCTTCTGATGTCCATAGTGCGCCCTTCCGAGTCCCGGGCGCGTCCACCTCGGCGCGGAGGGGTGGCCGAGTGGTTAAAGGCAGCAGACTGTAAATCTGCCGACGTATGTCTACGTAGGTTCGAATCCTACCCCCTCCACCACACAGGCGCGTCGGCCACGCGCAGGGCGTGGCGGGCGCGGGTCGGGCGGGTGTAGCTCAATGGCAGAGCCCCAGCCTTCCAAGCTGGTTACGTGGGTTCGATTCCCATCACCCGCTCCAGCGTATCCGGCCGACACCGCAACAGCGGTGCGCGGCTCCTGTCGTCTTGTCAACCGCTGCGAGCGCGCGGCGGTCGGGGAATAGAGCAGCGATGGCGAAGGAGAAGTTCGAGCGTACGAAGCCGCACTGCAACGTCGGCACGATCGGCCATGTCGATCACGGCAAGACGACGCTGACGGCGGCGATCACGCGTGTTCTCGGCGAGGCGGGCGGGGCGGAGTTCGTCTCGTTCGACGAGATCGACAAGGCGCCGGAGGAGCGCGAGCGCGGCATCACGATCGCGACGGCGCACGTCGAGTACGAGACGGCGGGGCGGCACTACGCGCACGTGGACTGCCCGGGTCATGCGGACTACGTGAAGAACATGATCACGGGCGCAGCGCAGATGGACGGGGCGATCCTGGTGGTGTCTGCGGCGGACGGCCCGATGCCGCAGACGCGGGAGCACATCCTGCTCGCGCGCCAGGTGGGTGTTCCTGCGCTGGTTGTCTACATGAACAAGGTGGACATGGTTGACGACGAGGAGCTTCTGGACCTCGTGGAGCTCGAGGTTCGGGAGCTGCTG
>JAJDXK010000149.1 GCA_022823305.1 Alphaproteobacteria bacterium
GGCGCGCCGGTGAGCCATGCGGCGAGCGCCGCGAGCGGCTGAATCGAGACATCGAGCTTGCCGCCGAAGCCGCCGCCGCAGGCGCTTGGCACAATCCGCACTTGTGTGCGCGCGAGGCCCAGCACCTCGGCCGTCATGTCGCGGTCCATGACCGGGGTCTGGGTCGAGACGAAGAGCTCGACGCGGTCACCGACACGCCGCGCCCAGCCGGCTTCCGGCTCGATGTAAGCGTGCTCGACGAAGGCGGTCTCGAAGCGCCCCTCCGCCATCGCCGCAGAGCCTGCCAGCGCCTCGCGGATGTCGCCGCGCTCGACGCCGCCCTCGATCAGGCGGTTGCCCGGGCTCCCCTCGTGGATGAGCGGCGCGTCCAGCGCGCGGGCCTCGTCCAGGCCGTGCACCGCCGGCAGCGGCTCGTAGCGGATCGGCAGGTCCCCGTCCCGCAGCGCCGTCACCGCCGCGCGCGTCCCCACCAGCGCCGCCACGGGGTCGCCCCGGTAGCGCACGACGCCTTCGGCCAGCACCGGCTGGTCGCGCAGGTCGGGGTAGATGCCGATGCGGTTGTAGGGCACGTCCGTCGCGGAGAGCACCCGCTCGATACCGGGCCGGGCGGCGGCCGCAGCGCCGAGGTCGCCGAGCACGACCCGGGCCGAGTCATGGGGCGAGCGGACGATGCGGAGCCAGAGCGCGTCCTCGGGCACGGCGTCGGCGCCGTAACGCTCTGCGCCGGTGAGCTTGGGCACGCCGTCCAGCTTGGGCAGCCGCGCGCCGACGGCGGCGCCGGGTGCAGGCGCCTTCAGCGGCTGCGGCGCGTTGCCCGCCGCGTCCAGCACCGCGGCGACGATCTTGCGGTAGCCGGTGCAGCGGCAGAGGACGCCGCCGAGGCCGTCCATCACGTCCCCGGGGCAGGGGCGAGGGTTGGCGCGGAGCAGCTCGGTCGCTGCGATCAGCATGCCCGGCGTGCAGGCGCCGCACTGCGCGGCACCATGGCGCAGGAAGGCCCGCTGCAGGCGGTTGAGCCGGCCCTTCGCGGCGAGGCCCTCGACCGTGGTCACCTCGCGCCCCGCCGCCTGGGCCAGCGACACCATGCAGCTGCATACCTGCGCGCCGTCCAGCAGCACCGTGCAGGCGCCGCAGTCGCCGGCGTTGCAGCCGACCTTGGTCCCGGTCAGCCCGAGATCGTCGCGCAGCGCGTCCGCGAGGCGCCGCAGCGGCGGGGCCTCCACCGTCACCGGCCGCCCGTTGACCGTGAACGCGGTGGCGTCGGGGCCCTTCCCGCTCACATCATGCTCCCGAGCTCTGCCAGCGTGCGCGCGGCGAGCGTGCGCGCGGCATCGAGGCGGTAGGCGGCGGACCCCCGCGCATCGTCGAGCGGCGCGAGCGCTTCCATGTGCTCGTCGGTCACGGCCTCGCCCAGCGCCGCGTCGCAGGGGCGGCCGAGGAGGTCCTCCTCCAGTGCGGACAGGCGGCGGGCGACCGGCGAGCAGGCGCCGACCGCGATCGCTGCGCGTTGCACCTTGCCTGCCGCATCCGCCTCCAGCGCGGCCGCCACCATGACGATGGAGATCACCAGGTAGCGCCGGGCGCCGAGCTTGAGGAAGTGCCCGCGCGCTCGCGCCGCCCGGGGCCCGGGCACGCGCACCGCCAGCATGAGCTGATCGGGGGCAAGCGCGGTCTCGCGATTGCCGCGGACGAAGGCGGCGAGCGGCATCGTCTCCCGTCCTTCTGCCGAGGCCAGCTCCACCTCGGCGTCGAGGCCGAGCAGCACCGGCACCCCGTCGGCGGCCGGCGAGGCGTTGCACAGGTTGCCGCAAAGGGTGCCCGCGTTCTGCACCTGGCGTCCGCCGATCTCGCGTGCGGCGAGCTTCAGGCCGTCGAACCAGGGGGGCAGGGGGGCGTGGACGATATCGGTCCAGGTCGCGAGCGCCGGAATGCGCCAGTGGTCCTCGCGCTCCTCGATCGCGCGCAGCGAAGGGAGGGCGCTGATGTCGAGCACCGCGTCGTCGAGCGGCGCGCCCACCCGCGCGGGGTAGAAGTCGGTGCCGCCGGCCAGCACCGTGAGCCGGCGGCGGCTGAGGGCCGCGAGCGCGTCCTCGAGGACGGTGGGCCGCAGGTATTCGGCAGTCTCGGTCACGCGCCCATGATACCGGAGAGGCGCCGGCGCCCCCACCCGGAGCGCGCGCGACAGGTGTTGGACTCAGCCAGCGGAGTCAGGAATATCCGCCCCATAGAGCCACGGCTGGGCGGCCTTCTGCCGCGCCTCGAAGGCGTCGATCTCGGCGGCTCTCGCCATGGTGATGCCGATGTCGTCGAGCCCCTCGAGAAGCCGGTGCTTGCGGAAGGGCTCGATCTCGAAGCCCACCGTCTCGCCGCTCGCGCGCATGATGGTCTGCGCCTCTAGGTCCACCCTCATGCGGCAGGCCTGGGGGTTCTCAGCGTCGGCCATCAGCGTGTTCACGTTGTCTTCCGGCAGCGCGATCAGGAGGATGCCGTTCTTGACGCAGTTGTTGAAGAAGATGTCGGCGAATCCCGGCGCGATGACGCAGCGGATGCCGAAGTCCTCGAGCGCCCAGGGGGCGTGCTCGCGGCTCGACCCGCAGCCGAAGTTCTCGCCCGCGATCAGGATGCAGGCCTCGTTCCAGGGCTCCCGGTTGAGGACGAAGTCGGGGCGCTCGCGGTCCTCCATGTCGTAGCGGAAGTCGTGGAAGAGGCCCTTGCCGAGGCCGGCGCGGGTGATTGCGGTGAGGTACTGCTTGGGGATGATCTGGTCGGTGTCGACGTTGATCATCGGCAGCGGCGCGGCCGGGCCGGAGAGTGTCGTGAAGGTGCGCATGATCGGCCCTCCTCAGGACAGCATCTCGCGGACGTCGACGAAGCGCCCGCTGACGGCGGCGGCGGCGGCCATCGCCGGGCTCACCAGATGGGTGCGCCCGCCGCGGCCCTGGCGGCCCTTGAAGTTGCGGTTGGAGGTGGACGCACAACGCTCGCCCGGCGCGAGCTTGTCGTCGTTCATGGCGATGCACATGGAGCAGCCCGCGTCGCGCCACTCGAAGCCCGCCTCCACGAAGATGCGGTCCAGCCCTTCCTCCTCGGCTTGGCGCTTCACCAGGCCTGAGCCCGGCACCACCATGGCGCCGACGCCATCGGGCACCCGGCGTCCCCTGGCGACGGCGGCGGCAGCCCGCAGGTCCTCGATCCGGCCGTTGGTGCAGGAGCCGATGAAGACGCGGTCCACGGCCACGCCCTCGATCGGCGCATCCGGCGCGAGCGCCATGTAGTCGAGGGCCTGGGAGATCGCCTCGCGGCGCTTCTCGTCGGGTGCCGCAGCGGGGTCGGGCGTTCGCCCGGTCACCGGGATCACGTCCTCCGGGCTGGTTCCCCAGGTGATCTGCGGCGCGATGTCAGCCGCCTCGATGGTGGCCTCCTTGTCGTAGGCCGCGCCCTCGTCGGAGGCGAGCGTGCGCCAGTGGGCGACGGCCCGGTCCCAGTGATCGCCCGCCGGCGCCATGGGGCGGCCCTTGAGGTAGGCGAAGGTGGTCTCGTCCGGTGCGACGAGGCCTGCGCGCGCGCCGCCCTCGATGGTCATGTTGCAGACCGTCATGCGCCCTTCCATGGAGAGCGCGCGAATCGCGGCGCCGGCATACTCGACCACGTGGCCGGTGCCGCCGGCGGTGCCGATCACGCCGATGACGGCGAGGATCATGTCCTTGGCGGCCACGCCCGGCGGCAGGTCGCCGGCGACGGCGATGCGCATGTTGCGCGGGCGCTTCTGGCTCAGCGTCTGGGTCGCCAGCACGTGCTCGACCTCGCTGGAGCCGATGCCGAAGGCGAGGCAGCCGAAGGCGCCGTGCGTCGCGGTGTGGCTGTCGCCGCAGACCAGCGTCGCCCCCGGCAGCGTCAGGCCCTGCTCCGGCCCGATGATGTGGACGATGCCCTGGCGCAAGTCGGTGAGCGGGATCAGGGGCACGCCGAAGCGCTCGCAGTTCGCGATCAGCGCCTCGACCTGTCCGCGCCCGAGCGGGTCGCCGATGCCGGCGACGCCGGCCGCGCGGTTGCGGGTCGGGATCGAGTGGTCGGGCACGCCGAGGGTGGCGTCGGGGCGGCGCACGCCGCGCCCGTCCTCGGCCATGCGCTCGAAGCCGGTCCAGCTCGTCACCTCGTGGATCAGGTGCTTGTCGATGTAGAGCAGCGTGGTGCCATCGTCGTTCTCGGCGACCACGTGGCTCTCCCAGATCTTGTCGAACAGGGTCTTGGGGCCGCTCATCGATCTCCTCCCAGGGCGATGGCGCGGGCGCTCACTCGTCGGCGGTCTCGGCCGGCTTCTCGGTCCTGTCCTCGGTCTGGGCCACGGCCTTCTTCGCCCCGCGCTCGTCGCGCTTCTCGCGGATGCGCGCCGACTTGCCGCGCCGGCCGCGCAGGTAATAGAGCTTGGCGCGGCGCACCGCGCCCCGCTTCACCACCTCGATCTTCGCGATGCGCGGCGAATGCAGCGGGAAGACCCGCTCCACCCCCTCGCCGTAGGAGATCTTGCGCACGGTGAAGGAGGAGTTGAGGCTGCGGTTGCGCCGGGCGATGCAGACGCCCTCGAACACCTGCACCCGCTCGCGCGAGCCCTCCACCACCTTGACGTGGACGCGGAGCGTGTCGCCGGGGGCGAAGGACGGAACCTCGCGCTCCTCCAGGAGCTTCTCCACGGCTTCGGCGTTGAGCTGTTCGATCGTGTTCACGGCACTGTCCTCGCGATCTCGGGTGCGCCCCTCTATCGACGCGTCCGGTGGCGCGCCCACAGGTCGGCACGCCGCGTTCTGGTTACATCTTCCGCCTGCGTCCGCCGCCAGGCCCGCACCGCGGCATGGTTGCCGGAGAGCAGGACCTCCGGCACGGCGCGGCCCTCGAAGAGGCGTGGGCGGGTGTACTGCGGATACTCCAGCAGGTCGTCCTCGAAGCTCTCCTCCTCGAGCGAAGCCGGCCGGCCGACCACGCCGGGCAGCAGGCGCACGCACGCGTCGATCACCGCCATGGCCGCGATCTCCCCGCCCGAGAGGACGTAGTCGCCGACGCTGAGTTCGCTGACGCCTCGGCCTTCCAGCACACGCTCGTCGACTCCCTCGAAGCGGCCGCAGATCAGCATGACGCCGGGAGCGGCCGCCAAAGCCTTCACCCGCTCCTGCGTCAGCGGGGCTCCGCGCGGCGAGAGCAGGAAGCGCGGCGCGCCGCCCTCCGCCTGCGAAACCGAATCGATGGCCGCTGCCAGGACATCGGGGCGCATGACCATACCCGCCCCGCCGCCGAAGGGGTGATCGTCGACGGTGCCGTGTTTATCGCGCGCAAAGCAGCGGATGTCCACCGTTTCCAGCCGCCAGAGGCCGGCTTCGAGGCCCCGGCCCGCGGGCGCGGCGCCGAGGGGGCCGGGAAAGACCTCCGGGTAGAGGGTGAGCACCCGCGCGCACCAGGGGGCCGCGCGCGCCGGCATGCTCTCGCTCGCGTCCTGGGTCACGGCCCCTCTCCCGGCGGGGCGACGACCATGCGGCCGGCCTCGATATCGACCGCCGGCACCCGCTCCCGCGTGAAGGGAACGAGGGTGGAGGGGCCGTCGGGCGGCTGGATCTCGACGATCGGCCCGGCGCCGTGGTCGTGGATCGCGCTGACCCGGCCGATGGCGGCGCCATCGGCGTCCACCGCGCTCAGCCCCAGCAGGTCGACGTGGTAGTACTCGTCGTCCTCCGGCGGCGGCAGCGCCGCGCGCGCGATGTGGAGCTCGGTGCCGCGCAGCGCCTCCGCCGCATCGCGGTCGTCCACTCCGTCCACGCGGGCGAGCAGCAGGCCCTTGACGCGCCCCGTGACCGTGAGCACGAAGCGGCGGGTGCCGGCCGCGTCGCTCAGCGCGCCGTAGGCGGTCAGGTCGTCGGGATTCGCCGTGTGGCTCTGCACGCGCACGATGCCGCGCACACCGTGGGCGCCGACAATCCGCCCGACGCAGACCGTGCGTGCGCGCTCCGTCGGTGCGGCGGGGGCGGCGGCTGCCGGAGCGGCCCCGGCCGCCTCAGCCGGCGCTTGCCTCTTCCGCTTCGCCATCGTCTGCGCCGGCCCCATCGGCGGCGGTCTCCTCGGGCGCAGCCTCCACGGGTGCAGACTCTTCCGGGGCGGCCTCCTCGGTCGCGACCTCTTCAGGCGCAGCTTCCTCGGCCGCAGCCTCCTCGGGAGCAGGCTCCGCAGGCGCGCTCGCCGCCGCGGCGGCCTTTTCGGCACGGGCGGCTGCGCGCTCCAGCGCCTTCGCCCTGGGCTGGCCCTTCTGGGGATTGTTGCGCTGCGCCGGCATCGGAATGATCTCGGCGGCGCCGAGGAAGCGCGCGACGCGGTCGGAGGGCAGCGCGCCCACGTCCAGCCAGTGGCGGATGCGCTCGACGTTCAGCCGCACGCGCTCCGGATGGTCCTTGGGCAGCATCGGGTCGTAGGTTCCGAGCCGCTCCAGGAAGCGGCCGTCGCGCGGGCTGCGGGTGTCGGCCACCACCACGCGGTAGAACGGGCGCTTCTTGGCGCCGGCGCGGGACAGGCGAATCTTCAGTGACATGCTCTCTCCATTCTCCTGGTCAGGGTAATCGTTTCAGCGGGGCGGCATCAGGCCGGGCATCCCGGCCCGCATCAGGCCCTTCTCGCCCAGCTTGCCGGCCCGCTTCATCATCACGTTCATCTGCTTGACCTGCTTGAGCAGGCGGTTCACGTCCTGCACGGTGGTGCCCGAGCCGCCGGCGATGCGCCGCTTGCGCGAGCTGTTGAGCAGCTTCGGGTTGCGCCGCTCGGCAGGCGTCATCGAGTCGATGATCGCCTGCTGGCGGTCGAGCATCCTGAGGTCGACGTTGGCATCGGCGAGCTGGCGCTTGACCTTGCCGACCGCGGGCAGCATGCCGAGCAGCCCTTCCATGCCGCCCATCTTGCGCACCTGCTGGATCTGCTTGGAGAGGTCGTCGAGGTCGAAGCCGCCCTTCCTGGCCTTGCGTACGAGGCGCTCGGCCTCCTCCTGCTCGATGGTCTCCTGCGCCTTCTCGACCAGGGAGACCACGTCGCCCATGCCGAGGATGCGGGAGGCGATGCGGTCGGGGTGAAAGGGCTCGATGGCGTCGAGCTTCTCGCCCGTGCCGATCAGCTTGATCGGGCAGCCGGTCACCGCGCGCATGCTGAGCGCAGCACCGCCGCGCCCGTCGCCGTCGACCCGCGTCAGCGCGATCCCGGTAAGCCCGATGCGCTCGTGGAAGGCGCCGGCGACGTTGACCGCGTCCTGCCCGGTCAGCGCATCGGCCACCAGCAAGGTCTCGGCCGGCCGGGAGGCCTCGCGCACGGCGAAGCACTCGGCCATCAGCTCGTCGTCGACGTGCAGGCGCCCGGCGGTGTCCAGCAGGACCACGTCGTGGCCTTCCCTCGCGCCGGTCTTCATCGCGCGCCTGGCGATCGCCACCGCGTTCTCGCCCGCGACGACGGGCAGCACGTCCACCTCCGCCTGAAGGCCGAGCATGGCGAGCTGCTCCATGGCCGCCGGCCGGCGCGTGTCGAGCGAGGCCATGAGCACGCGCTTCCTGTGACTGGTGCGCAGGAAGCGGCCGATCTTCGCGGTGGTGGTGGTCTTGCCGGAGCCCTGCAGCCCGACCAGCATCACGGCGACCGGCGGGCTGGCCGCGGCGATCTGGATCTCGGCGCTCTCGCCGCCCAGCATCTCCACCAGGTGGTCGCTGACGATCTTGATGACCTGCTGGCCGGGGGCCACGCTCTTCAGCACGTCGGCGCCGACCGCCTTCTCGCGCACGCCGGCGACGAAGTCCTTGACCACAGGCAGCGCGACGTCGGCCTCCAGCAGGGCGATGCGCACGTCGCGCAGCGCGGAATCCACGTCCGCCTCGCTCAGCGCGCCGCGCCGCGTCAGCGTCTCGAAGACCCCGTTTAGCCTGCCGGACAGACTGTCGAACACGTGCCGCTCCCGCCCCAACGGGGCCTGCGCCGGCGCGCGACACTCGCGGACCGGCGTCCCTCCTCGAAGGGTGGCCTTTGTAACCCTCTCGAAACGGCGGGACCCTAAGCCCGCGCCCTCACCGGGTCAAGGCGGACTCCATTCCTTTCCCTCAGGCGCCGGGCGCTCGCTCCGCTCGCTTGGCTACGCGCCTCACGGCGCGCCGGCCGGTCCGCTGCGCGGCCCGGTCCCTCCATTCGCTATCGGTGGAACCTTACCACTGGGCGCGGGCGTCGATGGGCCAGATGTCGACCAGCGTGCCGCCGCGCACGCAGTGATAGACGTCGTAGAGGTTGAGCGTGCCGTAGCAGTGCGGCGTGACGCACTCCAGCGCCTCGCCAACCCCGGGCTGGCGCGTCCCCTCGGGCACGGTGATGCGGCCCATGTCGTCCCCTACCAGCTCGTAGCGGGTCGCAGGATCGGCGCCCGAGGCGACGCGTGGGTCGAGCTCCTCGCGCGCGAACTCCTTGATGCCGGCGTCGGTGATGGCGAAGCCGTCGCGCGCGCTGATCACCGTGGTGCGGACGAAGAGCGCGGTCTCGAAGGGATGCGGGTTGTCGGGCTCGAAGGGGGTGTCGAGATAGTTCACGTCCATGAAGATGTAGCTGCCGGCCTGGCACTCGGTGAAGAGCCCCGCGGCGGCGTCGATCGCGTAGGTGCCGGTTCCGCCGCCGGAGACGATCTCCGGCGCGAGCCCGGCTTGGGCGAGGCGCTCGCAGAGCGCGGCGAGCGGCGCGGTGCAGCGCTCCTGCTCCGCGCGGCGGGCGGCGAAGTCGGGCTCGCGCTGGAACGAGCCGTTGTAGCCCTGCACGCCCGCGTAATCCGCACCCGCGAGCCCGGCGATGTGCTGCGCGAGGGCCAGCGCGTCGTCGATCTCGTCGAGGCCGGTGCGCCGTCCGCCGACCTCGAAGTCGACCAGCATGCGGAGCGGCTTGCCGGCCTCCAGCGCAGCAGCGGCGAGGCGATCGGCCACCGCGGCATCGTCCACGGCGACCAGCAGCCCGTCGGCGCGGGCGTTGAGCGCGGCGAGGCGGGTGATCTTGGCCTCGGTCACCACCTGGGAGAAGAGCAGCACGCCCGAAATCCCGGCATCGGCCATCACCTCGGCCTCGGCCAGCGTGGCGCAGCACTGGCCGAGCGCGCCGGCCTCGGCCTGCAGCTTCGCCACCGCCACCGACTTGTGGATCTTGGCCACCGGCCGCACCCCGTGGCCGGCCTTGCCGAGATAGTCGGCAAGATAGGCGATGTTGCGCTCAAGCCGGTCGAGGTCGAGCACCAGCGCCGGCGTGGACAGCGCGGCGCGCGACCCGGCCTGGCCGATCAGCGCCTCGTTGGGGCCGCGCCTGCCGATGGGACTCATGATGCCTCCCCGTTCGATTCCGGTCGTGGGCCGCGCCATCGAATATCAGGGCGCCCGCCCGGTCAATCGGCAGCGGCCCGCCGGCCCGTCTGGCGCAGACGGCCGAGGGTCGATAGGATCGCCCGGCGTCGCGTACGAGGGGAGAACCACCGTGCCGGGACCGCTCGACGGCTATCGCGTGATCGACCTGACCTCCATGGTCTCGGGCCCCTTCGCGACCATGATGCTGGGCGACCAGGGAGCCGACGTGATCAAGGTGGAGCCGCCCGGCGGCGGCGATCACGTGCGCACCGGCGGCTTTCGCGCGGGCGGGCTCGCCGCCCAGTTCATCAACACCAACCGGAACAAGCGCTCCATCGCCGTCGACCTCAAGAGCCCGCAGGGGCGCGAGGTGCTGCTCAGGCTCGCCGCAGGCGCCGATGTCTTCATCCAGAACTTCCGGCCGGGCGTGGTGGAGCGCCTCGGGGTCGGCGAGCCCGAGGTACGCGCGGTCAATCCCGCGATCGTCTACGTCTCGATCAACGGCTTCGGCGAGAGTGGCCCCTTTGCCGCGAAGCGCGTCTACGACCCCATCATCCAGGCGGCCTCCGGCCTCGCCTCGGTCCAGGGCGGCTCCGACGATGCACGCCCCCGTCTCGTCCGCACCATCCTGCCGGACAAGCTCACCGCCGTGACCGCGGCCCAGGCCGTGACCGCCGCGCTGCTGGCCCGCGCCCGCACCGGCAAGGGCCAGCACGTGCGGCTTGCCATGCTCGACGCGGTGGTCGCCTTCCTCTGGGCCTCCGACATGGGCGGGCAGACCTTCGTGGAGCAGCCCACCGACAATCAGCGGGCGGCGAGCTTCATCGACCTGATCTACGAGACCGGCGACGGCTTCATGAGCGTCGCCGTGATGAGCGACCGCGAGTGGCGCGGTCTCGCACGGGCCGCCGAGCGGCCGGAGTGGCTGGAGGACGAGCGTTTCAGGACGCCGGCGCTCCGCGACGAGAACATCGACGACCGCCTCGCGCTCACCCAGGAGGTGCTGCGTACCCGCACCACCGCCGAGTGGATGGAGCGGCTGGAGGCCGAGGACGTGCCCTGCGCCCCGGTGCTGACCCGGAACGCGCTGGTCGAGCACCCGCAGGTCGAGGCCCTCGGCACCCTCGTCGAGTACGACCATCCCGCCGCCGGCAAGCTGCGCCAGGCGCGGCCCGCGGCCCGCTTCGAGGAGACCCCGAGCTCGGTCCGCCGGGGGGCGCCGCTGCTGGGCGAGCACACCGACGAGCTGCTGGGCGAGGCCGGGTTCTCCGCAGACGGCATCGCCGCGCTCCGCACCGAGGGCGTGGTGGCCTGAGCCCCGTGAGCTGGCAGAAAGAGGCCGACGAGCTCGCGCGCAAGCGCGCGCTGGCCCGCGAGCAGGGCGGCGCCGAGGCGGTCGCGCGCCAGCACGGCAAGGGGCGGCTCACGATCCGCGAGCGCATCGTCGCCATGCTGGACGAGGGCTCCTTCCGCGAGCTGGGCGCCGCTGCCGGCGAGGCGCAGCGCGACGAGGAGGGCACGCTCACCGGATTCGCGCCGGCCAACTTCGTGCTCGGCTTCGGCAAGGTGCAGGGGCGCCGCTGCGTGGTCGGCGGCGAGGACTTCACCCTTGCCGGCGGCTCGCCCAACGAAGCCGGCCTGCGCAAGAGCATCTACGCCGAGCACCTCGCCGTCACGCATCGCGTCCCGCTGATCCGCCTGCACGAGGGCGCAGGCGGCAGCGTCACCGGACCCGGCTCGAAGATTGCGGGCCAGCCGGTCTATGCGCCGCCCCGCTTCCAGTCGGTGGGCGAGGCGATGGCGACGGTGCCGGTCGCGACCGCGGCGCTCGGCGCCGTCGCGGGCCTGCCCGCCTCGCGCCTGGTGGCATCGCACTTCTCGGTGATGACCGAGAATTCCCTGGTGCTGGTGGCCGGGCCCGCGCTGGTCGCGCGCGCGCTCGGCAAGCGGCCGAGCAAGGAGGCCCTCGGCGGCCCCCAGGTGCACGCGCGGAACGGCACCGTCGACAACCTCGCGCCGGACGAGGAGGCGGCCTTCGCCGAGATCCGCCGCTTCCTCAGCTACCTGCCGGCCAACGTGTGGGAGCCGCTGCCCCGGGCCCCGGCCGACGACCCGCTGAATCGCCGCGCCGAAGAGCTCATCGAGATCGTGCCACGCAACCGGCGCAGGCTCTACGACATGCGCAAGGTCATCGCGCTGGTGCTGGACGAGGGCTCGTTCTTCGAGATCGGCCGCCTCTACGGGCAGGGGGTGATCACCGGCTTCGCCCGCCTCTCGGGCCATCCGGTGGGCGTGTTCGCCAACGACTGCTGGCACCTCGCCGGCGCCATGACCGCCGCCGGCGCGCAGAAGACGCGGCGTTTCATCGAGCTCTGCGACACCTTCCACGTGCCGGTGCTGAGCCTCGTCGACGAGCCGGGCTTCATGATCGGCGCGGAGGCCGAGCAGGCCGCCACCATCCGCTTCGGCACCGCGGCGGTGCTGGCTGCGGCGGGGTGCTCGGTGCCCTGGGCCTCGGTGATCGTGCGCAAGTGTCACGGCGTCGCCGCCGTCGCGCACTTCGGCCCCGACGCCTACGTCCTCGCCTGGCCCTCCGCCGAGATGGGCGCGCTGCCGGTGGAGGGCGGCGTCGCCGTCGCCTTCGGCCGCAAGATCGCCGAGGCCGACGATCCGGCCGCCGAGCGCGAGCGCCTGGAGGCGGAGATGCTGGCGCGCCAGTCGCCCGATCTCCGCGCCGAGACCTTCTCGATCCACGAGGTGATCGACCCCCGCGAGACCCGTCCGCTGCTCTGCGAATGGATCGAGCGGGTGCAGCCGCTGCTGCCTGCCCTCGCCGGCCCCCGCCGCTTCCCCGTCCGTCCCTGAGCCGGCGGTTGTGATAGCGGGAGCCGCTGGCTAGGGTCCGCCGGCCAACGCGACGGGATGCGAGCGGAGGATGTGACATGGCGGAAGAGCAGGGCGACCCGACGGCTCCGCCGGTGGCGCGGGCGCTGGACCACGTCGGCATCTCGGTGCCCGACATCGAGGCGGCCGTCGCCTGGTACCGCGACGTGCTCGGCTGCTACGTGCTGATGGAGCCGATCGAGGGCTATGCCGACGGCAGCTACTTCGGCCAGATCGTGGCCGACATCTACGGCGCCGACTTCCGGGGCATGAAGATCGCCCATCTCGCGACCGCCGACGGCGTCGGCATCGAGCTCTTCCAGTTCGTCGCCAACGCGCCGCAGGAGGACAACTTCGAGTACTGGAAGGACGGCATCTATCACATCTGCATCCTGGACCCGGACATCGAGGACCTGGTGAAGCGGATCGAGGAAAGCGGCGGGCGCCGGCGCAGCAAGGTGTGGCGGCTCTGGCCCGACAAGCCCTACAGGATCTGCTACTGCGAGGACCCGTGGGGCACCATCGTCGAGGTCAGCTCGCACCCCTACGTGATGGCCTGGTCCAACTTCATCCCGCCACACGGGGAGTGAGCCCGGCCGCCTGGCCGCACGCGCACAACTGACTCGCGCGCCATGGGCGGTGCGATATACTCCGCCCCCGTATTTTCGCCCTCCGCCCCGCAATCACCGAGACCTGCCCGGCGATGAACGCGTTGGCCGAACTCATCCACGCCGTCTTCTCGATCTACATCTACCTGCTGATCGCGTCGGCGCTGATCAGCTGGCTGGTGGCGTTCAACGTGATCAACACGAGCAACCGCTTCGTGTTCACGCTGCTGAGCTTCCTGCACCGCATCACGGAGCCGGCGCTGCGGCCCATCCGGCGCATCATCCCCAACCTCGGCGGGATCGACATATCGCCGGTGATCCTGATCCTGATCCTCTACTTCGTCCGAGATCTCATCGTGGACAACATCGTCCAGTGAGGGAGCCGGCGCGCACCCCAGAGCGAGGAACACCCATGAGCGACGCGGTCATCATCGACGGCAAGGCATTCGCGGCCGATCTCAGGGCCGAGGTCGGGCGCAAGGCGGCGCTCCTGAAGGAGAGCCACGGCCTCGTGCCGGGGCTTTCGGTGGTGCTGGTGGGCGACGACCCGGCGAGCCACGTCTACGTGCGCAACAAGGGCAAGGCCACCGTCGCCGCCGGCATGGATTCGCAGGAATACCGCCTGCCCGACAGCGCGAGCCACGCGGAGGTGCTGGAGACGGTCGAGCGCCTCAACGCCGACGACGCCGTGCACGGCATCCTGGTCCAGCTCCCGCTGCCGGACCAGGTGGATTCGAACGCCATCATCAACGCCATCGACCCGGACAAGGACGTGGACGGCTTCCACACCGTCAACGTGGGCCGGCTCACCACCGGGCAGGACAGCCTGGTGCCCTGCACGCCGCTCGGCTGCCTGCTGATGCTGCGTCACTTCGTGGGCGAGCTGAAGGGCAAGCGGGCGATGATCGTCGGCCGCTCCAACATCGTCGGCAAGCCGATGGCCTCGCTCCTGCTGCGCGAGCACTGCACCGTCACCGTCGGCCACTCGCGCACCCAGGACCTGCCCGGCGAATGCCGCCGCGCCGATGTGCTCATCGCCGCCGTGGGCCGCGCCGAGATGATCCGGGGCGACTGGGTGAAGCCGGGAGCGGCGGTGATCGACGTGGGCATCAACCGCGTGCCGGCGGGCGAGAAGACCCGGCTGGTGGGCGACGTCTGCTTCGAGGAGGCGGTGGAGAACGCCGGCTGGATCACGCCGGTGCCGGGTGGCGTCGGGCCCATGACCATCGCGTGTTTGCTCAAGAACACCCTCACCGCCGCTTGCCGCCGCCACGGCATCGACGAGCCGGCGTGATCCGGCCATGGCGACCGCTCGGCGGCGCCTTCGATGACCGACAGGTTCCTGCCCGGCGTTCCGGGGTCGGAAATCGAGGCAGTATTCGACGCGGCCGCCGGCAACGAAATTGCGACCGGGAAGTTCGACAGCCCAGAGTCATCCGCGGCCCTTGCGGCTAACGCATTTGGTTTCTTTCTCGAACGGCCATCGGAACTGCCGGTCCTGCCGGGCTGTTCAGACGAAATCTGGCCCGCTCGTTCGTTGACGCTCGAGGCTGTGGTTCGCTTCCCTTGGAGCGGCGGGCGGCATCCCGTCCTCGATTGTCTCGTGACGACGCCCTCGGCCCTCATCGGCATCGAGTCCAAGCGCTTCGAGCCGTTCAGGACCAAGCGCCCGTCGCCGTTGAGCGAAGCCTATCGGCGTCCGGTCTGGGGCGAACGCATGAAGGGCTACGAGGGCGTTCGAGACCAATTGCGCAGCGAGGCGGGCTGCTACGAGCGACTGGATGCGGCCCAACTGTTCAAGCACGCCTTCGCGCTTCGGACCGCGGTCCATGGACGAAGCAAGCATGAGGGCCTCACGCCCATCCTCTTCTATGTCTATGCCGAGCCTAATGTGTGGCCAAGAGACGGAAAGCCGGTGGACGAAGGAGCAAAGGCACGGCACCGGGAAGAGATCGAGCATTTCGCCGCAGCCGTGGCCGATGACGAGGTCAGCTTCGTCTCTTGTCCCTACCGGCGCCTTCTCGACGCATGGGCGGACCATGGGGATGGCCGCATTCGCGCTCACGCGGCTGCCGTGGCCGCGCGGTATTCGCCCTAACGGTTCAAGCGGCTGCGCCCGCGGCTTGCGAGGCGCGCGGCCTACCCGTCCTCGCCCGTCCTGCCGAGGCGGAGGCGGAGGGCGTTTAGCTTGATGAAGCCTTCGGCGTCGCGCTGGTCGTAGACCGAATCGGCCTCGAAGGTGGCGTGCTCCGCGCTGTAGAGGCTCACCGGCGCCTTGCGCCCCTCCACCGCGACCGCGCCCTTGTAGAGCGCAAGCCGCACGGTGCCGGTCACCCCCTTCTGGCTCTCGTCGATCGCGGCTTGCAGCATGCGGCGCTCGGGCGCGAACCAGAAGCCGTTGTAGACGAGCTCCGCGTAGCGCGGCATCAGCTCGTCCTTGAGGTGGGCGGCGGCGCGGTCGAGGGTCAGGCTCTCCATGGCGCGGTGGGCGGCGATCAGGATGGTGCCGCCCGGGGTCTCGTAGACACCGCGCGACTTCATGCCGACGAAGCGGTTCTCCACCAGGTCGACGCGGCCGATGCCGTTGGCGCCGCCGAGCGCGTTCAGCCGCTCCAGCAGCGCCGCCGGGCCGAGCCTCTCGCCGTCCACCGCCACCGGGTCGCCTGAGTCGAACTCGATCTCGACGGCGGTGGGCTCGTCCGGCGCATCCTGCGGCGAGACGGAGCGGGTGAACATGCTCTCGTCGGGCGCCACCCAGGGGTCCTCCAGCGCCTTCCCCTCGTAGGAGATGTGCAGGAGGTTCGCGTCGGTGGAGTAGGGCGGCTCGCCCCGCTTGTCGCGCGGGATCGGGATCTGGTGCTGCTCGGCGTAGTCCACCAGCGCCTCACGCGAATCGATGTCCCACTCGCGCCACGGCGCGATGACCCGGATGCCGGGGTCGTGCGCGTAGTAGCCGAGCTCGAATCGCACCTGGTCGTTGCCCTTGCCGGTGGCACCGTGGGCCACGGCGTCGGCGCCGGTCTCGTGGGCGATCTCGATCTGGCGCCGGGCGATGAGCGGGCGCGCGATCGAGGTGCCGAGCAGGTAGACGCCCTCGTAGAGCGCGTTGGCGCGGAACATGGGGAAGACGTAGTCGCGCACGAAGGTCTCGCGCAGGTCCTCGATGCGAATGTCGCGCACGCCGAGCGCTTCCGCCTTGGCGCGTGCGGGCTCCAGCTCCTCGCCCTGGCCGATGTCGGCGGTGAAGGTGACCACCTCGCAGCCGTACTCTTCCTGCAGCCAGCGCAGGATGACCGAGGTATCGAGCCCGCCGGAATAGGCCAGCACCACCTTCTTCGGCGCGTCACTCATCGTCGCGTCTCCCTGCCGGCCGCCGGGTGATCCCGCGGCCCCTGCGGCTGCCCTTCTCGCTCGGCCGCGTGAATCGCCTGAACCGCCCCCTGAAGCGCTCGGGCCCGGGCGGATCGTAGCCCGGCCCCTCGGGCAGCGCCTCCGGGTTGTCGATCGAGGGCCAGGGCGCGAAGGCGAAGACCCAGATCATGACCACGGGTATGCCGATCAGGAGGCCGAGCCCGACGGGGAGCGGCGTGAACAGGCCGACGATCGCGAGCGCCATGACATGGGACCACCAGGGCGAGCGCCCGGCCTTGTTGAGGATGCGCCAGAACATCCACATCACGATGACCACGACCGCGAGGTACTGCAGGACGCCGACCACGGCTCAGCGCTTCCGGTACGGGTCGTTGGGCCAGATCATGAAGGCGAGCAGCGCCAGCAGCAGCAGCGGCCCCACCAGGGGCACGAAGACCGCCAGCGCGAGCGGCCAGCGCAGCCCGGCGCGGCGGCAGATGCGCACGGCCGGGTAGAAGAGCAGGGCGCCCAGCGCGAGGCCGACGGCGATCTGGATCGGCACGGCGGCCGGGCGCTCGCGCTCGTTCGGACGGGGCGGGCGCGGCGTGCGCGCTGCGCTCTCCGCGCCCCCCGATCAGACGGAGTAGTACATCTCGAACTCGATCGGGTGCGGGGACATGAGGAACGCGGTCTGCTCCTCCCGCTTGAGCTCGAGATAGCCGTCGATCAGGTCGTCGGTGAAGACGTCGCCCTTCTTCAGGAAGTCGCGGTCCTCGTCCAGCGAGTCCAGCGCCTGGCCCAGGTTGCCGCACACCGTCGGCACGTCCTTCAGCTCCTCCGGCGGCAGGTCGTAGAGGTTCTTGTCCATCGCGTCGCCCGGATGGATCTTGTTCTCGATGCCGTCGATTCCCGCCATCAGCATGGCGGCGAAGGCCATGTACGGGTTGGCCGAGGGGTCGGGGAAGCGCACCTCCACCCGCTTGCCCTTGGGGCTCGCCGCATAGGGGATGCGGCAGGAGGCGGAGCGGTTGCGCGCCGAGTAGGCGAGCAGCACCGGCGCCTCGAAGCCGGGCACGAGCCGCTTGTAGCTGTTCGTGGACGGGTTGGTGAAGGCGTTGATGGCGCGTGCGTGGCGGATCACCCCGCCGATGTAGTAGAGCGCCATGTCCGAGAGGTCGGCGTAGCCCGAGCCCGCGAAGAGCGGCTTGCCGTCCTTCCAGATCGACTGGTGCACGTGCATGCCGGAGCCGTTGTCGCCGACGATGGGCTTCGGCATGTAGGTGGCGCTCTTGCCGTAGCTGTGGGCGGTCATCTGCACCACGTACTTCTGGATCTGCAGCTGGTCCGCCGCCTGGAGCAGGGTGCCGAACTCCACGCCGAGCTCGTGCTGGCTGGGCGCCACCTCGTGATGGTGCTTCTCCACCTTGACGCCCATGCCGGCCAGGTGGGTGACCATCTCGGCCCGCATGTCGTTCAGCGAATCGACCGGCGGCACCGGCACGTAGCCGCCCTTGGTCGGTGGGCGGTGCCCGACGTTGCCTTCCTCGTAGGCGCGGCCCGTGTTGTAGGGCCCCTCCTCCTGATCGAGCATGTAGAAGGTCTCGTTCATCGAGACCTTGAAGCGCACGTCGTCGAAGACGAAGAACTCCGCCTCCGGCCCGAAGTAGGCCGTGTCCCCGAGCCCGGAGTAGGCCAGATATATCTCCGCCTTCTTGGCCACGCTGCGCGGGCAGCGGTCATAGGCCTGCCCGGTGGACGGCTCGATCACGTCGCAGGTCAGGATGAGTTGCGGCAGCGCCGAGAAGGGGTCCATCACGGCGCTCGCCGGGTCCGGCATCAGCACCATGTCGGACTGGTGGATCTCCTTCCAGCCCGCGATCGACGAGCCGTCGAACATGATCCCGTCGGTGAGCACGTCCTCGTCGACCGTGCGGGAGGCCTGGGTCATGTGCTGCCACTTGCCGCGCGGGTCTGTGAACCGGAAGTCCACGAACTGGACCTCGTTCTTCTCGATCATCTCCAGGACGCTGTCGCTGTCGTTCATATCCCCCCCTCCATCGGCCTCTTGTCCGTCCTCGTCCGCCGGTCGCACGAGCCGGCGCGCAGCGCGCTTATATGGCTTCGGGCCCGCGTTCGCCAGTGCGGATTCTGATCACCTCCTCCACCGGCACGATGAAGATCTTGCCGTCGCCGACGCGCCCGGTGGCCGCGGCCTCGCAGATCGCCTCGACCGCGCGCTCGACCATGCCGTCCTCGAGCACGATCTCGATCTTCACCTTGGGCAGGAAGTCGACCACGTACTCGGCACCCCGGTAGAGCTCGGTGTGGCCGCGCTGGCGGCCGAAGCCCTTGGCCTCGGTCACGGTGATGCCCTGCAGGCCGACCTCGTGCAGGGCGTCCTTCACCTCGTCGAGCTTGAACGGCTTGATGACGGCTTCGATCTTCTTCATTGCGGTCCCCATGTGCGTGGCCGGCCGGCACGGTCCCTGCGCCGTGCGGGCGCCGCCGCATGATAGCGCACGTCCGGTTCCGCAGCGCCAGCTTTGGTGGCATCATGCGCGGCCTTGAGCTTGCGGGGACAGGGAGGCGCGCGTGCGGCTGGCCGAGCGCATGGAGCGGTTGGGTACCGAGACCGCCTTCGACGTGCTGGCCCGTGCCGGCGCCCTGCAGGCGGCCGGGCGCAGCATCATCAACCTCGGGATCGGCCAGCCCGACTTCCGCACCCCGGACCATATCGTCGAGGCCGGGCGCAAGGCGCTGGCGGACGGCCAGCACGGCTACACGCCGGCGAACGGAATCCCTGTGCTGCGCGAGGCGGTGGCGGCGGACATCGCGAAGTACCGGGGTGTCGAGGTCGACCCCGACCACGTCGTGGTCGTGCCGGGCGGCAAGGTCACGATGTTCTTCGCCGCGCTGATGTTCGGCGAGCCCGGCGCTGAGATTATGTATCCCAATCCGGGCTTTCCGATCTACGAATCGGCCATCGCCTTCTCCGGCGCCACGCCGGTGCCGATCCCGCTCTACGAGGAGACCGGCTTCTCCTTCGACGCCGACGAGGTGCTGGCCAGGATCACGCCGCGCACCCGGCTCATCATGCTCAACAGCCCGGCCAACCCGACCGGCGGCGTGGTCCCGCGCGAGACCTTCGACCGGCTCGCGGCAGGGCTCGAGGCCCATCCTCGGGTGGCGGTGATGAGCGACGAGATCTACAGCCGCCTGCTCTACGAGGGGCGCGAGCACGTCACGCTGCTCTCCTACCCGCATCTCAGGGACCGCGTGATCCTGCTCGACGGCTGGAGCAAGACCTACGCCATGACCGGCTGGCGCATCGGCTACGGGGTCTGGCCTGCGGCTCTGGCGGAGAAGGCGACCCGGCTCGCCATCAACTGCAACTCCTGCGTCAACGCGCCGACCCAGCACGCGGCGCTGGCGGCGCTCACCGGCCCGCAGGACTCGGTCGAGACCATGCGCAGCACCTTCGACGAGCGCCGCAAGCTGATCGTCGCCGCGCTCAACCGCATCGAGGGCATCGGCTGCGTCGATTCCGCCGGTGCCTTTTACGCCATGCCCAACATCGGCGGCACCGGGCTCGACGCCCGCACGCTGCAGGACGGGCTGCTGGAGGAGGCCGGCGTCGCCACCATCGCCGGCACCAGCTACGGCGCCTACGGCGAGGGCTACCTCCGCCTCTCCTACGCCGCCGGCACCGAGGAGATCGAGGAGGCCGTCGCCCGCATCGAAACCTGGCTCGGTCAGCGGGCGAACGCTGCGTGAGGGGCGCCGGGGGCGCCGCGCCGGGCGAGCGCACCGAAGGTCGGTCACATTTGCGCCCGATCGTGATAGGAACGGCAGCCAGCGCGCCCGTAGCTCAGGTGGATAGAGCACGAGCCTTCTAAGCTTGGGGTCGCAGGTTCGAGTCCTGCCGGGCGCGCCACTCCTCCGGACACGCCACATATCCCGCGCGCGCCAGGCTTCGCGGGCACGACCCTTGTGTCGCGCGCCCGACCTTGCAGGCGTGCGCGACTAGACGTGCTCGCCGCCGTTGACGTGCAGTTCGCCGCCGGTGATGTAGGCGGCGGTGTCCGAGCAGAGGAAGTAGATCGCAGACGCCACCTCGGAGGGCTTGCCGAGGCGCGCCATGGGGATCGCCGGCAGCAGGTCGTCCACTCCCGGCGAGAGGATGGGCGTGTCGATCTCGCCCGGCGCGATGGCGTTGACGCGGATGCCGAGGGGGCCGAAGTCCGCCGCCATCTCGCGTGTCAGCGCCGCCAGCGCCGCCTTGGAGGTGGCATAGGCGCTGCCGGCGAAGCGGTGCACCCGGCCGCCCGCGATCGAGGTCACGTTGACGACGCTGCCCTGGCCCTGCTTGAGCTCCTCGAAGAGGCCGCGCGCCAGCGCCAGCGGCGCGTAGAAGTTGACCTGGAAGACCTCGCGCCAGACATCGAGGTCGGTGCTCAGGCTGTCGAGCCGGACGCCGTTCTCGCCCTTGGGCGAGATGCCGGCGTTGTTGACCAGCGCGCTGAGCGGCGCGCCGTTCAGCCGCGCCCGCATCTCCTGAATGCCGCGCTCCACGTCCTCGGGGTCAGAGAGGTCGATGCGGATGTGGTCCTCGGGCCCCGCCTCCCACGGGCAGTCCTCGGAGAAGGCCCGGCGCGAGGCAGTGATCACACGCCAGCCCGCGGCGCTGAAGCGCTTGACCGTCGCGTGTCCGATCCCCTGGCTTGCGCCGGTGAGGATCAGCGTCCGTTTTTCGTCCGCCATGGCCGCGCTCCCCGTCTCTTGCCGCAGGCCCGCCCGCTACCCGTCGTCCACCGGCACAGTATAGTTGAGCCGCATGCGCCCGCCGTCGGCATAGATGACCTGCCCGGTGACGTAGGACGAATCGTCGCTCGCCAGGAAGACCGCGATGCCGGCGATCTCCTCCGGCCGGCCGATGCGGCCCATGGGCGTGCGGGAGAGCACGCGCCGCCGCGCCGCCTCGTCCGTGAGCAGCGAGCCCGAGAGCTCGGTCAGGATCGTACCCGGGCCGATCGCGTTCACGCGCACGCCGCTCCGCGCGAGCGCCAGCGCCATCACCGAGGTGAGCTGGTTGACCCCGCCCTTGCTGACGACGTAGGGCGCGATCGTCTCGATCGCCATGACCCCGTTGACCGAGGATATGTTGATGATGCTGCCCGTGCCCGCCGCCGCCATCGCCCGCGCCGCCGCCTGTCCCACCAGGAAGTAGCCCTTCAGGTTGGTGCGCAGCACGCGGTCGAAATCCTCCTCGGTCACGTCGAGGAAGTCGGCGATGGTGAAGATTCCCGCGTTGTTAACAAGCACGTCGATGCGCCCGTGGCGCGCGAGCGTCCGCTCGACCAGCGCGCGGGCCTGCGCCCCGTCGCCGGTGTCGCAGGGGATGAAGGCGGCGGCCCCGCCGTCGTCGCGGATCGCCTGCGCCGTCGCCTCGCCTTCCTCCTCCAGGATGTCGGCGACGACCACCGCCGCGCCTTCGGCGGCGAATCTGCGGGCGCAGGCGGCGCCGATCCCGCGCGCCCCCCCGGTCACCACCGCGACCTTGCCGTCCAGCTTCATCCCGGCCCGGCCTGCGGGCGGAACAGGTTGACGATGTGGCGCGCGATCTCCTGGGCCGAATCCTCGCCCGGCTCGTACCACGCGATGGTCCAGGCCATGGCGCCGATCAGCGCGAGCCGGAAGTACTTGCGGCTGGTGCCGTCGGGCAGCGGCAGGTCGTCGATGAGCGTGCGGAAGACCTTCTCGTAGTCGTCCCGCTCCTCGATCATGCGTACGCGCAGCTTGGGCGAATGGCGCTTCGGGAACTCGGTGGCGATGACCGAGCCGTAGTCCTTGCTCTGGTGCAGGGTCTCGACGTGGGCGGCGCAGGCCGCCTCGAGCCGGCTCCAGGGGTCGCTCTCGGTCTCGATGGCCGCGAGCA
This sequence comes from Alphaproteobacteria bacterium, assembly GCA_022823305.1. Lineage (GTDB taxonomy): Bacteria > Pseudomonadota > Alphaproteobacteria > UBA828 > UBA828 > WTGU01. The sequence goes on from JAJDXK010000149.1 coordinate 22,155, forward strand.
CGCGTTCCTTGATGCGCCGGATGCCGGCCGCGTGGACCGCCGCCAGCAGGTCCTCCTTGGAGGCGAAGTGGTAGTACATCGAGCCGGGGAGGATTCCGGCCGCGGCCGCGATGTCGCGCACCGAGGTGGCGCTGTAGCCCGAGCGTGCGAACTGCACGGCGGCCGCGTCGAGGATGCGGCCCCGCCGGTTGTCCCTGCGCTTCGCGTCGGTCGTCGCCACCGCCTGCGATCATTTCGGAGTCCGGGCGTTCGGGCAAGCGTTTGTTCGGTTTCGTGTCACGCCGGGCGGCCGCGGCGCGCGCCACGGCGGATTGTGAGCGGGGGGCAAGGTGGTTACGATCATTTCCGTTGCGCTGGGACCCACGCCGGCGCCCCGGCCGCGCCGCGTCCGGCACGGACGGCAGGATGCACAGAGACAGGGAGGATAGCGATGAGCAAGGTCAATCGCCGCACGTTCCTCAAGGCGGCCGGCATCGGCGGCGCGGCAGTGGCTGCAGCGCCGACCGTGATCGTGAAGCCCGCGCGCGCCGACACCATCAGGGTCGGCGGGCTGCACGACCGCACCGGCGTGATCGGCATCTACGGCAACGAGATGGCGGACGCGCTGGTCTTCGCGGTGGACGAGATCAACGCGGCCGGCGGCGTGCTCGGCCAGCAGCTCGAGCTGATCGAGTACGACGCCCAGTCGACCATGGCCAACTACTCGCAGTACGCGCAGCGGCTGGCGACGGCCGACAAGGCCGACGTGATCTTCGGCGGCATCACGAGCGCCTCGCGCGAGTCCATCCGCCCGGTCTTCGACCGCTTCCGCAAGCTCTACTTCTACAGCACCTTCTACGAGGGCGGCGTGTGCGACCGCACGGTCTTCTGCAACGCGGAGACGCCGGCCCAGATCAACGGCCCGCTGCTGAAGTACGCGATGGACAAGTTCGGCGCCAAGACCGTCTACACCATCGCCGCCGACTACATCTACGGCCAGATCACCGCCGACTGGATCAAGAAGTACGCCAAGGACTTCGGCGGCGAGGTGATCGCCGAGGAGTTCTTCCCCCTCGATGTCGGCGACTTCGCCTCGACCATTACCAAGATCCAGCAGGCCGATCCCGACCTGGTGGTCTCGGCCCTGGTGGGCGGCAATCACATCGGCTTCTACCGGCAGTGGCCGGCGGCGGGGATGCAGGACAAGATTCCGGTCGCGTCTACCGTGTTCGGGCCGTGGGAGAACGCCTTCGTCTCGGCCGAGGAGTCCGAGGGCATCATGTGCTCCTACCACTACTTCCAGAGCATTGACACGCCGGCGAACCACGCCTTCCTGGAGCGCTGGCGCGCCCGCTACGGCGCCGATGCGCAGGAGATCGGGACCCTCGCGATCTGCACCTACAACTCGGTCAACATGTGGAAGAAGGCGGTCGAGCAGGCCGGCACCATCGACCGCATGGCGGTGATCGAGGCACTGGAGACCGGCATCTCGGTCGAGGGGCCGGGCGGCACGGTGACGATGGATCCGCCCACCCACCACACCATCATGAGCGCGGCCATCGCCGAGCTGAACGGCGGCAACTTCAACATCGTCGAGGTGGCCGAGAACCGGACCCCGGACGACACCGCCACGGTCTGCGACCTGATCGCCAACCCGGATCAGGCGACCCAGTACAGGATCAAGGTCGACTGACCCCGACCTAGCCGTTACCTGCCATGGATCTCGCCGGCATCATCGCCGTTCAGATCGGCTACACGGTTGCCAGCCTCGCGCTCATCAGCGCGGGGCTGGCGGTCATTTTCGGCATGATGCGGGTCATCAACCTGGCCCATGGCGAGTTCCTGATGCTCGGCGCCTATGCGGTGGTCGTCTCGACCAAGGCCGGCATCAACTTCTGGGTGTCGATGCTGGTCATCGCTCCGCTCTTCGTCGGCATCGTCGGCGTCATCGTCGAGCGCTTCATCGTGCGCTTCCTCTACGGCCGCATGATGGACACCCTGATCGCGACCTGGGGCCTCTCGCTCCTCTTCATCGGCATCATCACCACCATCTTCGGCAACGCGACCGAGAGCGTGGTCTCGCCCTTGGGCAGCTTCGAGATCGGCGAGTTCGCCGAGAGCCAGTACCGGCTCTTCATCATCTTCATCGGCGTGCTCGTGATCGGCGTGATCTTCGCGGTGCTGCGCTACTCGCGCGCAGGGCTGATCGCCCGCGGCACGATGCAGAACGCCGACATGGCGGCTGCGCTCGGCATCAGCCCGCAGCGGGTCTACACCATCACCTTCGGCGTCGGCGCGGCACTGACCGGGCTCGCGGGCGCGGCGCTCGCGCCGGTGACCGGGCTGCTGCCCACCATGGGGGCTGCCTTCATCGCCAAGGCCTTCATCACAGTGATCGGCGGCGGCGAGGCGATCGTCACCGGCACGTCGACGGCATCCGCGCTCTTCGGCACCGTGAACCAGGTGACCACCTTCCTGTCCACGCCGGTCATGGGCGACGTCGCGCTGCTGATCGCCGCCGTCATCCTGCTGCGGCTCCTGCCCCAGGGCATCACCGGCCGCTTCTTCCGCCGATGGCTCTGAGAATAGGCATCGACGCCCAGGGCCTGAGCGTGGGCCGGTTGACGCCCGCGCTCACCGGCCCGCTGGCGCTGGTCGTGGCGGTCGCGCTGGTCATCGGCATCCTGCCGCTGGTCGTCTCCGACATCTTCATCCTGCTGCAGCTCACGCTCTTCATGGCCTACGGCATCCTTGCCATGAGCCTCGGCTGGGTGTGGGGCTACGGTGGCATCTTCAGCTTCGGCCAAGCCGCGTTCTACGGCCTCGGCGGCTACACCTACGCCGTGGTCTCGATCAACATGGGGGGCAGCACCGCGGCGCTCTTCGCCGGCGTCGCCGTGCCCGCCCTGTTTGCGCTCTTCCTCGGCTACTTCATGTTCTACGGCCGCATCAGCACGGTCTACGTGGCCGTCATCACCCTCGTGGTCTCGCTGATCTTCTACAAGTTCCTGGGGCACACGGCGGGCTACGAGTACACCATCGGCACCGCCCACCTCGGCGGCTTCAACGGCATGCCGGCGCTGCCTCCCATCAACACGCCGGGCGATCCCATGCGCATGATCTGGCCCGAGGACATGTTCCTCATCACCGGGATCTGCCTGCTGCTGGTCTATGTCGGCCTGCGCCTGCTGATGTGGTCAAGCTTCGGGCGGGCGGTGGCGGCGGTGCGCGAGAACGAGATCCGGGCCGAGCTGCTGGGCTACGACACGCGCCTCTACAAGATGGCGACCTTCGGCGTCGGCGGCGCGGTCGCGGGCCTCGCGGGCGTGCTCTACGCCAACTGGAACTCCTACGTGAGCCCCACCGTGTTCGACCTCGGCTTCAGCGCGCAGATCATCATCTGGGTGGTGGTCGGCGGGCTCGGCACCCTGGTGGGGCCGCTGGTGGGCGCGATGATTCTCGGCTTCGTCACCATCGAGCTCGGCACGCAGCAGACCGTCGACGTCAACCTGATCCTGGGCGTCATCCTGGTGCTCTTCGTCCTCGCGGTGCCCGAGGGCGTCACCGCCCAGGTCCGCAACCTCTACGCCCGGCTGGTGGAGCGCGTTCCGGGCCAGGGTGGGGCGTGAACGCAGTGCCGTTTCTGTGGCGGAATTTACCATGAATGAAGGCCGCACCCTTGAATTGTTCTTCATTAACGGCAAGCCAGACGGCATGCTAACGGCTGAAGTATTTAACTGGACTGGCCATTTTCTAGTGGCACCGCGGACGCAGCTCCGGGAGGCGTTGGGGCGAAAAGAAGCAAAACACACCGGCGTCTACATTTTGCTTGGCAATAAGGATGGGGAGCCTTTTGCTTATGTAGGTGAGGGAGAGGACATTAGCGAACGAATTCGGAATCACGACAAAGACAAAGAGTGGTGGGAGAAGGCGATTCTCGTTACATCCTCTGCGAACAATCTTAACAAGGCTCACATAAAATATTTAGAAGCTCGCCTGATCTCAGAAGCACGAGCGGCGAAGAAGATCAAATTGGAAAACGGTACAACTCCGGAGCCAAGGGGTCTTACGGAAGCCGCACGGACGAATATGGAAGTGTTTTTGGATTATGCATTAATGGTTTTACCTGCGTTGAACGTCGATTATTTTGCCAATAGTGTGCGTTCTGCAGCCGGTCGTGACACTCTGCAAAGTGACGTGCCGCTATTCGAGCTTCAATCAAAGAAACACAATATTCGTGCGAAAGCGAGGCTTGCGAATAACGAGTTCATCGTTGAAAAAGGATCACACGCTCGCTGCAAGTGGGAAGGATCACTGGATTGGGATGTGGGTTACCAAAAGTTACATGGCGCACTGATCGAAAACAAGATACTTGAAAGCGAAGGGATTGGCGCTGGTGAACGCCGAATCTTTGATGTGGATTACGCGTTTAGCAGTCCCAGTGCCGCGGCTGCTGTTGTCCTTGGGCGACCCGCGGGTTCTCGAGAATGGAAGGTCCGCGGAACGAACGTGGATTACCGAGAGTGGGAGAAGGAGCAGATCAAATAGGGATATTGAAAAAACGTGCTTCTGGGGTGTGGCGACCCAGGCGCCGCTATTGGGCGGCCGCCGCGCGCGTAGCGGGGCCTGCATCCAGCCGGGCGAGGGCGCGGGCGCAGACGCCGGGGTCCACGTTGCCGCCGGAGAGGATCAGCCCCACCTTCCTGCCCGCCATCGCCTCGCGCTCCTGCAGCAGCGCCGCCAGCGGGGCGGCGCCGGCGCCCTCGGCGAGGTTGTGGGTGTCGGCGTGGTAGGCGGCGATGGCGTCCAGCATCTCGTCGTCGGAGACGCTGACGATGCGCGCGCAGCCGGCGAGGATCGCCTCCAGCGCCTCCGGTGCGGGCACGCGCGTGGCGATCCCGTCCCCCACCACGGTCTCGGAGCGGTTGGTGGAGACCGGGCGCCGCGCCTCGAAGCTGAGCGCATAGCAGTTGGCGCCCTCGGCGACCACGCCGACGATCTCGGTCTTGAGACCGAGCGCATCGCGCACGCCCATCAGCCCGCAGATGCCGGAGCCGAGGCCGATCGGCACGTAGACCGCATCGAGATCGGGCAGGGCGGTGAAGAGCTCCAGCGCATAGGTGCCGACGCCCCGCATCAGGCGTTCGTCGAAGGAGGGGACCATCGCCAGGCCGCGCTCGGCCGCGATCGCCTCCGCGCGGGCGCAGGCGGCCTCGAAGTCCACGCCGTGGATCACCAGCTCGGCGCCGAAAGCGCTCATGGCCGCGTTCTTGCCGGCGGCATTGCCCTCCGGCACCACCAGCACCGAGGGGATGCCGAGCCGGGCCGCGGCGAAGGCGATGCTCTGGCCGTGGTTGCCTCGCGTCGCGCTGATCACGCCTTCCACCGGGCCGTGCCGGCGCAGGTCGTCCATGAAGACCAGACCGCCCCGCACCTTGAAGGCGCCGATCGGCGTGTGGTTCTCGTGCTTGACCCAGACCTGCGCACCCGTGCGCTCGGCCAGCAAGGGCCAGGCGATCTGCGGCGTGGGGTCCAGGGTTTCGTGGACGAAGGCGGCGGCGTCCTGGAACGCGTCCAGTGTCGGCAGGCGCATGGCGTGGCTCCCTCGCTCGGCGGCGGCGGACTATAGCAGGGTTGCGCCACCCGCCCTGCGCGCGGGACTCCTCAGTTCCGTGCTCGCGACCTTTAGGCGTGAGCGATCCTTCCATATCGCGCTCGCGACCTTTCAGGCGCGAGCGACTGCCTCTATCTTGACGGAACCATTCAGAGGGGAGGCGATGGAGGTTCTGCGCTCGACGGTCGATCCGGCCTCGGACAAGTTCAAGGGCAACGAGGCGGCCATGCGGGCGCTGGTCGAAGACCTCGCCCGGCGCCACACCCGCGTGCGCGCGGGCGGCCCGGCGGAGGCGCAGGAGCGGCACCGCCAGCGCGGCAAGATGCTGCCGCGCGAGCGGGTCGAGGCCCTGATCGACGAGGGCTCGGCCTTCCTCGAGCTCTCGGCGCTGGCGGCGGACGGGCTCTACGGCGCAGACGTGCCCGCGGCCGGCATCATCACCGGCATCGGCCGCATCGAGGGGCGCGAGTGCGTCGTCATCGCGAACGACGCGACGGTCAAGGGCGGCACCTACTACCCGATGACCGTCAAGAAGCACATCCGCGCCCAGGAGGTGGCCGAGGAGAACCGTCTGCCCTGCGTCTATCTGGTGGATTCCGGCGGCGCCAACCTGCCGCACCAGGACGAGGTGTTCCCCGACCGCGAGCACTTCGGCCGCATCTTCTACAACCAGGCGCGCATGTCGGCGAAGGGCATCGCCCAGGTCGCCGTGGTGATGGGCTCCTGCACGGCGGGCGGCGCCTACGTGCCGGCGATGTCCGACGAGACGATCATCGTCAGGGAACAGGGCACGATCTTCCTCGGCGGCCCACCGCTGGTGAAGGCCGCGACCGGGGAGGAGGTGAGCGCCGAGGAGCTGGGCGGCGCCGACGTGCACACCAGGCTCTCGGGCGTGGCCGACCACATGGCGGCGGACGACGCCGACGCGATCCGCCGGGCGCGGGCCATCGTCGCCCGCCTCGACGCGGCGCCGCCGGCCTCGTCCCCGCCGGCACCCGGTCCGGTCCACGACCCCGCCGGGATCTACGGCGTCGTACCGCCCTCGCTGCGCACCATGTTCAACGTGCGCGAGGTCATCGCCCGCGTCGTCGACGGCAGCGCCTTCGACGAGTTCAAGGCCCGCTACGGCGCCACCCTGGTGACAGGCTTCGCCCGCATCGGCGGGCACCTCGTCGGCATCCTTGCCAACAACGGCATCCTCTTCTCGGAATCCTCGCTCAAGGGGGCGCACTTCATCGAGCTCTGCTGCCAGCGCGACATTCCGCTGCTCTTCCTGCAGAACATCGTCGGCTTCATGGTCGGCAAGCGCTACGAGCAGGGCGGCATCGCCAAGGACGGGGCCAAGCTCGTCACCGCGGTCTCATGCGCGGGTGTGCCCAAGCTCACGGTCATCATCGGCGGCAGCTACGGCGCCGGCAACTACGGCATGTGCGGCCGCGCCTACGGTCCCCGCTTCCTCTGGATGTGGCCCAACGCCCGCATCTCGGTGATGGGCGGCGAGCAGGCGGCGAGCGTGCTGGCGCGCATCCGCCGCGACCGCATCGAGGCCGGGGGCGGGAGCTGGAGCAAGGACGAGGAGGCCGCGTTCAAGGCGCCGATCCTGGCCCAGTACGAGGAGCAGGGGAATCCCTACTACGCCGCGGCGCGGCTCTGGCACGATGGGGTGATCGACCCGGCCGAGACGCGGCAGGTGCTGGCGCGAGCCTTGGGCATCGTCGCCCACGGCCCGGTGGCGGACACGCGCTTCGGCGTCTTCAGGATGTAGCGGGGGCGGGCGCCGTGGCCGACGACACCGTGCTGGTCGGGATCGAGGGCGCCGTCGCGCGGGTCACGCTCAACCGTCCGCACGTGCACAACGCCTTCGACGACGCCCTCATCGCCCGGCTCACCGAGGCGCTGGAGGATGTGGGGGGTCGCGCGGACGTGCGCGCCGTGGTCCTCGCCGGCAACGGCAAGTCCTTCTCCGCCGGCGCCGACCTCGCGCACATGAAGAAGGCCGCCGCCTTCTCCGAGGCCGAGAACGTCGCCGACGCCCGCGCGCTCGCGCGCCTCCTCATGGTGCTGGGGGGTCTGCCGAAGCCGACCGTCGCGCTGGTCCAGGGCTCGGCCTATGGCGGCGGAGTCGGTCTGGTGAGCGCCTGCGACATCGCGATCGCGGCCGCGCGCGCCTCCTTCGCCTTCACCGAGGTGCGCCTCGGCCTGATTCCGGCGGTCATCAGCCCCTTCGTGGTCCGGGCCATCGGCGAGTCCCACGCCCGGCGCTTCATGCTCAGCGGCGAGCGCTTCGGCGCCGATGTCGCGCTCCGCATCGGGCTGGTGCACGAGGTCGTCCCGGCCGAAGAGCTGGAAGAGCGCGGCGCGGAGATCGTCGAGACCCTGCTGCAGGGCTCGCCCGACGCCCACCGGCGGGTGCAGGAATTGATCGACGCGGTCGCGGGCCGGCCCGTCGACGCGGCGCTGGCCGACGACGTCGCGCGCCGCATCGCCGCGGCCCGGGCCTCCGACGACGGCAGGGAGGGCATCGCCGCCTTCCTCGAGAAACGGCCGCCCAGGTGGCGGACTTGAGGTGACCCTCAATCTTCTCAAGCTCGCCGTCGGGATCGAGGGCGTCGACCACCTGCGCACGGTCCAGGCGCAGCGGCTGTGGCGCAAGGGCCGCCTGGTCCACGTCACCCGCTTCCGCCCGCGCCGCGCCGACGAGATCCTCGACGGCGGCTCCATGTACTGGGTCGTCCGTCACCGCATCCGCGTGCGCCAGCGCATCCTCGCCTTCGAGCGGCACGAAATCGAGGGCGGTGGCAAGCCCAAGTGCGCGATCGTGCTGGACCCGGAGCTGATCGCCACCGACCCGGTGCACCGGCGCCCGCACCAGGGCTGGCGCTATCTGGATGGCTCGGCCGCACCGCGCGACCTCGGCCCGGTGGGCGGGCTGGAGGCGCGCGAGGAGGCGTGCCCGCCCGAGATGGCGGCCGAGCTGCGGGCGCTGGGCCTTCTCTGAGCACGCCCGGCGCGGGCCGTGCTATGCTGGCCCCGCAGCGCGAGGGAGATGCGGCCATGAGCGGGACCGACTGGCACATCAGGGGCGACTACTTCGAGACCTGCAGCTGCGACTACCTCTGCCCCTGCATCTTCACCAACATGGAGGCGATGCCCACCGACGGCACCTGCGAGGTGGCGATCGTGCTGGACATCGCGGAGGGGCACTACGGCGACACGCGCCTCGACGGCGTGGCCTTCGTCAGCGCGGCGATGGTCGAAGGGCCCATGGCCAATGGCAACTGGACGCTCGGCCTCATCATCGACGAGGGGGCGAGCGACACGCAGGTCGACGCCATCGGCCGCATCTGCTCCGGCGAGGAGGGCGGGCCGATGGCGCTGATGGCGCCGCTCGTCGGCACCTTCGCCGGCATCGCGCGGGCGCCGATCAGGATCGAGCGCCGGCCCATGGGCTTCTCGATCACCGCCGGCGACCTGCTCAGCCACGGGGCCGAGGGCGTCCCCAGCCGACCCGACCCGTCGGAGACCATCATGATCGACAACACCGGACACCCCGCCAACAAGCGCCTGCACCTCGCGCGCGGGACCCACAGCCACCTCAACGTCTTCGGCATCGAGTGGAACGACGCCGCGGGCGGCCACAACGGCCACTACGCCCCCTTCGACTGGCGGCCCTAACCCTCCGACCTGTCGTAGCCGTCGGCGAAGCACTGCAAGGCGGCGAAAAGCGCACGGTCGTTGATGACGCGGGGCACCTTGTTCTGCCCGCCGAGCTTGCCGCGGCTCTTCATCCACGCGGCGAAGGCGCCAGGCGGTAGAAAGCGCACGCGCGCGGCGTCCATGCCGTAGCCGCCGGCGCGGTGGGCGGCGTAGTCGTCGTTGAGGCGGCAGAGGGTCGCGTCGAGCGTCTCGGCGAAACGCGCCTGCCGCGCGGCGTCGAGGCCGCCATCGCCGGTCTCCGCCCCCGGCTCGACGATGTAGAGGTGCCCGCCGCGTGCGCCGCTCTCGTCCGGGAACACGCTTCCCGCGGCGAAGTCGCTGACCGTCGCGCCGATCGCGCGCGCGGCCTCCGCCACCGCGCGGTCGATCTCGGTGCCGATCACGTGCTCGCCGAAGGCCGAGAGCATGTAGCTGGTCCGCCCGGTGACGAGCACGCGCGGCGGCGTGCGCTCCACCACCCTTACCGTGTCGCCCACCAGGTAGCGCCAGAGGCCGGCGCAGGTGGTCACCGCCAGCGCGTAGTTCACGCCCGGCTCCACGTCGCCGATCCAGCGGCAGTCCGGGTTCGCGCTGTCGAGCCGATCGACGGGGACGAACTCGTAGAAGATGCCGGTATCCAGCAGGAGCCGCAGGCCATCGCCGTCGGCGCCGTCGGCGACGGCGAAGAAGCCTTCGCTCGCCGGGTAGACCTCGCGGGTCTCGGCGCGGCTGCCCTCGAGCAGGGCGGCGAAGCGGTCGCGATAGGGCGCCCAGGCGACGCCGCCGTGCCCGAGCATTTCAAGCGCGGGATAGATGTCGGCGATCCGGCCCGGCGCCCCGCCCCGCCGTGCCGCGGCGACCTCGGCCAGACGCTCGAAGAAAATCAGCAGCCAGCTCGGCGTGCCGATCACCGCCGTGATCTCCTCCTCCAGGGAACGTTCGGCGAAGCGGTCGATCTTCTCCTGCCAGTCGGCGATGCCTTCGAGGTCGCGCGGCGGAAAGTAGCGGAGCCGCGCCCAGGCGGGCATGGCGGATGCCGCGATGCCGCTCAGGTCGCCGCTCGCGACCCCCGGCGCCTCGCGCACCAGGCCGGTGGAGCCGCCGAGCATGAAGACGCGCCCGGCGAAGAGCCGGCTCTCGGGCCGGTTGGCGAGGTGGAAGCTCACCAGGTCGGCGCTCGCGCGCACGTTGGACCGGTGCATCTCCCGGCTCACCGGAATGTACTTCGTGGTCCCGCTCGTCGTTCCCGACGAGACGGCGAGCCAGGGGATGAGCCCCGGCCACGTGCAGTCGACGAGCCGGGGGAAGGGCTCGCGCCAGTAGGCGTCCCAGAACGCGTCGTAGTCGCGCAGCGGCACGCGCGCGCGGTAGTCGTCGAGGGACCAGGCCGCGGAGAACCCGTGGTCACGCCCGAACTTCGTGGCGCGCGCGCGGCGGATGAGGGACGCCAGCACGCGGCGCTGCGCCCGCTGCGGGTCCATCTGCGCGAGATGGCGCAGGCGCCGGCGGGCATAGAGCCGCAGAAGCCAGGTCGCGTCGTACATGGTCTCGGTGCAGGCGCCTCCCTGCCTCTGGATCAATTCGTGAGCGAGAGCGCGTGCGGAAAGCTTTCGCGCACCTCGGCAGGCGTGAGCGGCACGCGCACGTACGCGCCGCGGCGCCACAGCGCCCACTGGTCCAGCATGGTCGTGCTGTTGAACCAGCCGTCCTGCCCGCCCAGCAGGACGAAGTAGTTCTCGTCCGGGTCGGTCATGTCGGATATGTGCCGCGCGTTGGAGCCGTAGTTCACGGTGTGACGCTCGACGCTGGAGCGGTGCGCGGTCTTCATCAGCGTGTCCGAGCTGCCGCCGACGCCGGCTTCGGCGAACTCGTAGCGCCCGCCGATGAGCGGCACGTTGGCGAGGGGATGCGCGAGGCTGAGCCGGTGCATCTCTCCCCAGCCGGCGAAGGCATCGAGGCCGCCTGCGGCCGCCTCCAGCCCGGAGGCGAGCGCCCGGCGCAGCGTCTCCTCGTCGGCGGCCGCGATGTCCTCGTGCAGCAGCGCCGTACGCCGGCCGACCGAGGCGAACGCCTCCCCGTCGTCCTCGCCATGGAGCAGGATGTAGAAGCGGGCGGTGAAGCCGTGGCGGAACTGCTCGAACGCGACCGCGCCGAGCGAATCCGGCCGGTACTCGCCGTCCCAGTCGCGCAGCCGGGCGATGGCCTCCTTGCTCCCGGCATCGGCCGGCGCACTCATCCCCAGCGCATCGAGCCTGGCGACGAAGAGGTCGCGCAGGGCCACCGAGGAGGACATGTAGACGTCCTGCTGCAGCGTCTTGAGCGTCTCCACGCCCACCGCGCCCTCGGCCTCGATCAGGGCGGCCATCCGCTCCACCCGGTCGTCGCGCGAGAAGAAGAAGCCCACCGGCACGCCGGTCGCCGCCCGCGGCCGGTTGTTGGCGGAGACCAGGTAGCCCGATGGCGGGTTGAGGCTGTAGGGCAGGTCCCTCGAGGTGCTCATCGTGCTCCAGGAGCCGTCGTGCGCCGCCGTGTCCAGGGCGATGTCGGCGGGCGGGCCGCTGCGGCCGGGTAGCCGCACCGCCATCACCTGGCCGATGTTCCCCTCGCTGTCGGCGTAGAGCATGTTCTGGCCGGGCACGGCGAAGCTGTCGAAGGCCGCGCGGAACGCGGCGAAGTCGCGCGCCCGGCTCACCGCCAGCATGGCGCCGATCTCGTCGCTCGCATCGTGGCCGGTCCACTTCAGCGCGAGCGGCGGCAGGTCGAGGTCGGCGAGGAGCGGCGCGTCGGTGACGATCGGCCCCCAGCGCGTCTCGCGCACGGTCACGTCGCTGTCGAACCACCAGCGCACGCCGATGCTCTCCCGCCGCTCGTCGATCTCCGAGGCCGGCACGTCGCTCACGTCGTAAAGGTCGCTGGAGGCCGCACGCATGTTGGTGCCGCCCCAGGCGATGTGCGGGTTGCGGCCGATGGCGAAGATCGGCAGCCCCGGCGCCATCAGCCCGACCGCGTGATAGGAGGGCGAATGCACGCCGGCGATGAGCCATACATTGGGCACGAGAATGCCGAGGTGAGGGTCGTTGGCGATGAGCGCGCCGCCGGTATCGGTGCGGTGGCCTGCCACCGCGACGCTGTTGCTGCCGGACTTGGAGAGCCCGCCGAGCCAGCGCTGCGCCTGGGCGGTGACCCCGCCGCCTCCGGAACCGGCGACCGCAACCGCTCCCCCCTCCACCAGGCGCGCCCAGAGCTCGTTCCAGCCGGCGCGGGCGCGGAGCGGGAGCAGGTCGGCCCACACCAGCCAGTTCACGTCCGTGCCGGCGAGGCGCCCCATGGCAAACACGTCCTGGACCGTCCAGGGCTCGGGCTCGAGACCGAGGACGCCGAAATCGTGGGGCAGCGCGGCGGCGGTGTCCTGGTAGTGGTTGACGCCGTCGACGAAGCGCCGGACCCACGCCAGCGCGTCCTCGTCCATGGTGCGCTCGATCTCCGCCGCCGCGCGGGCGTAGGCGAGGGTGCGCAGGCCGTGGTCGATGTCGACGCCCAAGGGGCCGATCATCTCCGACACGCGCCCGCGTGCGATCATGCGCATGGTCGCCATCTGGCCGAGACGCAGGTGAGCGTGCACGAGGCCGAGCGCGAACGCCGCGTCGCCGTCGCTCCCGGCCTCGATGAAGGGGATCTGCCGCTCGCTCCAGCGGATCGTCACCGGCCCGTCGAGCGGCAGGCCGCGCGTCGGGAACGCCTGCAAACGCTCGGCGACGTCCTTCTGCTTGGGCAGCGGCGCGAGCAGCGCGCACGACGAGAGCACGAGAGCGAGCGCGCCGATGGCAAGCCCTGCGGCGACGGTGGAGAGACGGGAACGCATGCGGTGCTCCGGTCAGCGTCGTGCGCGGCTTATACGGGATACGCCTCGCAATCCCAAAGGGCCGGGCCGGGCGCCGGCCTCGCTGTTGTGCGCGCAATCCAAGCTTAATTCGCGCAGGCCTCGATCAGCGAGCGGAAGATCAGGGTATCGCCGGGGTCGATGCCGTATTCCGGGTGCCACTGCACGCCGATGAACCAGCGGTGCGCGGGGTCCTCGATGCCCTCGATCACGCCGTCCGGCGCGCGGGCGTTGACCGCGAGGCCGGGCGCGGCCTCGGCCACCGCTTGGTGATGGGCGCTGTTCACCTGCATCGACGCGCTGCCGACGATGGCCCTGAGCGCGCTGCCGGTTTCCAGCGCCACCGCGTGGCCCGGCTCGGTGCGGGGGTTGGGCTGCTCGTGGGCGAGAGCATCCGGCACCGCGTCCGGGATGTGCTGGATGAGAGTGCCGCCGAGCGCCACGTTCATCAGCTGCTGGCCGCCGCAGATGCCGAGCGCGGGCAGCGCGCGCGCATGCGCAGCCCGGGTGATAGCGAGCTCGAAGGCGGTGCGTCGGTCCTTGGTCGAGACAGTCTCGTGCCGCGAGGTGGCGCCGAAGAGCGCCGGGTCCACGTCGAACGCGCCACCGGTGATGACGAGGCCGTCCAGCATCGCCAGATAGCGCTCCGCCAGCCCGGGCTCGTGGGGCAGCGCCACGGGCACGCCCCCGGCTTCGGCGATGGCCGTGCAGTAGTTCTCGCGGATCGCGTACCAGGGCTCTCCGGAGTAGCCGCCGGGCGGCTCGATATCGAGGGTAAGGCCGATGACGGGCTGCGCCATCGGCGAACCTTAGCCAGATTCGCCCGCCAGCGGGAGATGCCGCGGTGCGCGGCGTTGACCCACTTGACCAGACTGAGCGTCAGCCGGACCCTGCGGCCATGGCAAATGCCCCGCCCGCGCCGATGGAGCTTGCGTTCGCCGAGGCCGAAGCCGCGGCCCTGCGCGGCGAGGTGCCGGTGGGCGCGGTCGTGGTCGACGGGCGCACCGGCGAGGTGCTGGCCAGGGCCGGCAACGGGGTGGAAGCCGCCAGCGACCCCACCGCGCACGCCGAGATGCTGGCGATCCGCGCCGCGGCGGCGGCGCGCGGCACGGTGCGGCTCGCGGAGTGCGACATCTACGTCACGCTCGAGCCCTGCGCCATGTGCGCCCAGGCGATCGCCTTCGCCCGCCTGCGCCGGCTCTACTTCGGCGCGGCCGATCCCAAGGGTGGCGGCGTCGAGCACGGCGCGCGCATCTTCGCCCAGCCCACCTGCCATCACCGGCCCGAGGTGATCGGCGGCATCCAGGAGAGCCGCGCCGCCGCGCTGCTCAGGGACTTCTTCGCGGCGCGCCGCTAGCCTCCCGACCCGTTGCCGGCCGGGGGCCGAGTCTCTATAAGGGCGCGCCGTCACTTCACCGGGGGAACTCCCATGGCGACCGAGCGCACCCTGTCGATCATCAAGCCCGATGCCACCCGCCGCAACCTCACGGGCGCCATCAACCAGCGCTTCGAGGAGGCCGGACTGGCCATCGTCGGCCAGCGCCGGGTCAGGCTCACGCTGGACCAGGCCCGCGCCTTCTACGCGGTGCACAGGGAACGCGCCTTCTACGACGACCTCTGCGCCTACATGACATCGGGCCCGGTGGTGGTCCAGGTGCTGGAGGGCGAGAACGCGGTCGAGGCCAACCGCACGATCATGGGCGCGACCAACCCGGCCAACGCCGATGCCGGCACCATCCGCAAGGATTTCGGGGAATCCGTGGAGGCCAACTCCGTGCACGGCTCGGATTCGCCGGAGAACGCGGCCATCGAGATCGCCTTCTTCTTCGCCGGGACCGACATCGTGGGATAACCCCTCGGGGCCTGTGCGCCCGGCCCGCCATGCTATAGTGCGGCCCGGCACGCGCGGCGAAGGCAGGGTGTGGCACGTCATGTCGGATCAACGGACTTCGGGCAGGCCCGGCGACGATTCCGCGGTCATCACCAAGTCCCGCAGCGAGACCAAGAAGCCTTCGATGTACAAGGTTCTGCTGCTGAACGACGACTACACGCCCATGGAATTCGTGGTCGTGGTGCTGATGCGCTTCTTCGGCATGGACGAGCAGCACGCCACCACGATCATGCTGCACGTGCACCGACGGGGCGTGGGCGTCTGCGGCGTCTACTCCTACGAGGTCGCCGAGACCAAGGTGAAACAGGTCTCCGACTTCTCCCGCCGCAACGAGCACCCGCTGCAGTGCACGATGGAGAAGGAGTAGCCGGGCCATGCTCTCGCGCGATCTCGAGAAGAGCCTGCACCGCGCGCTGGCGCTGGCGGTCGAGCGGCGGCACGAGTTCGCGACCCTGGAACACCTGCTGCTCGCCCTGCTGGACGATTCCGACGCCGTCGCCGTGCTCAAGGCCTGCGGTGTGGACCTGGAGAGGCTGGAGCGTGAGCTCGAAAGCTTCATCGACGAGGAGCTGGAGAGCCTGAGCACCGACGAGGCGACAGA
Source organism: Alphaproteobacteria bacterium (assembly GCA_022823305.1). Taxonomy (GTDB): domain Bacteria; phylum Pseudomonadota; class Alphaproteobacteria; order UBA828; family UBA828; genus WTGU01. Next base: position 37,816 of record JAJDXK010000149.1, read on the forward strand.
CGCCAAGCCCACCACCGGCTTCCAGCGGGTGGTCCAGCGCGCCGTCCTGCACGTGCAGTCCTCGGGCCGCAGCGAGGTCACCGGCGCCAACATCCTGGTGGCGATCTTCTCCGAGCGCGAATCGCACGCGGTCTACTTCCTGCAGGAGCAGGACATGTCGCGCTACGACGCGGTCAACTACATCTCGCACCGGATCGCCAAGGTCCCGGGCCAGGCCGGGCCGGGCGGCACGGTCTCCGGCACCGACGAGGACGCGGGCGAGGAGAACGTGGTCAAGGAGGGCGCGGCCGCGCTCGAGGCCTACTGCGTCAATCTCAATGCCAAGGCCAACGCCGGCAAGATCGACCCGCTCATCGGCCGCGACGCCGAGATCGAGCGCACCATCCAGGTGCTCTGCCGCCGCACCAAGAACAACCCGCTCTACGTCGGCGATGCCGGCGTCGGCAAGACCGCGCTGGCCGAGGGCCTGGCGCGGCGCATCGAGGGCGGCGAGGTGCCGCAGGTGCTGGAGGGCGCAGTGATCTTTGCCCTCGACATGGGCGCGCTGCTCGCCGGCACCCGCTACCGCGGCGACTTCGAGGAGCGGATCAAGGCGGTGCTGGCCGAGATCGAGGCGCACGAGAGCGCCATCCTCTTCATCGACGAGATTCACACCGTCATCGGCGCGGGCGCCACCAGCGGCGGCGCGATGGACGCGTCCAACCTGCTCAAGCCCGCGCTGCAGAGTGGCACGCTGCGCTGCATCGGGTCCACCACGTACAAGGAGTACCGCAACTACTTCGAGAAGGACCGCGCGCTGGTGCGGCGCTTCCAGAAGATCGACGTGAACGAGCCCAGCGTCGACGAGGCGGTGAAGATCCTGCGCGGTCTCAAGCCCTACTACGAGAAGCACCACGGCGTGCGCTACACCGCCGAGGCGATCCGCACCGCGGTCGAGCTCGCCAGCCGCTACATCAACGACCGCAGGCTGCCCGACAAGGCCATCGACGTGATCGACGAGGTCGGCGCCTCGCAGCGCCTGCTGCCGGAATCGAAGCGGCGCAAGACCGTGGGCGTGAAGGACGTGGAAGGCGTGGTCGCCAAGATCGCCCGGATCCCGCCCAAGAACGTGAGCCGGGGCGACAAGACCATCCTGGAGAGCCTGGAGCGCGACCTCAAGACCGTCGTCTTCGGCCAGGACGAGGCCATCGGCGCGGTGGCGACCGCGATCAAGATGGCGCGCGCGGGCCTCCGCGAGCCAGGCAAGCCGGTCGGCTGCTACCTCTTCTGCGGGCCGACAGGCGTCGGCAAGACCGAGGTGGCACGCCAGCTCGCCCACGCGATGGGCGTCGAGCTCGTCCGCTTCGACATGAGCGAGTACATGGAGCGGCACTCGGTCTCGCGCCTGATCGGCGCGCCGCCCGGCTACGTCGGCTTCGACCAGGGCGGGCTGCTCACCGACGCCGCCGACCAGAACCCGCACATGGTCCTGCTGCTGGACGAGATCGAGAAGGCGCACCCCGACCTCTTCAACATCCTGCTGCAGGTGATGGACTACGGGAAGCTCACCGACCACAACGGCAAGACCGTCGACTTCGGCAACGTCATCCTCATCATGACCACCCACGCCGGCGCCGCCGAGCTCGCCAAGGCGCCGATCGGCTTCGCCCGCACCGCGCGCGAGGGCGACGACGAAGAGGCGATCAAGCGGATGTTCTCGCCGGAGTTCCGCAACCGCCTCGACGCCGTGATCCGCTTCGCCGCGCTCCCGCCCGAGATCATCAAGCGCGTGGCCGACAAGTTCGTGATCCAGCTCGAGGCCCAGCTCGCCGACCGCAACGTCACCATCGAGCTGAGCCCGGCGGCCCGCACCTGGCTGGCGGAGCAGGGCTACGACCCCACCTACGGCGCCCGGCCGCTGGCGCGGCTGATCCAGGAGGAGATCAAGAAGCCGCTCGCCGACGAGCTCCTCTTCGGCAAGCTGGCCAAGGGCGGGCGCGTGCTGGTGGGGCTGAGGAACGGCAAGCTCACGTTCAGCTTCCCGGCCGACAACGCGCCCGGCCGCAAGGGCGGCGGCGGGACCGGCCGCCGCGGCGGCTCCGGCAAGCGGCCCCGCGTGCCCGAATACGCTTCCTGAGCGGCTGCGTAGCGGGCGGTGCCCATCCCCTTTCTCACGGGCTTGCGGGTCCTCGATCTCAGCCAGTACATCCCGGGACCCTACGGGACGCTGATCCTCGCCGACCTCGGCGCCGAGGTGATCAAGGTGGAGCCCCCCGGCGGCGAGCCGATGCGGGGCGTCGGCCCCTGCGGTGCGGACGGCGTCTCGGTCTGGTATCGCATGGTCAACGGCGGCAAGACAGTGGTCGAGATCGACCTCAAGTCCGAGGCCGGCAAGCGCGACTTCCGCGCCCTGGTGGAGCGCTCGGACGCCTTTCTCGAATCGTACCGGCCTGGCGTGCTCGACCGCCTCGGCTTCGGCCACGCGGCGCTGCACGGGATGAACCCCGGCATCGTCACCTGCTCGCTCTCGGGCTGGGGGCTGGAAGGGCCCTACCGTCTGCGCGGCGGGCACGACATCAACTACATGGCGCTCATGGGCGGGCTGGAGCGCTCCGGCGTGCCCGAGCGGCCGATCGTCGCCTTCCCGCCCACCGCCGACTTCGCCTCCGGCATGCAGGCCGCGCTCAGCATCATGGGTGGGCTGATCGGCCGTGGCCGGAATGCCGACGGCAAGGGCGCCACCATCGACGTCAGCATCGCCGAGACCGTGCTGCCCTGGCAGGTGTGGGCGCTGAACGGGCTCTTCCATCCGGAGTGGGACGCCGCGCGCGCGGCCCAGTTCCCCAACGGCGGCGCCGCCTTCTACAACATCTACGAGACGAGCGACGGCCGCTTCGTCACCCTCGGCGCGCTGGAGGCCAAGTTCTGGGCCAACTTCTGCACCGCCTGCGGCCGGCCCGAGTGGATCGAGCGGCAGTGGGAGCCCCGGCCGCAGGAGGCGCTGATCGCCGAGGTCGCGGCCTTCGTCGCCGCGCGCAGCCTGGGCGAGATGAACCGCTTGATGGAGGGGGTGGACTGCTGCTACGAGCCGGTCCACCGGCTGGAAGAGGTGCCGGAGCATCCCCAGATCGAGGCGCGGCAGATGCTGCGCCGGCACGAGGAGCCGGCGCCTGCCTACGAGATCCTCTTCCCCGGCTGGATCGACGGCAAGCCGCCGCCGCCGCGCCCGCCGGTGCGCTACAGGGGCGCGTCCGACCTGCTCGCCGACTGGGAGGCCGAGGGCCGGCCATGAGCATCGACAGGGACACGGTCGTCCGCATCGCCCGCCTCTCGCGCATCGCGATGGAGGAGGACGCGCTGGAGCCCATGGCCGAGGAGCTCAACGGCATCCTCGCCTGGGTGGAGCAGCTCGGCGAGGTCGATACCGAGGGCGTCGAGCCGATGACCGGCGCCATCGCGGCCACGCTCCCGCAGCGCGACGACGCGGCGCAGGCCGGGACGCCCACAGACGACCTGCTGGCCAACGCGCCCGAGGCCGACGACGGCTTCTTCGTCGTCCCCAGGGTGGTCGAGTGAGCGCGCTCACCGCGCTCACCGTCGCCGGCGCCCGCGCCGGGCTTGCCGGACGCGCCTTCTCGGCGCGGGAGCTGGTGGACGCGCACATCGCCGCGATCGAGGCCGAGCGGGGGCTGAACGCCTTCGTCGCCGAGACCTTCGATCGCGCGCGCGCCGGGGCGGACGCCGCCGATGCGCGCATCGCCGCGGGCGAGGCGCGCCTGCTGGAGGGCATCCCGCTCGCCGTCAAGGACCTCTTCTGCACCCGGGGCGTGCGCAGCCAGGCCTGCTCGAAGATCCTCTCGGGCTTCGAGCCGCCCTACGAATCGACCGTCACCGCCAACCTGTGGGCCGCCGGCGCACTCATGCTGGGCAAGACCAACATGGACGAGTTCGCCATGGGCTCGGCCAACGTCACCAGCGCCGAAGGCCCGGTCGTCAACCCCTGGCGGCGCGAAGGCGACGACAAGGCGCTGGTGCCGGGCGGAAGCTCGGGCGGGTCTGCCGCCGCCGTGGCCGCACGCCTCTGCCTCGGCGCGACCGGGACCGATACCGGCGGCTCGATCCGCCAGCCGGCGGCCTTCTGCGGCATCGTCGGCATGAAGCCCACCTACGGCCGCTGCTCGCGCTGGGGCATGATCGCCTTCGCCTCGTCGCTCGACCAGGCGGGGCCGCTCACCCGCACGGTCGAGGACGCAGCCCTGATGCTGCAGGCGATGGCGGGCCGCGACCCGAAGGATTCCACCTCCATCGACCGCCCGGTGCCCGATTACGCCGCAAGCCTCACGGGCGACGTGCGCGACCTCACCATCGGCGTGCCGGCGGAATACCGCATGGAGGGCATGCCGGCGGAGATCGAGGCGCTCTGGGCCGAGGGCGTGCGCTGGTTCCGCGAGGCCGGTGCGAAGGTCGTGGACGTCTCTCTGCCGCTCACCAGGTACGCGCTGCCAACCTACTACATCGTGGCGCCGGCGGAGGCCTCCTCCAACCTCGCGCGCTACGACGGCGTGCGCTACGGCCTGCGCGTGGACGGCGACGATCCCACCGAGATGTACGCCCGCACCCGGGCGGAAGGCTTCGGCCGCGAGGTCAGGCGACGCATCCTGATCGGCACCTACGTGCTCTCCGCCGGCTACTACGACGCCTACTACCTCAAGGCGCAGAAGGTCCGTACCCTGATCGCGCGCGACTTCGAGCGCGCGTTCGAGAGCGTGGACGCGGTGCTGACTCCCACCGCGCCCTTCGCCGCCTTTGCCATCGGCGAGAAGATGGACGATCCCATCGCCATGTACCTGAACGACGTGTTCACGGTGCCGGCGAGCCTCGCCGGCCTGCCCGCGATCTCGGTGCCCGCCGGGCTCACCGGCGACGGGCTGCCGCTCGGCCTGCACCTGATCGCGCGGCCCTTCGACGAGCCCACCCTCTTCCGCGCGGCGGGGGTGCTGGAGAGCGCCGCCGCCTTCAGCCAGCGCCCGCCGGCGCCCGGAGCGACGCCGTGAGCGCAGACGGCTACCGCATCCGGGGCCGGGACGGCGACTGGGAGATCGCCGTCGGGCTCGAGGTCCACGCCCAGGTGGTCTCCGAGGCCAAGCTCTTCTCCGACGCGCCCACCGCCTTCGGCGCCGCGCCCAACAGCCAGGTCTCCCTCGTCGATGCAGCGATGCCGGGCATGCTGCCCGTGATCAACCACGAGTGCGTGGCGCAGGCGGTGCGCACCGGGCTCGCGCTGGAAGCCGAGATCAACCTGACCTCGGTGTTCGACCGCAAGAACTACTTCTACCCCGACCTCCCGCCCGGCTATCAGATCTCGCAGTACTCGCGGCCAATCGTCGGCCGGGGCCACGTCGTGCTCGACCTGGAGGACGGCGCGCAGCGCAGCATCGGCATCACCCGGTTGCACCTGGAGATGGACGCGGGCAAGTCCGTCCACGACCGCCGCGCCGACGCCACCTGCGTCGACCTCAACCGCGCCGGCGTCGCGCTGATGGAGATCGTCTCCGAGCCCGACATCAGGAGCCCGGAGGAGGCCGGCCTCTACCTGCGCAAGCTGCGCTCGATCCTGCGCACCATCGGCACCTGCGACGGCAACATGGAGCAGGGCTCGCTGCGCGCCGACGTGAACGTCTCGGTGCGCCGGTCGGGCGAGGAACTGGGCACCCGCTGCGAGATCAAGAACCTCAACTCGGTCCGTTTCGTCATGAAGGCGATCGAGGTCGAGGCCCGCCGCCAGGTCGCGGTAATCGAGAGCGGCGGCGCGGTGGAGCTGGAGACGCGCCTCTTCGATCCCGAGCGCGGCGAGACCCGCTCCATGCGCTCGAAGGAGGAGGCCCACGACTACCGCTACTTCCCCGACCCCGACCTGCTGCCGCTCACCCTCGACCCCGCCTGGGTCGAGGAACTGCGCGCCGCCCTGCCGGAGCTGCCCGACGCGCGGAAGGCGCGCTTCATGGCCGAGCACGGGCTTTCCGCCTACGACGCCGGCGTGCTGGTGGCCGCGCGCGCGATCGCGGACCTCTTCGATGCTGCAGCGGCCGGCCGCGACGCCAAGCGGGTCGCCAACTTCATCATGGGCCCGCTCTTCGGCGCCCTGAACCGGGCCGGGATCGAGGTCGAGGACTGCCCGGTCCCGGCCGATGCGCTCGGTGCGCTGATCGACCGGGTGAGCGACGACACCATCTCGCACCAGTCCGCCAACACCGTGATCCAGGCCGTGGTCGCAACCGGCGCGGACGTGGACGCCGTCATCGAGGAGAAGGGGCTGCGGCAGGTCAGCGACGCGGGCGCCATCGAGGCGCTGGTGGAGCGGGTGATCGCCGACAACCCCGACAAGGTCGCCGACTACCGCGCCGGCAGGACGAAGCTCATGGGCTGGTTCGTCGGCCAGGTGATGAAGGCGTCGGCCGGCAAGGCCAACCCGCGCGCGGTCAACGAGGCGCTGCGGGCCCGGCTAGACGGCTGAGCGCCGTGCCGCGCCCGCCGCCCTGAAGGGAACGGGGCCGAGCCATGTTCCTGCCGCTCAAGGACGACAATCCGCTCAACCGGATCGGCTTCCAGTTCGTGACGGTAGCGCTGATCGCCGCCTGCACCGTCGTCTGGATCGTCCAGATGGCCGGCGGCGAGCGCTTCGATGCCGAGCTGATCTTCCGCCTCGGCATGATCCCGGTGACGGTCCTCGGCGACCTCACCCGCGAGCCCGACATGGTCACGGTGACGCCCTGGCTCACCGTCTTCACGTCGATGTTCCTGCACGGGGGCTTCTGGCACCTGCTCGGCAACATGCTCTACCTCTGGATCTTCGGCGACAACGTCGAGGACGCGATGGGCCACTGGCGCTTCGCGCTCTTCTACCTGCTCTGCGGCGCCGTGGCGGGGCTGACCCACGCCGCCGTCGAGCCCGCCTCGCAGATCCCCACCATCGGCGCGAGCGGCGCGGTCTCCGGCGTGCTCGGGGCCTACTTCGTGCTGCATCCCAGGCGGGGCGTCTGGATGCTCATCTTCTTCATGCCCATCCGCTTCCCCGCCTGGGCGGTGCTGGGAGTCTGGATCGGTTATCAGGTCATCAACGCGCTGGCCGATGCGGGCGGCGGGGTCGCGTGGTACGCCCACGTCGGGGGCTTCGTCGCCGGCGCACTGCTGGTGGTGCCGCTGCGCAAGCGCGGCGTGCCGCTCTTCGACCGCGGCTTCGTCCGCACCCGCAGGCGGACGCCCTACCGGCCGCCGCCGGAGGCCGAGAGTCCGGGAATGGGGCCATGGGAGGAGCAGCCTCCCGATCCCCGGGCCGACGGCGACGCGCCGTGGCAGGAGCCGCCTGCCACGCGGCCCAACGGCGGCGGCGAGCACAAGGGTCCCGGGACCGGCCCCTGGGGACGGCGGCCGCGCGGACCCTGGTCGCGGAGGGACTGACCCATCGCATCCGAGCGCAAGAGCGACTACTTCGCCGAGCGCATCCGGGCGGAGCTGGCGTTCGCGCGCTCGCGCGGTGCGCGCGACGCCGAGGCGCTGGCGCGGCACCTCAACCGGCGCGGCTTCCTCACCCGCGCAGGCCAGCGCTGGACCGCGGAGGCCGTCGAGGCGGAGACCGCGCGCCGCCCCCCTAAATGCGGTGCCGCTGCCCGGCCCTGAACGAGCCGGGCTCTTTTTCCCACCGATCCAAACCCGCGCGCCAATAGTAGCCCTGCCCAATTTGGTATCCATCATCGAGTGTTGACACGCTGTCCTTGGCCCGTTCGTAAATCCTTGGCCAGTCGCCCACGTTCTCCCGTGCGTACCATCCCAAGGCAAGAAGCGCCGCTCGTTCCTCCTCGGTCAGCTTACAGAACATTTTTTTGAGTCGTGCGTAGGAGGGCAGCTTGAAGTCCTTGCTAATGTCCATAGACGATCGTGCGCGTAAGCCTTTCGCATCGCCTCCGGCACGCTTGGCGGCTCTGGCATCCACGTCGTGCGCCCAGCCGTCATAGGCATCGCTCAACGCCTCCACCTTCGACCGGGAGATCGCGGGAGGCGGACTTCGCTTCGCCTGCGTCTCCTGAATCCACTCAATCGTGCGTGCGCGCTCCTCGCGCAACTCCTCCAAGTGTTCAGACTTCCCACGTGGCTCCTTGATCGTCAACGGCCACATTGGAAAGGGCCAGTTCCAAATTATGAACTCTAAGGTTGACTCGTCTTCGAAGGTCAATCCGCCCGCTTCGAGCTGTTCCAATGTATGCTTGATGAGCTGTCGAAGTTCTCTTCGATCCATCTCTGGTTCAGGCAAGAAATCTCTCCATATCGTGGCTATCGTAGCCAACCCATCGGGCGAATTGCCCCCGGCATTGGACAGAGCTTGGCTAAGCGTGACACAATCGGGAGATTCGTAAGGCCCCAGACTGGGGAGCGGGTTGCCCGGAGCGCTCCAGTAGCATTCGCCGGATTCGTCGGTGAGGTCTCGGACGTAATCGACATACAGGGTCTGCTCTCGCTCCGCAGTGATCGAATTCGGAAAAATCCAATCAACCCAGTTTGGCCCTTCCAAGTAGAAGGGACGGCACTCGCTCTCGATCAGTCCGCAAAGCTCCTTAAATGAATGAATGTTTGGATACGAACACGCCATGGCATAAATCCGCTTCGCGACGTGCCCGTAAAAGCGACCTGCAACGTCCGCTCTTTTCTCCCAGTCGCTCGGGCATCGAATCAAGTCCATAAGAATCAAGACCTTCGCAGCTTCTTCCTTCGCGAAGCCGCGCATGATTTCTGAGGCACGAAATTCTCTGTCCCGATACAGCCGATGCGCGGTTTCATCCAAGCTAACGGCGTTCTCAACAATGAGTGGTATACCTTCGGATAGCTCCTTGAAGAGGCGGTCATCCGGGAAGCTTGCCAAGTCGCGAATAGCCCGCCGCATTCTTACCGTTCCATCCGATTGAACTGGTTCATCTTGCGAAACTAGATTTTCGCCCGCCCTGTCTTAGTTCGCCGCCGGCGCGGCGTGGCCGTCATGCGTGACGACGTCCATGGCATCCTCCCCGCTCATTCAAGATATTGTAGCCTGAGTCCAGAGCAGCGCATAAGGACGGGTGCACCAACAAGTGTTGCCCGACTCTCGGCCCAAGGCGTATACAGGTCGCGCCATGGGCCTCGCGGCAGGGGTGGCCATGCCGGACCAGCTAATAGCCATCGCCTCCGACCACGCGGGCGTCGACCTCAAGGCGGTGCTCCGCGCCGAGCTGGAGGCTACCGGCCGCGAGGTCATCGACCTGGGTCCGAGCGGCGACGGTCCGGTCGACTACCCCGACTACGCCGAGGCCCTGGCGCAGGCGATCGAGAGCGGGCGCGCCGAGAAGGGCGTCCTCATCTGCGGGAGCGGCATCGGCATGAGCATCGCAGTCAACCGCAGCCGTGCCGTGCGCGGTGCGCTCTGCCACGACGAGGAGGCGGCGCGGCTCGCGCGCGCCCACAACGACGCCAACGTCATCGCGCTCGGCGCCCGCCGCGTCTCGGAGGAGACCGCGCGCCGCTGCCTGCAGGCGTTTCTGGACACGGACTTCGAGGGCGGCCGCCACAAGGCGCGGGTCGCCAAGCTTTCCTGACCGGACCGGCAGGAAGAAGGAAGGCAATCATGGCTGTCTCCACGCAGGCCCAGGCCGGGGCCGGCACCCCCTTCTTCACCAGCCCGCTGCACGAGGCCGACCCGGCCGTCCATGCCGCGGTGGCCGGCGAGATCGAGCGCCTGCAGACGACCATCGAGCTGATCGCGTCGGAAAACATCGTGAGCCGCGCGGTGCTGGAGGCCCAGGGCTCCGTGCTCACCAACAAGTACGCCGAGGGCTATCCCGGGCGGCGCTACTACGGCGGCTGCGAGAACGTCGACATCGGCGAAGGGCTCGCCATCGAGCGGGCGATCGCCATCTTCGGCTGCGGCTTCGCCAACGTGCAGCCCCATTCCGGCGCACAGGCCAACCAGGCGGCCTTTCTCGCCACGCTCGAGCCCGGCGACACCTTTCTCGGCCTCTCGCTCGCGGCCGGCGGGCACCTCACCCACGGCGCTGCGCCCAACCTCTCGGGCAAGTGGTTCAAGGCGGTGCAGTACGGCGTCCGCCGCGAGGACGGACGCATCGATCTCGACGAGGTGGCCCGGCTTGCGGAGGCCGAGAAGCCGAAGCTCATCGTCGCCGGCGGCTCCGCCTATCCGCGCATCATCGACTTCGAGGGCTTCCGCAGGATCGCCGATGGGGTGGGCGCGGTCTTCATGGTCGACATGGCCCACTTCGCAGGCCTGGTCGCGGCAGGCGTGCACCCGAATCCCTTCCCGCACGCCCACATCGTCACGACCACCACGCACAAGACCCTGCGCGGCCCGCGCGGCGGCATGATCCTGACCGACAACGAGGCGCTCTCGAAGCGGGTCAACTCGGCCGTCTTCCCCGGCCTGCAGGGCGGGCCGCTGGAGCACGTGATAGCCGGAAAGGCGGTGGCGCTGGGCGAGGCGATGCAGCCCGCCTTCAAGGACTACGCCCGGCAGGTGGTGGCCAACGCCAAGGCGCTGGCGGCCGCGCTGCTCGAGCGCGGCTACGACATCGTCTCCGGCGGCACCGACACCCACCTCCTGCTGGTCGATCTGCGCTCCAAGGGACTCACCGGCAAGCGGGCGGAGGCCCTGCTGGAGGAGGCCGGAATCACCTGCAACAAGAACGGCGTTCCCTTCGATCCCGAAAAGCCCTGGGTGACCTCGGGCATCCGCCTCGGCTCGCCGGCGGCCACCAGCCGCGGCTTCGGCGAGGCCGAGTTCCGGCGCATCGCCGGCTGGATCGCCGATCTGCTCGATCTCGAGGCCGGCGCGGCGGGCGCCGGCGAGGGCCGCGCGGCAGAGATCCGCGCCGACGTCCGGGCGCTCTGCGCCGCCTTTCCCGTCTATCCCGGCCACGCCTGAGAGGGAGGCTCGCCGTGCGCTGCCCGTTCTGCGGCAATGAAGACACGCAGGTGAAGGATTCGCGGCCGACCGAGGACAACACCGCGATCCGCCGCCGCCGGCAATGCACCAACTGCGCCGGCCGCTTCACCACCTTCGAGAGGATCCAGCTGCGCGAGCTCGCGGTCGTCAAGAGCAACGGCCAGCGGGCCCCCTTCGAGCGCGAGAAGATGCTGCGCTCGATGCAGATCGCGCTGCGCAAGCGGCCGGTCGAGCCCGAGCGGGTCGACCAGATCGTGACCGGCATCGTGCGCCGGCTGGAGAGTCTGGGCGAAGCTGAGATCCCGTCGAGCGTGATCGGCGAGATGGTGATGGACGCGCTCTCCGGCCTCGATCAGGTGGCCTACGTCCGCTTCGCCTCGGTCTACCGGAACTTCGGCGAGAAGAAGGACTTCGAGGAGTTCATCGGCGGGCTCGACGACGAGCGGGACTGAGCCGATGACGGAGGCCGACCCGGCCCTCGACCGCCGCTTAATGGCGCTCGCGCTGGCGCTCGCCGGGCGGGGCCTCGGCTCCACTTGGCCCAACCCGGCGGTGGGCTGCGTGCTCGTCCGGGACGGGCGCATCACGGGCCGCGGCCGGACCCAGCCGGGCGGCCGCCCCCATGCCGAGACCGAGGCGCTGGCCCGCGCTGGCGAGGCGGCGCAGGGCGCCACCTGCTACGTCACCCTCGAGCCCTGCGCCCACGAGGGCGAGACCGGCCCCTGCGCCGACGCGCTGGTGCGGGCGGGCATCGCGCGCGCCGTGATCGCGCTGGAGGACCCGGATCCACGCGTCGCCGGGCGCGGCGTCGCCACGCTCGAAGCAGCGGGCATCGCGGTCGCGCGCGGCTGCATGGAGGAAGAGGCGAGGGCGCTCAACGCGGGCTTCCTCTCGCGCATCCAGCGCGGCCGGCCCCTCGTGACCCTCAAGCTCGCGAGCAGCCTGGACGGGCGCATCGCGACGCAGACCGGCGACAGCCGCTGGATCACCGGCCCGCTCGCGCGCGCCCGCGGCCACCTGCTCCGGGCCCGCCACGACGCGGTGATGGTGGGCGCGGCAAGCGCGATCGCCGACGACCCCGCGCTCACCTGCCGGCTCCCCGGCATGGCAGGCTGGAGCCCCGTCCGCATCGTCATCGACGGCAGCGCGCCCCTGCCCGCGGGCCATGCGCTCGTCGCCGGCGCCCGCGAGAGCGCGACCTGGATCGTCTCCACCGAGGCGCTGGGGCAGGACGGCCGCCACGAGGCCTGGCGCCAGGCCGGGGTGGAGGTCGTCGAGGTTGCGGCGGATGAAGCGGGCCGCCCGGCCCTCGATGCGGCGCTCGAGGCCCTTGCCGGGCGCGGCCTCACCCGCGTTCTGGTGGAAGGCGGCGGCCGCCTCGCGGCCTCCCTGCTGCGGTCGCGCCTGGTCGACCGCATCGCGTGGTTCCGCGCGCCATGCGCGATCGGCGGCGACGGCGTGCCGGCGCTCGCCGGCCTCGGCATCGAGCGCGCGACGGACATGGCGCGCTTCGTCCGCGTCTCGTCCGCCCCGCTCGGCGAGGACGTGCTGGACACCCTGGTCCCGGCGGCCTAGGGGACGCCCATGTTCTCCGGAATCGTCACCGATGTGGGCCATGTGCGGGCGGCGGAAGAGGCCGCCGCCGGCGGCATGCGGCTCGAGATCGGCACCGCCTACGACACCGCAGACATCGCCCTCGGCGCGTCCGTCGCCTGCTCGGGCCCCTGCCTCACGGTGACGGACAAGGGGCCGGGCTGGTTCGCCGTCGACGTCTCGGGCGAGACCGCGAGCCGCACCACCCTCGGCGACTGGCGCGCCGGCACGCGGGTCAATCTGGAGCGTGCCCTCGGCCTGGGCGACGAGATCGGCGGCCACCTCGTCACCGGCCACATCGACGGCGTCGGGCTGGTCGAGAAGGCGGAACCCGAGGGCGACTCGCTCCGCCTCAGCGTCCACTGCCCAGCGGAACTCGCGCGCTTCGTCGCATCCAAGGGCTCGGTCGCGCTCGACGGCGTCTCGCTGACGGTGAACGAGGTGGAGGGCGCGGTGTTCGGGATCAACCTGATCCCGCACACGCTGGCCCAGACCACGCTCGACGACTGCGCCGCCGGCCGCCGCCTCAACCTTGAGGTGGACCTGATCGCGCGCTACCTTGCGCGCCTCCTTCCTGAGCGTTGATGGGTCGAGATGTCGCGCGCCGCGCCGTCCTGCAAGCTCATATCGGTCGAGGAAACGGTCGAGGAGTTTCGCAACGGGCGAATGGTCATCCTCGCCGACGACGAGGAACGCGAGAACGAGGGCGATCTCGTCATCCCGGCGCAGATGGCCACGCCCGAGGCGATCAACTTCATGGCCCGCTACGGTCGCGGGCTGATCTGCCTCGCGCTCGGCTCCGAGCGGGTGCGCGACCTCGGCCTCGAGCTGATGCCCAAGCGCAACGAATCCCGCCACGACACGGCGTTCACCGTCTCCATCGAGGCGCGCGAGGGGATCACCACCGGCATCTCGGCCTCCGACCGCGCGCGCACGGTCGCCGTCGCCATCGACCCGCGCTGCGGGCCGGACGACGTCACCTCGCCGGGGCACGTCTTCCCCCTCGTGGCCCGCGACGGCGGCGTGCTGGTACGCACCGGGCACACCGAGGCGAGCGTCGACCTCGCGCGCCTCGCCGGCCTCAACCCGTCCGCGGTGATCTGCGAGATCATGAACGACGACGGCACCATGGCGCGAATGCCGGACCTCGAGGCCTTCTCCCGGCGTCACGACATCAAGATCGCGACCATCGCCGACCTGATCGCCTATCGCCTGCGCCACGACAGCATCATCCGGCGGGTGCGCGAGACCACCTTCACCTCCCATCACGGCGGCGCCTTCCGCATGTACGTCTACGCCGACACCGTGCAGAAGGCCGAGCACATCGCGTTGGTGAAGGGCGACGTCTGGAACAACGAGCCGGTGCCCGTGCGGGCGCACGCCTTCAGCATCCTCGACGACGGCCTCGCCGACACCGGCAGCGAGAACACCGGCAAGCTCCAGGCCGCGCTGCGGCTGATCGGCGAGCTGGGCCGGGGCGTCGTGGTCGTTATCCGCGAGGCATTTCCCGCGCGGCTCTCCGAGCAGGCGGAGGAGGGCGCCGACGGCCACGACGGCGAGGACTCCGAAGGCCTCAGGGACTACGGCGTCGCCGCCCAGATCCTGCTCGACCTCGGTGTCCGCGACATGATCCTGCTGCACAACACGCACTGGACCATCGTGGGCCTCGACGGCTACGGGCTCCGGGTGATCGACCAGCACCCGATCTCGGACAAGGCGCGCCGCGCATGGATGGCCGGCAGCGATGATTGAGCGGAAGCACGTCCTCGTCCTCGATGCGCGCTTCTACGAGGATATCGCCGACCAGCTCGTGGCCGGCGCGGAAGGCGCGCTCGACGCGGGCGGCGCCAGCCACGAGCGCATCAGCGTGCCCGGCGCCTTCGAGCTGCCGGCGGCGCTGGCCATGGCGATCGACAGCGGGCGCTACGACGGCTTCGTCGCGCTGGGCTGCGTGATCCGGGGCGAGACCAGCCACTACGACCACGTCTGCACCGAGTGCGCGCGCGGGCTCGCCACGCTGGCGGAGCGCCACCGCGCGGCCATAGGCTTCGGCGTGGTGACAGCCGATACCCGCGAGCAGGCCTGGGAGCGGGCGGCGGTGGACCGGCGCAACAAGGGCGCCGATGCCGCCCGGGCGTGTCTCGCGATGATGGCGATCCGCGCCTCCCTCCTCGCGCCCGCGGGCCAGCGGGGCTAGGCGCGATGAGCGCCGCCCCCGGCGCCGCGCAGGCGCCGCGGCCACGCGGCCAGGGGCGGAGCAGCGCACGCCTCGCCTGCGTCCAGGCCCTCTACCAGATCGAGATGGCGGGCCAGTCGGCGGACGAGGTGATCGAAGAGTTCCTGAGCCACCGCGCCGGCCAGGAGATCGACGGCGAGCGCTACGCCGCCCCGCACCGCCGCCACTTCGAGCGCACCGTGCGCGAGGCCGCGGCGCGGGCCGGAGAGCTCGACGCCCTGGTGGCGGAGACGCTCGCCGAGCGCTGGAGCATGGAGCGGCTGGGCGCCGTGGTGCGCGCGCTCATGCGGGCTGCCACCTGCGAGCTCGCGGCCTGCCCGGACGTGCCTGCGCGGGTGGTGATCGACGAGTACGTCGAGCTCGCGCGCGCCTTCTACTCCGGGCGCGAGCCCGCCTTCGTCAACGGCGCGCTCGACAGCCTGGCCAGAAGGCTCCGCGCTGCCGAGATGGCTGACGGAACGGACCATGGCCGAGAGCCAGAGCGGGGGTGAGTTCGACCTCATCGCCCGCTACTTCAGGCCGCTCAGCCGCGCCGCGCCCGGCGCCTTCGCGCTCCGCAACGACGGCGCGCTGCTGACACCTCCCGAGGGCGCGGGCCTCGTCGTCACCAAGGATCTGATGGTGGCCGGCGTGCACTACCCTGAGGGCGAGGACCCCGCGATCCTCGCCCGGCGGCTCCTGCGCGTGAACCTCTCGGACCTCGCCGCCATGGGCGCTGCTGCCTCCGCCTATGCGCTGGGTCTCGCGCTGCCGGAAGGCGGGGCCGAGGCCTGGGTGGAGGCGTTCGCCGCAGGCCTGGCCCAGGACCAGGAGCGCTTCGGCGTGGCGCTGATCGGCGGCGACATGGTGGCGACGCAGGGTCCGGCAGTGCTCTCGCTCACCGCCTTCGGCACCGTCCGGGGCGATGCCTGCCTCACCCGCTCCGGCGCGGGCGCCGGCGACGACATCCACGTCTCGGGCAGCATCGGCGATGCGACGCTCGGCCTCAGGGCCGTGCAGGGCGGACTCGCCGCGCTCACGGCAGAAGACCGCGCGGCGCTCGCCGTGCGCTTCCGCCTGCCCGAGCCCCGGCTCGCGCTCGGCGCGGCGCTGGTGGGGTGTGCCACCTGCGCCATCGATATCTCCGACGGGCTGGTCGCGGACCTCGGCCACCTCTGCGCGGAATCCGGCGTCGGGGCACGCATCGAGGCGGATGCCGTGCCGCTTTCGCCGACGGCGCGCCGCGCCGTCGGCGCAGGCGAGGCCGCGCTCGCCGATCTGGTCATTGGCGGCGACGACTACGAGCTGCTCTTCTGCGCGCCGCGGCCTGAGCGCGATGCGGTCGAGGCGCTCGGCCGCCGCCTCGACCTCGCCCTGACCCGCATCGGCACGATCGAGCGCGGGCAGGACGTGGCGCTGGTGAATGCCGAGGGCCGGCCGCTGCCGCTCCCTCGTTCCGGCTACAGGCACTTCCGGGAGCCCGCCGGCCGGGACGCGCGATGACCAACGCCCTCGAGATCGTCGGTGCGAGCAAGGCGTTCGACGGCCGTCCGGCGCTCAGGCGGGCGTCGTTCGCGTGCGGCTGGGGCGAGGTGCACGCCCTGCTGGGCGAGAACGGGGCCGGCAAGTCGACGCTGATGAACGTCGCCTGCGGCCTCTACGCGCCGGACGAGGGCACCATCGCGGTCGACGGCGAGCCCGCGGCGATCACCGCGCCCGCCGATGCCGCCCGGCTCGGCATCGGGATGGTGCACCAGCACTACAAGCTGGTGCAGCGCTTCACCGTCGCCGAGAACATCGTGCTCGCCTGCCGCGACGCGCTGGGGGTGCGGCGCCCGCGCGACGCGGCCGGGGCGGTGGCGGCGAAGGCGGCGGAGGTCGGCTTCGAGATCGACCCCGGCGCCGTGGTCGGCGCGCTCTCCATCGCCGAGCAGCAGCGGGTCGAGATTCTCAAGGTGCTGCTGCTGGGCGCCCGCATTCTCATCCTGGACGAGCCCACCTCGGTGCTGACCGACCAGGAATCGGTGCAGGCGCTCACCTTCATGCGCCGCCTGGCGGACGACGGCCACGCCGTGGTGCTGATCACCCACAAGCTGCGCGAGGTGATCGGCTACTCCTCGCGGGTGACGGTGATGCGGGGCGGCGAGACGGTGCTGGCCGGCGCCGAGACCGCGGGCCTCGACGCCGAGACCCTGGCCCGCACCATGGTGGGGGAGGAGGGCGAGGCGCCCGAGCGCCACGCCCGGCCGCTCGGAGAGGTACGGCTGCGGGTCGAGGACCTGAGCGTGCGCGGGGCCGGGAGCATCGGCGTGGACGGCATCGACTTCGCCGTGCGCGGCGGCGAGATCTACGGCATCGCCGGCGTCGGCGGCAACGGGCAGCAGGAGCTGGCCGACGCGCTCACGGGCCTGCGCGCCCCCGCCCGCGGCCGCATCGCCATCGACGGCGCGGAGCTTGCGGGCCGGGACGTGCCGGCCTTCCGCCGCCGGGGCCTGCGCGCGATCCCGGCCGACCGCTTCCGCACCGGCCTCCTGGCCGAGCTCGCGGTCTACGAGAACCACGGCGTGACCGGCGTGCCGGCGGGCGAGTACGGCAGCCCGGCGCTGGTACGGCGCGGCGCCATGCGGGCGGCGGCGGCGCAGTCGATCGAGGCCTACAGCATCCACGGCGCGGCGCCCGGCACGGCGGCGCGGCTGCTCTCCGGCGGCAACGCACAGAAGCTGCTACTCGCACGCGAGCTCAGGGGCGAGGCCAGCGTGCTGATCGCGCACTCGCCCACACGCGGCCTCGACGTGAGCGCCTGCCGCACGGTCCACGAGCTGCTGCAGGGCGCTGCGGATGCGGGGACCGCCTGCGTGCTCATCAGCGAGGACCTGGAGGAGGTGCTGGCGCTGTCCACCACCGTCGCCGTGATCAGCCGGGGCCGGCTGGTGGGCGCGTTCGAGGCCGGGCAGGTGAGCCGCGCCGAGATCGGCCGGCTGATGCTGGGTCACGCGTGATGCTCGGCCCCGTCTATCTCGTCCCGCGCCAGGAGGCGCCGCTCTGGCTGCGGGCTTCGACCTTCGTCGGCGGCATCGCGCTGGGGCTGCTCATCGCCTTCGGCATTCTCATCGCATACGGCGTCAGCGCCGGGCAGATCGTCAACGAGTTCATCGTCTTCGTCTTTCTCGACCTCAACGGCCTCGCCCAGGTGGTGACGGCGTCGACGCCGCTGGTCCTGGTCGGCCTCGCCTCGGCGGTGGCGCTCAAGCTCAGGTTCTGGAACATCGGCGTCGAGGGCCAGATGTGGCTCGGCTGCATCGCCGCCACCGGCGTCGCCCTCTTCGACATCGGCCCCGACCTCGTTCGCCTGCCGCTGATGTTCGTCGCCGCTGCCGTCGCCGGCGCCTGCTGGATCGGGATCCCCGCCTTCCTCAAGCTCCGCTTCCGGGTCAACGAGATCATCACCTCGCTGCTGCTCACCTACGTGGCCTACCAGCTGGTGCAGCACCTCCTCTTCGGCGCCTGGCACGACCCCGGCAGCGCCTTCCCCAACTCGCAGCACTACGACGAGGGGACGGAGCGTCTGGCCCGGCTGGGCTGGGGCTCCACCCACACCGGCATCTGGATCGCGGTGGGCGCCGGCGTGCTGCTCTGGATCGTGATGACCCGCGCCCGGATCGGCTTCTACATGGACGCGATCGGCGCCAACGCAGACGCGGCGCGGGCGGCGGGCGTGCCCGTGGTGCTGACGACGGCGCTGGCGGCCGCCATGTCGGGCGGGCTCGCGGGAGTCGCCGGGGCGGGGCTCGCCGCCGGGCAGGAATACCGCATGACGCTCTTCATCGCCGGCGGCTACACCTTCAGCGGCATCGTCATCGCCTTCATCGGGCGCTTCCGGCCGATCCCGGTGGTCGTCACGGCCTTCGTGGTGGGCGGCGTCTACACTGCCGGCGACACGCTCAAGGTCTTCTATCAGTTGCCGGGCGCGATCACGACGCTAATCGAGGCGGTGATCCTGCTCAGCCTCGTCACGGTCGAGTTCTTCAGCCGCTACCACCTCACCTACGGGGTCAGGGAGCGCGCCTGATGGCGGCCGACTTCGTCCAGAACTGGCTTGCGACGACGCCCGGCTTCGCCACGCCCTTCCTGCTCGCAGCCCTCGGCCTGATGATCAACGAGCGCGCCGGCGTGCTGAATCTCGGCTGCGAAGGCATGATGTTGGTGGGCGCCATGACGGGCGCGGTGGTGAGCTTCCACACCGGGCTCGCCGGCGCGGGCGTGCCGGTGGCCATGCTGGCGGGCGCGCTGGTGGCGCTCGTCTTCGGCATCGCCGTCGTCGTCTTCCGCACCGACCAGGTGCTGACCGGGCTCATCATCGTGGCCTTCGGCGACGGGCTGACCGGGGTCGTCGGCCGGCCCTACATGTTCGAGAAGGTGGCGGGCTTCCGCGACCTCGACCTCGGCCCCCTCAGCGACATTCCCTGGCTCGGCCCCATCCTCTTCCAGCAGGACATCCTGGTCTATGCCGCAGCGGCGCTCGCGGTCGCGGTGTGGTGGGGCCTCGACCGCTCGGACGTGGGCCTCAGGCTTCGCGCGGTGGGTGAGGATCCGGCGACCGCCGACATCGCCGGCGTGAACGTGCAGCTCTTCCGGCTCGCGGCGGTGGTGCTGGGCGGCGCGCTGTGCGGGCTCGCCGGCGCCTACCTGTCGCTCGCCTCCAGCTTCGTCTGGACCGAGCACATGGTGGCGGGCCGGGGCTGGATCGTGATCGCGCTGGTGATCTTCTCGGGCTGGCGGCCGGGGCGCGCGGTCATCGGCGCGCTGATCTTCGGCGGTGCCGAGGCGCTGATCCCGCGCGTCCAGGCGATGGGTTTCGACGTGCCCATCTACCTCGTCGGCATGCTGCCCTACGTGCTGACGCTCGCGGTGCTGATCGTCCCCACGATCCTGCGCGGTGAGCGCTCGCCCGCGCCCAGCGCCCTCCTCCTCAACTACCTGCGGCAGGACCGGCGCTGAGTCGAATTCCTTCGCGCACGCGACTCTTCGTGCCGCGCCCGCGATCCTTCGGGCGCGGGCGACCCCAATAGTCCGCACGCGGGACCTTTCAGGCCCGCGCGACCCCAATAGTTCGCGCGCGGGACCTTTCAGGCCCGCGCGACGTTGACCGGCCGGCGGCGGCTCGTCATATATCGGTCCGCTGGCGGGCCATGCGCCCGAAGAGACCAGGGAGAAGGGCGCCATGATCGATCTCTACTACTGGCCGACGCCGAACGGATGGAAGATCACCATCCTCTTCGAGGAGCTCGGCATCCCCTACAACGTGATTCCCGTGGACATCAACAAGGGCGAGCAGTTCGAGCCCGACTTCCTGGCGATCGCGCCCAACAACCGCATGCCTGCGGTGGTGGATCCCGACGATGCCGACGGCAAGCCGCTCAGCCTCTTCGAATCCGGCGCCATCATGCTGCACTACGCTGAAAAGCACGGCCGCTTTATCCCGTCGGACGAACGCGGCCGGGCCGAGGTGCTGCAGTGGCTCTTCTTCCAGATGGGCAACGTCGGGCCGATGCTCGGCCAGTGCCACCACTTCCGCAACTACGCGCCGGAGCAGCTCCCCTATGCGGTCGAGCGCTACACCAACGAGGCGAGCCGGCTCTACCGCGTGGTCAACAAGCGCCTCGCCGACCGCGACTGGGTCGCGGGCGGATACTCCATCGCCGACATGGCGATCTTCCCGTGGATGCGGCTCTGGTACAACCAGGGGCAGGAGCTCGAGGACTATCCCCACCTCGGCGCCTGGCTGGAGCGCAACAAGGAGCGGCCGGCGGTGCGCCGCGGCCTCGACGTGATGGCCGACCAGGTCCGCAAGAAGCCGGTGTTCACCGAGGAAGAGCGCTCGGTCATGTTCGGCGCCAAGCAGTTCGAAGCGCGCTAGGGGGAGAGCGACAATGATCGACCTCTACACCTTTGGCACGCCGAACGGCGTGAAGGCCTCGATCATGCTGGAGGAGGTCGGGCTCCCCTATCGGGCGCACACGGTCAACATCCTCAAGGACGAGCAGTTCGAGCCTGCGTTCCTCAAGATCAGCCCCAACAACAAGATTCCGGCCATCGTCGATCCCGACGGGCCGGGCGGCGAGCCCATCTCGCTCTTCGAATCCGGCGCCATCCTGCTCTACCTCGCGGACAAGACCGGGCAGCTCATTCCGGCGGACGCGCGCGGGCGCTGGCGGGTGATCGAGTGGCTGATGTTCCAGATGGGGGGCGTCGGCCCGATGTTCGGCCAGGCCAACCACTTCCGCCGCTTCGCGAGCGAGGAGGTGCCCTACGCCATCGAGCGCTATACCAAGGAGGCGCATCGGCTCTACGGCGTCATGGACCGCCGGCTCGCCGAGCGCGACTTCCTCGCCGACGACTACTCCATCGCCGACATCGCCTGCTTCGGCTGGGTCGGGCGCTGGGAGTGGCACGGCATCGACTGGGCCGACTACCCCAACCTCGAGCGCTGGTTCGAGACCATCGGCGCGCGCCCGGCGGTGCAGCGGGGACTCAAGGTCCCGCAGTAGGGGGCGGGCATGGCCGACCCGATTGCCCATCCGGCGGTGCGCCGGGTGCAGGCGGCGCTGGCGGAGGCCGGCTCGGAGGCGCAGGTGATCGCGCTCGCCGAGACCGCCCGCAGCGCGGAGGACGCCGCCGCCAGCATCGGCACCCGGCTCGGGAGCATCGTGAAGTCGCTGGTCTTCACCATCGACGGCGCGGCGGTGATGGCGCTGGTGGCGGGCGACCGCCGCTGCGATGCGAAGGCGCTCGGCCGCGCGCTCGGGCGCGAGGGCAGGGTGCGCCGCGCCGATGCCGACGCGGTGCGCGCCGCCACCGGCTTCTCCATCGGCGGGGTGGCGCCGCTCGCGCACGAGACGCCGCTCCCGGTCGCGATCGATGCGAGTCTCGGCCGCTTCGAGACCGTCTACGCCGCCGCCGGCCACCCCCACTGCGTCTTCGCCACCAGCCTGGCCGAGCTCGAGCGCCTCACCGGCGGCACCGTCAGCGCGGAGATCGCCGTCGCGGGTTAGGCCGTTTTCAGACATCGCGGGCCCATGGCGGCCCGAACGCCACCCCACCTTGTATCTCGTCCACTTGCCGTTGGCGCTATTCTGACGGCGCTGGACGCGGGCGGGAGACCGATCCCGGTCTCGACATCGACGCGAGCCAATCAGGGAGGCGCCCATGCGCATCTACAACTACAAGAAGGGGACGGCGCGACGGGTCGCGATCGAGGATGACAAGGAGCTGGTCGACCCGATCGACGCGCTGGGCGGTCAGCGCAAGCTCGCTGCGCGGGACCGCGACGCGCTCGCCGACACGATCTCTTTCATCGAATCCGGGGACCGGGGCCTGCGCCTCGCGCGCAAGGCGATCCGCGAAAGCCGCGGCAACGGCAAGGGCCGCCGCAGCCTGACCCGGGCCACGCTGTTCGCGCCCCTCGAGCCCGCGGTCATCCTGTGTTCGGGAGAGAACTACTGGGATCATCGGGACGAGAAGCCGGTGGTCGAGGGCAAGGAACCCGAGTTCTTCATCAAGCTCCAGCAATGCGCCAACGGCCCCTACGACGACATCGTCTACGAGCCGAGGATCACCAGGAAGCTGGACTACGAAACCGAGCTTGCGATCGTCATCGGCAAGGGCGGGCGCCACATCGCCAAGAGGGACGCGATGAAGCACATCTTCGGTTTCACCGTCATGAACGACGTCACGGCCCGGGACCGGCAGGTCAAGATGCGGCCCGACGGCACCTCGCAGTACGCGCTCGGCCCGGGCAAGAACTTCGATACCTCCGCGCCGCTCGGCCCCTGCATCGTCACGACGGACGAGCTTGGCAACCCGCAAAGGCTGGCGCTCCGCACCTGGGTCAACGACGAGCTGCGCCAGAACAACACCACCGCGATGATGATCTGGAACGTCCGGGAGCTGGTCCACTTCTTTTCGGGCTTCGTCACGCTCAAACCGGGTTCGGTGATTTCGACGGGCACGCCGGGCGGAACCGCGTGGGGAACCGATCCCGAGCTGGGCGGGCGCGGCGCCCGGGCCGAACGCGAAGACATCGCGCTCGCCGGAGGCTATCTCAAGGTCGGCGATGTGGTCACCTGCGAGGTCGAAGGCATCGGCCGCCTGCGCGCCAGCGTCGTACTGTCCGGGCACTCGCGGAGAAAAGCCTCGGCCGGCACCAGGCCCGCGCGCGACCGAAGGGTCTAGTCAGTCCACCGTGCAACGTGCGTGAGGACGGCAGAGGGAGCCGCCCTCCCTCAGTTCACGTTCGCGGCCTCGCCCAGGGTCGGGCCGATTTCGCGGTTGATGACGAGGTCGGCGATGCCGTCGAGGTCGGTGGGCTCGCGGTTCAGGATGACGAGGGTGGCGCCGGATTCCTTGGCGAGGATTGGAAACCCGGCGGCGGGGTAGACGACGAGCGACGAGCCGATGGCGAGGAAGAGGTCGCAGGCAAGCGTCTCGCGCCTCGCGCGCTTCATCTCGTCCTCCGGCATCGCCTGGCCGAAGGAGATCGTCGCCGTCTTGACCGGCGCTCCGCAGAGCGTGCAGGCGGGCGGCACGGAGTCCTTCTCGAACGCCTCCTTGATCGGAGCAAGCTCGTAGCGGGTCCCGCAGGCGACGCATTTCGCATAGCTGCCGTTGCCGTGGAGCTCGATCACCTTTTCCTCAGGCACGCCCGAATCCTGGTGCAGGTTGTCGATGTTCTGGGTGATCACGCTCGAGACCTTGCCGGTCCGCACCAGCCTGGCGACCGCCCGGTGCCCGCGGTTGGGCGTGGCGCCGACGATGTCCCGGTCGACCAGCAACTTGCGCCGCCAGGCCTCGATACGCGCGTCCTCGGAGGCGAGAAACTCCTGGTAATAGATCGGCGTGGTCTGCGACCAGATGCCGGTCGGGCTGCGGAAGTCCGGGATGCCCGACTCGGTCGATATGCCGGCGCCGGTAAAGACCACCGCCCGGCGCGCGTCCGCGATCATCCCGGCGAGGCGCTCGCCATCGGCGCGGGCGTCCTCCATCTCAGCCGCGCTCCGGGGCAGCCACGTCTCGATCTCCCTGTTGCTCGGCACGGGTGCTTGACGCCAACCGGCACTGTAACCTATTGAGAAAGCTATATTCTAGTGGGTCACGATTCGACGCTTAGCAACAGTCCAGCACCGTCACCGCGGAGATCGTCGCGCCGTAATAGAGCGCAGCAGGTCAACCCTTCGGCGGGCGCCGCATCAGGCGGGCGAGCGAAGCGGCTTCCTGCCCGTAGCCCTCGCTCTCGACGTGTCCTGCCGCCCGCAGACGAACGCTGTCGTCCTTGTTCTGATTGAGCTTCCAGGTGCCTTCCACGCTCTCCACCGAGAGTTCGACCGGCATGATCGAGCGCATCAGCGTGCCGAGCTGGTCGGGCGACACCCTGGCTGGCGTCCAAGGGGGCTTGGACCGAAGCGCGCTCTCGAATCGGGCCGACAGCGCGTCCAGGTGGGCACGAAGCGTCTCATCCGCGCGGCGCCGAAGCACGCCCCGGATGTGCACCGCCACATAGTTCCATGTCGGAACCTGATCCGCCGCATCATCCCTGTACCAGTCCGGCGAGACGTAGCTGTCCGGTCCGCCGACCGCGAGCACGGCTGCCCGTTCCTTCTCGCGCAGGCGGCGCGCGATCGGATTCGAACGCACGAGATGGGCATGAACCGCCGCGCCGTCCGCGCTCAGGACGAAGGGAATATGGCTGACGAGAGGGCCCGCGCCGTCGATGGCCAGGACGCCGAACCCCCTTTGCGCCGCGAACCTCAGGTTGCGGTTCCGGGAGGCCTGCCGGAAGGCGGGGTTGCTGTGCAAGGAGTCTGGTCCCTTCTCGCCTCGCGCTCGCTGACGCGCGAGATGCGATGAGCTTGAGAACGTAGCGCCTGCTACTCCAGCACCGGCAATGCCGCGAGGTAGTCGTAGAGGGCCCTGGCGATGCGCTGGCGCTCCTCCGCCGGCAGGCGCTCGTCGAGCGCAGGCATCGTGGTCTCGTCGAGGACGGAGAGTGGCGCCAGCACGAGGCCGATGAACTCGTCCTCTTCGTAATCCTTCGTTATCTCGGCGAGGTTGCCCTCGTGCTTCTCGCCGCCGTAGCCGTTCACCATGTGGCAGCTCAGGCAATGGGTCCTGGCCAGCGCCGCGCCTTCGTGGAAGCGCTCGTCGAGCCCCTCGGGCAGCAGCGCCGCGTCGGAGAGGGTGACGAGGAGCACCTCGGCCACCTGATAGGGCCAGTTGCGCGCGCCTTCCGCCAGCAGGGCCGGATTCCCGATGTTGTCCCAGACCAGGTAGTAGGGGCCGAGCGGCACGTCGCTCTCGTTCTGCAAGAGGTTGTCGACCGTGAAGGGGGCGCCGTCCCCGTGTGCGAAGACGATGAAGGCGCCTTCGCTCAGAAAGCGCTGCGCGGCGATCCGGGAGACGTAGCCGTCCAGCGCGCGGAACTCGACCGTCTCCCCCTGCTCCGTCCAGTCCGCGCCGAAAAGGTGCGCCAGCACGTCCACCGCCGGGTAGCCGACGTAGTCCACGGCGGTATGGGCATCGCCCACGCTCAGGTGCGGCTCGTAGACCGTCGCCGTCGCCGCAGCCGAACCCATCTGCGCCTGCAGGGCGGCGACGGGCGGCATCTCCGCCGCGCGCGCAGCGGGCGCCGTGAGCAGCAGCAGTCCAAGAACGGCACCGAGAAGCGCGCACAGGCTCCGCATCGCCGTCTCCCCCCTCCGGGAACGCACCTCCCGCCGCGCCGGGCGGGGCGGCGTGTATGGTAGGTGCCGGGCCGGCGCTCCCTCAACCCCGTTGCCGCCCTTCCATCCGGCCCCCGATCTGCTATGTCTCCGGGCGGGACAGGACGTGGCAACGCGCGGCGGGAGGACGCGATGGCACCGGCCGCGAGCCTCGCGATCGACAGCGACTTCGACGGCGGCAACATCCGCTGCCTGCGGGCCTCGGCGCCCTCCAGGATCAGGCTGGAGATCGTGCCGGACGCGGGCGGCGCGTTCTTCCAGTGGTTCTACTTCCGGCTGACGGGCGCCGCCGGCCGTGACTGCGTGCTCAGGATCCAGAACGCCGGCGCCGCGACCTACCCCGAGGGCTGGAAGGGCTATCGCGCCGTCGCCTCGGAGGACGGCGAGGAGTGGCCCCGCGTCGCCACCGCCTATGACGGCAAGGTGCTGACCATCCGCCACCGCCCCCGGGGCGATGCGGTGTGGTTCGCCTACTTCGCCCCCTATTCGATGGCGCGCCACGCCGCGCTCGTCGAGCGCATGGCGCGCTCGCCCTTCGTCACCCACCGCCGTCTCGGCACCACGCTGGACGGGGCGCCGCTCGACCTGCTGGAGTTCGGCACGGCGCGGGCGCTCACCTGCTGGATCGTCGGCCGCCAGCACCCGGGCGAGACCATGGCCGAATGGTGGATGGAGGGCTTTCTCGACCGCCTGCTGGACCCCTTCGACGCCGCGGCCTGCACGCTGCTGGAGAAGGCGCGCGTCTGCGTCGTGCCCAACATGAACCCCGACGGCTCGCGCCGCGGCCACCTCCGCACCAATGCTGCGGGCGTCAACCTCAACCGCGCCTGGGCCGAGCCCAGCATGGCCGAGAGCCCCGAGGTCTACCTCGTCAGGGCGGAGATAGCACGCACCGGCGTCGACTTCTGCCTCGACGTGCACGGCGACGAGGCGCTGCCCTACGCCTTCATCTCGGGCGCCGAGGGCATCCCCTCGTATTCTGAGGCGCAGGCGCGTCTGCTCGCGCGCTTCCAGGCCATGCTCGTGGTGGCGAACGCCGACTTCCAGACCGAGCACGGCTATCCGCCGACCCGGCCGGGCAAGGCCAACCTCGGCATCTGCGCCAACTACATCGCCGAGACCTACGGCTGTCTCGCCATGACCCTGGAACAGCCCTTCAAGGATGCGGCGAGCGCGCCCGCCTCCCGCTACGGCTGGTCGCCGACGAACTGCCGCCGCCTGGGGCGGAGCTGCGTGGAGGCACTGGCCGCGGTGGTCGACACGCTGCGTTGAGCCGCGCACGGCCCTGACCTGCTCATGCCGCCCCGGGGGGCGAGGAATCGGCGGCGAAGCCCGCGCTCGGCCGCGCGTCCGGCAGGCGCAGGTAGGCCAGGCAGGCCAGCGCCACCAGGGCCGCGAGGAAGGCGAAGAGCGCCTGGTAGGCAATTGCCGGCGCGGCGCCGCTCGCCGCGGGAAAGGCACCGACGATGACGCCGCCCAGCGCCTGCAGCACCGCGGGCCCGCCCATGAAGGCGATCGCCATCAGCGCCATGCCGCGCCCGGCGAGCCGGTCGGGCAGCAGCGAGCGCGCATGGCCCGCGAGCATGATGTTGTAGGAGCCGCAGGCGCCGATCAGGGCGAAGAGGAGGATCACGGCCCACACCTCGAGGCGCGGCAGCGCGGCGAGCAGGGCCAGCGCACCCGTGACGACGGCGGCGCAGCCGAGGATGAGCCCCTTGCGCGTGTCCAGCCGTCGCTCGATCGGGCCCAGCACCAGGTTGGCGGCGATCAGCGCGACCGCCATCACCAGCAGCGCGTTGCCCGCCTCCACCGGTGCGAGCCCGTGCCGGTCGGCAAGGTAGGGGCCGCCCCAGAGCCCCAGTACGGTGATAACCACCGGATAGGAGGAAAACCCCATCAGCGTGAGCGTGGGGAAGCCCGGCGTCGCCAGCGCCGCGCGCACCCCGCGCAGGCTCTCCCGCAGCCCTTCGGCAGGCGCCGCGCCGGCTGTGTCGGGTGAGGTGCGGTCCCGTGCCAGCGCATAGATCGCGACGGCGCCAAGCGCCGTCAGCCCCGCCGCGCCCCAGAAGGCGGTGCGCCAGCCCAGCTCCTCCGCGATCGCGGCGAGCGGCGTCGTCGACAGCAGGCCGCCGGCGCCGCCGATGGCGATCATCCGCCCCATCCAGGTGCTGAAGGCGGCGGCCGGCGCCCACTGGCCGAAGAGGAAGAGCGAACCCATGAGCACGCCAGAGCAGCCGACGCCCAGCAGCAGGCGGCCCGCGATCAGCATCGCCTCGCCCTGCGCCAGGCCGAACAGGATCGAGCCGGCGATGGCGGACGTGAGCACGACCGGCACCGTGCGCCGCGCGCCGAAGCGGTCGAAGAGCATGCCCACCGGAATCTGCGCCGCGCCGAAGGCGAGGAAGAACATGCCCGTGAGCAGCCCGAGGGATTCCGGCGAGAGGCCGAACTCGGCGCTCAGCGTCTTGGCGATGACGGCGTTGGCGGCGCGGAAGAACTGGCTCAGCACGAACACCGCGCCGAAGCAGACGACGATGGCGGCGAGCGGTTGCAGCCCGAAGGGCCCCCCGCCGCCTGCAGGCCGCGACTCAGCCGGCGAGCGCACCGATCCCCCAGCCCGCCAGCGCGCCGAGGATCACCACGGCCCAGGGCGGCACCTTCCAGAACGCGAGCAGCACGAAGGCGGCGAGACCCAGCGCGAGGTCGGCGGGCGTCCGGATGCCGCCGGTCCAGACCGGGTCGTAGAAGGCGGCGCCCAGCAGCCCCACCACCGCCGCGTTGACGCCCAGCATCGCGCGCTCGGCCTGCGCGAGGCGCCGCAGCCGCTCCCAGAAGGGGAGCGCGCCCACCACCAGGAGGAAGGAGGGCAGGAACACCGCCGCGAGGCAGAGCAGGCCGCCGAGGGCGCCGCCGGGGCCGATGTCCGCGATCGCGCCGAGGTAGGCGGCGAAGGTGAAGAGCGGCCCCGGTACCGCCTGGGCCGCACCGTAGCCGGCGACGAAGGTCTCGGGCGCGACCCAGCCGGGCGGCACCACCTCGGCCTGCAGCAGCGGCAGCACCACGTGCCCGCCGCCGAAGACCAGCGAGGCCGAGCGGTAGAAGCCGTCCACCAGTTGGAGCGACTCGGCCGGCCAGGCGGCGGCGAGGATCGGCAGGCCCACCAGCAGCGCGAGGAAGAGCGCGAGCAGCATGACGGCGAGGCGCCGGTCCACGGCGATGCCGAGCGCAACGCGATCCTCGTCCCCCGCCGGGCGCAGGAAGAGCAGTCCTGCCAGCGCGCCGGCGGCGATGATCGCGACATGGGTCACCACGCTCGGCGCCAGCACCGCGGCGATGCCGGCGAGCACCGCCACCGTGGCGCGCGGCGCGTCGGGGCAGAGCGTGCGGGCCATCCCCCAGAGCGCCTGCGCCACCACCGCAGCCGCGACCACCTTCAGTCCCTGCAGCGCGCCGGCGGGAATCGCCTCCTCGTAGGCGCCGACGCCGTAGCCGAAGGCCACCATGAGCACCGCGGAGGGGAGCGTGAAGCCCACCCACGCCGCCGCCGCGCCCGGCAGACCCGCCCTGGCGAGCCCGATGCCGATGCCGACCTGGCTGGAGGTCGGACCGGGAAGCATCTGACAGAGTGCGACGAGGTCGGCGTAGGCGCGCTCCTCGATCCAGCGCCGGCGGACGACGAAGGCCTCGCGGAAGTAGCCGATGTGCGCCACCGGCCCGCCGAACGAGGTCAGCCCCAGCAGCAGGAAGGCCGCGAAGACGCGCGCCGCCGGCTCGCGCCCCGCGCCGCCCGCGGCGCCGCCGTTGCCTCTGCCATCGCTCATGGAGACCGGAAATACGCCATTTCGGCGGCACTGACACGTGAAGCCGGCGTTACCGGCCGGGAGTACCCTCAAACTTTGCGCAGCCGGGTGATAGGCTCCCGGCTCGGTGGATTTCGGTGCCGGAAGGGCAGGCCATGACGGACGAAGAGACGCACGTATTGCCGTTCGAGGCGGTGCATTGGGACCTCGTGCCGGGGCGGACGGTGCTTGTGGTCATCGACGCACAGAACGACTTCCTTCATCGGGACGGCTGGTACGCCACGAAGGGCATCGACATCGGCCATATGCAACGCTGCATCGAACCGCTGAAGACCTTGCTCGCCGCCGCGCGGGCCAAGAGCATCCCCATCGTCTGGACCCGCCACGGCACCAGAGGCGTCGAGGACGGCGGGCCATACATGCAGCTGCGGCCCTTCCTGAAGGACGGCGGACTCAGGCGCGATACCTGGGGCTGGGATCTGCTGGAGGAGCTCGCGCCCGAGCCCGGGGACTGGTACGTCGCGAAGTCACGACACAGTGCCTTCTTCAACACCGACCTGGAGTTGATTCTCCGGAGCCTGCGGGCGGAGACGGTGCTGATGACGGGCGTTCTCACCAATCAATGCGTGGCGGCGACCTCCAAGGACGCGTTGTTCCGCGACTTCAAGCCTATCGTGATCGAGGACTGCACGGGCACGACGCTGCCCCACCTGCACGCGCCCGCCATCGAGATGATGCAGGTCGGCTGGGCCGAGGTGCGCGACCTCGCGTCTGCGCTCAGCGAGATCAGGCAGCTCGCGCCGGCCAGCGCCGAGGGTCCCCGCTGATGGCGCAGGACCTCCCGGGCTCCGCGCGGATCGTCATCGTCGGTGGCGGCGTGGTGGGCTGCTCCGTTGCCTATCACCTGGCGAAGCGCGGGGTCACGGAGGTGGTGCTGCTGGAGCGGCGCGAGCTCACCTGCGGCACCACCTGGCACGCCGCGGGCCTGATCGGCCAGCTTCGCCCCTCGAAGCGGATGACCGAGCTCGCCAAGTACACGGCCGAGCTCTACACGGGTCTCGAGGCGGAGACCGGCCAGGCGACCGGCTTCAAGCAGAACGGCTCGATCTCGCTCGCCACCCACGCCGGCCGGATGGAGGAGCTCAAGCGCAGCGCGTCCATGGCCAAGGTGTTCGATCTCAGCGTCGACGTGATCGGCCCCGACGAGATCAGGGAGCGCTACCCGCTGATCGAGGTCGACGACGTGGTGGGCGGCATCTTCATCCCCTCCGACGGCCAGGCCAACCCGATCGACGTGAGCCGCGCGCTGGCCAAGGGCGCCCGCGATGGCGGCGTGCTGATTCGCGAGAACACGCCCGTCACCGCCATCGCCCATGACGGCGAGCGCGTCACCGGCGTGGAGACCCCGGAAGGCGCCGTCGCGGCGGATGCCGTGGTGCTCTGTGCCGGCATGTGGACGCGGGACCTCGCGGCCTCCGTCGGCGTGCACGTGCCGCTGCACGCCTGCGAGCACTTCTACGTGATGACCGATCCCTTCGAGGGCGTGACGCCGGACCTGCCCGTGCTACGCGACTACGACGGCTGCGCCTACTACAAGGAGGACGCCGGAAAGATTCTTCTCGGCGCCTTCGAGCCGAACGCCAAGCCCTGGGGCATGGACGGCATCCCCGAGGACTTCTGCTTCGACCAGCTGCCCGACGACTGGGAGCATTTCGAGCCGGTGCTGGAGCACGCGCTGCGCCGCATGCCGGCCCTGAACGAGGCCGGCATCCAGTCCTTCTTCTGCGGGCCCGAGAGCTTCACCCCCGACGACCGCTACCACCTCGGCGAGGCGCCGGGGCTCTCCGGCTGCTGGATCGCCGCGGGCTTCAACTCCATCGGCATCCAGTCCGCCGGCGGCGCCGGGCGGGTGCTGGCGGAGTGCCTCACCAGCGGCCGCCAGCCGCTCGACCTCTGGGACGTGGACGTGCGCCGCAACCTGCCCTTCCAGACCAACCGGCGCTTCCTGCGCGCGCGCGTGAGCGAGACCCTGGGCCTGCTCTACGACGACCACTGGCCCTTCCGCCAATTCGCAACCGCGCGGGGCGTGCGCCGCTCGCCCTTCCACGACCGCCTCGTGGCCCGAGGCGCCTGCCACGGCGAGGCCTTCGGCTGGGAGCGGCCCAACTGGTACGCGACCGACGGCACGGAGCCCCGCTACGAATACAGCTTCGGCCGCCAGAACTGGTTCGATCTCTCGGCGGCGGAGCACCGCGCGGTGCGCGAGGGGGTGGGCCTCTTCGACCAGACCTCGTTCGCCAAGTTCCGCCTCCAGGGCCGCGACGCGGCGAAGGTGCTGGGTCATGTCTGCGCCAACGAGGTGAACGTGCCGCGGGATCGCATCGTCTACACCCAGTGGCTCAACGACGCGGGCGGCATCGAGGCCGATCTCACCGTGACGCGGCTCGCCGACGACGATTACCTGATCGTGACCTCGGGCGAGTTCCAGGTGCGGGATGCCCTCTGGCTCACGCGCCACATCCCCGACGGCGCGCACGCGGTGCTCACCGACGTCACCTCCGGGCTCGCCGTGCTCGGCGTGATGGGCCCGCGCGCCAGGGACCTGTTGCAGTCGCTGAGCCCCGACGATCTCGGCAACGAGGCCTTCCCCTTCGGCACCAGCCGGGAGATCGAGCTCGGTCTGGGGCGCGTCCGCGCCTCGCGTATCACCTACGTGGGCGAGCTTGGCTGGGAGCTCTACATCCCCACCGAGTTCGCCGCCGGCGTCTACAACGCGCTGGTCGACGCGGGAGAGGCGGTCGGGCTTCGCCACGTCGGCATGCACGCCATGAACTCGCTCAGGATCGAGAAGGCCTACCGCCACTACGGCCACGACATCGGCGATGCCGACACGCCGCTGGAGGCCGGCCTCGGCTTCGCGGTCAAGCTCGACAAGGCGGCGCCCTTCATCGGCCGCGACGCGCTGCTGCGCCAGCGGGAGGAGGGCGTGCGCCAGCGGCTGGTGCAGTTCCTTCTCGAAGAGCCCGAGCCGCTGCTCTATCACAACGAGCCGATCTGGCGGGACGATGCGATCTGCGGCTACGTCCGCTCGGGCATGTACGGCCACACCCTGGGCGGGGCTGTCGGCCTCGGCTACGTCGAGAACGAGGGCGGCGTGGACGCGGCCTACGTGAACGCCGGCCGCTACGAGATCGAGGTCGCCGGCGAGCGCTACCCCGCCAGGGCCTCGCTGCGCCCGCTCCACGACCCCACGTCGAGCCGGATCAAGGCTTAATGCATCGGACCGAGGATCAATGCGCAATGCGCCAATTTGGGTCTATGCGGCCAGTGCCCACCTCGTTCGAGACCGGCCCGAGAGCGCAAAGGTCATGTGGTGCTTGCGGTCCAACGTGTCCTCAAGGTCCGCGATACGGTTCAGGGTGTCTCGGAGCTTTTCCTCCTCGCCACTACCCTGCTCCAGATAGAGCCTCCTGACGAGAGCTTCGGCTGCCTTCGGGAAGGCTGATTTTTCCGCCTCCCACCTGTGAACGGTCTGCTCGCTCACGTCCAGCAGGTGAGCCAATGTCGCTTGAGACAAGAGCATCTCGCGGCGCAGGAAACGCATCTCCTTGCCGCTCAAACTCTTCTTGTAGCGGCTCAAATGCTCGCCGATTGCCCGATGAAGTGCGTCGATATTCTTGATTGCGACTGTTCTCCCGCGTGCGGACTCGCTCCGCTCGAACCCATCCATCAGATAGACGTCGTCCAGACCGCACTCCGTGTAGTGGTAGTGCTCATCGTGCATGGGCGTCTCCCCGGCTCCTGTCTTCACCATGTCGTGATGCATTCGATGTGATCCGCGCACACGGCTACGACAACGTCGACGCGCTGCCCCGCGACCTTGCGACGCACCTGAATCCGCCAGTCCCCGAATTCGTCTTGCTTGGGATGGCCGACCGCTCTGCCGGAGCGCAGCACCTCCAGGATCATCCGCATGTTGATTCCCCGCTCCTGCATGCGCTGCCTGAAGTGCGGTTCGCTCATGCGGATGTTCAGTGTGTCCGCCAGCGCGAGTGAGTGGACACGGCTCACCAGTTGGTCGGCGGATGGCGACTCCGTCCGCAACCTGGAAAAGGGGACGATCGGCGAGTCCGGCACAACCTACCAATATGGTAGGTTCAGCGGTTCGTCAAGGAGGCTGGATGAGCTCTCCCAAGGCCGACTGGAGCTGCTTCGTGTCCGATTTGCCGGAGCTGCTGCCCGGCTACCCCCAGAGCCGCTCGGTCGCGAGGGCGGCGCCGTCGGCCAGCATGCGCAGCTTCGCCCACGCCACGTCCTCGGCCACGAACTGGTAGCCGGCGAAGGTGCTGAAGCCGCAGTCCGTGCCGGCGATCACGCGGCGCGCATCGCCCATCACCTCTGCGTAGAGGCAGATGCGGTCGGCCACCACCTCGGGGTGCTCCAGGTAGTTGGTGGTCACGTCGATCACGCCGGGGATCAGGATCATGGGTGCGGGCGGCGGGTTCGCCTTCAGCGCCTTCCACTCGTGCTGGTGGCGCGGGTTGGCGCAGGCGATGCTGAGCGCGCCGACCTTGGCCTCGTAGATGAGCGGCAGCAGCGGCGCCAGGTCGCAGTCGTCGATGTGGGGGCCGTCCCAGTTGCCGAAGCAGACGTGGAGCCTCGACTTCTCCGCCGGGATGTCGGCGAGCGCCACGTTGAGCGCGCGGATGTGCAGCGCCACCCGCTCCAGGAACTCGTCCAGCGGCCGGCCCTGGAACATGAACTGCCGCTCCATGGCGAGGTCGGGCGCGTCGATCTGCAGCAGGTGGCCCGAGGCGACGATGCAGTCGTACTCCTTCTTGAGCTCGTGGCCGAGCGCCATGACGTAGTCCTCGTCGCACGGGTAGTCGGGGTTGTCCTCGGCCCGCAGCATGGTGGTGGAGACGATGCCGGGCGAGGCGGCGGTCATGAAGGTCTCGGCGAAGGGGTCGCCGGCGCGCTCCAGCGAGTCCGCGAACTGCGCCAGCTCGAAGCGCACGTCGGCGAGGTCGGGCTCGTATTGAACCGCGGTCTTGGCCTGCGGCGCGTTCCACACCTTGGGCCGCTCCTTGTTCCGGCTCCAGGTGCGCTCGGTGAACATGGCGGCGTAGCCCGGGAACTTCACCATGTCGGTGAGCATGTTGCGCTGCGATTCACCGCCGAAGCCCGACATGCGCTGCGGCACGTAGGTCTGGAAGCCGACGCGGGGCTCCTCGCCGTCGCAGCCGATGTCGACGCCGCTCTCGATCTGCTTCGCGACCACCCAGTCGATGGCCTCGGCCACCGCCTGCTCGAATTCCGCCTGTTCGAAGTCCGCGCCCTGCTCGCGCTTGATGAGCAGCGCCTCGAGCGCCGGCGGGCGCGGCAGGCTGCCGACGTGGGTGGTGAGCATGCGGTCTTCGCTGGTCAGCATGGGGAGGGCCTCCTGTTGGCACCACGTTGCCGGCCGAGTGTCGCGCGCACCCGGCGGCGGGCGCAAGCGGCGCGGGCCGGCGCCTCAGGTCTCGCGCGTCTTCTCCGCGTAAGCGATGCGCCGCCCCGTCGCATCGAGGGCCTCCCCGATCAGGGCCTCGCGCGATTGCAGCAGGTCGCCTGCGGGTAGCTTCAGGGAGTCCAGCAGTCGGTCCATGGTCGCGTCGTGGGGCTCCAGCGTCCCGTCGGCGAGGATATGGGCCACGGCGATGCCTTCTGCGACCAGGCAGCGGCCGACCAGGATGGTGCGGTGGCAGGCGAGCGGCTCCTTCTCGGCGCACATCAGCGCGACCCGCTCGCGCGCCGCCTCCTCGACGACACGGCCGAGGCCTTCACGGAAGAGCGGCGTCCGGGTCACGCGGTCGTAGCGGACGCGGCCTTCATCGTAGCAGGCGCGGTCCTCCGGGCGGCCGCCGAGCGCGCGCCCGAGAAAGAGGTAGGCGATGCCGCGCTCGCTCAGCGCCGCGTCGAGGGCCTTGCGATTGAAGTGCGGGTTGAAGCGGCTGTAGGGCGCCGAGCGCACGTCGGCCACCACGGCGACGTCGTGCCGGCGCAGCAGCGCCACGAAGATCTCCAGCGCGTGGTTGGAGTGCCCGACGGTCAGCACCTGGGGCGTGCCCGCGCTCATACGCCCGACCGATGGCGTTCGGCCCCCGGATGTGGTGAGGTGCGCCACACACCGCAACGCATGGCCGGAGGAGGAGAAGCATGACACAGGACGCCACGGCGGCGGGGCTGGAGGCCGCCTTTCACGCCTGGGCGCGCGGGCTCAACGAGGGCGACCTCGATGCCTTCTGGAGCGCGTTCGACGCCGATGCCGAGATTCTCGACGAGGACTACCCCTGGCGCATGACCAAGGAGGAGTTCGTCGACCACATCGACTTCCACGCTGGCGGCAAGGGGCTGTGGGAGCACTTCAAGTGGATCCCGCGCGAGCTGAACTTCAAGGTATGGGGAACCACAGGCCACGTCAGCGGCTTCTCCACCTTCCGCGGCAAGCCGCGCGACGCGGGCTTTCGCCAGCGCTTCATGGGCTTCACCCAGACCTGGTACCACAAGGACGGCGTCTGGCTTCAGGTCTGCTGGCATCAGAGCCCGCTGCTCGGCCGCATCGAGGGCGCCTCGCCGAGCTGAGCGCGCCCGCCGGCTGGGGGGGAGGCCGGTCAGGCGGCATCCTCGGCCGCGACACTGCCCTTGCGGCGGTGGCGCTTGGCCTCCTCGGCGACCGCGGAGGCGTCGGCGTCGTAGACGAGGCGCTCGGTGCCGGCGAGGGCGACGAAGCGCTTGCCGCGCGCGCGGCCGATCAGCGTGAGACCGGCCTCGCGCGCGAGCTCCACCC
This sequence comes from Alphaproteobacteria bacterium, assembly GCA_022823305.1. Lineage (GTDB taxonomy): Bacteria > Pseudomonadota > Alphaproteobacteria > UBA828 > UBA828 > WTGU01. Next base: position 73,988 of record JAJDXK010000149.1, read on the forward strand.
CCCAGGCGGTGAAGCCCGAGCGCGAGATCAGGATCGGAATCCCCATGGTCACGGTCTTGATCACCATCTCGCTGGTGAGCCTGCCGGTGGTGTACATGATCTTGTCCGCAGCGCCGATACCGTGGCGGAACATGTAGCCCGCGATCTTGTCGACCGCGTTGTGGCGGCCGACGTCCTCCATGTAGATCAGCGGCCGCCCCTCCTCGCACAGCACGCAGCCGTGGATGGCGCCGGCGGCGAGGTAGAGGCTCGGCTGCTGGTTGATCGCCCGGCTCAGCGCATAGAGCCACGAGGTCTTGAGGCGGGCGTCGGGGTCCAGCGCCGTCGCCTCGAAGCGCTCCATCAGGTCGCCGAACACGGTGCCCTGGGCGCAGCCCGAGGTGAGCGTCTTCTTGCGCAGCGTCTCCTCGTAGTCGGTCGCGCGCCGGGTGCGGACGACGACGGTCTCGATGTCCTCGTCGTAGTCCACGCCGGTCACCTCGTCGTCCTGGCGCAGCATGTTCTGGTTGAGCAGGTAGCCGAGCGCGAGGTAGTCCGGGTAGTCGCGGATCGTCATCACCGTGACGATCTCCTGGCGATTGAGGAAGAGCGTGAGGGGCCGCTCCTCGACCACGCGCGCGTCCACCGCCGCGCCCTCCTGATCCACGCCCGCGAGCTGGCGGGTGAGGCGGCGGTCCTCGGGGTCCGGCTTGACGATGAACCGGTCTCTGTCGTTCATGGGTCGCAGGGTGCCACGGGCTCGCACCGCATTCCACAACCCAGTGACGCCCGGCTCCTATTCCCGGCGGTGCTCTGCGATACTATCGGAGACGGTGCCGGAGTCGCCGAATCATGACGCGCAAGACATCTCCTGCAGTACCGCCCGCGCCCGAGGCGGCGGACGCGAACGCGCCCAACCGCATGTGGGGCGGGCGCTTCGACACGTCGCCGGACGCGGTGATGGAGGCGATCAACGCCTCGGTCGACTTCGACCGCCGGCTCTACGCCGAGGACATCGCGGGCTCGATCGCGCACGTCACCATGCTGGCCCGGCAGGGAATCGTGACGCAGGAGGACGCGGACGCCATCACCCAGGGCCTCGGCCGGGTGCGGGCGGAGATCGAGGCCGGCGAATTTCCCTTCGACCGCGCCCTCGAGGACATCCACATGAACGTCGAGGCGCGCCTCGCCGCGCTGATCGGCCCGGCGGCGGGCCGCCTGCACACCGCGCGCTCGCGCAACGACCAGGTCGCGACCGACCTGCGCCTCTGGCTGCGCGCCCGCCTGGACGAGGCCGACGAGGCCTGCCGGGACCTGCAGGCCGCGCTCATCGACCGGGCCGAGGAGCACGCCGCCACGGTGATGCCGGGCTTCACCCACCTGCAGACGGCGCAGCCGGTCTCCTTCGGCCACCACCTGCTGGCCTACGTCGAGATGATCGGGCGCGACCGCGGCCGCATCGCCGACTGCCGCAGGCGACTGAACGAGTCGCCGCTCGGCGCCGCCGCGCTCGCCGGGACCTCCTATCCCATCGACCGCGCCATGACCGCCGCGCTGCTCGGCTTCGACCGGCCGGCGGCCAACTCCATCGACGCGGTCTCCGACCGCGACTTCGTGATCGAGGCGCTCGCGGCGGCAGGGCTGATCGCCATGCACCTCTCGCGCTTCGCCGAGGAGCTGGTGCTCTGGTCGAGCGCGCAGTTCGGCTTCGTCACGCTCTCCGACCGCTTCTCCACCGGAAGCTCCATCATGCCGCAGAAGCGCAATCCCGACGCGGCCGAGCTGGTGCGGGGCAAGAGCGGGCGGATCACGGGCGCGCTGGTCGCGCTGCTCACCATGATGAAGGGCCTCGCGCTCACCTATTCCAAGGACATGCAGGAGGACAAGGAGCCGCTCTTCGACGCCTTCGATTCGCTCGCGCTCTGCCTCGCGGCGACCACCGGCATGGTGCGCGACATGACCGTGCACGCGGACGCGATGGCGCGCGCCGCCGGCGCCGGCCACGCGACCGCGACCGAGCTTGCCGACTGGCTGGTGCAGGAGGCAGGACTGCCCTTCCGCGAAGCGCACGCGATCGCCGGGCGCATCGTGAGGCACGCCGAGGAGAGGGGCTGCGAGCTCGCGACGCTCGCGCTCGCCGACCTGCAGGCGATCGAGCCCCGCATCACGCAAGACGCCCTGGCGCTGCTCGACCCCGCCACGGCGATCGGGCGCCGCACCAGCGAAGGCGGCACCGCGCCCGGCGAAGTCGCGAAGCAGGTTGCCAGCGCCCGGCGGCGCTTTCTCCAGGGTCCGGCCGAAGCCGGGCGCACGCGCCGAATGGAGAGCCCGATCAGATGATACGCAAGCTCAGCCTCCTGATGACCGTCGTCGCCGCCATCGGCCTGATCGTGGCGCTCTCGAGCTGCGGCAGGAAGGGTCCGCTGGAGCCGCCGCCGGCCGAGGTCCGGGCCGAGCTCGCGCCGCCCGCGGGCTGACGGACGCGGGCCGTGGACGCCTTCGCCTATCGGGAGGAGAACGGCCGCCGCGTCCTGCACGCCGAGGGGGTCTCGCTCCCCTCGGTCGCGGTGCGCTTCGGCACGCCCACCTACTGCTATGCGAACGCGGCGCTCGTCGCCCGCTACCAGGCGCTCGCCGAGGCCGCGCCGCACGCGCTCGTGTTCTACTCGATCAAGGCCAACGACAATCTCGCCGTGATCCGCACCTTCGCCCGCCTCGGCGCCGGCGCCGACATCATCTCGGGCGGCGAGTTGCGCCGTGCGCTCGGCGCCGGCATCGCGCCGGAGAAGCTGGTGTTCGCCGGCCCCGGCAAGACGCGCGACGAGATGGAGCACGCGCTCACCCTCGGAGTCGGCCAGTTCAACGTCGAGTCGCCCGCCGAGCTCGACATGCTGGACGCGGCCGCCCGGGCCGGAGGCACCCGCGCAAGGGTCGCGCTCCGCGTGAACCCCGATGTCGATGCCGGCACCCACGACAAGATCGCGACCGGCCGGCGCGGCGACAAGTTCGGCATCGACGACGGCGAGATCGCGGCGCTCTACGGCAGGGCGGCGGCGTTGGAGGGGATCGAGCCCGTCGGCCTTGCCGTGCACATCGGCTCCCAGCTCACGCGGCTCGCGCCCTTCGAGGCTGCCTTCGAGCGCCTCATCGCCCTGGTCGACGGCCTGCGCGCGGCCGGCCATGCGGTCGAGCGCATCGGCCTCGGCGGCGGGCTCGGCGTGCGCTACCGCGACGAGGCACCGCCCGACGTCGCCGCATACGGCGCGCTGGCGGAGCGCGTGCGCCAGCGCCTCGGCGTGACCGTGATGATCGAGCCCGGCCGCTGGCTGGTGGCGCCGGCGGGCGTGCTGCTGACGCGGGTGATCCTGGTCAAGCAGGCGGGCGAGCGCTCGTGCGCCGTGGTCGACGCCGCCATGAACGACCTCATGCGGCCCGCTCTCTACGACGCCTGGCACGCCATCGAGACGGTGGCGGAGGCCGCGCCAGGCGGCGCCACGGTCGAGACCGACATCGCCGGGCCCGTCTGCGAGAGTGCCGACGTGCTGGGCCGCAGCCGCCGGTTGCCGCCGCTCGCCGCCGGCGATCTGCTGGCGCTGCGCGATGTCGGCGCCTACGGCTCGGTGATGGCGTCGACCTACAACAGCCGCCCGCTGCCCGCCGAGGTCATGGTGCGCGGCGACGCGCTTGCCTCCATCCGGCCGCGCCAGGATCACGAGGCGCTTCTGGCTCGCGACCTGGTCCCGTCCTGGCTCACTTGAGAGCCGGCCCGCCGCTACTCCCGGCCGTCGGCGACGAAGTCGACCGAGAGCTTCGCCGCGCCTTCAGGCGGGTCTTCCAGCCAGCCCTCGAAGGCGGTCGATTGCCCGCCCTCGAGAACCCGCGAGACGGCTGCGATCGGCCAGCGGTGCAGCTCGTTGCCCGCCTCGTCCGCCAGCACGGCCTGCAGCGCGGGCAGCGCGCGGGGCCGCCCGATGGCGCTCTCGACGACGCCACGCACGAGCAGGACCGTCCTCTCGCCCTCCTGAACGCGCTCGGATTGCACGTCTGCAATGCGCAGGCCGTCCGTCAGCGGCACCGCGATCGAGAGACCCACGGCATCGTAGTGGCGCACGGTGTCCGGCCATGCCTCGACGATCGTGTTGCGCGCGAGCGCGAGCCCGGCGAGCACGACCGCGACGACGAGCCCCGCCGCCGCGAGGCCGATCCAGAGGGAGGGATCGCGGCGACGCACGGTCGAACCGGGGCGCACGGGCACGTCGATCGGCGTCCCGCCCCAGTCCGCGCGCTCGCGCCGCTTCTTCGGCGGGAACTGATCCCAGACATGGCCGCAGCGGACGCAGCGTACCCGGCGCCCGGCTACGCCGAAGGCAGCCGGGTCGACCAGATAGCGCGTGGTGCAGGCGGAGCAGCGTATGATCATGGGGGAATGAGCGGGTGCCCTCTCTCCGTGTCAGCGCCTGTTGCGCATGTTGCGCGAACTCCGCGACCAAGTCACCGCACGGTCCGTCCTGTCAAGCCCGCACGGCGCGGTGACTCTCCGGCACGTGCCGGGGGTGCGCGCCCGACGCCGGACCACGGGCTCGCTTCGGCATGACGAGCGCGTCTCCTTCTGCCGGCCGCCGGGCGCTGCGCATCGCGCGGGTGCCGCTCGCCGCGATCGCGGCGCTTGCGCTGCTCTGGTCCGCCGGGCTCGCCTGGTTTGCGGACACGGCGGGCGAGGGCACGGAACAGCCGGAGCTTGCCACCGACGCCATCGTCGTGCCCACCGGTGGCTCGGGCAGGCTGGCCGAGGGAATGCGCCTGCTGGAGCACGGTCTCGCGCATGCTCTCTTCGTGACCGGCGTGGGCGAAGGGGTCGAGCACGCCGAGCTGCGCGAGCGTCACGACCCCGCCCTCTGGGACTGCTGCGTCGAGCTCGGCTACGAGGCCGAGGACACGCAGGCGAACGCGCGCGAGGCGGCGGCGTGGATGGCCGGCCGCTCCTTCACCAGCCTGCGCCTGGTCACCAGCGGCTATCACATGCCGCGCGCCATGATGGAGTTCCGAAGCGCAATGCCAAGTGCTACCCTCGTGGCACATCCTGTGTTTCCGGAACACGTCAAGGTCGAGCATTGGTGGCGCTATCGCGGGACCGCGGGCCTGATCGCAAGCGAGTTCACCAAGTATCTGTGGGCACTGGCGCGGCGCACGTTCGGATTCGGCCTGCGCCGGCCCACACCCTCGGCAACACGCTCCGCTCGGCCGCGTGCACGGTCGCATTCTATACCTGGGGGGTGATGATCGGCACCGTCATGGTGCCGATGCTGTTGACGCCGCGCCCCCTCTTCCGCCGTTTCGTGATCACCTGGTCGGCCGGCAACGGCGTGCTGCTGCGGCTGATCGCGGGCGTCCGCGCGGAGATCCGGAACCGCGAGCACCGGCCCACGGGCGCAGCCATCATCGCGTCGAAGCACCAGTCGGAATGGGAGGCCCACGTCTTCCTGCACGAGCTCGACGATCCCGCCTACGTCATCAAGAAGGAGCTCTCCTACGTCCCCGGCTACGGCTGGTTCTCGGCCAAGGTGAACATGATCTTCGTCGACCGCGACGGCGGCGGGAAGTCGCTCCGCGCCCTCGTCAAGGGCGCGAAGAAGGCCGTCGCGCGCGGCCGGCCGGTGGTGATCTTCCCCGAGGGAACCCGGGTCGAGCCGGGGGGCAAGCTGCCCTATCGGCCGGGCGTCGCCGCGCTCTACGGCGCCCTCGACGTGCCGGTGGTCCCGGTGGTGCTCAACTCGGGCATGCACTGGCCCAGGGGCTCCTTCAGGCGCTACCCCGGCACCATCGTCATGGAGTACCTGCCGCCGATTCCGCCCGGCCTGCCGCGCCGGGAGTTCATGGAGCGCCTCGAATCCACCATGGAACAGGCCTCGCAGCGGCTCTTCGCGGAGCTTTACGGCGACGGGTCGGAGGAGCAGGAACAGCCACAGGCCGAGGCGGCATCGCGCGGCAGCTGACGCGCCCCGTTCCGACGCCCATCGCCTGACCGCACGGTCGCACTGTATTGTATGGAAGGTGCGCTGAAGGTAGACTGTGCAATTGCCGAAACAAAGGGCGAACAGCGATGTCCGGTGAGCGGATGGCCCGGGGTGCGGGAGCGACAGGGTCGCCATGACCGAGATGCTGCCGATCTCGTCCCGCATCTGGGACATGAAGTACCGCCTGAAGGCGGCGGACGGCACGCCCGTCGACCGCACGATCGAGGACAGCTGGCGGCGGGTGGCCCGCGCGCTCGCCTCGGTCGAGGCGGAGCCCGGTCGCTGGGAGCCCGCCTTCTACGAGGCGCTCGAGGGCTTCGGCTTCCTGCCGGCGGGCCGCATTCTCGCCGGCGCCGGCGCCGAGCGGCAGGTCACGCTCTTCAACTGCTTCGTGATGGGGCGGGTCGGCGACGACATGTCGTCGATCTTCCAGCATCTCAAGGAAGCCGCGCTCACCATGCAGCAGGGCGGCGGCATCGGCTACGACTTCTCGACGCTCCGGCCCAAGGGGGCACCGGTCAAGGGCGTGGGCGCCGACGCCTCGGGTCCGCTCCCCTTCATGGACGTCTGGGACGCGATGTGCCGGACCATCATGAGCGCCGGCTTCCGCCGCGGCGCGATGATGGGCTGCCTGCGCTGCGACCACCCGGACATCGAGGACTTCATCGAGGCCAAGCGCGACCCCGGGCGGCTGCGCATGTTCAACCTCTCGGTGCTGGTGAGCGACGCCTTCATGCAGGCGGTGAAGGACAACGGGCCGTGGGAGCTTGCCTTCGAGGGCGTCGTCTACCGCACCGTCTCGGCCCGCGCCTTGTGGGAGCGGATGATCCGCTCCACCTACGCCTACGCCGAGCCCGGCGTGATCTTCATCGACCGCATCAACCGGGCCAACAACCTCGCCTACTGCGAGGAGATCTTCGCCACCAATCCCTGCATCACGGCCGATAGCTGGATTCAGACATCGAATGGCCCGCGACAGGTCAGGGAACTGGTCGGCCGACCCTTTGAAGCCATCGTGAACGGCGCCGTCTCGCAGTCGGACCCGCGCGGCTTTTTCCCGACCGGGCGCCGACAGGTTCTCAACCTGTCGACCGAGGAAGGCTATCGCCTGAGCCTCACCCCGAATCATCGGGTTCGCCGCGTTACCCGCTCGCTTCGGCGCATGATCGAAACGGAATGGGTCGAGACCCGCCACCTCCGGCCCGGCGACGAGATCCTGGTCCACGATCACCGCGGCGCGTCCGGCTGGTCCGGCCCCCATACGGAATCCGAAGGTTACCTGATCGGTCTCCTGATCGGCGACGGGACCTTGAAGGACGATGCCGCCGTCCTCTCCGCGTGGCCGGGTGCCCTGGCGGCAAATGGCGGCTATGACCGTCCGGGGGTGCACGCCGTCATGGAGGCCGCCCACGACGCGGCGCGAACGCTGCGCCACCGTGCCGATTTCCGCGGCTGGCACGCGATACCCGGCCGCGGCGAATATCGCTTGAAGCTCGGCGCGCTCAGGCATCTGGCGAACGGCCTCGGCCTCCGGCCCGGCCGCAAGGCGGTCACGACTGCCATGCATCGCACATCCGCCGCCTTCCATGTCGGCTTCCTTCGTGGACTCTTCGACTCGGATGGCAGCGTGCAGGGCAATCACGGCAAGGGCGTCAGCGTGCGTCTGGCGCAGAGCGACGAGCAGCTCCTGGTCGAGGCTCAGCGCATGCTCCTGCGCCTGGGCGTCGCCTCGCGCCTGTACCGAAACCGACGAGCCGAAGGCCAAAAATTCCTCCCCGACGGTCGCGGTGGATTGCGTGAGTACAGTGTCAGGGCCAACCACGAACTCGTCGTCAGCTGCGAGAACATTCTGCGATTTCATCAACTGATCGGGTTCCATGACCGCGACAAGGCGCGAAGACTGGAGGTTGCGCTGGCGGGCTATCGCCGACGGCTGAATCGCGAACGCTTCGCGGTCACCGTCCGCGCCCTGGAGCCGATGGACGAAGAGGAGGTCTTCGACGCGGCAATTCCCGGGGTCAACGCCTTCGATGCCAATGGCCTCGTCGTCCACAATTGCGGCGAGCAGCCGCTGCCGCCCTACGGCGCCTGCCTGCTGGGCTCGATCAATCTCGCGCACCTGGTGCGGGAGCCCTTCGAGAAGGAGGCCGCCCTCGACCTCGCGGCGCTCGAGGCGCTCGCGGGCACCGCGGTCAGGATGCTCGACAACGCGATCGAGTGCTCGCCCTTCCCCCTCGCGGCGCAGCGGGAGGAGGCGCAGGCCAAGCGGCGCATCGGCCTCGGCGTCACCGGGCTCGCCGACGCCCTCGTCATGTGCCGGGCGCGCTATGGCAGCGAGGCGGCGAACGACCTGATCGACCGGTGGATGGGTACGCTGCAGCGGGCGGCGTACCTGGCCTCTGCGCGGCTGGCGGCGGAGAAGGGCAGCTTTCCCCTCTACGACCGAGAGCGCTATGGCGAGGGCGAGACGGTGCGCCGCCTCGACGACGACGTGCGCGCGGAGATCGCGCGCACGGGAATCCGCAATGCGCTGCTGACCTCGGTGGCGCCCACCGGGACGATCTCGCTGCTCGCCGGCAACGTCTCCTCCGGCATCGAGCCGGTGTTCAGCTACTCCTACACGCGCAACGTGCTGATGCCTGACGGCACGCGCCGGGCGGAGACGGTGGACGACCACGCCGTGCTCCTCTACCGCCGGCTCAAGGGCGACGCGGCGCCGCTGCCCGACTACTTCGTCGATGCCCAGTCGCTCCGCCCGCGCGACCATCTCACGGTCCAGGCGCGGGTCCAGGCCTTCGTCGACAGCTCCATCTCCAAGACCATCAACTGCCCGGAGGAGATGGAATTCGGCGACTTCAAGGACGTCTACATGGAGGCCTTCGATCTCGGCTGCAAGGGATGCACCACCTACCGGCCCAACCCGGTGACCGGGGCGGTGCTGGAGGCCGCGCCCGGCGGGGCGGAGGGCGAGGGCGTGCAGCAGGTCGGCGATGCGGCGGCGCCGGCGGGAACGGCCGTCACGACCCTGCCGACCGCGCGGCAGAGCGAGCTGCCGCTGGAGCCGCCGCCTGCGCGGCCCGACGACGCCTTCGAGGCGGGTGCCGTGATCCACATGACACAGCCGCTCGAGCGGCCGGAGGCACTGCAGGGCAGCACCTACAAGATCCGCTGGCCGGAGAGCGACCACGCCATCTACATCACCATCAACGACATCGTGCGCGACGGGCGCCGCCAGCCCTTCGAGATCTTCATCAACTCGAAGAACACCGAGCACTATGCCTGGACCGTTGCGCTCACGCGGATGATCAGCGCCGTGTTCCGCCGGGGCGGCGACGTGTCCTTCATCGTGGACGAGCTCAAGGCCGTGTTCGACCCGCGCGGCGGCCAGTGGATGGGGCGCCACTACGTGCCCTCGATCCTGGCCGCGATCGGCGGCGTGATCGAGCAGCACCTGGTGAGCATCGGCGCGCTCGCGCCGCCGGATGTCGCGTTCGCCCGGCTGGAGGCAATTCCGGCCGGTGGCGAGGGCACGGCGTCCGCGCCGCCGCGGCTCTGCACGCGCTGCGGGCAGCCGGGCCTGCTGCACCGCGAAGGGTGCGACCTCTGCCCCTCCTGCGGCTACTCGAAGTGCGCGTGAGGCGCCGGCTCCGGCGCGCGGCCTGCGGAGTCCCGCGGCCTGGCGCTTGAACAGGCCGTATTCGCTGATTACCGTTTGGCGGATCGAGACCTTCCATGGGGGGACGGATGCGGCTCGTTACCCTGGCCGCTTGCGTCGCGGGCGGCATCGCCGTCGCCGTGGCAGGGTACACCGGCTACTGGTTCATCGCCGCGGGCGAGATCGAGGGCCGGATCGACGCCTGGGCCGAGCGGCAGCGGGCCCAGGGGCTCGAGATCGAGTCAGGCGGGACGGACGTAGCCGGGTTCCCCTTCCGCTTCGAGGTCTCCCTGCACGAGCCCCGCATCCGCGACACCAGGAACGGCTGGCGCTGGTCTGCCGGCGGCCTGCGCGCCGAGGCCCTGGCCTGGGACTTCGGCGAGGTCACGGTCTTCCCCGACCGCCGCAATTCGGTCGAGGTGCTTCTCGAGGGTGACCGGTGGCGCACCATCGACGCCGAGATCGAGGACGGGCGGCTCGTCGTCGGGCTGGACGAGAGCAGGCGCTTCGAGGAGGTCACCGTCGACCTGACCGGGCTCGAGGTCGTCGGCCTGTGGCCGCAGGGGCCCGCCCGCGTCGGCAGCCTGCAGGCCAACGGCATGTCCCTCGGCGGCGGCGCGGTCGACGACGAGACCCTGCAGACGACGATCGCCGTGCGCGACGTCGTGCTCCCCAGCGACCTCGCCGAAGGGCTCGGCGACAGCCTCGCCTTCCTCGACATCGACGCGAGCGTGGTCGGGCCGATCCCGAGCGAGCGCGGGACCAGCGAGGCCATCACCGCCTGGCGCGATGCCGGCGGCACGCTGGAGCTGACGGATTTCCGCATCCGCTGGGGACCGCTCGGGATCGAGTCGAGCGGGACCATCGCGCTCGACGGGGCGATGCGTCCCATCGCCGCGCTCACCGCCGACATCATCGGCTACGGCGACGTCATCGACGCGCTGATCATGAGCAACCTGATCCCCCTCGGCGACGCCTTCATCGCCAAGGTCGCCTTCAACATGCTGGCGGAAAAGCCCGAGGACGGCGGCCCTCCGGTGCTGCGCTCGGTGCCGGTGACGGCGCAGGACGGGATATTGTCGGTGGCGACGGTCAAGGTCGCCGAGCTGCCGCCGCTGCCCCTGGAGTAGGGCAGAGGACCGGGTCGCGGGCCTAAAGCCCCCACCTCACCCCAGCCCACTCCTCCCCGGCGGGGAGGAGAGGGAGAACGGGCGGCGCCGTCTACGTTCCCCCTCCTCCCCAAGCCAAGCGAGCGGAGCGAGCGCCCGGCGACTGAGGGATACAAAAAAGTCGGGAGGGGGACAGGGGGAGGTGGGTGCGTTCGAGCCGATGTGACCCCGTGTGGTCGAGTACTGTTCTACGGCTTCGCCAGCACGCCGCCGTCGACGATCAGCTCGGTCCCGGTGATGAAGGAGGCCGAGTCCGAGAGCAGGAAGAGCACGGCGTTCGCCATGTCCTCGGTCGTGCCGACGCGCCCCAAGGGCACCGCACCCTCCGTCGCCTCCCGCAGCGACGGGTCGTCGACCCAGCGCTGCTGCATCGGCGTCTGCGTCGGCCCCGGCAGGATGGTGTTGGAGCGGATGCCGTCGGCCGCAAACTGGATCGCGATCGACTTCGACATGGCGATGAGACCCGCCTTCGACGCCTGATAGGCGTCCTGCGGCGCGTCGTCGCCGCGCACGCACTGGATGGTGGCGATGTGCACCATCGCGCCGCCGCCCGCGCGCCTCATCAACGGCACCGCATGGCGGGCGCAGATCGCCGCGCCCTTCAGGTTGATCGCGAGCACGTCGTCCCAGACGTCGAGGTCCATGTCGACCAGCGAGCGGTCGCGGCCGAGCAGGAGGACGCCGGCGGCGTTCACCAGGCAGTCGAGGCGGCCGGCGTCGTCGTGGCAGGCGGCCATCGCCCGGGCGACGGCGTCCGCATCGCGCAGGTCCGCCTGCACGTAGCGGGCGCCGGCCGGGAGGTCGTCGGGCGCGGGCTTCAGGTCGAAGAGCGTCGCCCGCGCGCCGGCCGTGACCAGGTCGCGCGCGATCTGCAGACCCATGCCGCCGCCGCCGCCGGTGACGAAGGCGTTGCGGCCGCTGAAATCGAACTGCATCCTGCCCATCGGTCCCTCCCCGCGTGTGATGGGCGCCCGGCGCCCGAGGGATTTGAAACAGGCGGACGGACACGTGGCAAGCCTCGACCGCAGCCTCGACCGCAGGCTGAGCGTCGCGCCGATGATGGCGCGCACCGACCGGCACTGCCGCTACTTTCTGCGGCTGCTCAGCGCGCGCACGCTGCTCTACAGCGAGATGATCCACGCCGGCGCGGTGGTGCACGGCGACCGGGCGCGGCTGCTCGCGTTCGACCCGGCGGAGCATCCGGTGGGCCTGCAGCTCGGCGGCGCGGACCCCGACGACCTCGCGCGTGCGGCGGAGATCGGCCAGGCCTTCGGCTACGACGAGATCAACCTCAACATCGGCTGCCCCAGCCCGCGCGTGCGCAAGGGCCGCTTCGGCGCCGCGCTGATGGCGACGCCCGAGCTGGTGGCGGACTGCGCGGCGGCGATGATCCGCGCGGTCGATATCCCCGTCACGGTCAAGTGCCGCATCGGAATCGACGGCAGGGGTGAGTACGCAGACCTCAAGCACTTCGTCGAGACCGTGGCCGCCGCCGGCATCACGAGCTTCGCCGTGCACGCGCGGATCGCGGTCCTCGACGGCCTGAGCCCCGCCGAGAACCGGGAGATCCCGCCGCTCCGCTACGGCGATGTCCGGCGCCTGAAGCAGGAGATGCCGCAGCTCGAGGTGGTCATCAACGGCGGCGTCGCCAGCCTGGAGGAGGCGGAGGCGCACCTGCAGCGAGTCGACGGCGCCATGATCGGCCGCGCGGCCTATGCCGACCCCGCCATGCTGCGCGAGGCCGACCGGCGCATCTTCGGCGCGCCGGCCGAGCCTCTCCCCAGCCGACACGAGATCGCCCGCGCCATGCTGCCCTACGTGCGACGCATGCGCGCGGACGGCGTGCCGCTGCATCGCATCGCCGGGCACATGCTGGGGCTCTTCGCGGGCCGGCCGGGCGCGCGCGCCTGGCGCCGCGCCCTCGGCGAGGCCTGCCACCGCGTGTGCGCCGGACCCGAGGTCATCGAGGCGGCGCTCGCGCTGGTGCCGGAGGAGGCCGCGCAGGAAGAGGCCGCGAACCCGGCCCAACGCGGGCACCGCCGGCGGATGCAATCGACGCCGCCGGGGGAAACCCCTTCCATCGCCTCGCCCGCCCGCTAAGATGGCCCGGCCACGGCCGCCGGGCCGTGAATTTTGCGCGCAGGGGCGGGGGACGATGGCGAGAATCGGCGTCGATGTCGGGGGGACGTTCACCGACCTTATCCTGGAGACCGAGGGCAGGGCCAACGGCGGCGGCGGGCGGGTCTTCGTGCACAAGGTGCCGAGCACGCCTGAGGACCAGTCTCTCGGCGTCATCCGGGGCGTGCTCGAGATCTGCGCCGAGGCCGGGGTCGCGCCCGGCGACATCGAGCAGATCGTCCACGGCACCACCATCGCGACCAACACCGTGATCGAGTACTCCGGCGCCGAGGTGGGCATGCTCACCACCCGGGGGTTCCGCGACATCCTGCACATGGCGCGGCACAAGCGGCCGCACAACTTCTCGGTCCAGTTCGACGTGCCCTGGCAGTCGCGCCCGCTGGTCAAGCGCCGCAACCGCGTGCCCATCACCGAGCGCGTCCTGCCGCCCGACGGCCGCGTCGAGACGGCGCTGGACGAGGACGAGGTGCGCGCCGCCGCCGCGCTCTTCAAGGCGCGCGAGGTGGACGCGGTGATCGTCTGCTTCCTCTTCTCCTTCCTCAACGACGCGCACGAGCGCCGGGCCAAGGAGATCGTGCTGGAGGCGATGCCCGGCGCCTACGTCAGCTGCTCTTCCGAAGTGGTGGACGTGATCCGCGAGTACGAGCGCTTCTCCACCGCGGCGATGAACGCCTTCATCGGCCCGCGCACCTCCTACTACCTGAACAACCTGGCGACGGCGCTGCAGGAGAACGGGGTCGACGCGCAGATTCGCGTGATGCAGTCGAACGGCGGCGTGACCACGCTCGCCGGCGCCGCCGAGCGCCCGGTCACGATCCTCATGTCGGGGCCGGCAGGCGGGGTCATCGGCGGCCAGTGGGCCGGCGACATGTCGGGCACCCGCAACCTGATCACGGTGGATATCGGCGGCACCTCGGCCGACATCAGCGTGGTGCCGCAGGGCGAGGTCCGCATCATGAACCCGCGCGACACGCAGGTTGGCGGCTACCCCATCCTCGCGCCCATGATCGACCTCTCCACCATCGGCGCCGGCGGCGGCTCCATCGCCTACGTCGACGAGGGCGGGGCCTTCCGCGTGGGCCCGCGCTCGGCCGGTGCCGATCCGGGCCCGGCCTGCTACGGCCGCGGCGGCACCGAGCCCACCGTGACCGACGCCCAGGTGGTGCTCGGCCGCCTCGACCCGGAGCAGTTCCTCGGCGGCGGGCTGGAGATCGACCCGGCGCGCTCGCAGAAGGCGCTGGAGGACAACCTCTGCGGTCCCCTCTCCATGTCGCTGGAAGAAGCCGCGCTCGGCGTGATCCGCGTCATCAACTCCAACATGTCGCTCGCGATCCGCGCCAACTCGGTTGCCAAGGGGGTGGATCCGCGCGACTACGCGCTGGTCGCCTTCGGTGGCGCCGGGCCCTTGCACGGGGCTGCGCTCGCGCGCTCGGTCTTCGCGCGCGAGGTGATCGTGCCGCCGGCGCCGGGGATCAACGCCGCGACCGGGCTGCTCGCCACCGACATGCGCTACGAGTTCACCCGCTCGGTGCTCTGCGTCCTCACCCAGGCGAGCCAGGACGAGATCGACACCCTCAACGCGCAGACCGAGGCCCTGGTGCAGCGCGCGCAGGACGCGCTGGCGGCGGACGGCGTGGCGCCCGAGCAGCAGCGCATCGTCAGGATCGCGGAGTGCCGCTACCAGGGGCAGGGCTTCGAGCTGCGCGGCACCATGCCGCAAGGCCCGCTCACGCTCGAGAACCGGGCGGCGCTGCTGGCGAGCTTCCACGAGCGCCACCGGCAGGACTACGGCCACGCCTTCGAGGACCAGGAGGTCGAGGTCATCACGCTGCGCGTCGTCGCCTCGGCCGGGATCGGCGCGCTGAGCTGGCCGGAGGCAGCGGCAGGCGAGGGGCGCAATCCTGCGGACGCGCTGCTCTACCGCCGCGCCACCACCTTCGACGACGGCCGCAGCTACGAGACCCCGCGCTTCGAGCGCGCGCGCCTCAGGGCCGGCCAGCGCATCGACGGCCCGGCCATCGTCATCCAGACCGATTCGACGACGCTGGTGCCGCCCGGCCACGAGGCCACGGTGGCGCCTTCCGGCAACCTTCACGTGAGAGAGGTCGCTGAGCCATGAGCGGCAATCGAACAGAGGTCGACCCCATCACCCTGCAGGTGATCGGCGGCGCGCTGCACACCATCGCCAAGGAGATGGGGCACGTGCTCTACCGCATGTCGTACTCGTCGATCATCCGGGAATCCGAGGATCTCGGCGCCGGGCTCTTCGACCGCAGCTTCAACACGCTCTGCGAATCGGACTCGACGCCGATGCACATCGGCTCGATCCCGGCCTACCTGCGGGGGATCGACGAGACCCTGCACGACCCATGGCAGCCCGGCGACATCGTCATCCACAACCACCCCTACTACGGCGCCAGCCACTCGCCCGACATCGCCGCGGTCGCGCCGGTCTTCTACGAGGGCGAGCTGGTCGGCTTCTCGGCCAACACGGCGCACCACGTGGACATCGGCGCGGCGACGCCGGGCCTCATCATCGACGTGCCGGACGTGTTCGCCGAGGGCATGCTCTTCAAGGGCGTGAAGCTCTACGAGGGGGGCGTGCGCAACCGCGCGCTCTGGCAGTTCATCGAGACCAACACCCGGGTGCCGAGCCAGGTGCTGGGCGACATCGAGGCCCAGGTCGCTTCGGCCGAGCTCGGCGTCAGGCGCTTCGTCGAGCTGCTGGACCAGCACGGCAAGGACGTGGTCTTCGCCGCCACCGAGCAGCTCATGGACTACTCCGAGCGCATGCTGCGCCGCCAGATCGCGGCGATTCCCGACGGCGAGTACCGCGCCGAGGGCTTCCTCGACGACGACGGGCGCAACCGCAAGGAGCCGCTGCCGGTCAGGGTCGCGGTGCGCATCGAGGGCGATTCCGCCGAGGTCGACCTCACCGGCTCCTCGCCGCAGGTGCCGACCGCCTTCAACGTGCCCTTTGAGGGCTCGACCAAGGTCGCCTGCTACTTCGCCTTCCGCGCGCTGCTGCTGGATACCGCGACCATCAGCGAGCACGTGCCGCAGAACGAGGGCTCCTTCCGCCCCATCAAGGTGACCGCGCCCAAGGGCACGATCTTCAATCCCGAGTATCCGGCGGCGGCGGAGGCGCGCTTCAACCAGATCCAGCGCGTGGTCGACTGCATCGCCAAGGCGCTGGCGCCGGTGATCCCGGAGAAGGTGACCGCGGGCTCGTCGGCCGACGTCTCGGCCATCGCCTATTCCGGCGTGCGCCCCGACGGCAACTACTGGGTCTTCATCGAGGTCAACGAGGGCGCCTGCGGCGGGCGCCCCTATTCCGACGGGCCCGACACCATCGAGGAGCTGATGCGCAACACGCGCAACAACCCGATCGAGGACCTCGGCATGCACCTGCCGCTGCTCTGCGACCGCTACGAGCTGCGCGACGACGCGATGCCGGGCGCGGGCCGCCACCGCGGCGGCATCGGCGTCATCAAGGTGCAGCGCTATCTCACGCCGGGCTTCCTCACCCACGAGGCGGACCGCCACGACGACCCGCCCTGGGGCTTTCGCGGCGGCACGCAGGGGCGCGGCGGGCGGCTCATCAAGTACAACATCGCCGAGCCGGAGAAGGTCGAGGACCTGCCGGCCAAGATCCACGGGCTGCGCAACCAGACCGGCGACTGCATCGGCTTCCTCGGCCCCTGCGGCGGCGGCTACGGCGATCCGCTGGAGCGCCCGGCGGAGCAGGTGCGGGAAGACGTGCTCGACGATTTCTGTACCCGCGAGCACGCCCTGGAGGCCTACGGCGTGGTGCTCACCGAGGCGCTGGAGCTCGACCTCCCCGCCACCGAAGCGCGCCGCGCGGAGATGGCGAAGCAGGTGGCCTGACGCAGATCCGGTCTAGAGGCGGAAGCGGTCGCCGAGGTAGACCCGGCGCACCTCCTCGTGCGAGACGATCTCCGAGGGCGCGCCCTCCATCAGCAGGGCGCCCTCGTTGATGATGTAGGCGCGGTCGACGATATCCAGCGCCTCGCGCACGTTGTGGTCGGTCAGCAGCACGCCGATGCCGCGGTCCTTGAGGTGGGCGACGAGCTCGCGGATCTCCGCCACCGCGATGGGGTCGATGCCCGAGAGCGGTTCGTCCAGCAGCATGAAGCGCGGCTTGGACGCGAGCGCGCGGGCGATCTCCACGCGCCGCCGCTCGCCGCCCGAGAGCGCGAGCGAGGGCGTGCGCCGCAGGTGGGTAATCGAGAACTCCGCCAGCAGCTCGTCGAGCACGAGCTCGCGCTCGTCCCGCGCCGGCACCGAGACCTCCAGCACCGCGCGGATGTTGTTCTCCACCGTGAGCCCGCGGAAGATCGAGGATTCCTGCGGCAGGTAGCCGAGGCCGAGGCGGGCGCGGCGGTACATCGGCAGCCCGGTGATGTCGTGCCCGTCGAGGTAGACGCGGCCATAGTCAGCCGCCAGCAGGCCGGTCATCAGGTAGAAGCAGGTTGTCTTGCCGGCGCCGTTGGGGCCGAGCAGACCCACCGCCTCGCCGCGCTGGACGGTGAGGCTGAGCCCGCGCAGGACCGGGCGCTTCCGGAAGCTCTTGCCGAGGTTGTCCGCGCGCAGGCCGGGGTTGCCGGCGAGCACGACCGGCGTCGCCGGGCGGCCCTCGATGACGGCCGTCACGGGCCGGCTCATGCGGCGATCACCGTGCTGCCCCTGCCACGCTACTCGCCGTCCTCGTCCGGAACGAAGAGGCCCCTCACCCGGCTGCTGGAGGCGCCCATCACCCTGCTCACGCCCGCTTCGAGGTCCATGGTCAGCGTCTCGCCCTGGATGACGTTGTTGCCGCGGTTCAGCACCACCCCGCCCGCAAGGTCGATGCGCGCCTCCTCCACGTCGTAGATGCCGCGCTCCCCCTGCGCCGTCTCCTCCGGCGAGGAGACGACGACGTTGCCCTCCGCCTCGATGCGCGAGACGCCCAGGTTGCCGCCGCCCCCCTGCATCTCGCGGTAGAAGACGGTGAGCACGTCGGCGTTCAGCACCATGTCGCCCTGGATGGCGTTCACGGCGCCCGCGAAGACGGCGACGTTCTCCGACTGGCGCACCTCGAGCGTGTCGGCGGTGATCTCGATCGCCTGGCCCGCGTTGCCGCCCTCGCCACTCGTCTCCTGCGCCGCGGCCGTGCCGGCCAGCACGACCAGCGCCGCGAACGCGGGCGCCAGAAGGGCCGCCCGCCACAGGCTCCGTGCGCGTCCGCGCCGCCTAGCTGCGGCTGCCATCGCCTTGTCCCCCCTCATTGCCGTCGCTTCCCGTCACCGTGTGCGGGAAGAGGGTCATCCGCACCCGACCGCCGAAGGTCATGATCTGGCCCCGCTCCATCAGCGCGAAGTTGCCTGCCTCCAGCAGCCCGTGCGGACCCTTGCCGCTCACCGGCTCCTCCCCGCTCGCGATTCCCGCCGGCAGGTCGACGTGGGCGCTGGCGGTGCGGAACTCGTGGCCTGCATCGGAGCGGACCGTGACGTCGCCCTCGAGTTCGAGGAGCTCGACATCGCGCTGGTAGAGGCCCTCGTTCGCCGTCATCGTCAGCATCTGGCTCCGCGCCTGATCGGCAAAGATATCCGCCTCGATTCCGCTCAGGTGCACGATAGGCGAGTCGCTCTCGGGTTGGAATGCCTCGTCTCCCCTGATGGCGAAGGGCCGGTTCTTGGCGTCGGTCCCGCGGTAGCTGGCGTTGAGCATGGTCAGTCGGCCGTCGACGCCGGCGTCCTCGCCGAGCGGCACGTGGAAACCTTCCTCGCCGCCGCTGATGAGCGGCCAGCCCACGACGAGGCCGAGCAGCGCCGCCGCCATCCCCGGCACCAGATAGCGCATGAGGCCGACGAAGCCGCTGTAGCCCCCGGGGTTGCCGGTGCCGCCCTCGTCCGCCCGGTAGCGCCGCAACCGGCCCCTCGGCACGCTGCCCGCGCCCGCGCTCATGCCAGCCCCGCCCGCAGGCAGTCGTGGATGTGCACGATGCCGACCGGCCGCCCCGCCTCCATCACGAACAGGCTGGTGATCTGGCGCTCGTTCATCAGGTGCACGGCCTCGGCGCCGAGCGCCGTGGCGGGGACCGTCACCGGGTGCCCGGTCATGATCTCGGACACCGGCCGTCGCAGCAGGTTCGCGTCCATGTGCCGCCTGAGGTCGCCGTCGGTCACGATCCCGAGCAGCGCGCCGTCCCCGTCGATCGCGCCGATGCAGCCGAGGCGCTTCGCCGTCATCACGATCAGCGCCTCCGACATCGCCATGTCGGCGGCAACGAGCGGGAGCGCGTCGCCCTCGTGCATGATGTCGGCGACCCGGACCAGGCGCCGGCCGAGCTTGCCGCCGGGATGGTAGAGCTTGAAGTCCTCGGCCGTGAGCCCCTTGCGCTCCAGCAGGGCGACCGCCAGCGCATCGCCCAGCGCCAGCATCATGATGGTCGACGTCGTCGGCGCGAGGCCGAGCGTTCCCGCCTCCGGCTCGTCGGGCAGGACGAGCGCGACGGTCGCAGCGTCGGCGAGCGTGCTCGGCGCGCGGCCGACGATGGCGACGAGGGGGATGTGGAAGCGCGTGGCGTAGGTCACCAGGTCGGCGAGCTCCGGCGTCTCGCCCGAGTTCGACAGCATCAGCAGCGTGTCGTCGCGTGCGATCATGCCGAGGTCGCCATGGCTGGCTTCCGCCGGGTGAACGAAGAGGGCCGGCGCCCCGGTCGAGGCGAAGGTGGCCGCGATCTTGTTGGCGATATGGCCGCTCTTGCCCATGCCGGAGAGCACGATCCGCCCCCGTGTCGCGGCGAGCAGCGCGGTCGCGTCGACGAAGCGCTCGGTCAGCCCCTCGGCCAGCCGCGCGAGCGCGCGCGATTCCTGGCTCACCACCCGGCGGGCGGCGGCGAGGTCGTCGTGCCCGATCACGTCGAGCGCAGCGGACGCGGCAGACGGGCCCACGCTATGAACGGTCCTCCAAACGAAGGGCCAAGCATGAGCCGCACCGCGGCATTCGTCAACGTCTGGTCCAACTTTCCTTATATCTCAGTCATATGCGGGAGATTCGCCCGGCGGCGCAAGACGGGCGACGCGCAGGGCGGGAGTCGCTGCGGCCGGATTCCTTGACCCGGCGGCGGGCGGGCCTATCCTGCGCCGGCAGAGGGCCGGAGGCGAGCGATCATGGAACCTGTCGAGGCGATGCGCGCGGAGGCGGCGCCCGCGGCGCTGCCTGCGCTCAGGCATGACTGGAGCGCGGCGGAGGTGGAGGCGCTGCTCGCGCTGCCCTTCGCCGAGCTGATGTTCCGCGCGCAGACCGTGCACCGCCGGCACTTCGACGCCAACCAGGTGCAGATGTCGACGCTGCTCAGCATCAAGACCGGCGGCTGCCCCGAGGACTGCGCCTACTGCCCGCAGAGCGCGCGCTACGACACGGGAGTCGAGGCCGAGAAGCTCATGTCCACCGACGCCGTGCTGGCCGAGGCCCGGCGCGCGCGCGATGCCGGCGCCACCCGCTACTGCATGGGCGCCGCCTGGCGCAGCCCCAAGGACCACGACCTGGAGGTCGTGGCCGACATGGTCGCGGGCGTCAAGGCGCTCGGCATGGAGACCTGCGTCACCCTCGGCATGCTGAGCGCCGCGCAGGCGGCGCGGCTCGCCGACGCCGGGCTCGACTACTACAACCACAACCTCGACACCTCGGAGTCCTTCTACGGCGAGATCATCACCACCCGCACCTACCGGGACAGGCTGGAGACCCTCGGCCACGTGCGGGACGCAGGGATCAGCGTCTGCTGCGGCGGCATCGTCGGCATGGGCGAGGCGAGGCGAGATCGCGCCGACATGATCGCGACGCTCGCGAGCCTGCCGAGCCATCCGGAGAGCGTGCCGATCAACATGCTGGTGCAGGTCGAGGGCACGCCGCTCGCTGGCCGCGATGCGCTCGATCCCTTCGAGTTCGTGCGCACGGTGGCCGCAGCACGGATCACCATGCCGCGCTCGGTGGTGCGCCTCTCCGCCGGGCGCGAGCAGATGTCGGACGAGCTGCAGGCACTGGCCTTCCTCGCCGGCGCCAACTCGATCTTCGTCGGTCCCGAGCTGCTGACCACGCCCAACCCGGGCCGCGAGCGCGACGGCGCGCTCTTCGCCCGCCTCGGCATCGAGCCGATGCCGGCCTGAGCCGGCGGGCGCACCGCGCCCAGTCCGCCCGCCGTGGCACGCAGTACACCCGAACAGCCGCCCGTGGCCGCCGAGCCCGCCTGGCTCGCCGAGGGCCGCCGCCACATCTGGCTGCCGTACACGCAGATGGCGACCGCGCCGCCGTCGCTGGCGGTCGCTGCGACCGAGGGCACGCGCATCGTCCTCGCCGACGGGCGCGAGCTGGTCGACGGGATCGCGTCGTGGTGGACCGCCTGCCACGGCTACAACCATCCGCACATCCGCACCGCCGTCGCCGAGCAGCTCGCCCGCATGCCGCACGTGATGTTCGGCGGGCTGGCGAACGAGCCGGCGCTCCGCCTTGCGAAGCGGCTTGCGGGCCTGCTGCCCGACCCGCTCAACCGGGTGTTCTTCTCGGATTCCGGCTCCGTCGCGGTGGAGATCGCGCTCAAGATGGCGCTGCAGTTCTGGCTCAACCGGGGCGTGCGCGAGCGCCACCGTTTCGTCAGCTTCCAGGGCGCCTACCACGGTGACACCTTCGCCGCGATGTCGGTGTGCGACCCGGAGGAGGGCATGCACAGCCTTTTCGCCGGTGCGCTGCCCGAGCAGCACGTGGTGCCGCTGCCGCGCGACGAGGCGGGCATCGCTGCCTTCGACGCCTATCTCGCGGCCCAGGGCGGCGACGCGGCGGCGGTGATCGTCGAGCCTCTGGTGCAGGGCGCGGGCGGGATGCGCTTCCACGGGCCGGAGACGCTGCGCGCGCTGCGCGCGGCCTGCGACCGCCACGGGCTGCTGCTGATCGCCGACGAGATCATGACCGGCTTCGGCCGCACCGGCACGCTCTTCGCCTGCGAGCAGGCCAGCGTGGTGCCCGACATCGTCACCCTCTCGAAGGCGCTCACCGGCGGCACCATGGCGCTGGCGGCGACCGTGGCAAGCGATCGCGTGTTCGAGGCCTTTCTCTCCGAGGCCGCGGACGACGCGCTGATGCACGGGCCGACTTTCATGGCCAACCCGCTCGCCTGCGCCGCCGCCAACGCCTCGCTCGACCTCTTCGAGCGCGAGCCGCGCCTCGCCCAGGCGCGTGCCATCGAGGCGCACCTGGGCGAGGCGCTGGAGCCCGTGCGGGGGCTGCCGGGGGTGGTCGACGTGCGGGCGCACGGCGCCATCGGCGTGATCCAGCTCGACGACATGAGCCGCATCGACTGGCTCAAGGCGCGCTTCGTCGAGGCCGGCGTCTGGGTGCGCCCCTTCGCCGACATCGTCTACGTGACGCCGGCATTCACCATCGACGAGGCCGACCTCGCCCGGCTCACCGACGCGCTCGTCGGCGTCGTGACCGCCTGGTCGCGCGAACGCTAGGTGAGCGCGTGGTCGCGGGAGCGTTAGGCTCGACGAGAACCGGACCGCCCGCCGCTCCGGCTTGCCAAGGGTCGCCGGTCGCCGCTAAGACATATTGCGAACCATTCGCAGGGAGATTCGAACCATGAAATGGCGCACTCTCGCCGCCGCCCTCGCCGCGGCTGCTCTCACGTTCTCGGCTGCAGCGGGCCAGGCCGCCGACTACACCATCGATTCCGGCCACAGCTTCGTCCAGTTCAAGATCTCCCACATCGGCGTTTCCTGGATGATCGGCACCTTCGAGACCGTGTCGGGCAGCTTCACCTACGACGCCGAGGCGGGACCGGAGGCGCAGTCTGTCTCGGTCGAGATCGACACCGCCAGCGTCGACACCAACCACGCCGAACGCGACAAGCACCTGCGCTCGGCAGACTTCCTGAACGTTGACGAGCACCCGACGGCGACCTTCGTCAGCACCGGCTACGAGGGCGATGCCGAAGGCGGCGTGATGAACGGAGACCTGACGCTCCACGGCGTCACCAGGCCCATCGCCATCGCGGTGAAGAAGGTGGGCGAGGGTAAGGACCCCTGGGGCGGCTACCGCGCTGGCTTCGAGGGCAGGGTGACGATCACCCGCGCGGACTACGGCATGGGCTACAACCTCGGCCCTGCATCGGAATCCATGGACCTCCACCTCTTCATCGAGGGCACCCGCAACTAGCGGCGGGGCGAGCCCCGCCATCGGGCGAGCGGCCATGTGGCGGAGCGGCAGGGACCACTACGGCCTCGTCTCGATCGGCTTCCACTGGACCATCGCGCTGGGCATGACGGGCCTGGTCGGGCTCGGGGCCTGGATGGTGGGGCTCACCTACTACGACCCTTGGTACAACGATTCCCTCGCGCTCCATAAGGCGATCGGGATCGTGATCCTGGGGCTGGCGCTGGCCAAGTTCGGCTGGCGGCTGGTCGACGGCAAGCCCCGCTACGGGCCGGAGGTAAGGCCCCGCGAGCGCGCCGCCGCGACCGCGATGCACTGGGTCCTGAACGGGCTCATGGTGCTGCTGCCGGTCACCGGCTACCTGATCTCGACCTCGGAGGGCGCCGGCATCGACATGTTCGGGCTCGGCGACGTGCCGGCCTTCTTCGACGTGTCGACGACGACCCGCGACGTCGCCATCGACCTTCACTACTACCTGGCCTACGGCGGCATCGCCCTGGTCGGGCTGCACGCCGGCGCGGCTCTCAAGCACACGCTGATCGACCGTGGCTCGACCCTGATCCGCATGCTGGCCCCGCGCGCCCGCCCAAGCGCGGCGGATCGCTCCGAGTCCTAGCCGAACACCAGCTCCGGCAGCCAGGTGGTGAGCTCGGGGAAGAGTCCGAGCACGGCAAGGGCCACGAGCTGGATCAGCACGAAGGGGATGACGCCCTTGTAGATGTCGCCGGTTCGCACCGAGCGCGGCGCCACGCCGCGCAGGTAGAAGAGCGAGAAGCCGAAGGGCGGCGTCAGGAACGAGGTCTGCAGGTTCACCGCCATCATGATCCCGAGCCAGATCGGGTTGATGTCCATCTGCAGCAGCACCGGCGCGATGATCGGCACCACCACGAAGGTGATCTCGATGAAGTCGAGGAAGAAGCCGAGCGCGAACATGATCAGCATGACCACGAGCATCGCGCCGATCACGCCCCCCGGCACGTTGGAGAGCGCCTCGTGCACCATGTCGTCGCCGCCGAGGCCGCGGAAGACCAGCGAGAAGAGGGCGGCGCCGATCAGGATGACGAAGACCATGGCGCTGATCTGCATGGTGGACCGCATGACCGGCACGAGGACGCCCGCGCGCCAGACCCGCCACAGGCTCATGCCGACGCCGTAGACCACCAGCGCGCTGCAGACGAAGGCGGCAATGGCCGGCGCGCCGACGCCGGTCCGCGTGACGACGAGGTCGAATTGGCCGGCGAGGATCATCATCACGATGAGCCCGCCGCCGGCGGCATAGAGCGGGGTGCCGCCGCCGCGCGCGAGCCGGGCGCCGGCGAGAATGAGCGAGCCCACCGCGCCCACGGCCGCAGCCTCGGTCGGCGTCGCGATGCCGCCCATGATCGAGCCCAGCACGGCGATGATGAGCACGATCGGCGGCACCAGCGCGCGCCCGGTGCGCCGCCACACCACGCGCCAGTCGTCGCCCAGCTCGCCGCGCGGAATGGCCGGCGCCGCGGCCGGACGCAGCCAGGCGACCACCATCAGGTAGACCATGTAGAGCGCGACCAGCACCAGCCCCGGCAGCAGGGCGCCGGCAAAGAGGTCGCCTACCGAGACCGGCTCCGGCGACCAGTTGCCGATGGCGCGCTGGGCATCGACGTAGGCGTTGGAGATCTGCTCGCCCAGGATCACCAGCACGATGGAGGGCGGGATGATCTGGCCGAGGGTGCCGGAGGCGCAGATCGCCCCGGTCGCGAGCTTGGTGTCGTAGCCGCGCCGGAGCATGGTCGGCAGCGAGAGCAGGCCCATGGTCACCACGGTGGCGCCGACGATCCCGGTCGACGCGGCGAGCAGCGCGCCCACGGCGATCACCGAGAGCCCGAGGCCGCCGCGCAGGCTCCCGAAGAGCCGCCCCATGGCGTCCAGCAGCTCTTCCGCCACCTTCGAGCGTTCCAGCATCACGCCCATGAAGACGAAGAGCGGCACGGCGATCAGCACCTCGTTCCACATCGCGTTGCCGAAGATGCGCTGGGGCATCGCGCGCATGAAGCTGACGTCGAAGGCGCCGAAGGCGTAGGAGAAGAGGCCGAAGAGCGCGGCCACGCCCGACAGCGTGAAGGCGACCGGGAAGCCCGCCAGCAGGCAGGCGAAGGTCGTCACGAACATGACAATGACGAGGACTTCGCCGATGGGCATGACGGCTCAGGCGGCTTCCGCGGTGCGGTCGTGGCGCCTTTCGCGGCCGGCCAGCGTCAGCACCGCGTGCAGCGCAAGCGAAAGGCCCTGGAGGGCGATCAGCACCACGAAGACGAGGATCATCGACTTGAGGGCGTAGATCGCCGGAATGCCGCTGGTCTCCGCCGAGCTCTCGAACACCGACCAGGATTGCTCCAGGTAGGGCCAGCTCGCCCAGCCGATGACGACGCAGACGGGCATCAGGAAGAGGATGACGCCGAGAAGGTCGATCAGCGCGCGCCAGCGCGGCGGCGCCTCGCGGTAGAAGATGTCGACGCGGACATGGCCGCCGTGAAGCAGCGTGTAGCCGGCGCCGACCAGGAAGAGGGTGGCGTGGAGGTAGATGATCCCTTCCTGCATGGCGATGTAGCCGAAGCCGAAGATGTAGCGCATCACGACGACGACGAACTGGAGCAGCACCATGAGGAGGGCGAGCCAGGATGCGACGCGGCCGATATGCTCGTTGGCCACGTCGATCGCGCGCGTGAGCGCGGTCAGCGAAGAGAGAAGCGCCTGCATCCCGACGATGGCGGCAGACGCCGGGGGGCCGCGCCCGCGCGCCGGCGTGCCTCGCGCGGGCGACGGCCCATTCCGGTCACCACCGGAGCCGGTCGGAGCGGGTTATCGCCACCCGCACCGACCGCACGTCTTGCCGGCGTACTACGAGGCCAGCAGCCGGGCGCTCGCGTAGGCGAGCTCCGAGCGCTCGTTGTACGGAATCGCCGTCTTGCGGAAGCTGCTGAAGCTCTCATAGACACGCTGCGTGATTCCGCCCTCGCCGCCGACCTCCGCGACCACCTGGGTCGAGGCCTCTCCTAGTGCCTTCAGCATCTCGTCCGAGACGCGCCGCACCTGGACGCCATGCTCGTTGATGAGGGTGTCCAGCGCACCGGCGTTGCGCGCGTTGAACTCGGCCAGCATGGTGGCGTTGTCCGCGGCGCACGCGCTCTCGATCAGGCTCTGGTCCGCGGCGCTGAGGCTCTCCCACACGCCCCTGTTGATGCCGCAGCTCAGCACCGTGCCGGGCTCGTGGAAGCCGGGCCAGTAGTAGAACTTGGTCACCTTGTAGAAGCCGAAGGCGAGGTCGTTCCACGGCCCCACCCACTCGGTGGCGTCGATCGTGCCGGCTTCCAGCGCCGGATAGATCTCGCCGCCGGGCAGCAGCAGCGCGTTCGCGCCGAGGCGACGCAGAACCTCGCCGCCGAGCCCCGGCATGCGCATCTTGAGGCCCTTGTAGTCCTCGATCGAGTTCATCTCCTTGTTGAACCAGCCGCCCCACTGGACGCCCGTGTTCCCGGCGAGGAAGGGCTTCACGTTGAAGTCGGCCGCAAGCTCGTCCCAGAGCTCCTGGCCGCCGGAGTGGTAGATCCAGGCATTGACCTCGTCCGCCGTGAGCCCGAAGGGAACGGTGGCGAAGAAGTTGAAGGCCTTGGACTTGCCCTGCCAGTAGTACTCGGCGGAGTGGTACATGTCCGCGGTACCCTGCGAGACGGCATCGAAGCACCCGAGCGGCGGCACCAGCTCCCCGCCGCCGTAGTGCTTGACCGTGATGCGGCCGTCGGTCGCGTTGGTGATGCGGTCGGCGAGCCGCTGCGCGCCGGTGCCGAGGCCGGGGAACTGCTTCGGCCAGGAAGTGGCCAGCTTGAGCTCCATCTTGCCCTGCGCGATCGCGGGCGCGGGGAAGCTCGATGCCGCGGCTGCCGCGGCGGCGGCCCCTGCAAGGGCCGTTCCCTTGAGGAGGCTGCGTCGTCCGATCTTCATGCTCATGTCCTTGAGTCTCCCTTGGGTGGCTCCGGTCAGTCGTCGGGTACGTCCCGGCCCTCCGACGGGGCGTCGAGGATGGTCCAGCCGTTCGCGCCGTGGACTTCGAGCGGGCGAAAGCGGGCCTTGTAATCCATCTTCTCGCAACCGTCGATCCAGTAGCCGAGGTAGAGATAGGGCAGCGACCGGGCCTGTGCCTCGGCCACGAGCCTGAGGATCATGTAGCTGCCGGGGCTGTCCTTGGCCCGCGCGGGCTCGTAGAAGGAATAGACTGCGGAGAGCCCGTCGGCGACCACGTCGAACACACAGACGCCGTAGAGCCGCCCGTCGTCGGCGCGGAACTCGGCGAGCCGGGTCTCCACGGCGCTTTCCTCCACCAGGGCGCTGTAGCCTTCGCGCCCCATGCCGGCCATGGCGCCGTCGGGGTGCCGGCTCTCCATGTAGCGGCGGAAGAGCGCGTAATGGTCGGGCCGCGCCAGCGCCGGCATGACGGCGAGCGCGATCCCCCTGTTCCGGTCCATGACGCGCTGCAGCGAGCGGCTCGGGGCGAAGGCCTCGACCCGCACCCGCGCCGAGACGCAGGCACGGCAGCCGGGGCAGGCCGGGCGGTAGACCGCGAGGTGGCTGCGGCGAAAGCCGCCGCGCAGCATCTCGTCGTAGGCCGCGCCCGCGCGCCGGCCGGCCAGCGGGGCGACGATGGTGCGCTCCAGCCGTCCGGGCAGGTAGGGGCAGGGACGCAGCGGCGTGACGCCCAGGAATCTGAGCTCGCCGCCGCGCAGCATCCCCGGTCCGGCGGGGTCGCGGCTCTGCAGCGGGCGGTTCTCGCTAGTCATCGGCCCGATTATAGGCTCCGCCCGGGTTTCTCACCATGGTCGCGGCCTGCGCCGCGCTCAGACCGCGCGCCAGCCGATGTCCCGGCGGCAGAACCCCTCTGCCCAGTCGATCCGGTCGACGGCCTCGTAGGCGCGCGCCTGCGCCGCGGATACGGTCTCGCCCAGCGCCGTCACGCCGAGCACGCGCCCGCCTGCGGCCGCGATCCCGCCCTCGGCCCGCCGCGTGCCGGCGTGGAATACGGTGACGCCGTCGAGCGCCTCCGCTGCATCGATGTCGCGGATCGGGCTGCCCTTCGCGTAGGCGCCGGGATAGCCCCGGCTCGCGAGCACGACGCAGAGCGCGGCGTCTGCGTGCCAGCGCAGGTCGTAGTCCGCGAGCTCGCCGTCACGGGCGGCCACCAGCGCGGCCAGCAGGTCGGAGCGGAGCCGGGGCATGAGCACTTGGCACTCCGGGTCGCCGAAGCGGGCGTTGACCTCCAGCAGCTTCGGCCCGTCTGCGGTGAGCATCAGGCCGGCATAGAAGACGCCGGTATAGGACGCACCCTCCGCCGCCAGCGCCTGCACCAGCGGTTCCACGATTCGCTCCTGCGCCTCTTCGCAGAGCGCGGGCGTCATCGCCGGCGCCGGCGAGTAGGCGCCCATGCCGCCGGTGTTGGGCCCTGTATCGCCCTCGCCCGCGGCCTTGTGGTCCTGCGCCGTCTCCAGCGGCAGCACGGTCTCGCCGTCGACCAGGGCGAAGTAGCTGGCCTCCTCGCCTTCCAGCATCTCCTCGATCACCAGCGCCGCGCCGGCCTCGCCGAAGGCGCCGCCCAGCGCGGCCCTGGCCGCATCGAGGGCCTCGGCCTCGGTCCGGGCGAGCACGACTCCCTTGCCGGCGGCGAGCCCGTCCGCCTTGACCACGAGCGGCGCGCCCCACGCGGTGATGACCGCCTCCGCCTCCGCAAGCGAGACCGCATGGCGGTACGCGGCGGTCGGCACGCCCGCGCGGGCGCAGAGCCCCTTCATGAAGGACTTCGATCCCTCGATGCGCGCCGCGGCCGCGCGCGGCCCGAAGGCGGCGATTCCCTCCGCCTCCAGCCGGTCGACGAGGCCGGCAACCAGCGGCGTCTCGGGCCCGACCACGACGAAATCGATCGATTCCTCGCGGCAGAAGGCGACCACGCCGTCGAAGTCCATGGGGTCGAGGGCGACGCAGCGGGCCTCGTTCTCGATTCCGGCGTTTCCCGGTGCGCACCAGAGCCCGCCGAGCAGCGGCGAGGCCGCCAGGCGCCAGCAGAGCGCGTGCTCGCGCCCGCCCGAGCCCACCACCAGAACGTTCATGCCGTCATCTCCGCGCTGGATTTGCCGGTGGCTACGATACACGCATCGGGCGCCCCCGGTCCGCGTTTCTCTGCCGCAAATTCTCTTGGAATTCGGGCTTCTTGGCGCTTGACGATGGTCGGGGGCGACACTAGGATGCGCCTCCCTCTTGCCGACGAGGCTGGTCGGCGCGCCTGCGGGCGCCCGTTGCCGCGTCTCGTGATCGAGAGTGATCCCAATGGGTCGGCGCAGGCCGGCGGTGGGGAAGCGGGCCGGTCCCGCTCGCCCCGGTCCACCTGCACGCGCCGCCTTGCTCGTTGAACCGGATACCGCCGCAATGCCGACGATCAACCAGTTGATTCGCAAGCCGCGCACGGCGCCCGCCGCCCGCAACAAGGTGCCGGCGCTGCAGGCTTGCCCGCAGAAGCGCGGCGTGTGTACCCGGGTCTACACGACCACGCCGAAGAAGCCGAACTCGGCGCTGCGCAAGGTCGCGCGCGTCCGGCTGACCAACGGCTTCGAGGTCACGAGCTACATCCCCGGCGAGGGGCACAACCTGCAGGAGCACTCGGTGGTGATGATCCGCGGCGGCCGGGTGAAGGACCTGCCGGGCGTGCGCTATCACATCATCCGCGGCTCGCTCGACACCCAGGGCATCCAGGACCGCCGCCAGCGGCGCTCCAAGTACGGCGCCAAGCGCCCGAAATAGGCGAACAGAAGGAGCCGCCCGGTGTCCCGCCGTCGCGCCGCAGAGCGCCGCACCGTCAACCCCGACCCGCGCCACGGCGACGTCGTGCTGGCGAAGTTCATGAACTCGCTGATGCTCGCCGGCAAGAAGTCGACGGCCGAGCGTATCGTCTACGGCGCGCTCGACCGCATCAGGGACAAGACCGGGCAGGACCCGGTCCGCGTCTTCCACGAGGCCCTCGACAACGTGAAGCCCGCGGTCGAGGTGCGCTCCCGCCGCGTCGGCGGCGCTACCTATCAGGTGCCGACCGAGGTGCGGCCCGACCGGCGCCAGACGCTCGCGATCCGCTGGCTTATCGGCGCCACGCGCGATCGCTCCGAGACCACGATGGTCGATCGCCTCAGCAACGAGCTCCTCGACGCC
Organism: Alphaproteobacteria bacterium; assembly: GCA_022823305.1. Taxonomy (GTDB): domain Bacteria; phylum Pseudomonadota; class Alphaproteobacteria; order UBA828; family UBA828; genus WTGU01. The sequence continues at coordinate 104,374 of JAJDXK010000149.1, forward strand.
GCGGCCAACCGCGGCGTCGCCGTCAAGAAGCGGGAAGACACCCACCGCATGGCCGAGGCCAACCGCGCCTTCTCGCACTACCGCTGGTAGGCGCAGGCGTTCGCGGACAGACGATCATGGCTCGGACCACGCCCCTCGAACGCTACCGCAACATCGGCATCATGGCCCACATCGATGCCGGCAAGACGACCACGACCGAGCGGGTGCTCTACTACACCGGCAAGTCCTACAAGATGGGCGAGGTCCACGAGGGCAGCGCCACCATGGACTGGATGGAGCAGGAGCAGGAGCGCGGCATCACCATCACCTCTGCCGCCACCACCTGCTTCTGGCGCGACCACCGCATCAACATCATCGACACGCCGGGCCACGTCGACTTCACCATCGAGGTGGAGCGCTCGCTGCGCGTGCTCGACGGCGCGATCGCGGTGTTCGATGCGGTCGCCGGCGTCGAGCCGCAGTCGGAGACGGTGTGGCGCCAGGCCGACAAGTACAACGTGCCGCGCATCTGCTTCGTCAACAAGATGGACCGCGTCGGCGCCGACTTCCCGCGCTGCATCGAGATGATCCGCGAGCGGCTCGGCGCCAGCCCGCTGGCGGTCCAGCTGCCCATCGGCACCGAGGCGAAGCACATCGGGGTCGTCGACCTGATCGCGATGAAGGCGATCGTCTGGAAGTCGGAGACGCTGGGCGCCGAGTTCGAGGTGGGCGACGTGCCCGACGAGCTGAAGGCCGAGGCCGAGGCGATGCGCCAGGCGCTGATCGAGGCGGTGGTCGAGATGGACGACGCCGTGCTCGAGCGCTTTCTCGACGGCGAGGAGCCCGACGAGGCGACCATCCGGCGCTGTCTCCGCATCGGCACGCTCTCCGGCCGCATGGTCCCGGTGCTGACCGGCTCCGCCTTCAAGAACAAGGGCGTGCAGCCCCTGCTGGATGCGGTGTGCGACTACCTGCCGGCACCGACCGACGTGCCGCCGGTGCGCGGCACCCAGCCCGGCAAGGGCGGCGAGGTCGAGCGCTCGTGCAGCGACGACGAGCCGCTGGCCGCGCTCGCCTTCAAGGTCATGACCGATCCCTTCGTCGGCTCGCTCACCTTCGTGCGCGTCTACTCGGGCATGATCCAGAGCGGCCGGCAGGTGCTCAACAGCGGCAAGGGCCGCAAGCAGCGGGTCGGGCGGATGCTGCTGATGCACGCCAACACCCGCGAGGACATCGACGAGGCGCGCGCCGGCGACATCGTCGCCGTCGCCGGCCTCAAGGACACCACCACCGGCGAGACCCTGAGCGACCCCATCCACCCGGTGGTGCTGGAGCGGATGGAGTTCCCGGACCCGGTGATCGAGGTCGCGGTCGAGGCCAAGACCAAGGCGGATCAGGACAAGCTCTCGATCGCGCTGTCCCGCCTCGCCGAGGAGGATCCCTCCTTCCGCGTGACCGCCGATCCGGAGAGCGGGCAGACCGTGATCAAGGGGATGGGCGAGCTGCACCTCGACATCCTGATCGACCGCATGCGCCGCGAGTTCAAGGTGGGCGCCAACGTCGGCCAGCCGCAGGTCGCCTATCGCGAGACCATCGGTGCCGAGTCCACGGTCGACCACACGCACCGCAAGCAGACCGGCGGCGCCGGCCAGTACGCCCGGGTCAAGATCGTGCTCGAGCCGCTGAAGCCCGGCGCGGGCTTTGCCTTCGAGAGCGAGGTGGTCGGCGGGGCCGTGCCCAAGGAGTACATCCCCGCGGTCGGGAAGGGCATCGAGGAGGCGCGCCAGGCCGGCATCGTCGCCGGCTTCCCGGTCATCGACTTCCGGGCCCGGCTGGTGGACGGCGCCTCCCACGACGTCGATTCCAGCTCGCTCGCCTTCGAGATCGCAGCCCGCGCAGCCTTCCGCGAGGCGCTGCGGGGTGCCGCGCCGGCGCTGCTGGAGCCCATGATGAAGGTCGAGGTGGTCACGCCCGAGGACTACCTCGGCGACGTGATCGGCGACCTCAACGCGAGGCGCGGCCACGTCGGCGGCATGGAGCCGCGCGGCAACGCCCAGGTCATCCGTGCCATGGTACCGCTTGCGACCATGTTCGGTTATGTCAACACCCTGCGCTCGCTCACCCAGGGGCGGGCGCAGTTCACGATGGAGTTCGATCACTACGATCAGGTGCCCAGGGCGGTGTCGGACGAGCTCCGCGCCCGCTACGCCTGATCGCGTGACCCCGACAAGGACCTCCTGAGAGAGAGCAGCGATGGCGAAGGAGAAGTTCGAGCGTACGAAGCCGCACTGCAACGTCGGCACGATCGGCCACGTCGATCACGGCAAGACGACGCTGACGGCGGCGATCACGCGCGTTCTCGGCGAGGCGGGCGGGGCGGAGTTCGTCTCGTTCGACGAGATCGACAAGGCGCCGGAGGAGCGCGAGCGCGGGATCACGATCGCGACGGCGCACGTCGAGTACGAGACGGCGGGGCGGCACTACGCGCACGTGGACTGCCCGGGTCATGCGGACTACGTGAAGAACATGATCACGGGCGCAGCGCAGATGGACGGCGCGATCCTGGTGGTGTCTGCGGCGGACGGGCCGATGCCGCAGACGCGGGAGCACATCCTGCTCGCGCGCCAGGTGGGTGTTCCTGCGCTGGTTGTCTACATGAACAAGGTGGACATGGTTGACGACGAGGAGCTTCTGGACCTCGTGGAGCTCGAGGTTCGGGAGCTGCTG
>JAJDXK010000063.1 GCA_022823305.1 Alphaproteobacteria bacterium
GCTCGCCGCCGCCGCCGCGGCACAGCCGGCCGCGCCCGTGGCCGAAGCGGCCGAACCCGTGGCGCCCGCCTCCGCCGACACCCCGTGGCAGCCGTCGCCGATCGGCGCGGCGACCCTGCCGGCTTACGAGGTGCCGGCGAAGGACGGCCCGCGCGTGCTGGTCGCGGTCAAGCGGGTGGGCGAGCTCAACCCGGAGTTCGCCATCGACGAGGCCGCGCGCACCATCGCCGACGAGCACTTCGAGCACGAGCTCAACGAGTGGGACGAAGCGGCGCTCGAGGAGGCGCTGCTGCTGACGGAGAAGCTGGGCGCGGGCGAGGTGGTGGCGGTCACCGTCGGCCCGGAGGATGCCGAGGACACCCTGCGCCGCGCGCTCGCCAAGGGCGCCCACCGGGGCGTCCGGGTCTGGGACGAATCGCTGCGGGATGCGGACCCCGTGACCGTCGCCCGGGCGCTCGCGGGCGTCGCCGGGCAGGAGCAGCCGGACATGGTGCTGACCGGCGCCCAGTCGGCCGACCTCGGCCACGGCGCCACCGGCTCCGTGCTGGCCCGCATCCTCGACCTGCCGCATGCGGCCGTCGTTCTCGGCATCGAGTGGGACGGCGGCGACGCGATGACCGTCACCCGCGAGCTCGAGGGCGGGATGCGCCAGCGACTCGCCCTGCCCGCACCGGCGCTGCTCACCATCCAGACCGGCGGCAACACGCCGCGCTACGCCACCATGCGCATGATCAAGCAGGCAAAGAAGAAACCCGTCGCCGTGGTCGACGGCGCGGGCGTGGGCCTCGACCAGGCAGGCGCGGTGGTCCGCCGGCTCTACGAGCCGCCCAGGAGCGGACGCGCGGCGATGATCGAGGGCGATGCGGCGGCGGTCGCCAAGGCCATCGCCGGGATCATTCGCGAGAAGCGGGGAGACGGCTGATGACCGGCATTCTCGTCGTCGCCGAGCACTTCGACGGGCTCTTGCGCGATGTCTCGCTGGAGATGATCGGCGCCGCGACCGAGGTGAAGGCCGGCCTCGGCGGTCCTCTCGCCGTCCTCGTCATCGGTCACGAGCCGGAGGCGCTCGCCGCCGCCGCCAATCGCGCCGGCGTCGACGAGATCGTGACCGTCGCGCTGCCCGAGCCGCACTTCGATCCCGCGCTCTACGAGGAGGCGGTGTGCGCGGTCGCCGAAGAGCGCCAGGCCCGCCTCGTACTCATCGGCCACACCGCCGCCGGCATGGCCTTCGGCCCGGCGGTCGCCGGTCGGCTGGGCTCGGGCTTCGCCTCCGATGTGTTCGGGCTCGCGATGGACGGCGGCGAGGTGATCGCGAGCCGCGGCGGTTACGGCGGCAAGGTCGCCATGGACCTCGCCTTTCCCGAGAAGCCGGTGATCGTGCTGACGCTGCGCGGCGCCACCTTCAAGGCACCGGCCGAGGACGGGAGTGCTGCGGTCGTTCCGTTCGCGATCAACACGGGCGCGGTGTCCGGCGCCGGCCGCCATATCGACTACCTGCCGGCACCGCCCGCCGACGTGGACATCGGCAAGGCGGAGTTCATCCTCTCGGTCGGTCGCGCCCTCGGTGAGGACAAGAACCTGTCCCAGTTCGCAGCGCTGGCGGAGCGTCTCGGGGCCACCCTGGGCTGCTCGCGTCCGGTCGCGGATTCGGGCTGGCTGCCGAAGGCCCATCAGGTCGGCCAGTCGGGCACCATCGCCGCCAATTGCTCGCTCTATGTCGCGCTCGGTATATCCGGCGCCGTCCAGCACCTGGCCGGGATGAAGCACGTGGACACGATCATCGCCGTCAACACCGACCCCGAAGCGCCGATCTTCAACGTCGCCCACCACGGCGCCTGCGTCGACATCTTCGAGCTGGCCGAGGCCCTGGAGCGCGAGTTCAACTGACCCGCTCCGCCCTCACTGCGGCGAGCGTTCCAGAATGCGGATGCGGCTCAGGAGCTGGTCCCGGTCGACATAGCAACCCTGCAGGTGTCGCCACCCGGTGGTGGGGTCGAATGCCGCGCGGCCGTGCAGCACACGGCGGTTGTCGAACACCAGAAGCTCGCCGGGCTGCAGCCGGTAACGGCATTCCAGCGCTTGATCGCGGACGATGGCGGCGAAGGCGCGGAAGGCACGGCACAACGCCCCCATGCGATGCACGGGCGCACGGATCGCGTCCATCACGGCGAGGTTGAAGCGCACCTCCTCGACCGCGCCGGTCTCGTCCAGGGCGATGATGGGCGCCCGGAAGCGGATGTCGGAGTCCCGGTCCTGAAAGCGGAAGTCGATGGGGGAACGACAAAGCAGGCGAAAGGCCTCGCGCTCCCGTCGGCGCAGCGTTTCGGCTGCGCGGAACCCGTCCACGAGGATCGAATCGCCGCCCTCCGCATCGTTCTCCAGGCAGTGCAGGAACTGATAGCCGGGCGGCTGCTCCCAGTTGGGAAGGTCGGTGTGGCAGGGCAGCCCGAGGGCCGTGTAGGCGTTGCTGTTGGGCTCGAGCTTCGAGACGACGTCGAAATGCTCGCCGAAGTTGGTCGGCCGCACCGTGCCGACGAGCCGTGCGAGCGCGAGCACGCTGAGCGGCTCGCGCGGGGTGCCACGCAGGACGGCAACGCCCGAATCGCGCAGCAGGTGGAGCCAGCGCAGGTGCTCCGGGCCGTCGCCGGCAACCTCCGCGTAGTTTGCGCCCGGCATGGCATCGGACAGCTCGGCGCCCCACGTGACGGGCGCAGGGCGGTCCTGGCCGTCGCCGCCGGTCCCGTTGCGATGCGTCCTCAGCCAGCGGGGATCGTAGATGCTGACGTGGCCTTCGGGGTGCCACTCGACGCGAAGCGCGCCGTCCTCGGTGCGCGCGGCCGACGCCGCATCGAGCTCCGGCGGCACCGAGAGCGGATCGAGGATCCGTTCCAGGGTGACCGGGTGCCGGCATTGCGGACACCCGCAGTTGTCCCTCAGCCAGAGGTGGTGAAAGGTGCCGGCGGTGCCGTCGTCCCAGGTGACGCGGATCGAGCGCGACTGCCGCCTTACGCTGTGGAGCCCAGGGCCTCCCGCACCATCTCGTGGAAGTGAAGGAGGCCGTTCTCGTGGCGCGGACTCAGCGGCCCCGCCTCGTACACCCCTGCCTCCAGATTCTCCTGAATGAGCGGCACGATCCATTGATCTTCCTCCGAGGTGAGGACGCCGTAGTCCACCGTCGCCTGGAAGTCCTCGAGACTGACCGACTCCGGCCGCCAGTAGTTGTAGACCAGCCGCGTCTGCCTCGGCCCCGCCGGCTCCATCCGCATGAAGGACAGCCCGTCCGGGTACGAGTTGAACGCGAAATGGGGGAAGCGCCAGCCGAAGCTTCCGGGGTGCGTCGAGCCTCCCTTCGGCGGCGCTTCGTGGAGGCTGCCGCCCTCGAAATTGATGACCCTGTAGCCCTTCCAGTCGAGGTCACGGTGCAGCCCCGGGTGAAGCGGCGGGATGTGATAGCCCTCCTGATAGTTGTCGACATAGGTCTTCCAGTTGCAGTCGACAAGGAACACCAGCTCGCGCTCGAAATCCGCCTGCGCCGGCGCGGTCTGCTCCACGATGTCCGCAATCGGGCCGAGCCAGTCGGCGAGCGGCGGCGGCGCCGGGTCGAGGCAGACGAAGAGGAGGCCGCGCCAGACGGCGACGGCGATGGGGAAGAGCGACAGCTCATCCTTCGGGAAGTCCGGCGCCTCGCCGAAGAGCGGCACATGATCGAGAGCGCCGTCGGAGCGGTAGCGCCAGCCGTGATAGGGGCATTCGATGGCGTGGCAGTGCCCGCTCGGCTCCGTCAGCAGCTTGGAGGCCCGGTGCCGGCAGACGTTGTGGAAGGCGTGGAGCGTGCCGTCCTCGGCGCGGCGCACGAAGAGCGGGAAGCCGGCCGGCGCAGCCGTCACGTACTGCCCCGGCTCCGCCACCTCCGCCTCGCGCCCGATCCAGAGCCAGTGGCGCGCGAAGATGCGCCGGCGTTCCGCTTCGTATATCTCGGGGTCCGCGTACCAGCGAGCCGGCAGGGCCCAGACCGTGGCCTCCCGCATCCGCTCGCCGATCGTGGTATCGACATCAGCAGGGGGCTGTTTGGCCAGGTTCATGACCCTTTGCTCCTCCGCCAGGGACGGCAGCCGCCGCGATTATACGTCGACCCGGTCGAGCGCGTCGCCCTCCGCATCGAAGCAGGCGGCCGTGAGGGTGCCGCCGAACCCCGCCCCGCCATCGACGGTCGCGACGTAGCCGTCGAGGCTCACCCCGCCCTGCGCCGGATCGAACCCGCGGATGATCTTCCTGAAGCCCGCGTAGGGCGGGTCCAGCGCGCTCAACCGGTCGCTGCCCCACCAGAATGCGTCCCGCTGCGCATCGATCGGGCGCGACGGGTCCACGCCCGCGTTTACGAAGAGCAGCGCGCCATCGTCGGTGAAGGCCGCCTGCCGCACGCTGCCGAGCAACTCCTGATGTCCCGGATGGCGTTGCATTCCGGACCGCACCTCATTGGTCCAGCGGGCGATCTCCTGGGAGCCCTTGCTCACACGCCCCTGTGCTTCGGCGGCGTCCCAGCCGTAAGCCTCGAGCGTCTGGCGCACGCCGCGATCCAGCATCCAGTCCAGCACGCTCGCCGGCTCGACGGAAAGGTGGAGGCTGAAGAGTTTCTGCCACATTTCCTCCTGGCTGCCGCGCAGATACGCGACGTCGCACACGTTCATGTGCGGCACTGCGAGGAGGGCGCTGCGGAAGGCGACCAGCTCGTCGAGTGTCGCCGCAACCTGCTCGCCGACGCCGAGGTAGTTGCCGAGATAGACGATCCGGTCGCCGGAACGGAAGCGCTCCTCAAGCGCCGCGTGCAGCGCGACCAGCCTCTCCGCCTGCCCGTGGATCGCGCCGACGGCCCACACGCGCCCGCCGCTGCGGACCGTCACGAACCGTGCGTTGGTGGCGCAGCCCACTTGGTTGCAGCGAGGCTGGTTCCTACGCCGCGCGCAGGACGTCTTCCAGCTTGGTCGCGGCCTGCTCCGTGTCCGTATTGTCGACCGCCGCAAACTCCCGCGCCAGGCGATCCAGCGCCGCCTCGTACATCTGGCGTTCGCTGTAGCTCTGGTCCGGCTGGCCGACATTGCGGTGCAGGTCGCGGACGACCTCGGCGATGGCCACGGGATCGCCGGAGTTCAGCTTCGCCTCGTACTCCTGGGCCCGCCTGCTCCACATGACCCGGCGCGTGCGCGCGCGCCCCCGCAGGGTCGAGATCGCCGCATCCATCGTCTCGCGGGAACTCAGCCGGCGCATGCCGGCCGAATCGACCTTGTTCGTGGGCACGAGGAGGGTCATCTTGTCCTTCTCGAAGGCCACGACGAACATCTGCAGCGTCTGGTCGGCGACGGCGCGCTCGTCGATCCCGGTAATGCGGCCGACGCCATGGGCCGGGTAGACCACATGGTCCCCGACCGCGAAACCGTTGACCCTCGTCGGGACCTTCTTCCTGCGCCTGGCTTCGGCGCCGCCGGCGCTCTTGTGCGCGGTGCCCGCCTTCCCGGAGCGCCTGGCCTTCGCCCCGGCCGCGCCCTTGGCGTCTTTCGCGGCCCTGGCGCCCTTGCTGCGCCCGGCCGCCGCCCCCGGCTTGACCGCGTCGTCCTCCGGAACCTGTGGCTGCTCCGAGGCCCGCCGCGTGGAGGGCCGTCGTGTACCGCCCGCAGCAGCAGCCGTCTTGCCGGACGCCGCCCGGGACCGTGCCGATGTCTTCGTGCGCGCGCCGGCACCGGTCGAGGTGGAGGAGCTCTTGCGAGACTTGCCGGAAGACTGCTTTGAAGCCGAGTTTTTCGCTTTCGGGGGCGCTTTGCTGCTCACGGTACCCGCTGGTCCTTGTCCGATCTGACGCATGACCGCCCGGCAAGGCATTTGCCGGGCGCCGACTCGCCGCTCGATGATTCGGCTCGCTCGCGCTTTTGGCCGGGTGCCGACCGTTTCCGCCGCGAGTCGAAGCAGTATAGCACAGCCGCGGCCAAATTCATACACGTAGCCGCCGCTTCTACAGCTCTTTTCCCGAAAATTCCGACAAATACTTGTTCGCGGAGACGATTCCCGCTTCTACGACCCTTCTCCCGGATTGTCCGAGAAATACTTCTCGAACTTGCCTTCTTCGTCCTTGTAGTCGTCGGCGTCGTCGGGCGTGTCGCCCTTGCGCGTGATGTTGGGCCAGATCTCGGCGAACTTGCGATTGATCTCCAGCCATTGCCCGGAATCGTCGTCGCCCGCAGTATCCGGGATGATCGCCTCGACGGGACATTCCGGCTCGCACACGCCGCAGTCGATGCATTCGTCCGGATGAATCACCAGCATGTTCTCGCCCTCGTAGAAGCAATCCACCGGGCAAACCTCGACGCAGTCCTGATACTTGCATCGAATGCAGGCCTCGATCACCAGATACGTCATCCGTCTCGTGCTCCGCTCGTGCGTACGCCGCGACCGGCCTCTCAGGGAACGGAGGAGCGCTCCGCTCCGTCTCCGGCACGGGCCAGCACCCGTTTGCGCGCCTCGCCCCGCTCCCGGTCCGTGATGTGAAGCAACCCGCCGACCCGGCGGATCAGATTGGCCTCGTAGGCGTGGAGGCGACCGTCAGCATAGACAACCTGCCACAGCATCTCCATCACCGCGAGCCGATCGGCATGATCGTAGCGATCATTGATCGCCCGTGTGAAGCGGTGCAGGTCGGTCGCCTCGTGGTGGGCTGCCTCGGCATCTTCGATCAGCGTGTCGACCTCGGCGTCGCTGAGCCCGAAGTGCGCGCCCAGCGCGGCACAGACGGCATCGCGCTCGTCGCCGTCGAAATGCCCGTCCAGGCACGCCGCCTCGACCAGCAGGGCCGCCGCCGCGAGCTGCGGGGCCTCGGCATCGGGCTCGGCCGCGCCGTTCTCGGCGGCCGCGCTCAGCAGTGTCTTGATGCGGTTGATCACGGGCGCTGCCTATCATAACGGCGGCAGCCGACTCAAGGGGCGCCCGGTCATACCGCCATGCGCCACAAGCGGATCAATCGTGTGCAATTTCCTCGTAGAGCCGGCGCGCCTCGGGCGCCGGGCCACGCCGCTCTGCCACCGCCAGGACGCGCACGATCCTGACGATCCTCCCCTGAACGAAAGTCAGCACGTCGCCCGGGCCGACGCTTCGGTGCGCCTTCGTGATGCGGTGGCCGTTGACGCGGATGCGCCCGGACTCGCAGGCCTTCTGCGCGAGTCCCCGCGTCTTGAAGAAGCGCGCATGCCAGAGCCACTTGTCCAGCCGGCTCACCGGGCTGTCGTGGTCCGCGCGGCTCACGAGGGACGGGCGCCGCCGGCTGCAAGCTCGCGCAGCTTGGCGAAGGGCGAATCGGGGTCCACGTCCCTGCGCTCGCGTCGCCTCTTTTCTTCGGGTCGGCGCAGCTGCCTGGCGTTCCGCACGTAGCGCACCACGCCATCGGTCCCGATGCCGGCCACGCTGTAGCCGAGGGCTGCAAGGATATCGTCGAACCTGTCGCGCTTGCAGGCGGCGAGCTTGAGCAATCCGGAATCGATGGCGAAGGGCTCCCGGCGGGCCGCCTTGCGCAGCCTCTGGGCGATGCGCTCCGCGATGTCTGCCCTCACCACCTGGGAGCCCAGCGGGGCCATGCCCAGCGCCCCGTAGCAGCCGTCGGAGACCGCCTCGTCGCGATTCATCGAGACGACCGAGCCCGGCGCCGGCGGCGGTTGCCTTGCATCGCTCCAGGCCCACCACAGAAGCCCGGTGCAGCGCATCCGCGCGGGCTTCAGCATGGCAGGCAGGAACACGTTGAGCATGCCGAGCCGCACCCCGGCCCCGGCGAGGGCGCGCCGTCCATCGCCGTCGAGGCCCGCGATCTGGGAGGCGAGCGCGCGGCGGGGAAGGCACCCGAGCGCCTCGCACAACGCAAAGGCGATGCCGCGCGCCGGCCCGACCAGCGCCGCGTCGCGCAGCGAGAGCAGAGGCCCCGCGTCGCGCGCGAGGCGCCGGTCGAGCCACGACTGCAGTCGCCGGCGCACCCGCTCGCGCTGGACGGCGCTCAGATGGTCTTCGCCGATCAGCACGATCTGCGGCCGCAGCGCCGTGTCGCCACGGCCGAGGCGCGCCACTGCCGCGCCCCGCCAGGCGATTTCGCCCCAGCGCGGGGCCTCGTCGCGGTCGGGCTCGACCCCAAGGGCGAACGCATCGTCGCCGTCCGTCACCGCCTCCGCGACCCGGCGCGCCACCTCGCGCTCGACGGCGCGATGCGCAGCCGCGAGCAGGGCGCGACTCCCTTCAGCCTCCGTGTCGGCGCGAAAGCGGAAGCCGTCGAATACACCCGCCCGCTCGCCCTCCACGGTCACCGTGCCGTTCTCGCCGACAAGGGCGAAGAGCGCCCCGCCCGCGCGGACGCCGGCCCCCGCCACCCGCGCCTTGCGGTCGACGAAGAGCTGGGTCAGACGCGCATGGAGAGCGTCGGAAAGGGAATCCTCGAGCGCGCGCGTCCGCTCCTGCCAGCCCCGCGCATCGTCGACCCAGTCGGCGCGATGCGACACGTAGGTCCAGGTCCGCACGTGGCTGATTCGCGCCGTGAGTGTGTCGATGTCGCCCTCGGTGGGCGCCAACCGCTCGATCGAGCGCGCGACCCAGTCCTGCGGCAGGCGGCCGTTCTCGGCCAGCGAGAGATAGATGCGGCGCACCAGGCCGACGTGCTGCTCCGCCATCGTCTTGCGGAAATCGGGCACCTGGCACGCCTCCCAGAGGAGCGCGATCCGGTCCGCGCCGGTCAGCGTGGCCGCGACCGCCGGATCGCGGGCGAGCACGAGCAGGGTGTGGTGGTCGTCGGCATCGTGGGTGCGGCGCAGGCCCTCCAGCGGCGGCGGCGCGGCGAGCGATTCGAGCAGCGCCGGCAACGAATCGAAAGCGAGCTCGGCATTGCGCCACCAGGCGCGCCTGACCGGCGCGAAGCGGTGCTCCTCGATCGCCTGGACGACGGGGGGCTCGAAGGGCTCGGCGCCGCCGGTGGTGCCGAAGCTCCCGTCGGTGAGGTAGCGCCCGGCGCGGCCGGCGATCTGCGCGATCTCGGCCGTGGTGAGCGCCCGCGAGGTGCGGCCGTCGAACTTGCGCAGGGCCGAGAAGGCGACGTGCTCCAGGTCCAGGTTGAGCCCCATGCCGATGGCATCGGTTGCCACCAGGCAGTCCACCTCGCCGGCCTGATAGAGCCCCACCTGGGCGTTGCGCGTGCGCGGGCTGAGCGCCCCCAGCACCACGGCGCAGCCGCCCCTGAGTCCGCGAATGCGCTCGGCCAGCGCGTAGACCGACTCGGTGGAAAAGGCGATCACCGCGTGGCGGGGCTTGAGCCTGGCCAGCTTGCCGTGCCCCTCGTGGCTCAGCGTGGAGAGGCGCGGCCGGCCGGTGAAGCGCGCCTCGGGCACCAGGGCGCGGATCAGCGGGCGCATCGTGTCGGCGCCGAGGAGCATCGTCTCCTGCGTCCCGCGGGCGCGCAGCAGGCGGTCGGTGAAGATGTGGCCGCGCTCCCTATCGCCAGCAAGCTGGATCTCGTCCACCGCGACGAACTCGACCGGCCTGTCCAGCGGCATCGATTCGACAGTGCACACGAAATAGTGGGGATCGGCCGGGACCCGCCTCTCCTCGCCCGTCACCAGGGCGACGGCGCCCTCGCCCCTGGCCGCCACCACCCGGTCGTAGACCTCGCGCGCGAGCAGGCGTAGCGGGAAGCCCATCATGCCCGTGCGGTGAGCGAGCATGCGTTCCACCGCCAGGTGGGTCTTGCCCGTGTTGGTCGGGCCGAGCAGCGCGGTGACGGGAGTGCTTTCGGCGACGGGCCGAGCCATGCCGGGAGGATTCGCGCTCGGACCCGATTTGGCAAGCCCGGGCGACGGCCGCGCGGCGGTCCGACCCGGCCCTCGTTGGCACCTGCATTGAGGCCCGCGCTCCGCTAGTATTGCGAGACATGCCTCATGTGATCCGCCTTGGGGGGAGATCGAATGTGCCGCCTCGAGAAAGTCGCAACCGCCGGGCTGGCCGCGGCAATCCTTGGTTTCGCCGTCGCGGCATGCCAGCCGCAGGAGGCGGCAGTGACGGTTGAGGACTCCACCGCTCCGGAAGCTTCCGCGCCGGAGAGTGCTCCGCCCGCCGGAGCATTGACCGTCGCCGGAGTCCGGGAACTTGTCGTGGGGAACACCGTCTTCAGCGTCGACAGCAAGAGAAATGTAAGAGCGGCCGAGTATTTCTCTCCTGACGGAACGGCAACTTTGACGGCGAAGACATCATTCGGGACGTTCAACTACGATGGGACATATTTCTTCGATGACACCGACAATTTTTGCACCAATTACCCGGCAATTCCCTTTGGCCCGAAAGAGTTCTGCAAGTACGTCACGCCGCTGGGCGATGGCAGGTTCGAGCAGACCGACGGCATCATCCTGGAACGGATTCTCGAAGGCGAGCAGCTCGATCGGCTGGAATAGGCCCTCGCCGGTCCCTCCCCGACCGCCGGACAGGCGAGCACGGGCTTGAACCGCTCGCGGGTTCGTCACATATAGCGCCCCGACTCGGCGGCGAAGCGGGAACTCGGAGAGGCAGATGGCGAAGACGGGCGGCGAGCGCCACGCGTTCCAGGCAGAGGTGAGCAAGCTGCTCGGCCTCATGGCCAATTCGCTCTATCGCGAGAAGGAGATCTTTCTCAGGGAGCTGATCTCGAACGCCTCGGACGCATGCGACAAGCTGCGCTACCTGGCGATCACGCAGCCCGACCTACTCGGCGACGATGCCGCGCTCCAGGTGACGATCAAGCCAGTCGACAAGGACGGCATCCTGGTTGTCGCCGACAACGGCATCGGCATGAGCCACGAGGAGCTGATCGACAACCTCGGGACCATCGCACGCTCCGGCACCGAGGCCTTCGTCAAGCAGATGGCGGAGACCTCCGGCGACGACGGCGAGGACGGCGAGGACGGGCAAGGTACGCAGGAGAATCAGGCCGCCGGGCTCATCGGCCAGTTCGGAGTCGGCTTCTACTCGTCCTTCATGGTCGCCAAGCGTGTCGAGGTCGTGACCCGCCGGGCAGACGAGGCCGAGGGCTGGCGCTGGCGTTCGGACGGGACCGGGTCCTTCACCATCGCGCGCGAGGCAGACGCCGCGCGCGGCACGCGGATCGAGCTGCACCTGCGAAAGGAGGCGCGCGAGTTTCTGGAACCGCTCCGCATCCGCACCGTCGTCAAGGCCTATTCCGACCACATCGGCCTGCCCATCTGGCTCGAGAACGAAGACGGCCAGAAGGAAATGGTGAACGAGGGCTCGGCGCTCTGGAGCCGGCCCCGGAGCGAGATCGACGAGGCGCAGTACCGCGAGTTCTACCACCACATCGCCCACATGCCGGGCGATCCCTGGCACACCATCCACCTGCACGCCGAGGGGCGGATCGAGTACACGGCGCTGCTCTTCGTGCCGGACACGCAGCCCTTCGACCTCTTCGACCCGGCGCGCCGGCACCGGCTCCGCCTCTACGTCAGGCGGGTCTTCATTACCGACGAATGCGACGGTCTGGTGCCGCCCTACCTCCGCTTCATGCGGGGCGTGGTCGATTCCAGCGATCTCGCGCTCAACGTCAGCCGCGAGACCCTGCAGAACGACCCGATCCTGGCGAAGATCAGGACGGCCCTGGTCAAGCGCGCCCTCTCCGAGCTCGGGAAGCGGGCCAAGAAGGCGCCCGACGAGTACGCGGCGTTCTGGGAGAATTTCGGAGCGGTGCTGAAGGAAGGGCTCTACGAGGACGCCGAGCAGAAGGACCGGCTGCTGCCGCTGGTCCGCTTCCGGTCCGTGGCCGGCGGCGAGCGCTGGCTCTCGCTCGACGACTACGTCGAGGCCATGCCCGAGGATCAGGACGCGATCTACTACATCAGCGGCGAGGACCCGGAGACGCTCCGGCGCAGCCCGCAGGTCGAGGGGTTCCGCGCGCGCGGGCTCGACGTGCTGCTCATGGCCGACCCGGTCGACCAGTTCTGGCTGCCCATGGTCGGCGCCTACGGGGAGAAGCCCTTCCGCTCCATCACCCAGGGTGCTTCCGACCTGGAGAAGTTCGCGGTCGAGGACGACGAGAGCGCGGGCGAGGCGGACGCGCCGGCAGAGGGAGAGATGGACAAGCTGATCGCGCTGGTGAAGCTCACGCTGGCCGACGCGGTCAAGGACGTGCGCACCTCCGAACGGCTCACCGAGAGCCCGGTCTGCCTCGTCGCCGACGAGGGCGACCTCGACATGCATCTGGAGCGGCTGCTGCGCCAGCACAGGCACGAGGTGCCGATGCAGAAGCGCGTGCTGGAGATCAATCCCTCACACGATCTCACGCGCGCACTGGCGCGCATGGTGGGGCAGAAGGGCGCGACCGATGCGCTGGAGGACGCGGCCCACCTGCTGATGGATCAGGCGCTGATTCTCGAAGGCGAGCCGGTGCCGGACCCCTCGGCCTTCACCAGGCGCCTTTCGGGCCTGGTGTCGCGGGCCCTGGCGGACTGACCTGCCCGGCCCGGCGGATTCGCAGACGACGCAGGGTGCGCTAGAAGTCGGCCAGATCGGCAGACGCATCGAGCCAGACGATGTCCGCCCCCAGGATCCGGCCCCTGCCGCCCTTCTCCTGAACGAGGACGGCGCTGCCCTCGCCCCTTCCCCCGGGCGTCAGCGGGTCGAGCTCCAGCATCATGGCCTTACCGCTCCACGTCCCGATGGGGCGGAAGTCGCGCACCACGTTGTAATTCACCAGCATGCGCCCGTGGTTCTCCCCGGCATCGACCGGCGTCGTGTGCCGTCGGTCAATGGCAACCAGGAGGATCGTCGCAGCCCCCCAGTAGCTTTCGTCGTTGCCGATCCTGACCCTGAGCTGCCCCGGAGCGCTCGACTCGAGATCGACCGGGACCCGCCTGGCTTCCCTTGCCTTCGCCTTGCCGATCCCGCTCGTCACTGCATCCCTGTCGGACCCGGTCACATGGCGCACGCCGTCGATCACGAGCTGGGGCGTGTAGACGTAGGCGATGCCGAGCTCCTTCGCGTAGGTCCGTTGCCGCGCCGTCGTCTCTGCCGTGGCGAAGCGGTCCTCCCAGCCCAGATAGTTCCAGTAGTCGACGTGGAACGAGAGGGCGACCACGTCGTCTCGTGTGTCAGCCAGCTCGCCGAGGAACGCATCGGCCGACGGGCATGAGGAGCAGCCCTGGGAGGTGAAGAGCTCCAGGACCACCTTCGGGTCGTCCGCCCGCGCCGCCGCCGGAACGAACGCGAGCAGCGCGGCGAGGAGCGGCGCAACGAGTTTCCGATTGCCGAACATGGCCTGAATGTAGCATGCGCGGGCCGGCTGAAAGCCCGGCGCCGGTCACAATGTGGTGAAGATGACCGGCCTGATGAAGCGAGCCGGCGACATCGGGATCGCCCGTCAGCCGGCGCGCTCTTCCGGCTCCGGCGGATAGAGCCACGCCTTCGGGCGGCCTTCGGGCTTGCCTTCCGCCGCCGCCTCGAGGCCCGGCGCGCGCTGCTTGGTCAGCTTCGTCGTGATGTGCTCGCCCGAGGTCGTGCGGCCGTAGCGCGCCGGATTGTCGGCGCCGACGCAGCTCGGCAGGCACTCGATCACCGCGTCGTAGTTGGGCTGGTGGAAGAAGATCAGCGAGAGCCGGTCCAGGTGAGCCTTGTCGCGGGGTGGATTGGCGATGCGGTGCATGGTCGAGCGCCAGCGGTCGTTGGTCCACTCGGCCATGAGGTCGCCGAGATTGACCGAGAAGCTGTCGGGGAACCAGGGCACGTCCTCCCATTCGCCCGCCTCGGTCTGTATCTGCAGGCCGCCGATGTCGGTGTCGCAGTGCACCAGCGTGAGGCTGCCGTAATCGGTGTGGGCGCCGCCGCGAAGCTGCTCGGGCTGCGGCGCGTCGGGCTGCGCCGGATAGTAGATGGCGCTGAAGTTGGTGATGTGCTCGTCGATCCTGGGCTGGAAGAAGTCCTCCGGCATGCCCAGCGCCACCGCGAAGATACGCATCACGTCGGCGGAAAGCCGCGTCATCTCGCGATAGTAGGCCTCCCAGACCCGGGGCATGTCCGCAGGCCGGTCGGGCCAGATGTTCGGGGCGAAGTAGCGCGCGCCGGCGGGGCCGTAGTGATAGGCATCGCAGGCCGCGTCCACCGGACCCATGCTGTAGGCCTCCTTGAGGTCGGGCGGCCGCTCCTCGTCCAGGCTGTAGGCAAGGCTCTCGGTCCCCGGCGGGGTGAAGCCGCGGTAGCGATCGGCCGGCATCCTGTGTTTCATCTTTTCCCAGTGGGGCAGCGCGAAGAAGGCGCGGCTGACGGCGTGCATCTCCTCGATCAGCGCAGTCGGGACGCCGTGACCCGCGATCACCAGCCACCCGAATTCGCGGCAGGCATCGTCGAGCGCGCGCGCGGTGCGCGCCTTGTCGGCGGTCGAGCCGTGAAGGAAGGGAGCGATGTCGATCAGCGGAATCATGGGCTCACCACCCTCGGCCTCAGTTGCGCGTGCCCAGAATCTCGCGCGCCTCGGCCGGCGTCGCCGGCTCGGCTCCCAGCATGCGGATCAGCGTCACCGCCTGCTCCACCAGGGCGGCGTTGGACGGCGCGAGCTTGCCGCGCTCGAGGTAGAGATTGTCCTCCAGGCCCGTGCGCACGTGGCCGCCATGAAGCACCGAGAGACCCGCGATGGGAAGCTGGTCGCGGGAGATGCCGAAGGCCGCCCAGTGGGCGCCGGCGGGCAGCAGGCTCTTCATGTAGGAGAGCGCCTCGGGCGTGGCCGGTGCGCCCCATTCGATCCCGAGACAGAGCTGGAAGAACCCCGGCGCGGCGACATGGCCCTTCTCGATCAGGTCGGCGGCGAGGCGCACGTGGCCCACGTCGAACACCTCCAGCTCCGGCACGACACTCGCCTCGCGCATCGCGTCGGCCATGAAGCGGAGCTGGGGCGGCGAGTTGATCATCACGCTGTTGTCGCGCACCCCGCCCGAGTTCATGGTGGCCACGTCGAGGCTGCAGATCTCCGGGCGCAGCTCCAGCACGTGGGCGATCCGCCGCGCGGGCGCAGTGAAGGTGGTGCCGGGCCCGTAGTCGAAGGGGTCGTCGACGCCGGGGCTGAGGCGGGCGCCATAGCCCGTGGTGAGATTGAGCACGACATCGGTGTCGCTCTGGCGGATGCGGCCGGCCGTCTCGCGGTAGTGGTCGAGCTCCATGCTGGCCTTCCCGGTCTCGGGATCGCGCACGTGAACGTGCACGATGGCCGCACCTGCCCTGGCTGCGTCGATCGCGGAGTGCGCGATGTCGGCCGGCGCCACCGGCACCGCCGGGTTCCTGGCTACCGTGTCCGCCGAGCCCGTCACCGCGCAGGTGACGATGACCTTGCGCGCCATGCTTCCTCCCCTTCACGCAGCATCCTGCGGGGCGAAGTGCCCCCGCGCGGATGATGGCACGAACGGCCGCGCCCCGCGACCGCGGCCGAAGACGGGCTCGGCCACGTCAGGTGTCAAGCAGATTGACGGTGCGCAGCCCGGGATAGATGGAAAAACCGCGGTCGAGGGTTACCCATTCGCAGCCGTGCTCGATGGCGAGCGCCGCGTGGTAGGCATCCGGCAGGCGATTGCCCGTGAGCCCGAGAGTGACGGCCAGGCCGCGGAAGATGCGCCAATGCCCCTCGCCGGGTCGCAGCGTCGTGCTCCCCGGCTGTGCCAGCAGCGTATCGACGAAGGCGACGGCGAGCTCGCTGGGCGTGGGCGGATGAAATATCCGGGCGTGCGTGGATATTCGAAGCACGCCGCTGAGCACGAGTTCGGACAAGCCGACCCGATCCCTTCCCGAAATGGCCTCGTCCAGCCATCTGCGGCAACGCTGGTGGTGCACCGCGTCCTCGCGGAATGCGCTCACCAGGACGTTGACGTCAGGGCTCTGCATCCATGATGGCCTGCAGGGCCGCGCTGTCCGTCAGGTCCACGCCCGGCTGCACGCCCTGCCCGCGAAACACGGGAATGGGCGGCGCATCGGCCGCGGCGCCGGCGGGGTGCGTGAGATACTCGCGAAGCGCCTGTTCGAACGTCTCCTTCAAGCTCTTGCGCTCGCGCGCCGCGTGAGTCTTGACGGCCTGCAGCAGCGCGTCGTTGACATCGATGGTCGTTCTCATATGTGAATATGTACTATCATATATGTTTCCACACAAGCCCTGTTCGTGCCGGCGTGCGCTGGCGAACGCCCCGAAACCAAGTCCGGTTGCCGGGCAGAGATGGGCCGCATACTCTAGGCAGGCTCGGACACGCCGGGTCCCGGCGAGCGGCGGGCGAGAGGCGGCGGACGACGATGAGCGAGGCACAGGCGGCGGCGGCGACGGGGGACAATCGCGATGCTGCGCTGACCGCGCTCTACGACGATGTCCACCGCAGCCACATGTTCCCCTTCTGGGCGACCACCACCGAGGTTGCGCACGACGAGATCAGGCAACTCATGGCGGGCCACGCTGCGGTCCCCTACCTCTGGCGCTACGAGAGCGAGATCGAGCCGCTGCTGCGCCGCTCGGCGGCGCTGGTCTCGATGGCCGATTCCGAGCGGCGCTCGCTGATCCTGGTCAATCCCGGCCTGGCGCCCACGCGGGCCACGGTCTCCACCATGTACACCGCCTACCGCCTCAACGACCCCAACGAGGTGATGCCGCCGCACCGCCACTCGCCCAACGCCATCCGCCTCGGGCTCACGGGAACGATGAACTTCACCGGCGTCGAGGGCGAGGACATCGTCTTCGGCCCCGGCGACATGGTGCTGACGCCGCAGGACACCTGGCACAACCACGGCAACAAGGGTGACGAGCCGGCGGTCAACCTCTCGGTGCTGGACCTGCCGCTGGTCGAGGTGATGAACGCACTCTACTTCGAGCACGACTACAAGGAGGAACAGGGCGGCCGCAGGGTGGCGGCGAAGGAGCAGTCCGCCCGCTTCAGCCCCGACTATTCCGCCGAAGTCTACGGCTCAGGCGGCCTGATGCCGTGCTTCGTGCCGCACGAGCGGGGCAGCGGCGCGTCCTCGCCGATGTACGTCTACCGCTGGGAGCCGGTGCGCGCGCTGCTGGAGGCGCACCGCGACCGCGACGGCGACCCTTACGAGGCGCTGACGGTCGAATACGTCGACCCCACCCGCGGCGGCCCGGTGTTCCGGACCATGACCTTCTTCGCCCAGATGCTGAGGCCGGGCGAGAAGACCCGGCCGCTGAAGCAGACCGCGAGCCTGCTGGTCGCCCCCATGGAGGGGCAGGGCCACAGCATCGTCGGCGACACGCGCTTCGACTGGCGCCCCTTCGACACGCTCGCGCTGCCGGGCGGCACGTGGTGCCGGCACGTCAACGATTCGGAGACCGAACCCGCCATTCTCTTCGTGGCGAGCGACCGGCCGGCTCTGACCGCGCTCGGGCTTTACAAGAAGTGGGGACGCGACGGCGACGGCGACACCGTCCGGCTCGCATAGGAGCCGGGTGAGCCGGCGGCCAGCAGAGGGAGAACGAGGGACATGACGACGGCAGCGGTGATCGGCCTCGGCACCATGGGGCCCGGCATGGCGGCGACGCTCGCGCGCGGCGGACTCACGGTGCGCGCCTTCGATACGGAGGCAGACAAGCTCGAGAAGGCGCCGGGGGCCGCGGACATCGCCCTCGGCGTGCTGGAGAAGCTCGGCATGCCCGACCGCGGCGGGGCCGACGCGATCAGCTATCACGACACGCTGGGGGACGCCGTCGCCGGCTGCGATCTGGTGCTGGAGAGCGTGCCGGAGAAGGTCGACATCAAGCGCGCGGTGTTCGCGGACCTCGACAGGCTGGTGTCGAAGAACTGCATCCTCGCCTCCAACACCTCGGGCATCCCGGTGACGACACTGCAGGAAGGCAACTCGGCGCCGGGCCGGGTCGTCGGCATGCACTGGTCCAACCCGCCCTTCATCATCCCGGTGATCGAGGTGATCGCCGGTGCGGAGACCTCGCAGGCAACCGTCGACCGCATGGTCCAGGCGATCAAGGATCTCAACCTGCTGCCCGTGGTCGTCAAGAAGGACGTTCCCGGCTTCGTCGAGAACCGCATCCTCTACGCCATCATGCGCGAGGCCTGCGACCTGGTTGAGAAGGGCGTGATCGAGCCCGAGGGGCTGGACACCTGCGTCTCCTGGGGAATCGGCTACAAGCTCGCCGTGGTCGGGCCGATGTCGCTGCTCGACATGGCCGGCCTCGACATCTACCAGGCAGTCGGCAGCTACCTGAACGCGGACCTCTGCAAGCGCGACGACGTGAGCGGCTACATCACCGACAGGACCGACAGGGGCGATCTCGGCATGAAGACCGGGACCGGCATCTTTTCGTACACCCCGGACGACATCAAGGCCCTGCAGGGGAAGCGGGCAGGCCAGCTCGTGGCCGTCCGCCGCGCGCTGGAGGGACGCGGCTAGGGACCGGAGCGGCACGATGGCCGAAGCGCACCGAACCCGCCGTCTCGCCCACATCGACTGCCCGGGCGGCGGGCAGGTCTGGGTCGACGGCACCACGCTCTACATCGGCCACATGCGCTGGCCGTCGGGGACCACGCTGGTCGACGTGGCCGATCCCGCGAACCCGCGCACGCTCGCGCGGATCGAGCTGCCGGAGGGCTGGCACTCGCACAAGGTGCGGGCCGCGGACGGCATCATGCTGGTCAACCACGAGCGCCTAGGCGGCGAAGGCGGCAACGGCGCAGACGGCTTCGGCGGCGGCCTGGGCATCTACGACGTCTCCAATCCGAGCGAACCAAGGCCGATCACGAAGTGGCGCACGGCCGGCAAGGGCGTGCACCGCTTCACCTTCGACGGGCGCTACGCCTATATCTCGCCGACCGTCGAGGGCTATGTCGGCAACATCGTGATGATCCTCGACCTCGCCGACCCGGCGGCGCCCGAGGAGGTGGGCCGCTGGTGGATCCCCGGGCAGTGGCAGGCCGGCGGCGAGGAGTATCCGTGGGCCGACTGGGTGGCGCCGCGCTGCCATCATCCCCACCGTCTCGGCGACCGGCTCTACGTCAGCTACTGGCACCACGGCCTCTTCATCCTCGACATCGAGGACATGGCGCAGCCGAAACATGTCGCGGGCCTCAACACCAGCCCCGCCTTCCCTCACCCGACCCACACCTGCCTGCCCTTCCCCTATGCGCTCAAGGGGCGGCGCATCATGGTGGTGGCCGACGAGGACGTGGCGAAGCTGTGGCCCTCGCCGCCCGCCTTCGCCTGGGTCTACGACATCACCGACGAGCGCCTGCCGATCCCGATCAGCACCATCAACGTCGACGGCGCCGACGAGGACGGCAGCCCCCAGCCCGCCATGACCGGGTGCCACCAGCCCTCCGACAGGTTCGTCGGCAACGTGGTGCCTTTCGCCTGGTTCGCCCACGGGCTGCGACTGGTGGACGTGAGCGACCCCTTCGCGCCGCGCGAGGTGGCGCGCTACCTCCCCGACCCGCCCGAGGGGTGCGAGCGCGCCTCCTCCAACGACGTCACCGTGGATGACCGCGGCCTCATCTACCTGATCGACCGCCAGCGCGGCGTCGACATCATCGAGACCGACGCGCTCTGATGTGTGAAACACTCACCTGACACGGCGGACGCGTTGACCGCCGGATCGCCGAGAGTGTAGCGTAGGCGCTTAGGTGTTTATGTGTTTATGCGCGGAGAATGAGCATGGTTCGATGGAATCTCTCCGTTTCCGAGGAGACGAACCGGGCGGTTCGCACCTTTCTTGCCCGCAACGGCGGCAAGAAGGGCGACCTGTCCCGCTTCGTCGACGAGGCAGTGCGCAGGCGCGTCTTCGATCTCACGGTCAGTCAGGTCAAGGATCGCAACGCTGGACACGATCAGCGGGAGCTTCTCGACCTGATCGACGAGGAGGTGAGTACGACGCGTGCGGGTCGTTCTTGACACCAATGTCCTGATCGGCGCCCTCATCACCAAAGGCACGCCTCCCGACGCTTTGTATCAGGCGTGGTTGCGCGGCGAGATCGAGCTCGTGACGTCTGTCGCGCAAGTCCGCGAGTTGTCCGATGTACTCACCCGAGAGCGCCTTCGCAAGATCATCGACGCAGCCGAGGCGGCGGCCATTGTCGAGAACATCGGCATGCGCGCCATCGTCCTCGATGAGCTGCCGAGCGTGTCCCTCTCTCCCGATCCCACGGACAACTGGATCCTGGCGACCGCAATCGCCGGAGGTGTCGACCTGATCGTGTCGGGCGACAAGAAGCACATGCTCGCACTCCGGACAGCCGACGGCATTCCTATCGTGACCGCCCGCGCGGCCCTGGAGCTGCTGCGTACGGTGTCGTGACTCGAACCGAGCCGACCCGCCTGCCCGCCGTGGCGCCCGCCGCCGATTCGGGCTAGGTTCGCGCCCGCCCGGCGGCGCCGGCCACCGGCAGGGGAAGCATCCGACACGGCGGGAGAGCCATGCGATTCGCGGTCGATACCGGGGGAACCTTCACCGACCTCGTCGTCGAGTCCGATGACGGGGGCCTGCGCATGTACAAGGCACCGACGACTCCGGCGGACCCGGTCGCCGGCGTTCTGGACACTCTCTCCCGCGCCGCCGAGGACCTGGGCGAGAGCCGCGAGACCCTGCTCGGCCGCGGCGAGATGCTAATCCACGGCACCACCCATGCGATCAACGCGATCGTCACCGGCAACACCGCACGCACCGCCTTCCTCACCACCAGGGGCCACCCCGACGTGCTGGTGTTCCGCGAGGGCGGGCGCATCGAGCCTTTCAACTTCACGGTCCCCTACCCGGAACCCTACGTGCCGCGCTCGCTCACATACGAGGTGCCCGAGCGGGTGGCCTACGACGGCAGCGTGATGGAGCCGCTCGACGAGCAGGGCGTCGTCGCGATCGTCGAGGAACTCGCGCGGCAGGAGGTCGCCGCGGTCGGCGTCTGCCTCCTCTGGTCGATCGTGAACCCCGCGCACGAACTCCGCGTGGGCGAACTGCTGGAGCGCCACCTGCCGGGGGTGCCCTACACCCTCTCGCACGTCCTCAACCCCTCGCTCCGCGAGTACCGCCGTGCCTCGTCGACCTGCATCGACGCCTCGCTCAAGCCGCTCATGGGCCACTATCTGGGCGGCCTGGAATCGCGCCTGAGGGACGCCGGCTTCGGCGGCCGCGTGCTGGTGGTCACCACCCAGGGCGGCGCCATGGATGCGGCGGACATGGCGCACGCGCCGATCCACTCGATCAACTCGGGTCCGGCGATGGCGCCCGTTGCAGGCCGCGCCTACGCCGAGGCGGACACCGGCGCCGATACCGCCATCATCGCCGACACCGGCGGCACCACCTTCGACGTGAGCCTGGTGCGCGGGGGGCGCATCCCGTGGACACGGGAGACCTGGATCGGCCAGCCCTACCGCGGCCACATGACCGGCTTCCCCGCCGTGGACGTGAAGAGCATCGGCGCCGGGGGGGGAAGCATCGCCTGGGTCGACGAGGGCGGCCTGCTGCATGTCGGGCCCAAGAGCGCGGGCGCCGTCCCCGGCCCGGTCTGCTACGGCACCGGCGGCACCGAGCCGACGGTGACCGACGCCTCGGTGGTGCTCGGCTGGATCGACCCGGCCTACTTCCTCGGCGGCGCCATGGCGCTGGAGACCGAGGCCGCGGCCGCGGCGATCGAGAGCCACGTGGCCGGAAAGCTCGGCCTCTCGCTGCACGAGGCCGCGGCAGCGATCATGAGCGTCGCCACCGAGAACATGGTGCACGCCATCGAGGACATCACCGTCAACCAGGGCATTGACCCGCGCGAGGCGGCCATCGTGGGCGGCGGCGGTGCGGCAGGGCTCAACGCGGTCGCCATCGCGCGGCGGCTCGGCTGCGCCCAGGTGATCCTGCCGGAGGTGGCGGCCGCGCTCAGCGCCCACGGCGCGCTGATCTCGGAGCTGCGCGCGGAGTACAGCGGTACGCTCTACACCTCGACCAACGGCTTCGACTTCAACGGCGTCAACGCACTGCTGGAAGAGCTGGAGAGCAAGTGCCGGGGCTTCATCGAGGGGCCGGGCGCGGGCTCGCTCGAGCAGGAGATCGAGCTCACCGCCGAGGCGCGCTATCCCAGCCAGATCTGGGAGATCGAGGTGCCCCTGCGCGGCAGGCGGATCGAGGACGAGAACGCGCTCGCGCACTTCGTCGAGGACTTCCACAAGACCCACGAGTCGCTCTTCACCTTCGCCGACAGCGAGTCGTCGATCGAGACCGTGGGCTGGCGCGCCAACGTGCGCTGCCGGCTTCGGGACGGCGTCAACCTGAGCGTCGACGGCGCCGACGGCGGCCGGGAGATCGCGGGCCACCGCTCGGTCTACTTCACGGATACCGGCTTCGTCGAGGCGCGGGTGGTGCATTTCGAGGGCATGGAGACGGGCGAGACCGTCGAAGGCCCCGCCATCATCGAGTCTTCCTTTACCACCGTCGTGATCGACCCCGGGGCGAAGGCCGAGCGCCGGCCCTCGGGCAGTCTCCTGATAACGCCCTGATCGAGGCAGGCGAGCGATGGCACGCAAGACGCTGACCCTGAATGCCGATGGCACGCTCGACGGCGTGCAGATGGCGATCGTCAACAAGCGCATGGAGGCCATCTGCGCCAAGATGGCCAACACGCTGCTGCGCACCGGGCGCTCCGGCGTGCTCAACAGCGCGCGCGACTTCTCCTGCTGCATCGTGACGGCGGAGAACCGTCTGCTCACGGTCAACGAGAGCCTGCCGATCCACGTCCTGCGCGGCGCCGACATGATGTGCGAGTCGATGCAGGAGTTTCACCCCGACCTCAGGCGGGGCGACGCCTACCTGCACAACTCGCCCTATCACGGCTGCTCCCATCCCGCCGATCACACCACGCTGGTGCCGGTGGTGGACGACGAGGGCGTGCACCGCTTCACCATGGTGGCCAAGGCCCACCAGGCCGACTGCGGCAACTCCATCGCCACCACCTATCACGGCAGCGCGCGCGACGTGTACGAGGAAGGCGCGCTGATCTTCCCCGCGGTCCAGATCCAGCGCGACTACGAGGACATCGAGGACATCGTGCGCATGTGCCGGCTGCGCATCCGCGTGCCCGACCAGTGGTGGGGCGACTATCTGGCGGCGCTGGGCGCGGCCAGGATCGGCGAGCGCGAGATCATGTCCTTCGGCCGCGAGATCGGCTGGGACACCCTCGCCCAGTTCGCCGAGCAATGGTTCGACTACAGCGAGCAGCTCATGATCGCCGCGGTGCGCAAGATGCCGGGCGGCCGCGCCGTGACCACCTCCATGCACGACCCCTTCCCCAACGCCGAGGACGGGATTCCGGTCACGATCGCGGTCGAGGTGGACCCCGACGAGGCGACGATCGACATCGACCTGCGCGACAACCCGGACGCGATGCCCTGCGGGCTGAACCTCTCGCAGGCCTGCTGCGAGAGCACGCTGCTGCTCGGCGTCTTCAACAGCATTCCCGACGCGGTGCCGACCAACACCGGCTCCTTCCGCCGCGTGCGCATGCACCTGCGCGAAAACAGCGTCTGCGGCATCCCCCGGCACCCGACGAGCTGCTCGGTGGCGACCACCAATCTTGCCGACCGCGTGGGCAACGCCGTCAGCCGCGCCATCGCCGACCTCGGCGACGGCTACGGCATGGCCAGCACCGCCTCGATCATCCCGCCCTCCCTCGGCGTGATCTCCGGCACCAGCGAGAAGACCAAGGGCGCCTACGTCAACCAGATCTTCCTCGGCTGGGGCGGCGGCGCGGCCAGCGCGCAAGCCGACGCCTGGCTCTCCATCGGCCATCTCGGCAACGCCGGCATGTCCTACCAGGACTCCATCGAGCTGGACGAGATGCGCTTCCCGCTCACCGTGCGCGGCCGCCACTTCATCACCGATTCGGGCGGCCATGGCCGCACGCGGGGCGGCGCCGGGGTCTACTGCGAGTTCGGACCCACCGAGGGCGACCTCGAGGTCGGCTACGTCAGCGACGGCAACGTGACCGCGCCCGAGGGCGCGCGCGGCGGCACCGCCGGAGGGCGGGCCAACCAGTTCCGGCGCGACCCCAACGGCGACCTGCACCGGCTCGACGCCTGCGCCCAGGCGATCATCCCCGAGGGCCACACCATCGTCTCCTACTCCTGCGGCGGCGGCGGCTACGGCGCGCCGACGGAGCGCCCGGCGGAGCAGGTGGCGATCGACGTGCGCGAGCGCTGGGTCTCGCCCGAGGCCGCGCGCGAGGCATATGGCGTCGCTCTCGACGAGTCGGGCGCCCTCGACGGAGAAGCGACCGCGCAGCTGCGCAACGGCTGAGTGGCGCGCCGGCGGGGCAGCACCCGGCGTGTCGGCGGGCCGCAGCGAGGCACGGTGAGCATGAGGGTTGCCGGGCAAGCCGCGGAGATCGGCGTCGACGTCGGCGGCACCTTTACCGATGTCGTGTGTCGACGCCCCGGCCAGGCTCCGATCATCATCAAGGTGCCGACGACGCGCGACGACCCCTCCGTGGGCGTGCTTGCCTCGCTCGAGCGCCTGAAGGAGGAGTTTCAGGTCGGAGCGGCGGATGTGGCTCGCTTCGTGCACGGAACCACCGTCGCCACGAACGCCGTCATCGAGCGCAAGGGGGCGAGGGTCGGCCTGCTGACGACGGAAGGCTTTCGGGACATCCTCGAGATGGGCCGCCAGCTCCGGCGCGCCGTCTACAGCATCATCCTCGAGCCCGAGACGCCGGCATTCCTGGCGCCCGGCGCACGCCGCAAGGGGGTGACGGAGCGCATCGCGGCGGATGGAAGCATCCTCGTTCCCCTCAACGAGGAGAGCGTGCGCCGCGCCGCCGCGGAGCTGGTCGAAGACGGGGTCACGGCCATCGCGATAAGCTTCCTGTTCTCGTTCCTCAATCCCGAGCACGAGCGTCGCGCCCGCGACGCCGTCGGCGCGGCATATCCCGATCTCGACATATCGATCTCGTCCGAAGTCGATCCGGCCTTTCGCGAATACGAGCGGACGGTCGCGACCGCCTTCGACGCCTACATAAAGCCGGTGGTGAGCGGCTATCTGCAACGCCTGGCGGAGCGTCTCGAGCGCGAGGGCGTCGGCGCACCGCTCCAGATCATGCAGTCGCGCGGCGGCATCTGCGCCGCCTCGAGCGCGCGGCTGCGACCGGTGCGCCTCTTCCTCTCCGGCCCGGCGGCGGGCGTGGTCGGCGCGCGCGACGTCGGCCGGGCGGCCGGTTTCGAGGATCTCATCGCGATCGACATCGGCGGCACGAGCTGCGACATCTCCCTTATCAGGGCCGGCCGCCCCATGCTCCGAAGCGAAGGCGTCATCGGCGGCTTTCCCGTGCGGGTGCCGATGGTCGACGTCAACGCGATCGGCGCGGGCGGCGGCAGCATCGCGTGGCTCGACGAGGGCGGCGGGCTCCGCGTCGGGCCGCAGTCTGCCGGCGCCGACCCTGGCCCGGCCTGCTATGGACGAGGCGGCGAGGAAGCGACCGTCACCGATGCGTCGCTCGTCCTCGGCTATATCAATCCCGACTACTTCGCTGGCGGCACCGTGCGGCTGAGGCCTGCGCTGGCCAGGGAGGTCATCGCAGAGAAGGTGGCGGGGCCCCTCTCGCTCACGGTCGAGCAGGCCGCGCTCGGCATCCATCGTCTGCTCAACACCCAGATATCGGAGGGCATCCGTCTCGTTTCCATTCGCCAGGGCCTGGACCCGCGCGACTTCGCCCTGATTGCGCTCGGCGGCGCCGGGCCGCTGCATGCGACGGCGCTGGCGGGAGAGCTCAGCATTTCGACGATCGTCGTGCCGCAACATCCGGGCGTGCTCTCCGCGGCCGGCCTCCTTGCCGCGCAGGTCGAGCACGAGTCGTCGGTCGCCTTCCCGCGTCTGGTGGAGGGACTGGCCGTGGCGGACATCCGCGAGACGCTCGCGGAGCTCGACGGACGGTGCGCGGCGCTCATGGAGGCCGAGCGCATTGCCGCCGCGGACGTCGACGTCTCCTACTTCGCCGACATGTGCTATGTCGGACAGGCTTACCATCTGGAGGTCTCGCTCGACCTTGCCGACGACGATCCCATTGCCCGGCTCTACGAGGACTTCCTCGAGGTTCACGACCGCGTCTTCGGGCACAGCACGCGAAGCCCCGCGCGGATCGTCAACCTTCGGAGCGTTCATCGGGCCGGGGGCCGGGGAGCGGCCCGCGATGCGCCCGCGAGTCCCGCGACGGGCGCGGCGCGGAAGCGAACGCGGCGTATACTGCTCCCCGAAACGGACGACGCGACCGATGCGGCGATCTACGAACGCGCCTCGCTCGCCGGGGCGGACGAAATCGACGGGCCGGCGATCATCGAGCAGCACGACACGACCACGCTGATCGAGCCCGGCTGGCGCGGCCGGCTGGACGGCTGCGGCAACCTCATCGTCACGCGTGCCTGAGGGCGGAGACAGGTCATGGAAAGAGATTCTGCCGAATTCGATCCGATCACCCTCGAGGTCGTCCGTCACAAGCTCGACGGGATTGCGAACGAGATGGAGGTGACTCTCCTGAAGAGCTCGTTTTCCCCGATCGTGAAGGAGGGGCAGGACGCGTCCGCGTCGCTCTTCACGGTGGAGGGGGAGACCCTGGCGCAGGCGATCGCGATCCCGATCCACATGGCGACCCTGATCCCGATCGTTCAGACGATCCGGCGACGCTTTCCGCTGCACGAAATGCGCGCGGGCGACATCTACATCATGAACGACCCCTATCTGGGGGGCACGCATCTGCCTGACATCGCGCTGGTGATGCCGGTGTTTCACGAGGGGAAGGTCGTGGCGCTGAGCGCGTGTCTGACGCACCACCAGGACGTCGGCGGCATGACGCCGGGGTCGGTGCCGACGAACGCGACGGAGATCTTCCAGGAGGGCGTTCGAATTCCGCCCTTGAAGCTCAGGGACGCGGGCCGGATGAACGAGACGCTGGTGGATCTGCTGCGGCGCAACGTCCGCGTGCCGGAGATGTTCATGGGCGATCTGAACGCGCAGGTTGCGGCGTGCACGGTGGGCGCCCGGCGTCTGGGGGAGCTTGCGTCGCGCTACGGCCGCAACCATCTGACGGGGATTTTCGCGGAGCTGCTGGATCGCTCGGAGGCGATGACGCGCGCGGCGCTGGGCCGGATCCCGCGCGGCACCTATCGTTACGTGGACCATCTGGACAATGACGGGATCGAGCTCGACCGCCGAATCAGGATTGAGGTCGCGGTGACGGTCGGCGACGGCATGCTGTCGTGCGACTTCACGGGGACCGCGGACCAGGTGAAGGGACCGATGAACTGCGTGCCCTCCGGCTCCTATGCGGCGGCCTATTTCGCGCTTCGGGCGCTGACGGGCGAGACCATCCCGACCAATGGCGGCTGCTTCCGCCCCGTCGAGCTGACGCTGCCCGAAGGAAGTCTGCTCAACCCCGTCGAGCCCGCGCCGGTCAATGCCAGGACCCCGACGATCAAGCTGATCGCGAACGCGATCCTCGGCGCCCTGAGAGACGCGTTGCCGCAGAAGGTCCCGGCGGACGGCGCCGGCCTGATGGTCACGCAGGCCTTCGGAATGAAGCGCGCTGACGGCGCCTCGTTCGTCGCCGGCGAGATGCTCGCGGGCGGCAGCGGTGCAAGCGAGAGGCGCGACGGCATCGACACGATCGATACCGATGCGACCAATTGCATGAACCTGCCGGTCGAGGCCCTGGAGATGGATCTGCCGATACGCCTCAGGCGTTTCGAGCTGGCCCGCGATACGGGAGGAGCCGGGCATCGGCGGGGCGGCCTCGGCAGCGTCCGCGAATACGAGATCCTGGATGGGGAGATAACCTACAGCCACCGCGGCGAGCGCTACTTCCAGCCCTGCGCGGGCGCAGGGAGCGGCAAGGCCGGTGCGCCGGCCAGCGGCACGCTCTATCGCGCGGACGGCAGCGAGGAGGCGGTGCCGTCCAAGCTCGCGACGGTGCTGCAGAAGGGCGACCGGCTGGTGCTGGTTGCACCGGGCGGCGGGGGCTTCGGCGACCCCAGGGAGCGCGAGCCGGCCCTGGTTGCGGACGATGTCCGGAACGGCAAGGTCAGCCCCGAGATGGCACGCGATATCTACGGGTACGATCCGGTGACGCGTTAGAGCGCGTCCGTCAAAAACGGACGCGCGACAGGCCGCGACTGCGGCCCGCCGCTTATGCGGCGCGCCCGCATCGTACGCTCCGCGCGCGTCCCGCGCGATGGCGCCGGCCGTAGGCCAGCTGCCGTGAGCGACAAATTGCTAGAACATTTTCCGACCGGACACGATCGCAGCCGCCCCCCACCTCACCCCGGCCCTCTCCTCCCCGGGGGGGTGGTGTGGTAGCGCTGGGGGACCCGCTTTCGTTCCCCCTCCTCCCGGGTGGTGGGGGACTGGGGGTGGTGGGTGCGTTCGA
>JAJDXK010000016.1 GCA_022823305.1 Alphaproteobacteria bacterium
CCCCGACTGCGCGCGCTGGCTCCGCCGCTTCCGCGAGCCGGCGGCCGAGGGGGCAGGCGAGGGCAGGCGCGGCCGGCGCGAGGGCCGCCGGCGCCGGCGGGAGGGCGCCGCCGTCAGCGCGTGAGGGCATGAGCGAGCCCGCGCACGCCTTCGTCGTCTTCACGCCCTCCGGCAAGCGCGGGCGCTTCCCCCTCGGCACCTCGGTCCTCGACGCTGCGCGCGCGCTCGGCGTCGATCTCGATTCGGTCTGCGGCGGGCGGGGTCTTTGCGGCCGCTGCCAGGTGGAGGCCGGCGCCGGCCACTTCGCCAAGTTCGGGATCGAGAGCGCGCCGGAGCACCTCAGCCCGGCGGGCGAGAAGGAGGCGCGCTATGCCGCCCGCCGCACCCTGGCGGAGGGTCGCCGCCTTGGCTGCTCGGCGCACATCGAGGGCGACCTCGTCATCGACGTGCCGCCCGAGAGCCAGGTGCACAAGCAGGTCGTGCGCAAGCGCGCCGAGGCCCGCGACTTCACCATCGATCCCGCGATCCGCCTGCACTACGTCGAGGTCGCGGAGCCCGACATGGACAACCCGCGCGGCGACTTCGAGCGTCTGACGGACGCGCTGCGTGACCAGTGGGGCCTGGACGACCTCGCCTGCGATCTTCATGTCCTGCAGGGCCTGCAGCGCGCGCTCCGCGACGGCGAATGGTCGGTGACGGTCGCCGTGCACGGGGGCGAGCGCATCGTCGCGCTCTGGCCCGGCTTCCACGACCGGGTCCATGGCGCGGCCTTCGACATCGGCTCCACCACAATCGCGTGCCACCTGGCCGAGCTTTCGAGCGGCGAGGTCGCCGCCTCCGCCGGGCGCATGAACCCGCAGATTCGCTTCGGCGAGGACCTGATGAGCCGCGTCTCCTACGTGATGATGAACCCCGGCGGCGAGGCGGAGTTGACCGAGGCCGTGCGCGGCGCCGTGAACGCGCTGATCGGCGAGGCAGCAGACCAGGCTGGCATCGCGCGCGGCGACATCCTGAACGCGACCTTCGTCGGCAACCCGATCATGCACCACCTGCTGCTCGGCATCGACCCGACCGAGCTGGGCGGCGCCCCCTTCGCGCTCGCGCGCTCCGGTGGGCTCGACCTGGAAGCGCGTGACATCGATCTCGACATCAACCCCGGCGGGCGCATCTACGTGCTGCCCTGCATCGCGGGCCACGTGGGCGCCGATGCGGCGGGCGTGGTGCTCTCCGAAGCCCCGCACCGGGCGGACGATACGGTGCTGGTCGTGGATGTCGGCACCAACGCCGAGATCGTGCTCGGCAACCGGGAGCGGCTGCTGGCCGCCTCATCGCCCACGGGGCCCGCCTTCGAGGGCGCGCA
The DNA here is from genome assembly GCA_022823305.1 of Alphaproteobacteria bacterium. Lineage (GTDB taxonomy): Bacteria > Pseudomonadota > Alphaproteobacteria > UBA828 > UBA828 > WTGU01. Next base: position 1,361 of record JAJDXK010000016.1, read on the forward strand.
GATCACCGCCGGCCAGCGCGCAGCACCCGGCGCCATCGAGCGCGTGCGCATCGACCCAGACACGCTGGAGGCCAGGGTCAAGGTGATCGGCTGCGACCTCTGGTCCGATGAGGAGGGCTTCGCGGAGGCCACCGCGGCCACCGGCGTCACCGGCATCTGCGGCTCCGGGATCATCGAGGCGCTGGCCGAGATGTACCTCGCCGGCATCCTGCTCGCGGACGGCACCATCGCCGGCGCGGCGCGGGCCGGGAGCGCGCGCGTCTTCGAAGAGGGGCGGACCTTCGGCTACGTGCTGCACGCGGGCGAGCCGGCGATCCGCGTCCACCAGAACGACGTGCGCGCGATCCAGCTCGCCAAGGCGGCGCTGATGGCCGGTGCGCGGCTGCTGATGGACCGCTTCGGGATCGCTTCGGTCGACCGGGTCGTGCTGACCGGCGCCTTCGGCAGCCACATCGACCCGCTCTACGCCATGGTGCTCGGCATGATCCCCGATTGCCCGCTCGACAAGGTGTCTGCTGCCGGCAACGCCGCCGGCACGGGCGCGCTGATCGCGCTGCTGGACCGGGCGGCGCGCGACGAAGTAGAGGAGATCGTGCGCGGGATCGAGAAGGTGGAGACCGCCGTCGAGCCCGAGTTCCAGCGCCACTTCGTCGACGCCATGGCGATCCCCCACGGCACCGCGGACTACGTCCACCTGCCGCAGCACGTCACCCTGCCCAGTTCAGAGACGGCGCCGGCATCAGCGACACGCCGCCGCACCGGCCGCCGCAAGCGGGGAAGGACCTAGGCGAAGGCGTCGGGCATCGACGCCTTCTTCTTCGCAACATACTCCCTGAGCGCCTCGTCCACGCCCGGGTCGATGGGCGGCGCCTCGTACTCGGCCAGCATCGTCTTGAACTGCTCGTGCGCCCGCTGGGTCGTGTCCTTGGAACCGTCGGCCTGCCACTGCTCGAAGCTGGAGTTGTCGGCGATGGCGGAGCGGTAGAAGGCGGTCTCGAAGTTGGCCTGGGTGTGGGAGCAGCCGAGGTAGTGGCTCCCCGGTCCGACCTCGCGGATCGCGTCCATCGCCTGGCCGTTCTCCGACAGGTCGTAGCCGCCCGTCAGCACCTGCATCATGCCGAGCTGGTCGGCATCCATGATGAACTTCTCGTAGCCGCTGGCGAGTCCGCCCTCCAGCCAGCCGGCGCCGTGCAGCACGAAGTTGGTCCCGGCGAGCACGGTGGGCAGCAGGGTGTTGGTGCTCTCGTAAGCCGCCTGGGCATCGGGCAGCTTGGAGGCGGTGAGTGCGCCGCCGCTGCGGAAGGGGACGCCGAGGCGGCGCGCCAGCGCGGCGAGGCCGAAGATGGCGAGCGTCGCCTCCGGCGTGCCGAAGGTGGGCGCCCCGCTCTGCATCGACATCGAGCTCAGGAAGCTGCCGAAGATGACCGGCGCACCCGGCCGGCAGAGCTGGACCAGGGCCATGCCGGCCATGGCCTCCGCCAGCGTCTGCGCCATCGTGCCCGCGACCGAGACCGGCGCCATCGCGCCGGCCAGGATGAAGGGGGTGACCAGCAGCCCCTGGTTGGCGCGGGCGTAGACCTTGAGCGCGCCCAGCATGGTGGCGTCGAAGGTCATCGGCGAGTTGGCGTTGATCAGGCTGACCATCACGGTCTGGCTGTCGAGGGCATCGGCGCCGAAGAGGATCTTCGCCATCTCGACCGAATCTGCCGCTCGCTCGGGGTGGGTGACCGAGCCCATGAAGGGCTTGTCGGAATAGCGCATGTGCGCATAGACCATGTCGAGGTGGCGCTTGTTCACGGGCACGTCGACCGGCTCGCACACGGTGCCGCCGGAATGGTGCATCGCCGGCGTCATGTAGGAGAGCTTGACCAAGTTCTGAAAGTCCTCGAGCTGGGCGTAGCGGCGCCCCTTCTCGATGTCGTAGATGAAGGGCGGACCGTAGACCGGCGCGAACACGAGGTTGCGTCCGCCCATCTCGACCGAGCGCTCGGGGTTGCGTGCGGCCTGGGTGAAGGTGGAGGGCGCCGTGGACAGCAGGTGGCGCGCGAGCCCGCGCGGAAAGCGCACCCGCTCGCCGTTGATGTCGGCGCCGGCATCCCTGAAGAGCGCGAGCGCCTCGTCGTCCTCGCGAAAGTCGATGCCGATCTCCGCGAGGATGGTCTCCGCGTTCTCCTCGATCAGACTCAGGCCTTCTTCGCTCAGGAGCTCGACCGAAGGGGTGTTGCGCGTGATGTAGCGCAGGTGCTCGATCTTGCCGCCGGTCCGCTCCGCGCGGCGGGCCGCG
>JAJDXK010000076.1 GCA_022823305.1 Alphaproteobacteria bacterium
TCTCCCTGGGACGAGACCCCGGCCGAGGCGTCCACGCCGGCCAGCACCACGGCTTGCGCATGGGCGCCCGCCGGCAGCCACACCGAGACCGGCTTCGCGACCGCATCGGCCACCAGCTCGGGGCCGCTGCGGGGATCGTCCGTCGAGGACCGCGGCGCGCCTTCCAGCTCGAACGTCTCGATCATCGGCGCGGGCGCGACCGGCCCCGGACCCCGGCCCGTTCCGGCCTCCGGGCCGGAAGCCGGAGGCGCCGTCCCCTGTGCGCGGAAGTAGCCGCCCGAACCCGTCGCTCCGCCCGCTGTGTCGTCCGCCGCATCGCCCGGCCGCGGTTGCAGCCCGCGCCGCAGCTCGTCGATGATTGCCGCCTGGCGGTCGATGACGCCGCGCGCGTCGGCCGCGTCCGCCTCCAGCTTCGCGCGCATCCTCTCGTTGGCGGCCCCGAGCGAGCGCGCTTCCTGCCGCATCTCGCGCAGTTGCGTCTCGATGCCGCCGAGCCGGGCCTCCGAGCGCCGCGTCCAGACCTGCTCGGCCGCATCCGGCCCCGCGATCTCCGCCTCGATGCCGCCCTGCGGCGCCGACGGCTTGCCGCCGCCCATGCCGAGCCAGGCCGCCACCGCGACCAGCAAGACGGCGGCGACCACGGAGAACAGCAGCAGCTGGCGCCGCCTGACCGCGCCGGGATCGCCCGCATCGGCGCGGGCGCTCATCGGGGGTCTCCGGCGGATTCGGTGACCGCCACGACCAGCCGGCCGCCGCCCGGACCGGTGCCGGGCGCCGCCAGCCAGAGGGCGGCGAGACGGGCGCCGTCTGCGGCGCGCCCGACACCCGGCAGCTCCCCGATGGTCCCGGCGAGACCCGCGCCGCCATCCGCACCGGCCGATGCCGAACGGGCGGCCTCGAACACGAGCGCCGCGAGGCGCGGACCCCGCCAGGTCTCGATGAGCGTCAGTCCGGAAACCTCCGCTGCGTCCCCGGCGAGGATTTCGTAGCCCGGCAGCGGCTCGCGCCGCGCCACGGCGCGCACCAGGCGCACCAGCGCCGCGACATGGGCATCGCCCTTCGCCGTCGGAGGAATGACGCCGGGCGCATCCACCGTCCCCGGCGGGGCATCCGCATTGCGGATCAGGATCTGCGCCGAGGCCCGATCCGCCGGGATCAGGGTCAGCCGGTAGGTGAAGCCCCGCTCGGTGCCGATGAAGAGGCTGGCCTCCGCGTGCCGGCCGCCGGCCCCGGGGTCCGTCCCGGCCAGCCGCAGGTAGAGGTCGCCCGAGGCGGCGTCGTGCTCGACTGCGTAGCCGTCGGGCGCGCGCACCACCCGCGCGATCCGGTCGTGGCTGAGCGCGATGCGGTTGACGCCGGAAGCGGAGATCTCCGCGGTGAGCTCCGCATGGTTCGCCGCGTCCAGCACCTGCATCGCCGACGCCGGAACGGGCGCGCCGAGCGCGGTCATGCCGGCAAGGGCGATGGCGAGGAGCGGCGCGAACCGCCGCCGGAGAGAACATCGTGTCATCTGCCGTCCTCCATCTGTTCGAAACGCACGAGCCCGATGCGCCCGGCGTCGATGCGGAAGGCGAGCCGGTAGCGCCGGCCCTCCCGCGCGGCTTCCTCGCGCCCGATCCAGGTCACCAGCTCGCCCGCGACCTCCACCGAGAGCCGCGCCGGGTCGGCCTCGATCTGCGCGGGGTAGAACGCGCTCGCGAGATCGCGCCCGGCCATGCGCGCGGCCTCCGCCTCGACCCAGGCGCCGATCGCGCCGCGCGCCTCGGGCGCGCTCATCCGCGCCGCCGCGGCCCGCACCTGACCGGCGTTCTCCGGCGTGAGCGTGAGCAGGGTCACCGCCACGGTGCGCGCCATGTCCTCGAGATACCGGGCGCCGGCCGGGCCGGACCCGGCCGCGCCGCCGCCGACCGCCCAGGCCGGACCTGCCGCCGCCGGCACCAGCACGGTCACCGTCTCGCGCCCGGCGAAGCTCGCCGTCAGCGCCAGGTTGGCGGTCATCGACAGCACCAGCAGGCCCGCCAGCGCGACCCGGATGTCACGCGCGCGGCGCAGGCCGTTTTCCATGACGGAGCGCTCCACCGATCCCGCCTCAGCCGACGAAGCGCCGCAGGTGGCTCGGCGGCGTCGCCTTGAGCCGCAGCACGAAGTCCGGCAGGAACCAGTAGAGCGCGTAGCGCGCGATGTTGGCCCCGCCGCCGCGCTTCACCCGGCGGAGAGCGAGCCAGCCACCGACGCCCGCGACCAGCCCGGTGACGAACTGGTTGGCCGCGAGCCCGAGCAGGGCCGGGCCCATCAGCGCCGCCGCCTCGTCGACGGTCCAGAACAGCCAGCGCTCCGGATCGTCGAGCCGGCGCGGGATGGTGTGGCGCGCGGTGTCGTTCATCGTCGGCCCGGGGGTCAGACGATCGCCGTGCCGACCAGGCCGGTCACGATGCCGGTGCCAGCACCCGCCGCCACGCCGACGCCCACCGCGCCCATCAGCTGCATCGCGTTGAACCTGAGCACCGAGCCCACCAGCGCCGCGCCCACGGCGAGCGCCGCCGCCAACTGGCCGCCGGTGCCGCTCACGATGTCCGTCACCGTGCCGAGCGGCCCGCCGAAGGTCGTGTCCGAGGTCGCCATCGCGGC
>JAJDXK010000026.1 GCA_022823305.1 Alphaproteobacteria bacterium
CGGCGGGCCGGCGCATTCACCACCGGCGCGAGCGGCGCGGCGGCGCGGGCTGCGGCGCGGCGGTCGGCGGGGACCGCGCGGTAGAGCGTGGTGCGCTGCACCGGCTCCCGCCCCAGCCCCTCGACGAGTGCCTCCATCGCGGCCGGCGGAAACTCCTGGCCGTGGCTCGCGCCGGCGGCGCGGGTGATGGACTCGTTCATCAGCGTGCCGCCGATGTCGTTGGCGCCGGCGCGGAGGCAGGCGGCGGCTCCCTCCCGCCCCATCTTGACCCACGAGGTCTGGATGTTGGGGACGACCGGGTGGAGCGCGAGCCGGGCCACCGCGTGCATCAGCACCGCCTCGCGGAAGCTCGGCCCCCGCCGCGCGCGGCCCTTGAGGTAGAGCGGCGCCTCCGCGGCGACGAAGGGGAGCGGCACGAACTCGGTGAAGCCGCCGGTGCGTTCCTGCAGGGCGCGGACGCGCAGCAGGTGGCGCGCCCAGTGCCGCGGCGCGTCCACGTGGCCGAACATGATCGTGGCGGTGGTGCGCAGGCCGAGCGCGTGCGCCGCCTCCATCACCTGGAGCCACTGGTCGGTGGCGATCTTGTCCGGGCAGATGACCGCGCGGACCTCGTCGTCGAGGATCTCGGCGGCGGTGCCGGGCAGCGAGCCCAATCCCGCCTCCTGCAGCGCGGCGAGGAAGTCCGGCACGGTGCGGCCCAGCGTCGCCGCCCCCTGCCAGATCTCCAGCGGCGAGAAGGCGTGGATGTGGATCGCGGGCTCCGCCTCCCCGATGGCGCGGCAGATCGCGAGATAGGTCTCGCCGGTGTAGTCGGGGTGGATGCCGCCCTGGAGGCAGACCTCCGTGGCGCCCCGCGCCCAGGCCTCCTCCACCCGGCGCACGATCTCGTCGAGCGTCAGGTCGTAGGGGCGCCCGCGCAGGTTCTCGCTCAGCCTGCCCTTGGAGAAGGCGCAGAACTGGCAGCGGAAGTAGCAGACGTTGGTGTAGTTGATGTTGCGGTTGACGACGTAGCTGACCTCGGGCCCGCTGACGCGCGCGCGCAGGTCGTCGGCGGCGGCGCACACCGCGTCGAAGGCGCCGCCGCGCGCGGCGAAGAGCCGCGTCACATCGTCCTCGCCCAGCCCCGCGCCGGCCTCGGCGCGCGCCAGCAGGCGCTCGATGCCAGGCGCCACCACCGCCGGCGCGGTGGCGGGGCGCTCCGGCGGCGCCTCGCTGGTGCCCGTGAGCCAGTCGTCGGTGCGGGGGTAGCCCTCGGCATCCACCATCCGCAGCACCCGCGCCCTGAGCGCCGGGTCGAGCCAGCGCTCGCCGTCGAGCGCGTATGGAGGATAGACCGTGAGCCGCTCGGCCAGCGTCTTGCCGGCGGCGGCGGTCTCGCGTGCGAGCGCGTCGAGGTGGGGCCACGGCGCCTCCGGGTTGACGTAGTCCTGCGTCACCGGCGAGACGCCGCCCCAGTCGTTGATGCCCGCCGCCACCAGCGGGGCGAGCGCGCCGGGGCTGAGGTTGGGGGGCGCCTGGATGTTGGCCGCTGGCCCGAAGAGGATGCGGGCCACCGCGATGGTCCAGAGCAGCGCGTCGAGGTCGGGCTCCGGCGCGCCCGCCATGCGCGTCCCGGGCTTCGCGCGGAAGTTCTGGACGATGATCTCCTGCACGTGCCCGTGGGCGTCGTGCGCCTCGCGCAGCGCGAGCAGGGCCTCGATCCGCTCCAGCCGCGTCTCGCCGATGCCGATGAGGATGCCGGAGGTGAAGGGCACCGCCTCCTCGCCGGCGAGCCGCAGCGTCTCCAGGCGCACGGCAGGGCGCTTGTCGGGCGAGCCGTAGTGCGGCCCGCCCCTGGCCGAGAGGCGCTCGGCCGCGCTCTCCAGCATCATGCCCTGGGAGGCCGAGACTTCGCGCAGCGCCTTGAGGTCGTCGCGGCCGAGCACGCCGGGGTTGAGGTGGGGGAGGAGGGGGGTCTCCTCCAGCACCAGCCTCGCCATGGCCGCGAGGTAGGAGAGGGTGCTCCCGTGGCCGAGCGCCGCCAGCCCCTCGCGGGCCGCGCGGTAGCGCATCTCCGGCTTGTCGCCGAGGGTGAAGAGCGCCTCCTTGCAGCCGGCGGCGGCGCCCGCCTCTGCCACTCGAAGCACCTCGTCGGGCGTCATGAAGGCGGTCTCGCCCCGGCGCGGCGGGCGGGCGAAGGTGCAGTAGTGGCAGACGTCGCGGCAGAGATGGGTGAGCGGGATGAAGACCTTGCGCGAGTACGTCACGACGTCCGGGTGCGCCCGGTCGCGCAGTTGGGCCGCGCACTCGAGCAGCGGCGCGAGGTCGTCCTCGGCGGCGAGCGCGCGGGCCTGCACGGCGTCGGGCCGGTGCCCGCCCCGCACCGCGTCGAGCAGCTCGCGGGTGCTTTCGCGCATCCGCCTCAGGCCGCGTCGGTGACGAGCAGGCGCGCGGCGATGCCGCTCTCGCGCAGGTAGTCGAGGGTGCGGCCCGGCGCCGGCCGCGCGAGAAAGGCGCGCAGGTCGTCCGGCGTGTCGATGTCCAGTCCGAGGCCCGGCAGCGGCACGATCCGGGGCGCGATGCCCAGCGCCCGCGCTGCCCGGCAGTGCGGCCCGAAGCTCTCGTGGCCGAAGCGGAAGGGCAGCACCCCCGGCGGCGAGCAGAGCACGCAGTTGGTGCCGCGCCGGTCGTGCGCCGGCACCAGGGTCACGGCCGGCGCGCCGTCCCGCCCGTGGCCCTCGGTCGCCGTCGCGATCTCGTCGGCGCGCGCGCCCGGCACGTCGCCCGGCACCTGGAGCAGGGTCGGGATGCCCTCCCGCTCCAGCGCCTCGGCCGCCCGCGCCACGGCTGCGCTCTGGCCCTCGTTGGCGGGCTCGGCGAGCACGCGCGCGCCGTGCCGGGCGGCGAGCGCCGCCGCCCAGTCGTCGCGGGTCACCACGATGGTCTCGGCCAGCCCCGGGACCCGGGCGAGGGTTTCCAGCACGTCCTCCGCCATGGCCCGGGCGAGCCGCCGCCGTTCCGCCGCGTCGAGGAATCCCGCCAGCCGCTGCTTGGCGTCGCCAAGATCCTTGACCGGAAGGACCGCTCCGATCGTCACGTTGCTATCCCCCAGGTCCTCCGCAGGCCGGCGACCGCGTGCCGGTGCGCGACGCTAGGAAAAAGGCCGAAAGCTGTCAAACCGGGCCACGCGCGCCGGGCCACGCGCGGGCGGCCCGTCGCCCGGGGCTTCACCCATGACCCTGGCGAGAAATGCGGGCTAACCTGCGTCGCAGGGGACCGGCGCGCTGCGGGGCGGGCCGCTCTCCGCCAGGGCGGGAGGACCCATGGACCGCGCGACGTGCGAAGGGCTGGACCGGGCGTCCCCGCTCGCCCACTGCCGCGGGCGCTTCTCCCTGCCGGAGGGGCTGCTCTACTTCAACGGAAACTCCCTCGGCGCCCTGCCGAAGACCACCGCCGCCGACATCGACAGTGTCGTGCGGGAGGAATGGGGCCGGGGCCTCGTCGAGAGCTGGCTCGATGCCGACTGGTTCTTTCTCGCGCGCCGGGCCGGCGACGCCATCGCGCCGCTGATCGGCGCGTCCGCTGGCGAGGTCGTCTGTGCGGACTCCACCTCCGTCAACCTGTTCAAGCTCGCGGCCTCCCTGCTGCGCGCGGACCGGGGGCGACGCACCGTCGTCACCGAGCGCGGCAGCTTCCCGACCGACGTCTACATCCTGGAGGGACTGGTCGACCTCTTCGACGGCAGGTTCGATCTCGTCCTGGCCGAGCCCGAGGCCATCGTCGGGTCGATCGACGGCGACACCGCGCTGGTCGTGCTGACCCACGTCAACTTCCGCACCGGCGCCATGCACGACATGGCGGCGATCGCGGCACACTGCCGGGCGCATGGCGTGCCCGCGATCTGGGATCTCAGCCACTCCGCCGGCGCCGTGCCGCTCGCGCTCAACCGCTGGGGGGTCGAGTACGCGGTCGGCTGCACCTACAAGTTCCTGAACGGCGGGCCCGGCGCGCCCGCCTACGTCTACATGGCCACGCATGCCGTCGCGGCGCACCAGCCGGTGGTGACCGGCTGGTTCGGCCACGCCGACCAGTTCGGCTTCGAGGACCGCTATCGCGCGAGGGAGGACATCGGGAAGTGCCTCGTCGGCACCCCGCCGGTCCTCTCGCTCCGCGCCGTCCTGCACGGGGTGCGCTGCTTCGACGGCGTGGCCATGGAGGACGTCGCCGCCGGGTCGCGGAGCCTTTCCGAGCTGCTGGTCCGCCTGGCGGACGAGCGTCTCGCTCGATACGGCTTCGCGCTGGCGAGCCCGCGGGAGCCGGCGAAGAGAGGCAGTCAGGTTTCCTTCGCACACCCCGAGGCCTACGCCGTGTCCAGGGCCCTGCGCGCCGCGGGAGTCGTCGTCGACTTCCGCAGCCCCGACGTTCTCCGCTTCGGCATCGCGCCCCTCTACACGCGCCACGTCGACGTGTGGGATGCGGTCGACGCGCTCGCGCGGATCATGGCGAGCGAAGGCTGGACGCCGCACACCACCGCGACGCCGGACCCGGTCACGTGAGCAGACGCCGGGCGGAGCCGGCCGGGGCTACGAGAGGAAGGCGTCGACCAGCGCGTTGAACTTGGACGGGCTCTCGTAGTTCATGAAGTGCGAGCCGCCCTCGTGCGCCTTGAAGATCTCGACCTCGGCGCCGGGGATCTGCGCCGCGATCCACTCCTGCGATTCGGCCGAGAAGATGCTGGCCTCCGCGCCCACCACCAGCGTCGGCCGCCGCACGCGCTCGATCACGTCGCGCCAGTCGAGCCCGCAGTGATCGTGCAGCAGGTCGGCCGCGTGGCGGCGCGGCAGCTTGCAGATCTCGCGCGCGAACCAGAGCAGCTCCGCCGCCGGCAGCGAGGGCGAGAAGAGGCGCGCGATCACCGGCACCGTGGCCTCGGGCGTCTCCGCCGCCAGCACCTGCAGGTAGAACTCGGCCAGCGCGTCGAGGTCGGGCAGCAGGCAGCCGTAGGTGACGCGCTCGGCCGCGCTCCAGTCGGCCTTCGCGGTGACCGAGGGCGCCTGGTCCACGAACACCAGCCGCCCCAGCCGATCCTCGCCGAAGAGGTCGATGTAGCTCCAGATGATCGAGGAGCCGATGGAGTGCCCCATCAGGTCCACCTCGTCGAGCCCGAGCCGCTCGATCACCGCGCGCAGGTCGGCCGCGAGCCGGCTCACGCGGTAGCCGCCCGGCGGCGTGGTGGAGTCGCCGTGGCCGCGCATGTCGAAGGCCATGACGCGGCGTGAGCGCGACAGCACCTCGAGCTGGCGCCGGTAGGCCACGCCGGTCAGCGACCACGAGGGGATGATGATGAGCGGCCTGCCTTCGCCCGCCTCCACGTAGTGGAGCTCGATGCCGTCCCCGATATCGACCCTGCGGTCGGCGAGGCGCTGGGCCATGGCCCTCCCTCCATGGAGCAGGAGCGGGCGCATCCTAAGCCAATAGCGGGCCCTCGCCCATCCCATATCCTCGTGATGGCGGCGTGACCGCGGCGGCATGAAGGGCGACGTGGACAACGCCGCGCCTTTGTGGTCGATGGGGGCGGGGCAAGCGGGCGGCGCCGATGTATTTCGACCGCAGGCTGTGGCAGTTCACCGAGGGCTTGCGGCTGCGCATCGCGGGCGCGGTGCTGCTCGGCCTGCTCTCGGCGGCGGTCGGGATCGCGCGGCTGGCGCTGCTCGGCTGGCTGCTGGGGCGGGTCTTCCAGGGCGACGGCTTCGACGCGCTGATCCTGCCGCTGGTCGCCGTGGCGGCGGCGATGCTGGCGCGCGGTGTGCTCGAATACTGGCGCACCATGGCCGCGCACCACACCGCCGCCCTGGTGCAGCTGCAGATCCGCGCGCGCCTCTACGACCGGATCGCAGCCCTGGGCCCCGGCCAGTTCGGCACCGAGCGCTCGGGCGACACGCTGCTCGCGCTGATCGACGGGGTCGAGCAGCTCGAGACCTACTTCGGCCAGTACCTGCCCCAGCTCTTCGTCGCCGCGGTCACGCCCTTCGGCATCTTCGCCTTCGTCGCCTTCCTCGATCTGCCGCTCGCGGGCGTGCTGCTCGGCTTCGCCCTGCTCACCCTGCTGGCGCCGGTGGCCTTTCACCACCTGGACCAGCGCTCGGCCAGGGCCAGGCAGCAGGCCTGGGCGGCCTATGGCGCGGAGCTGCTCGATTCGGTGCAGGGCCTGGCGACGCTCAAGGCCTTCGGCCAGAGCGCGGCCCGCGGGCGCTTCCTCGCGGAGAAGGCGCACGCGCTCTTCCGCAGCACCATGTGGGTGCTGGCCAGCAACTCGGCCTCGCGCGGGATCACCGACGCCGGCATCGCGGTCGGCGCGGCGGCGGCGCTCGGCGTGGGCGCGGCGCGCGTCGCGGACGGCACCGTCGGCATCGAGGTTCTGCTGATCGTGCTGATGATGGGGGTCGAGGTCTTCCGCCCCATGCGCGACCTGCGGGCGCTGCTGCACACCGGCATGCACGGGCGCTCGGCCGCCGACAGCCTGTTCCGCCTGCTCGACCGCGAGCCCGCCGTGCGCGACGCAGACGACGCCGCGGATGCGGCCGGGCTCCCGCCCACCATCGCCTTCGAGGACGTGCGCTTCGCCTACCCCGGCGGCCGGCGCGCGGCCCACGACGGGCTCTCCTTCGAGGTCGAGGCGGGCGAGCGGGTCGGCATCGTCGGCGCGAGCGGGGCCGGCAAGTCGACCATCCTGCGCCTGCTGCTGCGCTTCCACGACCCGCAAGGCGGGCGCGTCCTGCTCGGCGGCCGCGACCTGCGGGGGCTGGATCGCGCCACGCTGCGCGCCCGCTTCGGCGTGGTCAACCAGGACACCTACCTCTTCCACGGCACGGCGGCGGAGAACATCCGCTTCGGCAAGCCGGACGCAAGCGACGGGGAGATCGAGGCGGCGGCGCGCGCCGCCAACGCGCATGCCTTCATCGCCCGCCTGCCGCAGGGCTACGACACCGTGATCGGCGAGCGCGGCATCCGGCTTTCCGGCGGGCAGCGCCAGCGCATCGCCATCGCCCGCGCGCTGCTGCGCGACGCGCCGATCCTGCTGCTGGACGAGGCGCTCTCCTCCGTCGATGCCGAGAACGAGGCGGTGATCCAGGACGCGCTCGGCCGCCTCATGGGCGGGCGCACGGTGCTCATCATGGCGCATCGGCTTTCCAGCGTGATCGACGCCGACCGCATCCTCGTGCTCGACCGGGGCCGCGTGGTGGAGAGCGGGCGCCACGCCGAGCTGATGGCCGCGCATGGCACCTACTGGCGGCTGATGGCGGACCAGGTGCGGGAGGGGCTGGAGGCGCCGCCGCCCGCGGCCGAGGCGGCCGCGCGGGCGGTCGAGCCCACCGCGGAGGACCGCCACCTCGCCGCCGCCGCGCCGGGCGAGGCCGACGACGAGGTGCTGAGGGCCTCCGGCCTGGGCTGGTGGGCCGCGTGGCGGCAGCTGCTGGGCCACGTGCGGCCCTTCCGCGGGCGGGTGGGGCTTGCCTTCGGCTTCGGCGTGCTGCGCGTGGTGGCCTTCATCGGCGTCGGCGTGCTCAGCGCGCTGGTGGTGGCCGGCCTCAAGCAGGGCGCGGCCGTGGACGGGCTGCTGATCGCGCTCTACGCCATCGCCCCGCTCGCGGGGCTCCTGCACTGGCTCGAGTCCTGGGTCGCGCACGACATGGCCTTCCGCCTGCTGACGGAGATGCGCATCGCGCTCTACGACAAGCTGGACAGGCTGGCGCCGGCCTACCTGCTGCGGCGCCGCACCGGCGACATCGTCGCCATGGCGACGCAGGACGTGGAGCTGGTGGAGTACTTCTTCGCCCACACCGTGGCGCCGGCGCTGGTGGCGGTGCTGGTGCCGGCGGCGGTGATGGGGACGCTGCTGGTCTACGGCTGGCCGACGGCGGCGGCCCTGGCGCCCTTCATCGTGCTGGTGGGGCTCAGCCCCTTCCTCCTGCGCCGGCGGCTGGACAGGCTCGGCAGCCGCGCGCGCGAGGTGCTGGGCCTGCTCAACGCCCACGCCGTCGACACCATCCAGGGGCTGACGGAGCTCGTGGCCTTCCGCCAGGAAGGCGCGAGGCGCCGGGTCTTCCTCGACTTCGTGCGCGACCATCACCGCGTGCGCATTCCCTACTACCGCGACCTCACGGCCCAGATGGCGCTGATCGAGACGGCGACCGGGCTGGGCGGGCTCGCCGTGGTGATGGGGGGCGTGGCCTGGATCGCCGCCGGGCACCTGGAGGCGGCGCTGCTGCCGCTGCTCGCGATCCTCGCCATGGCGACCTTCCTGCCGGTCTCCGAGATCGCCCACATCGGCCGCCAGCTCGCGGACACCCTCGGCGCGACCCGGCGCCTCCATGCCGTGCACGGTGCGCAGGTCGCGGTCGAGGACGGCCCCGGCGCGGAGCCTGCGCCCGGCGCGCCGGCGCTCGCGATGGAAGGGGTGAGCTTCACCTACGTCGGCACGAAGCGGCCGGCGCTCTCGGGCGTCACCCTCGCGGTCCGCCCCGGCGAGACGCTGGCGCTGGTGGGCCCCTCCGGCGCCGGCAAGACCACGCTCGCCCACCTCTTCATGCGCTTCTGGGACCCGGACGAGGGCACCGTGCGGCTGGAGGGCGCGGACCTGCGCGACTGGACCCTCGATGCGCTCCGCGCCCGCATCGCGCTGGTGGCGCAGGACACCTACCTCTTCAACGACACGCTCCGCGCCAACATCCTCATCGCCCGGCCGGAGGCTTCCGAGGCGGCGCTGGCCGAGGCGGTGCGCCGCGCGGCGCTGGAGGACTTCGTGGCCGCGCTTCCCGAGGGGCTGGAGACCCGCGTCGGCGAGCGCGGCACGCAGCTATCGGGCGGGCAGCGCCAGCGCGTGGCGGTGGCCCGCGCCGTGCTCAAGAACGCGCCGATCCTGATCCTCGACGAGGCGACCTCGCACCTCGACGCGGTGAACGAGGCGCTGCTGCGCCGCGCCCTCGGCGAACTGATGGCCGAGCGCACCACCGTGGTGATCGCCCACAGGTTGTCGACCGTGCGCGACGCCGACACCATCGTCGTGCTAGACGACGGCCGCATCGCCGAGAGCGGCAGCCACGACGCGCTGCTGGCCCGAAACGGCCTCTACGCGCAGCTCGTGACGCGCCAGCTCGCCGCGGCGGGCGGAACCGGCCGGGCGGCGGAATGAGGTAGGGCGGGGGGCTGGACGCTGGACGCGGCGGCGGGTCGAGCGCCGGCATGCTTCAGTCGGCCGGCTTGCCCCCCTCCTGCGGCGGGGCGGGAGTCGGCGTGGCCTCGTCGTCGTCGCCGACAAGCGTGAATTCGGAGAGCCAGCTTCCCACCAATCGGACCTCGCCGACGACCTCGGCGCCGGCCGGCAACGGCACAATCGATTCGCCCGGCCGCTCGCTCTCGATCGTGCGTTGCCCTTGCTTGCCGAGGGCGGCGCGGCGGACGAGCACCTTGTCGGCGATGCGCACGGCCATGATGCGCCCCGGCCGCCACTCGGTCCGTTCGGCGTCGACCACGACCGTGCTCCCTTCGGGGATCGTCGGCGCCATGACTCCGTCGCCGATCCTGACCAAGGCGCACGTCGCGAGGTCGAGGTCGGGCAGCTGCGGAAATTCGCCGCCTGCCGAAATCCGGACAATCGTCCCTGCCGGCGGCCAAGCGACCTCCGTGCCCATCGTTTCGAAGAGCGGGGTCATCAGGTCGTAGACGCGCGTCTCGCCCCCGGGGGTTTCGATCCTGCCCACCGGTCGACGGGCAGCCCGCCTGGACGCGAGCTCGTGCCAGAGATCGTCGGGAACCGGGTTGCCGCCGGCGTCCGCGGTGAGCCGGGCCAGGTCCTGCGCCGTCCGCTCCAGCATGTCGAGCAGGACGTCGGGCGCGCCCGCGCGCTCGTCCCGCCGCACCCGCCGCGGCCCGACGAAGAACTCGAGGTCGAGAACCTCGCACAGGGAGCGCAGCCGCTCGACCGAGGGGACATGGCCGCGCCGCATGTCCCGGATCATCTCGGGCGTGCCCTGAGCCCGAATCGAGGCGGCCCTGGCAGAGAGGCCAAGGCGTTCGAGAGCCGCGTCGATCTCGCGCAGGATGTCCTCCACGCTGCAAGGGATAAATCCCTTGGCCGCGGTTGGCAACAAGGTAGCGCGCCCATGCACGACAGCGATAGCCAAATAGGGCATATATACCTTGTAATACGGTATATATGCGGTACACTGCCGGCATGGACGAAGCAGCACTCGTCGATGTCGCGCGACGCTTCGCAAGCGCGAGAGGAATCGGCCTGTGGCGGGTGGGATACCTCGCGGTCGGGGACGGCAAGTTCTTCGTGCGCCTCGCGAAGGGGGGGCGGCACACCTGCACTCTTAAATCCGCCAATCGAGCACTGCTCTACCTCGCCGACAACTGGCCCCAGGCGGCGCACTGGCCACACGGCATCCCTCGGCCACGTCCGAAGAGCGAGCGCGAGGCGGCGGCCTCGTGCATGTCGCACGCCCGCGGCGCCGCCCCCGGCCATCCGCCGCCGGGCGAGGACAAACCATGAGAGCCGCTGGAGAACAGCGCCAACAGGAGGAGCAACCATGATCGATCTCTCGAAGACTGCCACGGCCGCACTGTCGGCTGCGGTCCTTGGCCTCGCCGTCGTGGCATGTCAGCCGCAAGGCGAGCCTGCCGCGACCGACGAGACGGCAGCCGCCGAGGAAATGCCGACTGCCGAGACGGCTGCGGCCGATGCCATGTCCTCCGACGAGATGGGCGGCGCCGAGTTCAGCGCGCTGGTCGCCGGGAACACCATCTTGGGCGTTTTCGACAGTTGGAAGCTGAGGTGGTCCGAGTATTTCGCTCCCAACGGGACGGCCAGGGCGGTGCTGCGCTTCGAGGGCCAGGACGATATGGAGATAACCGGATCCTACTACACCAACGCTCGGGACGAGTTCTGTACCGAATACCCGGAGCTGCCCGATCAGACGGTGTTTTGCAGCATGATCGTCCCCTTGGGAGATGGCAGGTACCAGCAGGTGTATGCAGACGGGACGAGAGGAAGCATCTATACCCAGATTCTCGAGGGCGAGCAGCTCGACGCACTCGAATAGGTGTCGGGTGCTCCGCCTGTAGAGGCGGAGCACCGACCGCCCCGAACACGTTCGCCAGGTCGGGCAGGCTCCAGCGGGCCTGCCCGATGCTCATCGCGCCAAATTGTTGTCAAGCATCGGCGTTTGACCCCCCGGCATGCAAGAGAATCAACACGTTACCGCGCCGATCGGCACCTAACCCGCGCGCCGATCAACAAGGCTGGCGGCCCGGCGGAGCGATCGTAGCCCATAGGAAGCCGTTATCCGGGTTCAAAGAAAAGGGTATTGGCGGCGGTTCGGTATCGCATCCACATCGAATTGCAACACCCACCCGCAAGCCATAAGGAGCGAGACCATGAACCACCGCCGCATTCGCAACACCTTCATCGCACTCGCCGTGCTCTGCGTCTCCGCAGCAGCTGCGGCATCGGCCTATGCCGGTTGGGCCGGCAAGATGGGTCCGTAGCGGTCTGAACGCGGGCGAGCGGCAGATGCCGCTCGCCGCCGGCGAGACCGCACGCACCGGTCGGGTGATGTCGTCCCCGGCCTCTCTCGAACGAACGCCCGGACCGGTGAGGAAGGCCATGCGCACGGACCTGCGCTGGAATGGATGATTGGTGCCCGCGCCCGGACTCGAACCGGGATACCCCGAAGGGCGACGGATTTTAAGTCCGTTGCGTCTGCCAATTCCGCCACGCGGGCTTGAGGGGCGGCGCGTCGGCCTGCGCGGACCACGATAGGAAGGGCCGCGCCTGCCGGCAAGCGTTCCCGGCGCGCCGGGCGCGATCCCGATGCGCGTGCGCGACTCTATCTCCCGCGCGCACGACCCTGCGGGCGTGCGCGACGCATTCACCCGATCGGGGCAGGCGGGGCGGGCGGTAATTCGGGCTCGCCGCCGAGATCGCGGAGCGCGGCGCAGAGCTCGCCTGCCGCGCGCGCGATCTCGTCCTCGTCGGTGCCGCGCAGCACCAGCGTGGTGCCGAAGGCGCCGTCGCGGACGAAGGGGTAGCTGCCGATCTCGAGCGCGGGGTAGCGCTCCTGCAGCGCCTCCAGCCGCGCCGCCACGTCGCCCTCGCCCAGCAGCACCGCGACCTCGCGCGACTTCACGGTGCGCCCGCCCTCGAGCGTCGGCGCCACGCTCTCGAACATCCCCCGCATCACCGCCGGAATCCCGGCCAGCACGTGCACGTTCTCGACCCGGAAGCCCGGCGCTCCGCTCACCGGGTTGTCGATCAGGCTGGCGCCCTCGGGCGTGTGGGCCATGCGCATGCGCGCCTCGTTCAGCTCGCGCCCGGTGCCCTCGTAGAACGCCTCGAGGATGCGCTTCGCCTCGGGGTTGACGCGGTAGGGCAGGTTGAAGGCGCGGGCGACGGCCTCGCAGGTGATGTCGTCGTGGGTCGGCCCGATGCCGCCGGTGGTGAAGACGTAGTCGTGGGCAGCCCGCAGCGTGTTGACCGCGGCGATGATCGCGCGCTCCTCGTCCCGCACCATGCGCACCTCGGCGAGGTTGATGCCCATGGCGGTGAGCTGGCGCGCGAGATAGGCGACGTTCACGTCCCTGGTGCGGCCCGAGAGGATCTCGTTGCCGATGACGACCAGGGCGGCGGTGACGGTGGCTTGCGGCATGGCGCGGGCGCTCGCTCGTGCGGGGCAGGGGCGGGAACGGCCGCACAGCATAGAGCCGCCCGCCCGCCGCGGCCACGGTGCGGTGACGGGGCGCCCTTGAGCCGGCGGGGCAGGGCGGCCTATGAGACGGGCATGGAGTTCCCGCATCCGCTGCGGCGCGCGACGCTGATCCGCCGCTACAAGCGCTTCCTCAGCGACCACCGGCTCGACGACGGCACCGCCGTCACCGCCCACGTCGCGAACCCCGGCGCCATGACGGGGCTGCTCGAGGACGGCGCCGAGACCTGGCTCTCGCCCGCCATGAACCCGAAGCGCAAGCTCGCTTTCGGCTGGGAGATGGTGCGGGTGGGCAGAGGGCTCGTGGGCGTCAACACCTCCCGCCCCAACCGGCTCGCGGCCGAGGCGATCGAGGCCGGCGCGCTCCCGACGCTCGCGGGCTACGAGACGATACGGCGCGAGGTGCCCTACGGCGAGCGCTCGCGCGTGGACTTCCTGCTGGAGGCGGAGGGCCGGCCGCCCTGCTACGTCGAGGTCAAGAACGTGCACCTGAGGCGGGGCCCGCACGCCGCCTTCCCCGACAGCGTGACCGCGCGCGGCACGAAGCACCTGCGGGAGCTGGCGCAGGCGGCCGAGACGGGCGCGCGGGCGGTGATGCTCTACATCGTCCAGCGCGAGGACTGTGCCCGCTTCACGCTCGCCGCCGACATCGACCCGGCTTACGCCGCGGCCTTCGCCGAGGCGCGCGCGCGCGGCGTGGAGGCGCTCTGCCACGCCTGCCGGCTGAGCACCGACGGCATAACCGTGGACCGACCCCTCCCCATCGACGAGCCGGCCTGAGTTGCGATTCTTTGGAACGTGGGCCGGATGGGGCTAGATTGTCGCCGGCGGGCGCGCCTTCCCCGGGCGGCGCTCGACTCGCGAATCGAGGGAGCAGGGCAAGCCGTGTCCAGCGGGGCGCAGGTCATCGAGCGGAGCGTCAAGACCCACGGGGCCGACGGGTTCGCCGCGATGCGCAAGGCCGGGCGGCTCGCGGCCGAGGTGCTCGATGCGCTCACGCCCCTGGTGGAGCCCGGCGTTACCACCGGTGCGCTCGACAGCTTCTGCCACGACTACATCGTGGAGCGCGGCGCGGTGCCGGCGCCGCTCGGCTATCGCGGCTACCCCAAGTCCATCTGCACCTCGGTCAACCACGTGGTCTGCCACGGCATCCCCGGCGAGAAGCGGCTGCAAAAGGGGGACATGCTGAACATCGACGTGACCGTGATCCTCGACGGCTGGCACGGGGACACGAGCCGCATGTTCTACGTCGGCCAGCCCGGCGTGAAGGCGCGGCGCCTGATCGACATCACCTACGAGGCGATGGTGCGCGGCATCGGCGCGGTCAGGCCCGGCGCCCGGCTCGGCGACATCGGCCACGCCATCCAGGCTTACGCCGAAGGCCAGCGCTGCGCCGTGGTGCGCGACTTCTGCGGCCACGGCATCGGGCGCATCTTCCACGACGCGCCCAACGTGCTGCACTACGGCGAGCCCGGCACCGGCATCGAGCTCAGGCCCGGCATGTTCTTCACCGTGGAGCCGATGATCAACCTCGGCGGCTGGCAGGTGAAGCTGCTCAGGGACGGCTGGACCGCGGTAACCAAGGACCGCTCGCTCTCCGCCCAGTTCGAGCACACCGTCGGCGTCACCGAGGAGGGCTGCGAGATCTTCACCCTCTCGCCCTCGGGCCTCGCCAAGCCGCCCTACGCCTGCTGAGGCCGCGCGCCCGTGGCCGGGAAGCCCCACTACCACGGCCATCGCCAGCGCCTGCGCGCCCGCTTCGACGAGGCCGGCGGCGACACGCTGCCCGACTACGAGCTGCTGGAGCTGCTGCTCTACCAGGCGCTGCCGCGCGGCGACGTGAAGCCGCTGGCCAAGCGGCTGATCGATCGCTTCGGCGGCCTCGGCGGCGTGCTCGGCGCGGAGCGGGAGGCGCTCAAGAGCGTGGCGGGCGTGGGCGAAGCGGCGGCCCACACCCTCAAGCTCGCCGAGGCGCTGGGCGTGCGCGCCCTGCGCGAGACGGTGAAGGGACGCCCGGTCATCGGCACGTGGGAGGCGGTGATCGACTACTGCAGCGCCCGCCTCGCCCACCGGACCACCGAGCATTTCCGCGTGCTCTTCCTCGACAGCCGCAACGCGCTCATCAAGGACGAGGAGCAGCAGCAGGGCACGGTCGACCACGTGGTGCTGTACCCGCGCGAGGTCGTCAAGCGTGCGCTGGAGCTCGGCGCGAGCGCCGTCATCCTGGTGCACAACCACCCCTCGGGCGACCCCAGCCCCTCGCGCGCCGACGTCCAGCTCACCAGGGAGATCGCCAAGGCCGGCGCCCCGCTCGGCGTGAGCGTCCACGACCACCTCGTGATCGGCCGCTCGCGCCACGTCTCGCTGAGGGAGGCGGGCCTCCTGCAGGAGTGAGGGCGCCCCTGCCCGCAATAGGACCTGCTATCTTGAGTTTTCTGATTGGCCGCGTATTCTGACAACAAGATCGTCCGACTCATCGACAAGATGGACTCATGGCCTCTACTCTTCCCTACATGCTTTCGACAGGTCTGATTCCCAAGATCTTGGAAAAGATACAAAATGCGCGGCGTCCAGAACGGTTCACTCAGGACTTTCTGGAAACAAAGCTTGGGCACAGTGGCGGCAGCGCTAGACCCATAATTCCCCTGCTAAAGCGCATGGGACTCTTGGGATCAGACGGGGTCCCAACGCAGTTGTACGATCAATTTCGCAACAACGAGACTCAAGGAGTTGCTATTGCTTTAGGTATGAAATCTGCATATTGTGAACTATTCGACCGAAACGAATATGTATACGAAATGTCACGAGAAAAGCTTATCGGCCAAGTGCTTGAAATAACCGGTGACGCCAAGGACGATAGAACTACAACGGCCATTGTCGGAACATTTCTCGCGCTAAAGGAATGGGCTGACTTTGAGGCAGACATACCAGAAATTCCGCACTCTGAGCGCGAAGAAAAGGAAGAGACGCCGATACAACTTCCAAATGACGCCCCTAAAGCTCCACGGGCTGAAAATAGGGACAACATTGAATTGCGAGTGGGATATACCATCAATCTGAATCTCCCTGAGACAAATGACCCCGAGGTCTTCAATGCTATTTTTAGAGCCCTTAGAGAGAACCTTTTGAAAAGCTGATGCGTGCAGAGGAAGCAATCAAACTATTCGGCCTAAATAATCTTGCTGTCGAGTCTAAGATTCGGCAGGTGGAGCGAGAGTTAGATGTTGATCTTGGTCACCAACAACGCCAAAAGCGTAGTATCGATCAAATATACTACCCTCAATTTACTGAGAGGCTTCGGACCGAAGCATCTCGAATGTCGAAGAGTTACGAAATTTTCTACTGCCTAGAGAACAGCATACGTGAGTTAATTTCACAACGACTTGAGGAGCAGAACGGCACCGATTGGCGGAAAATTTCTGTGCCGGAGGCTATACGAAGGAACGCTGAGACGAACCGAAAGAAGGAGCTCTCATCAGGTGTAACGCCTCGATCGGCAGAGCTAATAGACTTCACAAATTTTGGAGAGCTTGGCGACATAATCAAAGCCAACTGGGCCATCTTTGGGGATATGTTTCGCGATGTTAGAGCGGTTGAAAAGGTTCTAGCCACGCTAAACACGTTACGGGCACCAATCGCGCATTGCAAAGCACTCGCCGAGGACGAGGAGTTGCGACTGAATCTTGCGCTGCGCGATTGGTTTCGGCAGATGGAGTAGCTCGCTGACTATTCCGGTTGTCAGCTCCACTGTGGAATTTAGAAGCTTTCGTCGAGAAGGCCCGACTATCCCGCGGTGCCGAAGGCCTGGCGCAGGGCGGCGCAGGCGGTGGCGTGGGCCTCGGCCGCCACGTCGAAGCTGCCGGTGGCGGTCCAGAAGCCGTGGATGTGGCCCTCGTAGTTGCGCCAGTCGGTGGGCACGCCCGCGGCCCGCAGCTTCTCGGCATAGAGGCGGCCGTCGTCGAGCAGCGGGTCGTGGCTCGCGGTCATCACCATGGCCGGCGGCAGGCCGCCGAGGTCGTCGGCGCGGAGCGGCGCCGCCCGCACGTCCGCGCGCTCGGACTCGTCGTTGAAGTAGCAGTCGAAGAACCAGGCCATGGCCTCGGCGTTCAGCACGTAGCCGTCGGCGAAGGTCCTGTAGGACTCGCGCGTCTCGTCGGTGTCGGTGACGGGGTAGACCAGGAGCTGGAAGACCAGCGCGGGCCCGCCCTCCCGCTTCGCCCGCTGCGCGGTCACCGCGGCGAGGCAGCCGCCGGCGGAATCGCCGCCGACGGCGATGCGCGCGGGGTCGCCGCCGATCCCGGCCGCGTTCTCCGCCGTCCAGACCAGCGAGGCCCAGGCGTCCTCGCTGGGCCCGGGGAACTTGTTCTCCGGCGCCTTGCAGTAGTTGACGCCGACGACGATGCAGCCCGCGCCCTTGCAGATGGCGCGGCAGACGTTGTCGTGGGTGTCGATGCTGAGCACCACGTAGCCGCTGCCGTGGTAGTTGACGTAGACCGGGAGCGGCTTCGCGGGGTCCGCCCCCTCGGGCCAGTAGAGGCGGATGCGGATCGGCCCGTTGGGGCCCGGAATGTCGCGGTCCTCCACCCGCCCCACGGCCTCGCCCGGGGCCTGCAGGCTCATGACGAAATCGTGGAAGCCCTCGCGCACCTCGGCCAGCGGGCGCTCGGCGATGGGCGGCGCCTCGATCGCGTTGAACTCGTCCACCACCACCTGAACCTGCGGGTGCAGAGCCATGATTCCCCCTTGCGCGTGCCGGCGCCGCTGGCGTAGTCGCTGCGCCGCATCTTAGCGGCGGGCGCCTGATTCCGGAAACCGCTCGATCCCGGATCGAGCCGCACGGTCAGGCCTGTTGCAGCAGCGCCACGCGCCCGCGAACGCCCGTACCCGCCGACATTGCGCCCGGCGGGTGCCGGGACGACAATGCGCCCGTCGGAAATTCGCACGGCGGGGCAGGGGAGGCGAAGGCGGATGAACGAGAGCGCGACCAGCAACGTCACCGTCGGCGTCGAGACGCTGCGCGACCTCTACGTCACCATGCGCCGCATCCGCGCCTTCGAGGAGAAGACCGCCGACCTCTTCCAGGAGGGCGTCGTCAAGGGCACGGCCCACAGCTACAAGGGCGAGGAGGCGATCGCCGCCGGCGTCTGCGCGACGCTGCGCGACGACGACATCATCGCCTCCTACCACCGCGGCCACGGCCACTGCATCGCCAAGGGCGCGCGCATCGACCGCATGATGGCGGAGCTGATGGGGCGCCAGACCGGCTACTGCCAGGGCCTCGGCGGCTCCATGCACATCGCCGACATGGAGCTCAACATCATGGGCGCCAACGGCATCGTCGGCGCCGCCATGCCGCTGGCGACCGGCGCAGGGCTCGCCGCGCGGCTGCAGGGGACGGACAAGGTGGCCGTGGCCTTCTTCGGCGACGGGGCGTCCAACCAGGGCGTCTTCCACGAATCGCTGAATCTCGCGGCGGTGTGGAAGCTGCCGGTGATCTTCGTCTGCGAGAACAACCAGTACGCGCTCTCCACCTCCTACCGCAACACCACTGCGGTCTCGCAGGTCGCGCACCGGGCCTCGGCCTACGAGATCCCGGGCATCACCGTGGACGGGAACGACGGCGTCGAGGTCTATCTCGTGCTGCGCGAGGCGGTGGACCGCGCCCGCGCCGGCGAGGGGCCGACGCTGATCGAGGCGATGACCTACCGCCACGGCCAGCACTCGCTCCGCGTCAACCTGCGCGACCCGCGCCCCGAGGACGAGCTCGAGGAATGGATGTCGCGCGACCCCATCGTCCGCATGGAGGAGCGGCTCACGAGCGAGGGCGCCTTCTCGGCGGACGAGTTCGACGAGACCACGCAGGCGGTCGAGGACGAGCTCGAGAGCGCCGTGAGCTACGGCCGCGAGAGCCCGGAGCCTGCGGTGCAGGTGATGCTGGATGCGGTCTACGCCCCCCACGCCGCGCACGGCGAGCCGGGAGCCGACAGCACCGGGCGCATGCTCTCCTACCCCGAGGCGCTCAACGAGGCGCTGGAGCAGGAGATGCTGCGCGACGAGCGGGTCTTCCTCATGGGCGAGGACGTGGGCGCCACCGGCGGCATCTTCGGCGTCTCCAAGGGGCTGATGGAGCGCTACGGGCCCGAGCGCGTGCGCGACACGCCGATCTCCGAGGCCACCTTCGTCGGCTGCGGCGTCGGCGCCGCCATCGCCGGGATGCGGCCGGTGGTCGAGATCCAGATCTTCGACTTCGTGGCGCTCACCATGGACATGCTGGTCAACCAGGCGGCCAAGTTCCGCTTCATGCTGGGCGGCAAGCCGAGCGTCCCGCTGGTGGTGCGCGGGCCCCAGGGCGGCGGCATCCGCCTCGCGGCGCAGCACAGCCAGAGCCTGGAGGCTTGGTTCACCCACGTGCCGGGGCTGGTGGTGGCAGCGCCCAGCACGCCCTACGACGCCAAGGGGCTGCTGGTGGCCGCGATCCGCGACGACAACCCGGTGGTCTTCCTGGAGCAGAAGCTGCTCTACCTCGGCGGCACCGGCCCGGTGCCGGAGGAGCTCTACGCCATCCCGCTGGGCAAGGCCGACATCAAGCGCGCGGGCTCCGACGTCACCATCGTCGCGACGTCGGCCATGGTGCCGCGCGCGCTGAGCGCCGCCACGGTGCTGGAGCGCGACGGCATCAGCGCCGAGGTCGTCGACCCCCGCACCCTGCAGCCGCTGGACGAGGAGACCATCCTGGCCAGCGTGCGCAAGACCAACCGGCTGCTCATCGTGCACGAGGCCTGGGTGCGCGGCGGCTTCGGCGCCGAGGTGGCGGCCATGGTGGTGGACAAGGCCTTCGACTGGCTCGACGCCCCCGTCGCCCGCCTTGGCGCCCCGCACACCCCCATGCCCTACAACGACCGCCTGGAACTGGAGGTCATCCCCTCCCAGGAGCGCATCGTGGAGGCGGTGAGGGGGTTGGTGTAGGGCGCCAGTGATCTCGGGACGCAGTTTCTATGTTGGGCGTCTGACCTGGCCCAGCCGGCGATGCCTTGCAGCGTCCGTCAAACGGTCGCGGACCCTGCGAAACAGCCCTGCCGGCAAGTAGCCGTAGGCCCATTGGCCCGGCGCGACGGGCAATAGGTCCGGGCCCGGCCATTCGAACCTGTTCACTTCCGAGACGACGATCCAGGACCGATCCGTATCGAGGCCGAGGCGGTGCTTTGTTTGCGGCGGTATCTCGACCGCCACCGTCGGATCGTCAGGCGCGCGGTGCGTGATTGGTGAGACTAGGACGGTCTTGCCGTGAGCGCCCTTGGATTCCACGGCCAGCACGACGACGGCCGGGCGGTATTTGGTGCCCTCGTCGCGACCCTGCGTCGCTTCGCGCTGCCAGAGATAAGCGTAGCTGATGACGAGGCCGGGCTGCGGATCAGGAATCCGCGCCATGCCCGGCCGTCAACTCGTGGTCGTACTGCGCGGCTTCGGCCGGCGGCTCGGCGCGGCTGATCGCCTCGATCTCGGCGTCGGACAAGTCCTCGACGGCAAGCGCCTGACGGTCCCGGCGCTTCAGCCGCTCATACTCGTCGACCGAGAGGATCACGAGCCGGTCCCGCCCGTTCCGCGTGATTGCCAGCGGCGCCTTCAGCGCCTCGTCCTGACAGCGCCCGAAGTTCCGCTGGAACTCGCGTGACGTGATCCGCTGCATGGTCATCGCTCCACCTTGACCTATACGCACTATACGTACTATCTGAAGTATGGACAAGGATTAGCGTATTTGAGCAGCCGAGGCAGGAATGCGACACCATTACGTGCCCCAGTTCTTGCTGAAGGCTTGGGCAGAGACAACCAGCGACAAGAAAATTGTTTCCTTTCGGCTAGATCTTCCGCAAATGCCCTCGTCGCGCTTGTCACCCAAGTCCACCGCTTACGAGGAAGACTTGTATTCATTATCTCAGTCTATCGTAGGGGGCGTTGAAAAGCAAGAAATAGAAACTACATTCTTGCAGAACCTAGATTCTAATGCGGCGCAGGTTTTGGTAAAGATGCACACCAATGGCCTCTCAAGCCTGACCCACGATGATTTACGTTACTGGGTGCATTTCGTGATATCTCTCAAGGCACGAACTCCGGAGGCAGCGCACATCATCAAGAGTAGAGGGTCTAAACACTTGGAAACGTCTCTTGACGACAAACCTCATGAATATGAGGCTATAGCAGATACTTCTGACCCAACAACGCTAAAGGATTGGGTTGAAGAACATTTGCCAGGCCTTATCGAGAACTTCGGAATGGTGTCGCTCGACAAATTTGTTCTCAGTCACGATATTGCACAAAGATTGTTGGGCATGACATGGTGGCTGTGGAACTTTGAGGGGCAACAAAACCATCTCCTTCTCTCTGATCGACCCTGTATCTTTACGGCACAGCTCGATGCCCACGATCTTGTCATTGCGCTGCCTATCGGCCCATGGAAAGCATTCATGATGACCAAGGGCGAGCGAGTCTCTGACATCCTGAAGAGTCAGCGTCACAAGGACCTGCTAATGAGAATTAACGAAAGCTCACTCGGTCAAGCGCAGAAGCGCATCTACGCTCGGGATGAGTCTCCTCGGCGTTTCATATGCAACCGTTTGCAGGGTCGGCTATACGAGTGAGGCCTTTGCGAATATCGGCAATGATGGATGTGGCCGTTGCGCCCGCGCGCCCAACCGCCGTTTGACCACTATGCTATGGTCGACGACTCGTCCCGGTCGTTCCTTGGGAAAGCGGTGGACGCAAGGCAGTTGAGGGAAGCGGCGGCGCAATGACCACCAACCGGATGCCCGGTCTCGATTTCGGGCTGGGCGAGACGGCCGACATGATCCGCTCGTCGGTGGAGAGCTTCGCGCAAGCCGAGATCGCGCCGCGCGCGGACGAGATCGACGCGAGCAACGCGTTTCCGCGCGACCTCTGGCCCCGCCTCGGCGCGCTCGGGCTGCTCGGCATCACCGTCGAGGAGGCCGACGGCGGCAGCGGCCTCGGCTACCTTGAGCACTGCGTCGCCATGGAGGAGGTGAGCCGGGCGTCGGCGTCCGTGGGGCTCAGCTACGGCGCGCACTCCAACCTCTGCGTCAACCAGCTCCGGCTCAACGGCACGCCGGCGCAGCGCGCCCGCCACTTGCCGAAGCTGATCTCGGGCGAGCACGTCGGCGCGCTCGCCATGAGCGAGCCGGGCGCGGGCTCCGACGTGGTGGGGATGCGCACGCGCGCGGAGCGCCGGGGCGATCGCTACGTCCTCAACGGCTCGAAGATGTGGATCACCAACGGTCCGGAGGCCGAGGTGCTGGTGGTCTACGCCAAGACCGACGCGCAAGCGGGGAGCCGCGGCATCACCGCCTTCCTCATCGAGAAGGGCATGCCCGGCTTCTCCACCGCGCAGAAGCTCGACAAGCTCGGCATGCGCGGCTCCGACACCTGCGAGCTGGTGTTCGAGGACTGCGAGGTGCCGGCGGAGAACGTGATCGGCGAGGAGGGCGGCGGCGTCGGCGTGCTGATGAGCGGGCTCGACTACGAGCGCGCGGTGCTGGCCGCCGGCCCGCTCGGCATCATGCGCGCCTGCATGGACATCGTGCTGCCCTACGTCCACCAGCGCCGCCAGTTCGGCCGGCCCATCGGCACCTTCCAGCTCATGCAGGGCAAGCTCGCCGACATGTACACGGCGATGAACGCGGCCCGGGCCTACGTCTACGCCGTGGCGCGCGCCTGCGATCGCGGCGAGACCAGCCGCAAGGACGCCGCCGGCGCCATCCTCTTCGCCGCCGAGAAGGCCACCTGGATGGCGCTGGAGGCGATCCAGGCGCTGGGCGGCAACGGCTACGTCAACGAGTTCGCCACCGGCCGCCTGCTGCGCGACGCCAAGCTCTACGAGATCGGCGCCGGCACCAGCGAGATCCGCCGCATGCTGATCGGCCGCGAGCTCTTCGAGGAGACCGAGTAGCGCACACTCCTCAGTCGGCGGCGCGGAGCAGGCGCGTCCTCTCCTCGTCCACCACGACGTCGATGCCGTTGGCGGCGCGCACCAGCGCCACGCGATGGAGGGCGAGCGCCCGCTCGATGCTGAGCCAGCCGCGCGCCACGTCGTCGGCGACCAGCGCGGGGTCGCGGTCGCGCGGGTTGCCGTAGCCGCCGCCGGCGACGGTGCGGTAGTGGATCGCCTCGCCCGGCTCCAGCCTCTCCTCGTGGAAGGAGGGGAGCGTGCGGAAGCTGCCGTCCGCCGCGCGCTTGCGGTTGAGCGAGGGCGCGCCCGCACCCCCGCCGAGCACGCCCTGCGCCGGGTTGAGGTCGCCGTCGCTGCAGTAGAAGACCGAGACCGGCCCTGCGAGCGAGCGGTAGGCGCCCTGGGTCGCGGGCGCGCCGTTCCAGCGCCCTGCGCCCATGGTGTCGGGGGCGATGCGGCGCTCCTCCATCAGGATGGGGTACTGCGCCTCGTCGATCTCGATGGAATCGATCACCAGCACGCCGCCGCCGTCCGGCGCCTCGTAGGTGAGCCAGCCGTCGTGGCCGCAGACGCCGGGGCCGCCGGAGAGGCCGACGCAGAACTGGTTGACGTAGGGCACGGGCGCGCCGTCGCGGTCGTCGATGCCGGAGACCACGCCGAGACCGGCGGAGAAGTTGCCGCCGCCTTCCGCGAGCCCGTGCGGCGCGCCGATCTGCGCAAAGCAGCACTGCACGGCGTTGATGAGGCGGTCGTTGACGTTGGTGGTGGCGACCGAGGTGCCGGCGGGGAAGGTGGGCCGCCCCACCACGCAGCCGTCGCGCAGCAGCACCCGGATGCGGCTCGCGCTGCCCTCGTTGTGCGGGATCGTCGGGTCGAGGTTGTAGAAGACGCCGATGCGGCAGGAGCCCGCGGCGCAAGCCTCGGACAGGTTGACCCCGCCCGGCACGCAGTCCGGGTTGTCGCGCAGGTCGACGGTGATGACGCCTTCCTCGGGCTCGACGGTGACGGCGGCGGTGATCGGGATGCCGCCCTCGGCGACGCCCGGGATCGGGTCGTGGCTGCAGGTGTAGCGCCAGGTGCCGGCGGGGAGCTCCCGGATCGCGGCCTTCGCCCGGCGCGCGCCGTAGTCCATCCACGCCTCGACGAAGGCGCGCACGGTCCCGATCCCGTACTGCGCCGCCAGCGCCTTCAGCCTGCGCTCGCCGATGCGGCAGGCGCCCACCTGGGCGCGGTAGTCGCCGTACCAGACCTCCGGCGCGCGGATCTTCTGCAGGCCGATGCGCACGATGTCCGCCTTGTCCTCGCGCCCCTCCTGGATGCGCACGCAGGGGAAGTGCACGCCCTCCTGGTAGAGCGTCGCCGCGTAGGGCAGGTAGGTGGTGGGCTCGGGCGCGCCGACATCGGCGTGGTGCGAGCGCGAGAGCACCCAGAAGAGCGGCTCGCCGTCGGCGAAGACCGGCACGCAGAGCGTCATGTCGGCGTGGTGGGTGACGCCGTGATAGGGGCTGTTGTTGAAGAAGGCGTCGCCTTCCTTCACGTCGTCGAAGAGCTCCGTGATCGGCCGCGTCGTGAGCTCCAGCGCGCTCACGTGGATCGGCATCGCCTCCTCGACGCAGATCAGCCGGTGGTCGTGGGTGAGGATGCCGCAGGACATGTCCCGCGCATTGGTGATGACCGCCGAGCGCGAGGCCCGCATCACCGTGTTGCTCATCTCGCGGATGATCGCCTCGAGCCGGCGGGAGAGCACCGCCATCAGCAGCGGATCGAAGCGTTCGGCCGTCGTCTCTGCCATGGCGCTCTCCTCACGCGCTCGCGACGTGGAAGTTGCCCTGCGCGTCCGCGCGCGCCCGCTGGCCGGCGAGCAGCAGGATCGTCGTCGTGTCGCTGTCGATGAGCGCCGGCCCTGCGACCTCGGCGCCCGGCGGCGGCGCGTTGCCGTCGTGGACGGGCAGGTCACGGAAGGCCCGCGCCTCGCCGAGCCAGACCCTGCGCGTGCCCCGCGCGGGCAGGCGCCCCGCGCCTTGCGCCTGCGTCGTGCCGAGGGCGGCGGCGTTGCCGGTGCCGACGGCGCGCACCGTCCAGGTGGTGAACTCCACCTCGCCCTCGTCCTCGCGGATGGTGTGGATGCGCTCGTGCATGGCGTGGAAGGCATCCGCCAGCACCGGCACGTCGTCCGCGCGCAAGGCGCCCTCGGCCGGCGCGAAGGGCGCCTCGATCTCCCACGACTGGTACTTGTAGCGGGCCTGGAAGGCGTATTCGTAAGCGCGCTCCGCCTCCGGCACGCCGGCGCGCGCGAGGAAGCGCCGCGCGCGGCCGTGCAGCTCGGCCAGCGCCCGGTTGACCGCATCGAGCGCGAAGTGGCGGTTGCTGGTGTGCAGCGTAGCCGTCTCCTCGCCGCGGATGTCGGTGACGAGGCCGCCGAAGGCGCTCAAGCCCGCTGCGACGCCCGGCACCATGAAGCGGGCGATTCCCAGCGCCTGCGCCATCTCGCCGATATGGCAGGCTGTGGCGCCCCCGCCCGCCACAAGGAAGCTCTCGCGCGGGTCGATGCCTTCGTTGACGGTGATGTCCTCGATGGCGGCGATCATGTTCTCGTTGCTGGTGACATGAATCGCGTAGGCCGCCTCCGCCACCTCCAGCCCGAGCGCCTCGGCCACGGTGGCGACGGCGCGGTGCGCGGCGTCCGCATCCAGCGGCAGGCGGCCGCCCAGGAAGTAGTCCGCATCCAGCAGCCCCAGCACCAGGTTGGCGTCGGTGACCGTGGGGCGCGTGCCGCCGCGCCCGTAGGCCGCAGGGCCGGGATCGGCGCCGGCGCTCACCGGACCCACGCGCAGCAGGCCGCCGGCATCGACCCAGGCGATGCTGCCGCCGCCCGCGCCCACCGAGCGCACGTCGATCTTGGGCAGGCCCAGCAGGTCGTCCCCGATCGGCGCCTCGGTGGTGCGGATCAGCGCGCGGGCGCGGATCGCCGAGACGTCGAAGGTGGTGCCGCCCATGTCGATGACGACGATGTCGGGCTCGTCGGAAAGCTCGAGCGCAGCGACGGGCGCGAGCGTCGGCCCGCTCATCACCGCGTGGATGGGTCGGGCCGCGATCTCGTCCACCGTCATCATCCCGCCCTGGCAGTTGGCGACCAGCAGCGAGCCCTCGAATCCCGCCTCGCGCACCGCGCCTTCCAGCCGGCCGAGGTAGGCGGGCACGATGCCGTGCAGCGAGGCGTCGATGGCGGTGGCGACGGTGCGGCGGTACTCGCGCGGGATCGGGTTGAGCGCGTGGCTGAGGGTGACCGGCACCTCGGGCCAGAGCTCGCGCACGATCTCGCCGACGCGGCGCTCGTGCGCGGGCTCCGCCACCGACCAGAGCAGGCCGACGGCGACGGCGTCCACCGGGCAGCGCCTGAAGTGGTCCACCGCGGCGCGCACGTCGTCCTCGGCGAGCGGTGCGATCTCGTTGCCGCGCGCGTCGATGCGGCCGCGCACCTCGACGGTCCGGTTGCGGGGCACGAAGGGCCGGGGATAGTCGAGCCGCCAGTCGAAGGCGCGCTTGCGCGGCGCCTCGCGCAGCGTCAGCACGTCCGGGTGGCCGGCGGTGCAGATCAGCCCGACCGCGCCGGCCCGCCCCTCCACCAGCGCGTTGGTGGCGACCGTGGTGCCGTGCACGATGCGCGCCGTGCGGGCGAGGAAATCCGCGAGCTCGCAATCGAAGGCACGGGCCGCGAGCCCGAGCGCGTCCATGAAGCCCCGCTCGAAGGCGGGTGGCGTTGAGGGCGCCTTGATCACCGCGAGCCTGGCCCCGTCCGAGACCACGCAGTCGGTGAAGGTCCCGCCGATGTCGATCGAGACCTGATACTGGCTCACCCGCTCCCCGCGCTCGCTCCCGCACCCGTGCGCGCATCCTCGCAACCGCCGCTTGGCCGGTGCAAGGGTTGCGCCGCGTCGGCCGGCCACGCGGCGGAGAGGCTCGACAAGGGGGCGTTCCCGGACGCCTCGATCGGCCGGGTGCGATCCGGCCTCGATGAATCATGCGCTTCGGTTATGACGCATGCTCGTTTTTCTAGCGCCTCCCTCGGAGATACCTCCCTCGGAGATGGTATAATCGAGCAAAATCAGCGGCTCACGCCCGAGGACAGGCGGGCGTGAAACGAGCGCCGGTCAACAAGGCGCGCACGGGGGGTGCCATGAGGACACTCGCGACGCTGGCTGCAGCGCTCGTCGCGGCAGCAGTCTGGATCGCGGACGCGGGCGCGGCCAGCGCCTACGCGGGCGCGGGCGACGCCTACACGGTCGATCCCGTCGATCGGGTGATGAAGATCAAGCAGGTCGCGAACGTGCGGGCCGGCCCCGGCACCGATCATGACGTGCGCGTCGTCCTGCGCGAGGGCGACACCGTTCGCGTGATCGGCATCGTCCGCTACCGCAACTGGCTGCAGGTCGATCTGCACGGAGACGGCGGTGCCTCCTTCATCCACGCGTCGCTCGTGCAGGATACGACGACCGTCACGCCCTTCGGCCCCGACTGGTCCGTCACCGGAAACCAGCCCTGCCAGGTGTGGAACCACGGCAAGGGCGACGAGCGCGAGCGCTTCACCTGGACGGGCGCCTGCGTGGACGGCAAGGCGTCCGGCGAGGGGCGGCTCGTCTGGCACAGCCGCTTCGGCAGGACCGTCTACGACGGGGAGATGGAGGCCGGCAAGCGCCACGGAAGCGGCACCCTGAGGCGGAGCGACGGCGGCCGCTACGCGGGCGAATGGCGCGCCGGCAAGCGGCACGGGCAGGGGACCTACCGCTGGGCCATCGGCCACCGCTACGAGGGCGCGTGGCAGGACGACCGTCCGCACGGCCGGGGCACCGCCACCTACGCCGACGGCGACGTCATCCGGGGCGAGTGGCGGGCCGGCTGCTACGGCGAGAAGGGGGGCCAGTGGGCCGCCCTGATCAGCAGCGTGGAGGCCTGCGGCTTCGAGTAGCCTTCGCCCGGCGCCGGGCAGCCGCCGGCGAAACCTGCTAAGACTGCGCGCAGCGTGTCGAGGCGGTCAGCAGGATGCCGAAGCGGTTGAGCGAGGCGGAGCGGCGGGGCTTTCGCGAGGCGGGCTATTGCGGGCCGCTGCGCGTCATGAGCGCGTCCGAGGCGCAGGCCTGCCGCGCCGAACTGGAGCGCTTCGAGGCGCGCTGGCCGGACGAGCGCCACATGCTCGACCAGGGCGCCTCCCTGCTCTGCCCCTGGGTCGACGAATTCACCCGCCTGCCCGGCCTGCTCGACCCGATGGAGGACCTGCTCGGCCCCGACCTGCTGGTCTGGGGTAGCTGCCTCCGGCTCAAGGAGCCCGACGGCAGGACCTTCGCCGGCTGGCATCAGGACACCGCATACTGCGATATCAGGCCCATCGTGGTGATCGCGGCGCTGGCGCTCTCCGACTGCAGCGAGGCGGCCGGTTGCCTGCGCGTGATCCCGGGCTCGCACCGCTGGGCGCTGCTGCCCCACCGCGAGCACTTCGGCACCGACAGCCTGCTCACGCGCGAGCAGCGCATCGACGCGCCCCTCGACGAGGGTTCGGCGGTCTCGCTGCCGATGGCGGCGGGCGAGGCGGTGTTCTTCAACAACGCCATCTGCCATTCCTCCGGCCCCAACGTGAGCGGCGACCGGCGCATCGTCTTCCTCATCGAGTACGTGCCGACGCACGCCTTCCAGCATGCGCCGCGCGAATCCGCGATGCTGGTGCGGGGCGTCGACCGCTTCAACCATTTCGACGTGGACCCGCGCCCGGTCGAGGAGATGGGCGAGGCGGCGCGGGCGGCATGGCGGCGCAAGGTCGAGGTGCAGGCGGAGGTGCTCTACCGCGGCGCCGCGCACCCCGCCCGTGCGCTGGCATCGGGAGGCTGAGCGGCCATGACGAAGGCACGGCGCAAGTTCTGGGGCTGGGGTCTCGAATCGGAGACGCTGAGCGAGGCGGACGCAGGCCGGATCGCCCGCCGCGTGGGCTCGCTCACCGGGCTCGGGCCGGGCCCCTACACCGCGCCGCCCGACATCGACGAGCTCGCGCTGCCGGCGCCGCGCGTCACCCCGCCGGGCTCGCTCGCCGGGCTCTGCCGCAGCGACGCCTACAGCCGCGCGAGCCACACCTACGGCAAGTCCTACCCCGACTACGTGCGCGCCTGGGCGCGCGACTTCGCGCCCGCGCCGGATGTCGTCGCCTGGCCCGAAAGCGAGGCGGACGTGGCGGCGCTGCTCGACTGGGCCGCAGACGCGGGGGTCGCGGCGATCCCCTACGGCGCGGGGTCGAGCGTGGTGGGCGGCGTGGAACCGCAGGTCGGCGCGGGCTACGCCGGCACGCTCACCGTCGATCTCGGCCGGCTGGACAGGGTGCTGGAGATCGACCGCGCCTCCCGCGCGGCCCGCATCCAGGGCGGCGTGCTCGGCCCGGCCATGGAGGCCCAGCTCAAGCCGGCGGGGCTCACCATGCGGCACTTCCCGCAGTCCTTCGCCTTCTCGACCCTCGGCGGCTGGATCGCGACGCGCTCCGGCGGCCACTACGCCACGCTCTACACCCACATCGACGAGTTCGTGGAGAGCCTGCGCACGGTGACGCCGGCGGGCACCATCGAAAGCCGCCGCCTGCCCGGCTCCGGCGCAGGGCCCAGCCCCGACCGTCTGATGATCGGCTCGGAAGGCTCGCTCGGCATCATCACCGAGGCCTGGATGCGGCTGCAGGACCGCCCCACCCACCGCGCCTCGGCCGCGCTCCGCTTCGCCGACTTCGCCGCGGCCGCGGCTGCGCTCCGTGCCGTGGGCCAGGCCGGGCTCTACCCCACCAACCTGCGCCTGGTGGATTCCGAGGAGGCCCGGCTCGCGGACGCCGGCGACGGCAGCTTCCACCTCGCCGTGCTTGCCTTCGAGAGCGCCGATCACCCGGTCGATGCCTGGATGAGCCGCGCGCTGGAATGCATGGCCGACCACGGCGCGGACTTCGAGCGCGACGCCGCGACCCGGGCCCGCGATCCGCTGGCCGACGCCTGGCGCGAGGCCTTCATCCGCGCGCCCTACGACCGCGAGGGGCTGATCGCCCACGGCCTGCTGCACGACACCTTCGAGACCGCGATCACTTGGGACCGCTTCGAGGAATTCCACGCCGGCGTGAAGGAAGCGACGGAGGCGGCGATCGTGGAGGCCACCGGCAGGCCCGGCCACGTCACCTGTCGCTTCACCCACGTCTATCCCGACGGGCCGGCCCCCTACTTCACCTATCTCGCCCAGCCCGCGCCCGGCGCCGAGGTCGAGCAGTGGCGGGCGATCAAGTCCGCCGCCTCCGACGCGCTGATCCGGGCCGGCGGCACCATCACCCACCACCACGCCGTCGGCCGCGACCACATGCCCTGGTACGAGGCGCAGCGGCCGGCGCTCTTCGGCGCGGCGCTGGCGGCGGCCAAGCGTGCGCTCGACCCCGCCGCGATCCTCAACCCCGGCGTGCTGCTCCCGCCCCGGGCCGCGGCCGCCGAGGCGGCTCAGCCGTCGTAGTCGATGGGGGTCGACTCGCTGTCTTCCTCGTGGCGCTGCCAGTAGAGGGCGCGCAACCGCTCGGTCACCGGGCCGGCCTCGCCGTCGCCCACCGGCGCGTGGTCGATCTTCGTGACCGGCAGGATGCCGCCCGCCGTGCTGGTGACGAAGACCTCGTCGGCGCCCCGCAGCTCGTCCGGCGAGACGGTGCCGACCTCGCCCTTGACGTTGAGCTCGGCCAGCAGGTCGAGCGCGGTCCGCCGCGTGATGCCTTCGAGGCAGGTGCCGCCCGGCGTGGTCGCGGTGCCGCCCTTCACGGCGAAGACGTTGAAGCCCGGCCCCTCGGCGATGTTGCCCTCGAGGTCCACCACCACGGGCATGTCGCAGCCCGCCTCGTAGCTCTCGAAGAGCGCACGGATCATGTCGCCCCAGTGGAAGTTCTTGGCGGTGGGATCCACGGACGCGGGCGGGATCCGCAGGTAGGCGCTCAGGTGCAGGTTGATGCCGCGCGCGCGCATCTCCTCGTCGGCGATCCAGACGAAGGGGATGGCGAAGGCGATGAAGCGGTTCTCGCAGGCGCGCGGGTCGCGGGTGCCCCTGGGCGGCATCCCGCGCGTGCACAGCACCTCGACATAGGCGTCGCGCAGCTGGCTGAGGCGCATCAGCCGCATCAGGATTTCGACCACCTCGTCGCGCTCGTGGGGAATCGCCATGCGGACGCTGGCGAGGCTCTTCTCGAAGCGGTCGAGGTGGTGGTCGAGACGGAAGAACTTGCCGCCCCAGACGTGCACCACGTCGTAGGTGACGTCGGAGCGGGTGAAGCCCCAGTCGAGGATCGGTATCCGCGCCTCGGCGATCGGCACGTAGGCGCCGTCGATGAAGGCGGCGCCCTCTGCGAAGCGGTTCTCCAGCCTGACGACTCCGTCGGGCGTCGCTTCCGTGACCCGTGCCATCTGCGCTCTCCCCCAATTCGCGGACTCGGACGAGGCGGCGGTGTGCCCCATCGCCCGCGCCCGCGCGACTGCTCTCAGACCGGGACCGTGCCCTCGATCAGGATGCGGAGCAGGCGGCGGGGGTGGTCGCCCTCGTGGGGCGAGGCCCGGTGCATGGTGCAGCGGTTGTCCCAGATCACGATGTCGCCCGGCTCCCAGGCATGGACGTGGACGAAGGCCGGCTGCGTCGCGTGCGCGATCAGTTCGTCGAGCAGCGCGTCGCCCTCCGCGAGCGGCATGTCGGCGACCCGGTCGATGCGGTTGGGGTTGATGTAGAGCGCCTTGCGGCCGGTCTCGGGATGGGTGCGCACCAGCGGGTGCGTCACCGGCGGGGTCCTGGCCTCCTCCTCCGCGCTCCGCTCCGGCACCGGCGAGAGGTTGCGGCGCGACTGGTAGGTGTGCACCGCGCTCAAGTCCGCGATGCGCGCCCGGGTCCCGGCGGGCAGCGCCTCGTAGGCGGCGTGCATGTTGGTGAACGAGGTGTCGCCGCCCTTGGGCGGCACCACCTCGCCGTAGAGCAGCGTGATCGCGCAGGGCACGGCCATGTAGGAATCGTCGGTGTGCCAGTGGCCGCCGAAGGTCGCCGACTTGCCGGTGGCGGTGCTGATCCCCTGCTTGCGCTCGATCACGGAGATCTCGGCAACCGCCCCGTCGCGCAGCACGCCCATCAGCTCCCGCTGCGGCGTGCCGAAGACGCGGGCCACGCGCAGGAACGACTCCGGCGTCGCCGCGCAGCCGCGGATGCAGAGCATCGGGCTCGCGCGGAAGGCCGCGCGCAGCGCGTCCCCGGCCTCTGGCGCCGGCGCGTCGGGGTCGAACCCCGTCACCACCGCGCCGAGCCCCGCCGGGCCGGGCTCCGTCACCTCGATGCTCACCGCGCCCGCCTCGCTCGTCGTCGCCGCCGGCTCACGCTGGCACATCGCCCCGTGCCGGGCAATCGAGCGCGGCGTCCGTCTCATCCCCCGGCCCGACGAAGGCGCGGGTGATGCGCACCGCCTCGGCGAGACCGACGCGCTCCACCGCGACGCCCTCGGGGAAGGCGCCGGCAAGCCGGCTCGGCAGCGCCGCGTCCAGCAGGACGAAGACGCCGCGGTCGTCCGCGCGGCGCACCAGCCGGCCATAGGCCTGTCTCAGCCGGCCGCGCGTGAGTCGGTCGTCGTAGCGCCCGCCGCCGAAGACCCGGCGCCGGGCCTTGTGCAGGATGTCCGGGCGCGGCCACGGCACCCGGTCGAAGACGATCAGCCTGAGGCTCGGCCCCGGCACGTCGATGCCGTCCCGCATCGCGTCGGTGCCGAGCAGGCAGGCGTCGCTCTCGCTGCGGAAGATGTCGACCAGCGTCGTCGCGTCGAGCGGGTCGACGTGCTGGGCCCAGAGCGCGATGCCGGCCTCGTCCAGCGGGCCGGCGATGCGCTCGTGGACCGCGCGCAGCCGCGCGATGGCGGTGAAGAGGCCGAGCGCGCCGCCGCCGGCCGCGCTGAAGAGCGCGCGGTAGGCCGCGGCGACGCGGTCCGGCGCGTTCCGCCCCACGTCGGTCACCACGAGCACGCGGGTCTGGGCGTCGTAGTCGAAGGGGGAGGGCAGCGCGGCGCGCACCGCCGGCGCCTTCAGGTGGCGTCCGCCGGTGGTGGCCTCGGCCGCGGCCCAGTCCTGCTCCGGCTCGCCGCTGCCGTCGCGCAGCGTCGCCGAGGTGACGAGCGCGCCGTGGGCGCGGCCCGTGACGAACGCCGCGAAGGGGAGGGTGGGGTCGACGTGGTGGCAGTGCATGCCCACGTCGACGTCGCGTCCGTCGCTGCGGCTGATGGCGAACCAGAAGACGAAGCCTTCGGGGTCGACGGCGGGGCCACCCTCCGGCGCCGGCGCGTCGCCATCGTCGGGGGCCTGCGTCATCGTCGCCAGCATGGAGCGCCAGGCGCCGAGCTGCTCGCTCACGCGGCGCTCGATGCCGCGCACCACGGCCTCGACGCGCTGGCGCTCGGCGCTCTCCAGCCGCTCGGCCTCGGCGTCGAGCAGGCTGCCGAGCTCGGCCACCAGCAGCTCCAGCGGCTGCGCGATCCTCGCCAGCGCCGCGGCGAGGGAACGGGCGGCCTCGTCCAGGCCGGGCGCGAGCGGCTGCACCGGCGCCTCCAGGCTGTAGCCGCTGCGGGGCTCGGGCACGCGGGCCAGCACCTGGCCCCTGACGAGCGCAAGGAAGCGCTCGCACGCGCCCTGCGGCGCGCCGGCCGCGAGCCGCTGGTGCCACTCGTTCGCGGGCAGCGCGCGGGCCGCCTGCAACGCGGCCTCCATGGCCTCGCGCGCCTTGTCGCGCTCCTCGATCAGGTCGCCGATGCGGCTCCCGAGCCCCCGCGCGCGGTCGGCGCCGCCGCGCCCGCGCGTCTCCGGCCCCAGCAGCCAGCGGCGCAGCTCGCGCGTCTCGCTGCCCGTGAGGTGCGCGGCGAAGGCGCTGTCGGCGGCGTCGAAGATGTGATGCCCCTCGTCGAGCACGTAGCGGGTCGGCACCGTGCGCTCGTCCCCGGTGCCGAAGGCAGCGCGCGCCGCCTGCACCATCAGGAGCGCGTGGTTGGCGATCACGATGTCGGCCCGCCGCGCCTTGCGCTGGCTCTTCTCGATGAAGCAGCGGCGGTAGTGGGTGCAGGCGTTGTGGATGCACTCGCCGCGCCGGTCGGCGAGCCCGAGGGTGCGGGCGTAGCCGAGCAGGTCGGCGAGCCAGGCCGGCAGGTCGCCGCCGGTGAGGTCGCCGTCGCGCGTGGCCTGCGCCCAGCGGGCCATCAGGCCCAGCGCGATGCGCTCCGCCGGCACCAGCGCGCTGCGCCCCAGCGCCTCCTCCATGTTGAGCAGGCAGAGGTAGTTCTCGCGCCCCTTGCGCAGCACCACCTTCTCGGCCTTGGCCTTCGCCTCCGGGTAGAGGCGGTCGAGCTCCCGGTCGATCTGGCGCTGCAGGTTGCGGGTGAAGGTGGAGAGCCAGACCGTGCCCTCGTTGCGCTCGGCCCAGAGGCTGGCCGGCGCGATGTAGCCCAGCGTCTTACCGACGCCGGTGCCGGCTTCGGCCAGCACGACGTGCGGCTCCTCCTCCGCCTCCATGGGGTCGAAGGCGGTGCAGGCGGCGGACGCGTAGTCCGCCTGCTCGGGCCGGGGCTCGGCGCCGTCGCCGAGCAGCAGCGCGAGGCGCCGGCGCGCCGCCGCAGGCGCCACCGGGTAGTGCCCCGGCGCGGGCGGGGGCGCGCTCTCCTGCCACTCCTTGAGCCGGGTCCAGACCGCGAGCGCGCCGGCATCGCTGGCAGGTGAAAGCACGCA
>JAJDXK010000150.1 GCA_022823305.1 Alphaproteobacteria bacterium
GGCGGACGACCCACCCCGGGCCGCCCTGGTGCCCGGCCCGGCCGAGCCCGACCCGATCGGCGAGGGCGGCGGGCCGGCAGAGGTGCTGCAGCCGGACGCGGCCGACTGAGCCGAGCGCAGGGCGGAGCGCACCGCACCGGCCGCACCGCCGGCGACGGCCGGCATCGCCATTGTCAGGGATAGAAGGGCCATGCTGATCGGCGTTCCCAGGGAGACCAAGGTCCACGAGTACCGCGTCGGCATCCCGCCGGCCGGGGTGCGCGAGCTGGTGCAGAACGGCCACGAGGTCATGGTCGAGCGGGACGCCGGGACGGAGATCGGGCTGCTCGACGAGCACTACGTGCGGGCCGGCGCGCGGATCGTGGACGGGGCGGAGGACATCTTCGGCGCGGCCGAGATGGTGGTGAAGGTGAAGGAGCCGCAGCCGGCGGAGTGCGCCATGCTGCGGGAGGACCAGGTGCTGTTTACCTATCTCCATCTCGCCGCCGATGCCGCCCAGACCGACGCCCTGATCGATTCCGGCTGCGTCGCCATCGCCTACGAGACCGTGACCGACGGGCGCGGCGGCCTGCCCCTGCTTGTGCCGATGAGCGAGGTCGCGGGCCGCATGTCGATCCAGGCCGGCGCCCACTGCCTGGAGAAGGAGCAGGGCGGGCGCGGCGTGCTGCTGGGCGGCGTCCCCGGCGTGCCGCCGGCCGACGTGGTGATCCTGGGCGGCGGCGTGGTGGGCACGCACGCGGCGCGCATGGCGGTGGGCATGGGGGCGAAGGTCACGATCATCGACCGCTCGATCCCCCGCCTGCGCCAGCTCGACGAGATCTTCGGCGCCAGCGCCACGACCCTCTACTCGACGGTCCACGCCATCGAGGAGGCGGTGCAGGGCGCCGACCTGGTGATCGGCGCGGTGCTCGTGGTCGGCGCGGCGGCGCCCAAGCTCGTGCGCCGCGACATGCTGGAAGGGATGCGCCGCAACGCCGTCGTCGTCGACGTCGCCATCGACCAGGGCGGCTGCTTCGAGACCAGCCGCCCCACCACCCACGCGGAGCCCACCTACAAGGTGGCCAACATCCTGCACTACTGCGTCACCAACATGCCGGGCGCGGTGGCCCGCACCTCGACCTTCGCGCTGAGCAATGCGACGCTGCCCTTCGTGCTCGCGCTGGCGGGCAACGGCTGGCGCCAAGCCATGCACGACGACCCCCACCTGATGCAGGGCCTCAATGTCTGTCGCGGCCAGGTCACCCACGAGGCGGTCGCGCAGGACCTCGGCCACGACTTTCTTGCGCCGGACCGGGCGCTCACCGCCTGAGCGGCGCGACGAACGGACCGATATCGGGAGACGACGATGACCGATACGCTCACACACTGGATCAACGGGGCCGCCGTCCCCGGCACGTCCGCACGCTTCGGCGACGTCTACGACCCGGCGGCGGGCGAGATCGTGGCGCGTGTGCCGCTGGCCGATGCCGGCGAGGTGGAGCGCGCCGTGCGCGCAGCGGCCGAGGCCGCGCCCGCCTGGGCCGCCACGCCGCCGCTGCGCCGGGCGCGCATCATCTTCGCCTTCAAGGAGCTGGTGGAGAGCCGCAAGGAAGAGATCGCCCGCGTCATCACGCGCGAGCACGGCAAGGTGCTCTCGGACGCGATGGGCTCGGTGAGCCGGGGGCTCGAGGTCCTCGAGTTCGCCTGCGGCATCCCGCACCTGCTGCGGGGCGACTACACCGAGGCGGTGGGCACCGGCATCGACAGCTTCTCCTCGCGCCAGCCCCTGGGCGTGGTCGCCGGCATCACGCCCTTCAACTTCCCGGCCATGGTGCCGATGTGGATGTTCCCGGTGGCGATCGCCTGCGGCAACGCGTTCATCCTCAAGCCCTCGGAGAAGGACCCCTCGGCCTCGATGATGCTGGCGGAGTGGCTGAAGGAGGCCGGCTGCCCCGACGGCGTGTTCAACGTCGTCCACGGCGACAAGGAGGCGGTGGACGCCATCCTCGCGCACCCGGACATCGCCGCGGTGAGCTTCGTCGGCTCCACGCCCATCGCCGAGTACGTCTACCACACCGGCTGCGCCCACGGTAAGCGCGTGCAGGCGCTGGGCGGCGCCAAGAACCACGCGGTGGTGATGCCCGACGCCGAGCTCGGCATGACGAGCGACGCCCTCGTCGGCGCGGCCTACGGCTCCGCCGGCGAGCGCTGCATGGCCGTCTCGGTGGCCGTCGCCATCGGCGACAAGGTAGGCGATGCGCTGATCGAGGACCTCAAGCCCAAGATCGAGCGGATCAAGGTGGGCCCCGGCACCGATGGCGAGGCCGACATGGGGCCGCTGGTGACCAGGGCGCACTACGACAAGGTGCGCGGCTACGTCGACCTCGGCGTGGACGAAGGCGCAGAGCTGGTGATCGACGGCCGCGACCTCTCGCTGCAGGGCTACGAGAACGGCTACTTCATCGGCCCCTGCCTCTTCGACCGCGTCACGCCGGACATGCGCATCTACAAGGAGGAGATCTTCGGGCCGGTGCTCTCGGTGGTGCGCGCGCCCGACTACGACGCCGCCGTGAAGATGGTCAACGAGCACGAGTTCGGCAACGGCGTCGCGATCTTCACCCGCGACGGCGACGCCGCCCGCGAGTTCGCCAACAAGGTCGAGATCGGCATGGTCGGCGTGAACGTGCCGATCCCCGTGCCGGTGGCCTACCACAGCTTCGGCGGCTGGAAGCGCTCCCTCTTCGGCGACCACGCCATGCACGGCATGGAGGGCGTGCGCTTCTACACCAAGCTCAAGACCGTGACCTCGCGCTGGCCCACCGGCATCCGCGCCGGCGTGGACCTCTCCTTCCCGATGATGTCGTAGGCGCAAGGCGCGGCCGTCCGGGAACCCCTCTGCCGGGAGCGGGCCATGAGCGACGACGCGCTCTCCTACCTGTCGGCGACGGAGGCCGCCGCCCTCGTCCGGGACGGCTCGCTCTCGCCCGTCGATCTGGTGACGAATGCGCTGGAGCGCATCGAGGAGGTAAACCCGACGCTCAACTGCTTCTGCTTCACCTACCCGGAGGAGGCCCTCGCGCAGGCGCAGGCGGCGGAGCGGGCGCTCGCGGCAGGGGACCAGGTGGGCCCCCTGCACGGGGTGCCGATCGCCATCAAGGACCTCACGCCCACGAAGGGCAAGACGACGACCTTCGGCTCCTACGCCTACAGGGACTGGGTGCCCAATTACGACGCGCTGGTGGTGCAGCGCCTGCGCGCCGCCGGCGCCATCATGGTGGGCAAGACGACGACGCCGGAGTTCGCCTTCTCCAGCCTCACGGACAGCCCGCTCTGGGGGATCACCCGCAACCCGTGGAACCCGGCGCACACGCCGGGCGGGTCGTCGGGCGGCTCAGCGGCCGCGGTGGTCGCCGGCTGCGTGCCGCTGGCCGAGGGCTCGGACGCCGGCGGCTCGGTGCGGATCCCCGCCTCCCACAGCGGCTGCGTCGGACTGAAGCCGAGCTCCGGCCGGATCCCCTTCGAGTTCCTGCCGACCCAGTACGACTACATGTGCTGCCACGGCCCGCTCGCGCGCACCGTGGCCGACGCCGCGCTCTTCCTGGACCTCTGCCAGGGGCCGGACGAGCGCGACCTCAACTCGCTGGCGCCGGCGCTTGCCGTCGACGTGCCGCCGCCGGACGACGTGCGGGGCCTGCGCCTCGCGCTCTCGATCGACCTCGGCTACTACCGCATCGACCCGGACGTGGAGGCGAACACCCGCGCCGCGGCGGATGCGCTCGCGCAGGCGGGGGCCGAGATCGAGCCCGTCGAGCTGGGCTGGAGCAGGGAATTCAACGACGCCTGGTGGGCCTACTGGGGCGTGTTCGGGGCCACGCATTTCGGCCATCACCTCGAGCGCTGGCGCGAGCAGATGCACCCTTCCGTCGTCGCCTCGATCGAGGAGGCCCGGGGGATGAGCGCGGTCGACCTGATGAGGACCGAGACGCTCTACACCGAGGCCTGGAACGCGCTGCGCCCCATCCTCGAGCGCTGCGACGCCCTGCTCTGCCCGACCGAATCGATCCCGGCGCCGCCGGTCGACTACGACGAGCTCGGCTCCATGGGCGACGACGCCGAGGGCCGCCACCTGAGCATGGACATGACCATGCAGTTCAACGCGCTCAAGCTGCCGGCCATGTCGGTTCCCTCGGGCTTCTCCTCCGAAGGGCTGCCCACGGGCCTGCAGGTCGTCGGCCGCCGCTTCGACGACCTCACGGTGCTCCGCATCGGGGCCGCGCTGGAGCGGGTGCGCCCCTGGCGCCAGCACCGGCCGGCCCTGTGACGCGCGCCGCGCGGGCCATGGCCCCGCCGCACGTTCCGGGATAGGCTGCCGGCCTCGGCGACAGCGGGGGAGCGGCGGCGATGGCTGTGGTGAAGGCCGGGCTCATTCAGATGAGCCTCAAGGGCGAGGTCGAGCATGACACGCCCGAGCGCATCAGCGAGAAGATGATCGCGGCCCACCTGCCCTTCATCGAGCAGGCGGCGCGCGAGGGCGTGCAGGTGCTGGGCCTGCAGGAGCTCTTCAACCTGCCCTACATCGGCGCGGTGCAGGACAACGCGTGGTACCGCACCGCCGAGCCGGTGCCCGACGGGCCGACGGTGCAGCGCATGCGCGGGGAGGCTGCGCGCCTCGGCATGGCGATGGTGGTGCCGGTCTACGAGGAGGCCCAGGCCGGCGTCTACTACAACACCGCCGCGGTGATCGACGCGGACGGGCGCTACCTCGGCAAGTTCCGCAAGATCCACATTCCCCACGTGGTGGGCTTCTGCGAGAAGTACTACTTCAAGCCCGGCGACATCGGCTATCCGGTGTTCGAGACCGCCTTCTGCAAGGTCGGCGTCTACATCTGCTACGACCGGCACTTCCCCGAGGGCTGGCGCGAGCTCGCCATGAACGGCGCGGAGCTGATCTTCAACCCCTCGGCCACCGTGCGGGGGCTGAGCGACCACCTCTGGACCCTGGAGCAGCCGGCCGCCGCGGTGGCGAACATCGTCTACATCGGCGCCAACAACCGCGTGGGCATGGAGGCGCCGTGGAACAACGGCCACTTCTACGGCTCCAGCTACTTCGTCAATCCGCGCGGCGAGATCCTGAACCAGGGGCCGGACGACGAGGACGCGCTGGTCACCGCCGAGCTCGACCTCGCCATGATCGGC
Source organism: Alphaproteobacteria bacterium (assembly GCA_022823305.1). GTDB lineage: Bacteria > Pseudomonadota > Alphaproteobacteria > UBA828 > UBA828 > WTGU01. Next base: position 5,176 of record JAJDXK010000150.1, read on the forward strand.
GAGGTGCGCGAGGCGTGGCACTTCTACCGAGACCGCCGGCCCGACACCTACGGCGCCGTCGCGTCCTGGCAGGTCTGAGCGAGCGGCGGAGAGGAGGCCATCCGATGCGCAAGGTGAAGGCGGCGCTGATCCAGATGAACCTGAAGGGCGACCCGGCCACGGACTCGATCGAGGCGATCCGCGACAGGATGATCGCGGCCCACATCCCGCTGATCGAGGAGGCGGCGCGCCAGGGCGTGCAGGTGCTGGGCCTGCAGGAGGTCTTCAACGCCCCCTACTTCCCCGCCACCATCGACGACCGCTGGTTCGACTCCGCCGAGGCCGTGCCGGACGGGCCGACGACGCAGGCGATGTGCGAGCAGGCGCGCACGCACGGCATGGTCATCGTCTCGCCGGTCTACGAGCGCGACCGCAGCGGCACGCTCTACAACTGCGCCGCGGTGATCGACGCCGACGGGCGCTACCTCGGCAAGTTCCGCAAGATCCACATTCCCAAGATCGAGGGCTTCGACGAGAAGCACTACTTCGCCGACGGCGACCTCGGCTACCCGGTGTTCGACACGGCGATCGGCAAGGTGGGCGTCTACATCTGCTACGACCGCCACTTCCCCGAGGGCTGGCGCGCGCTGGCGCTGAACGGTGCGGAGCTGGTGTTCAACCCGTCCGCGACCTTCCGCGGCGTGAGCGACCACATCTGGAACCTGGAGCAGGTGGGCGCGGCAATCGCCAACGGCATCTTCATCGGCACCAACAACCGGGTCGGCACCGAGCCCAGCCTCGGCAACCACGTGTTCTACGGCTCCAGCTACTTCTGCAACCCGCGCGGGGAGATCCTTGCGCAGGGCGGCAACGAGGACGACGAGCTGGTGGTGGCCGAGCTCGACCTCGACCAGATTCGCGCGGTGCGCGACACGTGGCAGTTCTACCGCGACCGCCGGCCCGAGACCTACCGGCACTGCGCCCGGCAGCCTTAAAAGTATCGGCATATGGCGCAGGGACCCTGCGCGGGCTACGTCCGTCTCAACGCGCGCGGCGGCCGTGGGTGATGGTGCCGAAGGTCACGCCCCGCAAGAGCTGGTTCTGAAGCACGAAGGTCACCAGCACCACCGGAATCAGAAAGAGCGTCTCGATCGCGGCCAGCCTGCCCCAGTCGACGCCGATGCCGGTGCCGAGGCTGCCACCCATGCCGACCGGCACGGTCCGCGTCTCGGGCCCGGTGAGCAGCAGCGCCATCAGGAACTCGTTCCAGGTGAGGATCAGCCCCAGCGTCGCGGTGGCGGCGAGGCCCGCCTTCACCTGCGGCAGGCAGATGCGGAAGAAGACCCGCCACTCGGAGCTGCCCTCGGTGCGCGCGGCGTCCTCAGTCTCACGCGGCACCTCGTCGAAGAAGCTCTTCATCATCCAGATGGCGAAGGGCAGGTTGAAGGCGGTGTAGAGCAGGATGATGCCGAGGTAGCTGCCGGCCAGCCCGGTCATGCGGAAGAGCACGAAGAGCGGAATGATGAGGACGATGGGCGGCAGCATCCGCGCGGTCAGGATCGCCAGCAGGTAGCTGTCGTTGCCCCTGAGCGGCCAGCGCGAGAAGCCGTAGGCCGCGGCGGTGCCGAGGATCAGCGCGAGGCCGACGCTCGCGCCCGAGATCACGACGCTGTTGAGGAAGTAGAGGTCGAAGCCGGTCTCCAGCCGCTCGCCGCCCTCGTAGTGCACGCGGGCGAAGACGTTGGCGAAGTTCTCCAGCGTCGGCGTGAAGACCAGCGTCGAGGTGAGGATGTCGCGCGGGCTCTTGAACGCGGTCAGCGTGATCCAGAGCACGGGCAGGAAGTAGACGAAGCCCACCACCGCGCAGCACGCGGTGCGCCCCCACCCGGCCCGGTCGAGCGGGCGCCGCCTCATCCGCCTGCCGCCCCGCGCGCACGCCGCGCCGCCTGCGCCGCCCTCTGCCAGTGGCTCTCGTCCCACCAGCGCCGGGCGGCGCCGGAGGTGGACGGCAGCACATGGATCGCGGTCTCGCCGATGCGCAATTCCTGTTCGCCGTAGTCAAGAGCCTCGGCGTCGAGGAACACCCGCGCTGCACGCTTGCCGTTGAAGGCCAGGATCGCCGGGCGGTGGCGGACGATCTTGGCGGCGAGCGCCGCGGCATCGTCGGCCTGGCGGGAGAGGCCGGCGTCCGATCCCGATTCCGTCTTGCAGAGATCGGTCAGCCCGATGCCATGGTCCAGCACGCTGCGAAACTCCGCCGGCACGAGCACGCGCGGCGTCAGGCCAACGCGGTGGAGCGTCGGCCAGAAGCGATTGCCCGGCCCGGCATAGTAGGCGCCTGCCCGCGCCGAGGCCGCGCCCGCAGCCGAGCCGCAGAAGACGATGCTGAGCCCCGGACCGAGCACGTCCGGCAGGATGGGAGGAGCCATGGGCGGGCACTCTGCCCCTCTTGCGATTGCCGTCGCGCTCTATAATAGACGGCTTGCGGCTGACGGCAGCGACGGAGCGGGACGGTGCGGAACATCAAGGTCGATGGCGATCGCCTGTGGGCGAGCCTCATGGAGATGGCGAAGATAGGCGCGACGGAGAAGGGAGGGGTCTGCCGGCTCGCGCTGACGGACGTGGACAAGGCAGCGCGCGACCTCTTCGTCCAGTGGTGCGAGGAGGCGGGCTGCAGCGTCAGCATCGACAGGATGGGCAACATCTTTGCCCGCCGCGCGGGCAGGGACGACACGCTGCCGCCCGTGATGACCGGCAGCCACATCGACAGCCAGCCCACCGGCGGCAAGTTCGACGGCATCTACGGCGTGCTCGCAGGGCTCGAGGTGATCCGCACCCTCAACGACCTCGGCTACGAGACCGACGCGCCCATCGAGGTCTCGGCCTGGACCAACGAGGAGGGCTCGCGCTTCGCGCCCGCGATGGTGGCATCCGGCGTCTTCGGCGGCGTCTTCACCCTGGAGGAGGGCCTTGCCTGCGCCGACGTCGACGGCAAGACCATCGGCGAGGAGCTGGAGCGCATCGGCTATGCCGGCGAGATGGAATGCGGCGGGCGCGAGGTCGGCGCCTTCCTCGAGGCCCACATCGAGCAGGGGCCGATCCTCGAGGCCGAGGAGAAGACCATCGGCATCGTCCAGGGCGTGCAGGGCATCAGCTGGTTCGACGTGACCGTGACGGGCATGGAATCCCATGCCGGCACCACGCCGATGGAGCGCCGCCGCGACGCCATGGTGGGCGCAGCCAGGCTGGTGGCCGAGATCGACCGGCTGGCGCACGACAACGGCCCCGACGCCCGCTCGACCGTGGGCGTGATGCGGGTGAGCCCGAACTCGCGCAACGTCATCCCCGGCTCGGTCTACTTCTCGGTCGACCTGCGCCACCCCGACGCGGACACGCTCGCCGCGATGACCGCCGAGGCCGGACTCCACGCCGAGGCCATCGCCAGGGACGCCGGGCTCACGATCGACTTCGAGGAGATCTGGCACTCGCCGCCGGTGAAGTTCGCCGATTCATGCGTGGGCGCCGTGCAGGGCGCGGCCGAGGCGCTGGGCTACGCGAGCCGTCCCATCACCTCCGGCGCCGGCCACGACGCGGTCTACGTCTCCCGCGTAGCCCCTACGGGCATGGTCTTCATCCCCTGCGAGGACGGGATCAGCCACAACGAGATCGAGGCGGCGACGCAGGCCGATATCGCCGCCGGCTGCGACGTGCTGCTGAACGCGATGGTCGCGCTCGCCACCAGGGACGAGGGCGACGCGTCGTCCGGTCCCTAACCCGCCACCTCGCGGCGGACGATGGCGGCGCCCTCCACCATGGCCTTGAGCTTGCCGAAGGCGGTCTCGCGCGTGAGGTACTTCATGCCGCAGTCGGGCGCCGCGACGAGGCGCTCCGGCGGCACCACCGCGAGCGCCCGGCGCAGCCGCGCCGCCACCGTCTCCGCCGTCTCGATCGCGGGGTCGCTCATGTCGATCACGCCGTAGAGGATCTCCTTCGACGGCAGCTTACCGAGGATCGCCGGGTCGAGGTCCGGCTGGGCCGCCTCGATGGAGACCTGGTCCACCGCCGCCGCCTCCAGCTCGGGCAGGAAGGAGTAGCCGGAGGGCTTGTCGTGGACCACGGCCGCGTAGCCGAAGCAGAGGTGCAACGCGGTCTTGCCGTCGGCGCCCTCCAGCGCCCGGTTGATCGCCTTCACGCCATAGGCGCGCGCGGCGTCGGGCCGGGCCTGCAGATAGGGCTCATCGAGCTGCACGATGTCGGCGCCGGCGGCGAAGAGGTCGCCGATCTCCTCGTTCACCGCCGCCGCGTAGGCCATGGCGAGGCTTTCGTCGTCGGGATAGTGGGCGTTCTCCGCCTGCTGGGTGAGCGTGAAGGGGCCGGGCAGCGTGATCTTGATGGTGCGCGCCGTGTTGGCCCGCAGGAAGCGCACGTCGTCCACCTCGACCGGGCGCGCGCGCCGGATCGGGCCCGAGACCAGCGGGACGGAGGCGGGCTTGCCGGTCCGGTCCATCGCCGTGCCGCTCCGCTCCCGGTCGATGCCGCCGAGCGCCGTGGCGAGGCGGTTGGAATAGCTCTCGCGCCTGATCTCGCCGTCGCTGATGACGTCGACGCCGGCGCGCTCCTGGTCCCTGATCGCCGCCAGCGTCGCCGCCTCCTGCGCCTCCTGCAGGTGCTCGGGCGGAATTCGCCACATCTCGTGCGCGCGGACGCGGGGCGGCAGCCGGTTGACCAGGTTGTCCCGGTCCACCAGCCACGCCGGCTGCGGGTAGCTGCCGACGACCGCCGTGCTCAGCACAGTCTCGCTCATGGGTCCGTCCCGGTCGTGGCCGGCGCCGGCGATTGCCGCTAGTCTGCGGCCCTGCCCGAGAGCGGGATAGCACGGAGCGGGGTGCCATGAAACTCTGCCTGATCCAGATGAACAGCACGCCGGACCACGGCGAGAACGTGGCCCGCGCGGCCGGCTACATCGACGACGCGGTGGCGGCGGAACGGCCCGACCTCGTGGTGGTGCCGGAGTTCTTCAACCACCCCTACGTCTTCCAGTACCGCGACTACGCGCACATCGACGAGGCGGAGGGCGAGGACGGCATCGCCATCACCACCATGCGCGCCAAGGCACGCGCGCACGGCATCCACATCATCGCCACGATCTTCGAGGCCGAATCCGCCGGCCTCTGCTACGACAGCGCCATCGTGATCGACCCATCGGGCGCCATCCTCGGCCGCTACCGCAAGGCGCACCCGGCCGCGGTGCGCAGCCTGGAGAAGATCTACTTCCGCTACGGCTCGCACTTTCCCATCTTCCGCATCGGCGAATGGCGGGTCGGAATCAACATCTGCTACGACACGTTCTTCCCGGAATCGGCGCGCTGCGCCGCGCTCAACGGGGCCGAGCTGATCGTGGTCCCCTTCGCCGCCCCGGGGATCCCCTGCTGGCGCGAGACCATGCAGACCCGCGCCTTCGAGAACGGCGTCTACTTCGCCCCCTGCAACAAGGTGGGGCTGGAGGGGGAGTGGACCTTCGGCGGACGCAGCATGATCGTGGCGCCGGACTCCGAGGTGCTGGCCGCGGCCGGCGACGCGGGCGACGAAACGATCTGCGCGACGCTCGACCGGGCGCGCGTGTTCGAGGCCCGGCGCGCCTGGCCCATGTTCCGCGACCGCCGGCCCGACCTCTACACCCCCATCACGACGGCGACCGAAGACATCCCGCGCGTCGACTGACTGAATGACACGGGGCATGACACGATTGGGCCGGGTCCTGGCGCGTGCCGCCCTCGCCTGCGCGCTCGCCCTCGCCGCTGCGCTGCTCCCGGCCGGGGCGGCGAAGGCAGCGGTCGAGGAGGGCGCGCCCGGGGCCGCCGCGCCAGCGCTCCCGGCGGCACCGGACGAGCGCACCATCCCCGTCGCCCCGGAGGGGCGTACCATTCCAATCGCCCCGATCGACCCGGAGAGCACGGCCGGGCGCATCGTCTACGGCATCGCCGACAAGCTGGAGCAGTGGGTGGGTTCCGGCTCGGACAACATCCGGCTCACGCTGGAGGCGCCGATCTGGGCGGAGGAGCGAGAGGGAACCGTCACCGTCCATCTCCCTGGCGCGCGGCTCGCCGGGCACACCGCGCCCGGCCCCTACTGGGAGCTGGGGGATCTGGCCATCGCCGTGACGCCCCGGAGCACGACGGCCTACGACTTCGAGACCGCCCTGCCGGCGGCGGTCGACCATCGAGACGGGCGCTTCGCCATCGGCGAGAGCACGCTCTCCGGCACCTGGCGCGCCGATCTCGAGACCACGACTAGGCTGAACCTCAGCGCTACCGATATCCGGGCCTTCGAGGGCGCCGCGCCCGGGCCGCCGAAGCTGACGCTGGGGCATATTTCCGTCGAGGACGAGCTGGTGCAGGGCGAGGACGGGCTGTGGGGCGGCCGCTTCTCGCTCGGCCTCTCCGACCTCGCGGTCGCGGGGCTCTCGCTCGGCAGGCTCGATGTCGCGGGCACCTTCGAAGACTTCGAGCACGACGCGATCCTGGCCATGCGCCGCGACTTCGGACTGCTCACCGATGAGGCGAGCGGCACGGAGGCGCTGGAGGAGGCGCTGGCGCCCTTCCTCCTCACTCGCTGGGGACGGTCGGAGGTGACGATCGCGCTGCACCGGCTGAGCGTGACCGACGACGACTGGGGCCTGAGCCGCAGCGGCGCCTTCAGCCTCGAACAGTTGGAATGGCAGACCGAATTCGACGGCCGCAGGGACCTCGCCGATATCGCCACGCGGATCACCGCCCGCGAGCCGCAGCTCAGCGGTGTGAATACCGGACTGCCGCCCGGCTTCATGCCCCACACGGTAACCGTCGACCTCGCCCTGAAGCGGCTCCCGCTCCGCCGGATCGCGGAGACACTCGCCGCGCTCGACGCGCAGGGGCGCCTGGACGACCGCGACCTGGGAGCGATGGGGGACATTCCCCTCGCCTACATGGACGCGGCGGACACGTCTCTGGAATTGCGGGACATCCGTGTCACGGCCCCCGTGTACGACTTCCGGGCCGAGGGCCGCTTCAACGCCGAGCCCGCGGGAATCGTCGGCCTCGTCGGCCACATGGATGCCCGCATCCGCGGTCTCGGCACCCTCATGGACCTGGCGATGGAGCGGAGGAACGAGGGGATGATCGCCGCGGTGCTCTTCCTCCAGGGTCTCGGCCGGCCGGTCTTCGAGGAGGGCTCGGCCGAGCCGGTCTACACCTACGAGCTCGACCTCTCGCGCACCGGCACCATCACCATCAACGGGCTGCCGCTCGACGTGCTTCTCAAGGGCGGGCTTTCACCGCCGTGAGCGCCAAGGCGGCAGGGAAGGCCCGCCGGGGATGAGGCGGGGATGACGGAGCGCGCGGTGCGGCGTCCGCCCTTGCTGAGCCGCGAGGCCCTCAGCTCGGGTGCGATCCGGCGCATGATCCGGACGCAGAGCCCGCATGTCGAGACCCTGAGCCATGCGGCGCTCACGGCCTCCCGCCGCGCGACGCTGGCCGGCCGCGATCTCTCGGGCGGCGTCTGGCTCTTCGCCTACGGCTCGCTCATCTGGAACCCGCTCATCGAGATCGCCGAGCGGCGGCTTGGCACGGCCCACGGCTACCACAGGCGGCTCTGCATCTGGACCGAGCTGGGGCGCGGCAGCCGCAGCCGGCCGGGCCTGATGCTCGCGCTGGACCGCGGCGGCGCCTGCCGCGGCGTGCTTCTTCGCGTGGCGCCGGAGCTGCTCGAGAGCGAGCTGGAGCTGACCTGGCAGCGGGAGATGCTCACCTCGATCTACCGCCCTCGCTGGCTCCGGGTGCGGAGCGAGGCGGGTCCGGTCGAGGCGATCGCCTTCGTGGTCAACCGAGACCATCCCCGCTACGCCGGCAGGCTGCCGGACGAGCGGATCGTCGACGCGGTGGCCGCGGCCGAGGGGCCGATCGGGCGCTGCGCCGACTACCTCATCGAGACCGCGGCGAGCCTCAGGGAGCTCGGCATCTGCGAGCCGGGGCTCGCCTCGCTCGCCGACCGGGTGGCCGCCCGCCGCCGCGACTAGCGCGTCCGTTTTTGACGGACGCGCGACAGGCCGCGACTGCGGCCCGCCGCTTATGCGGCGCGCCCGCATCGTGCGCTCCGCGCGCGTCCCGCGCGACGGCGCCGGCCGCAGGCCGGCTGCCGTGAGCGACAAATGGCCAGGGTGTTTCCGTGTGAAACGGATACGCCCTAGCCCGCATTTTCCGTTACAGTCTCGGCCCTTGCCAGCACGCGGCGGGGGCGGGATAGTTTTACCGATGAGCCCAAGGACGTTCGCATGAGCGACGAGTTCGACTGGGAGATTCCGCACTCGGCCCAGCCCAGGCAGGAGCAGGTGTCGTTCGACCTCGAGCGCGCGCTCGACGCGGTGCTCGGCCTGCGCGCGACCATCCCGGAGGACGCGTTCACCGCGGGCATTCTGGGGACGGAGCGGACCGGCAACGGCGTCCTCATCGGCGCGAGCGGTCTGGTGTTGACCATCGGCTACCTGATCGCCGAGGCGGAATCGGTCTGGCTGACGGCCAACGACGGCAGCGTGCTCGCGGGCCACGCGCTGGGCTACGACTTCGAATCCGGCTTCGGCCTGGTCCAGGCGCTCGGCCGCTTCAGCACGGCCCCGCTCGAGATCGGCAGCTCGGCCGCGCTGGAGGTGGGCGATTTCGTGGTCGTCGCCGGCGAGGGCGGCCGGCGCCACTCGCTCAACGCCCGCCTCACCGCCAAGCGCGAGTTCGCCGGCTACTGGGAGTACGTGCTCGACGAGGCGCTCTTCACCGCGCCCCCGCACCCCAACTGGGGCGGCTGCGGGCTGATCGACCGGGACGGCCGCCTCGTCGGCATCGGCTCGCTGCTGGTGCGCCAGGCCGGCGACAGCGACGAGGACACGCTCGACGGCAACATGATCGTGCCCATCGACCTGCTGAAGCCCATCCTCGACGACATGCAGACGCTGGGCCGCACCAAGCGACCGCCCAAGCCCTGGCTCGGCGCCTACGTCACCGAGGTGGACGAGGCGCTCGTGGTCGCAGGCCTCGCGCCGGAGGGGCCGGCCGAGCAGGCGGAGCTCGAGGTGGGCGACCAGGTGCTGGCGGTGAACCGTCAGCCGGTCAACAGCCTGGCCGAGCTCTTCCGCAGTGTCTGGGCCGTGGGCGAGGCGGGCGTCGCGGTGCCGCTCACCGTCATGCGCGACGGCGAGCCCCACGAGGTGCGGGTGCTGACCGCGACCCGCGACGAGTTCCTCAAGACCCCGCAACTACACTAGCATCTTTGTCGCTCACGGCGACCGGCCTGCGGCTGGCGCCGTCGCGCGGGACGCACGCGGAGCGCACGATGCGGGCGCGCCGCATAAGCGGCGGGCCGCAGTCGCGGCCTGTCGCGAGCCCGTTCAATGACGCGCTCGCTCTAGAGCCACGCCGCGCCGCGCAGGCCGCTGTCCGGCCCGAAGCGGGCGCGGACGAGCCGCGTCGCGGGCCGGGCGACGCTGGCATGCGCCCCCCAGGCGGCCGGCACCAGGTCGTAGAGCGCCGCGATCTCCGATAGCCCGCCGCCCAGCACGATCGCGTCGGGGTCGAGCAGGTTGATGACGCCGGCGAGCGCCTGGGCCAGGCGCCCGGCGTAGCGGGCCACCGCCCGGGAGGCCCGCTTCTCCCCCGCCGAGGCCTTGGCGCCGATGGCTTCGGCCGTCGCCTCGCCCCCGCCGAGCGCGGCATAGTCGCGCGCGAGCGCCTGGCCGTTGAGCCAGGTCTCGACGCAGCCCCGGGCGAAGCGCCCGCAGGCGCAGGGCACGCCGCCCTCGCCCGGCGCGGGCCAGGGGTTGTGGCCCCACTCGCCGGCGCTGGCATTGGCGCCCACAAGCACGCGGCCGCCGACCACCAGCCCGCCGCCGACCCCGGTGCCGAGGATCACGCCGAACACCACCTCGGCGCCCGCGGCGGCGCCGTCGCTCGCCTCCGAGAGCGTGAAGCAGTTGGCGTCGTTGGCGAGCGCGACAGGGCAGCCGAGCCGCGCTTCCAGGGCCTTGCGCAGCGGCCGCCGCTCGAGCCAGGGCAGGTTGACGATCATGCCGATCTCGCCCTGCCGGGTGATGACGCCGGGGAGGCTCACGCCGACGCGGGGCGCGCGCACGCCGGTCTCCCCGAGTTCCGCCACCATCCCGGCGACGGCGTCCACCAGAGCGTCGAAGCTCGCGGGCACAGGCTGGCGCAGGCGCGCACGCTCCGCCCCCTTGTCGTCGATGCCGATGGCGGCGAGCTTGGTGCCGCCGATGTCGATGCCGATGCGCACGGTCGCTCCTATCGGCCCTCGGACGCATCCGTGCGGTCGCCGCCGATCCAGGTAGCGCGGACGCGCAGCGCATCGTCGAGCCACACCAGGTCGGCGCGGAGGCCCGGCGCGAGCCGGCCCCGGCTCTCCGCAACGCCCAGGAAATCCGCCGGCCAGGCGGCGGCCATGGCGAGCGCCTCCTCGAGCGGGATGCCGGCCCAGGCGACGCAGTTGCGCACCGCCCGGCTCATGGTGAGCAGCGAGCCGGCCAGTCTGCCGTCGTCCGTGCGCAGGCAGCCCTCCTCGATGCGCACCATCTCGCCGCCCAGGCGAAACGCGTCCACCGGCGGCGCACCCACCGGGGCCGTCGCGCCGGAAGGCGCGCCAACAGGCGCCATCGCGTCGCTGACCAGGAAGAGTTTTCCGCCCGGCTTCGCGCGCCAGGCGAGGCGCACCATGTCCCGGTGCACGTGAGCGCCGTCGACGACGATGCCGCAGGCGAGACGATCGTCGGCGAGAGCCGCCCCGGCGGTGCCGGGCTCGCGATGGTGCAGCGGGCCCATGGCGTTGAAGAGGTGGGTGACGCCGCTGAGCCCGTGTTCCGCCGCCACCCGCATGGTCTCGGCGTCGGCCTCGCTGTGGCCGGCGGCGACGACGACGCCCTGCGCGGCGAGGGCGGCGATGTCCGCCGCCGCCACGCATTCGGGCGCCAGAGTCACCAGGGTGCGGCCCGTGCCGAGCGAGGCGAGCAGGGCGAGGTCGCCCTCCCCCACCGGGCGGATGGCCCCGGCGTCATGGGCGCCGCGCCGGGCCGGGTTGAGGTGGGGTCCCTCGAAGTGAATGCCGAGGACCCCCAGCACCCCGGCGTCCAGGGCCTCCCGCGCCGCCGTGACCGCGCGCTCCATGCCGGCACGGGGACCGGAGATGTAGGTCGGCAGGAAGCCCGTCGTGCCGAAGGCACGATGGGCGCGGCCGATCGCCGCGATCGCCTCGACGCCGGGCGCGTCGTTGAACATCACGCCGCCGCCGCCGTTGACCTGGAGGTCGATGAAGCCGGCGGCCAGCGTGCCGCCTTCGAGCCGGGTGACGCGGGCACCGACCGGAATCGCGTCGTCGCTGACGATATCGCGGATCGTGCCCTCCGCGAGCAGCAGGGCGCGGCCTGCGACAATCCCCTCCGGCGTGTGCAGCCGGGCGCCGGCGAGCGCCTCCATCGACGCGTCAGGAACCTTCGCCGGGAAACGGGTTCGCCGGCGGCGGGCCGGGTGATAGTGTCGGCGCGGACATCACGGGATCGGGTGTAAGCCATGCTGCGCTGCGCCTCAATCGGCATGGGCTGGTGGTCCGACGAGCTCGCGGATGCGGTCCAGGGCAAATCGGACGCCATCCGCATCGTCACCTGCTACACCCGCTCGGCGGAGAAGCGCGCGGCCTTCGCCGAAAAGTACGGCACGGGAACCCACGAGTCCTACGAGGCGGTGCTCGCCGACGGGGCGGTCGACGCGGTCATCCTCACCACGCCGCACTCGGTCCACGCCGAGCAGGCGATCGCTGCGGCGCGGGCGGGCAAGCACGTCTTCTGCGAGAAGCCCTTCACGCTCACCCGCGCGAGCGCGCAGGCCGCGGTCGATGCCTGCACGCAAGCGGGCGTGGTGCTCGCCATCGGGCAGAACCGGCGCTGGCACAGCGGAACCCGCGCGCTTAAAGCCATGCTGGAGGCAGGCGACTTCGGCACTCTCCTCCACGCGGAGGCGAATTTCTCGGTGCCGAGCGCGCTCGGCTATCCGCCCGAGCTGTGGCGCGCCAACCGCGTCGAAAGCCCGGCCGGCTCGGTCACGGCGCTCGGCATCCACATGATCGACGCCCTCGTCTATCTGCTGGGCCCCGTGGCGCGGGTCGCGGCGCAGGCCCACCGCCGCGCGGTCCCAGTGGACATCGACGACACGACCTCGGTGCTGCTCACCTTCGAGTCCGGCGCCTCGGGCTATCTCGGCACCTTCTTCGCCTGCCCCCACACCTCGTACATCAACGTCTACGGCACCGGCGGCAACGCCTTCGCCCAGATCGACAACAGTCGCCTCACGGTCCATCCCGCGGACGGGCCCGCGCGCGAGGAGCCGATCGAGCCGCGGGACACGCTCCGCCTGGAGCTCGAGGAGTTCGCCGCGGCCTGCGCGGGCGAGACGCACTACACGGTCACGCCCGCCGAGGCCGTGCACGGCATCGCGGTGATGGAGGCGCTGGTCGAGGCGGCGGCCTCGGGCCAGTGGGTCGCGGTCGCCGGCGAGAGCGGGCCGTGAGCGGGCGTCACAGCTTCTTCTGCATCGACGGTCACACCTGCGGCAATCCGGTGCGCGTGGTGGCGGGCGGCGGGCCGCCGCTCGCCGGCACCACCATGAGCGAGCGGCGCCAGCACTTCATCCGCGACTACGACTGGATCAGGCGGGCGCTCATGTTCGAGCCGCGCGGCCACGACCTGATGTCCGGCGCGGTGCTCTACCCGCCGCTCTCGGCAGAGTCCGACCTCGCGCTGCTCTTCATCGAGACCACGGGCTGCCTGCCCATGTGCGGCCACGGCACCATCGGCACCGTGACCATCGCGCTGGAGCACGGGCTCGTCACCCCGCGGAGCGAGGGCGTCGTGAACCTCGACACCCCGGCGGGCCGCGTGGTGGCGCGCTACCGGCGCGATGGCGCGCGCGTAGACGCCGTCAGCATCACCAACGTGCCGAGCTTCCTGGCGGAGACGGACGTGGCGGTGGAGTGCCCCGACCTCGGCGCGCTCCGGGTGGACATCGCCTATGGCGGCAACTTCTACGCGATCGTCGATCCGCAGCCGGGCTACGCGGGGCTCGAGGCGTTCTCGGCGGCCGATCTGCTGGCGATGAGCCCCGGCCTGCGCGAGGCCTGCAACCGGGCGGTGGACTGCGTGCATCCCGACGACCCCTCGATCGCCGGCGTGAGCCACGTGATGTGGACCGGCGCGCCGCAGGATGCAGGCGCCCACGGGCGCAACGCCGTCTTCTACGGCTCGGGCGCGCTCGACCGCTCCCCCTGCGGCACCGGCAGCTCGGCGCGCATGGCGCAGTGGGCCGCGAAGGGGAGGCTCGCCCCCGGCAACGCCTTCGTGCACGAGAGCATCATCGGCAGCCTGTTCCACTGCCGTGTCGAGAGCGCGACGCGCGTGGGCGATCACGATGCGATCGTGCCGAGCATCGAGGGCTGGGCGCATGTGACCGGCCTCAACACCATCTTCGTGGACGACGCAGACCCCTTCGCCCACGGCTTCCAGGTGACCTGAGGAGAGAGCCGGCGCCGCGACGCCCGGCCCGGAGAGGAACGATGCCGCCCTAGGGCCTCTAGGCGGCTCTGGCGCTCAGGCGCGAGAGGTCCAAGGGCCGCTCGATCAGGTACTCGCAGATGGCCATGCCGCAGCCGGCCGAGGAGCCGCCGGCGGCGACCGTCACGGTGCTGGCCACGACCTCGGCCGGGTTCGACCCCATTCCCTCGGCCACGACCTCGCCCACCGCAGAGACGTAGCGCGGCGACATCGAAAGGGGGCCTGCGATCCGCACGGTCTCGATCCGGATGAAGCGTGCGAACTGGACGATGACGCGTCCGAGCTCGCGGCCCGCCCTGGCCATGAGCGAGGCCACGTCGGGATCATCCGCCCGGTCGCTTTCCACGGCCTCCAGCAGAGCCCGCGCGAGCCTGGCAAGAGGCGTGTGGTCCGGCACCATGGCTTCCCCGTGCAGGCGCCGGAGGATGCCGAGCCCGCTGGCGAGCTGGTCCAGCGTCGTGGCGGTGCCGTCCTCGCCGACCGCCTCCATGCGGCCGATCCCGCCGGCGGCGACATCGCTCCCCTCGACGAGATGCCCGTCCAGGATCACGGCCGCGCCGATCCCCAGTCCACACAGGAGCATCAGCACGTTGCCTCGCCCGCGAGTCTCGCCGAAGAGCATCTCCTCGCGCGCGACGGCGGACGTGACCGACTGCACCTTCACCGGGAGATCCAGCATATCCGCCAGCCTCGCGCGCAGCGGGAAGGTCCCCCAGCCGAGATAGGGCGCGCTCACCACGGCGCCCCGCACCGGCTCCACCTGGCCGGCGACCGTCAGCAGGCCGCCGAGCAGGCGGCCGCGGCCGCCCAGGTGCGTGCCGATCAGGCGGCGGCTCTCCCGCGCCACGCTCCCGACCACGAACTCCGGGTCCTCGACCGTCTCCAGCCCGAGGTCGGTGTGCGCAATGATCCTGTTCTTGATGTCGGCGAGCGTGACCGTCTGGAAGGTGGGGCCGACGTTGATGCCCAGCACCTGGCCACCCTGCGGGTCGACATCCAGAGGCACGCAGCGGCGGCCCGGCCCGCTCGGCAATTCGCCGTGCTCTGCCGGCAGCTCCCGCACCAGGCCGGCATCGATCAGCGGGCGCGTGATGCGCGAAATCGTCCCCGCCGTCAGCCCCGTCGTGCCGGCGATCTCGGTCCGCGACACCGGACCGGACAGCACGATTTCCCGGAGCACGACCTGCTGGTTGCCCCGGCCGGCATCCTTGCGGCTTCGATGCTCCCACGCCCTGTCCACGCGCATGGAGTAGCGCCTTCCGCGAATATTCGGTGCGAATGCGAGCAAGTATCGTCAACAAAATAATTATGTAAAGAAATTAATAGATCGACATTTTCTCCCGCGATGCTATTCACTTATTGATATTGCAATATCACATACGATATCAATTCTGCATTCGATCAAGATCCTCGCCGGGTCATCGGGTTCGGATCCATTCGGCTTGCTGCCCGATACCTGCTCTCCGTTTCGCTTCCCCTGCCGTGCGTTTCGTTGTGACGTGAATTGGTCGATGCTGGTATGGTCCCGCGCACGATCGAAGCGCTGCCGGGGAGACGAGAAGCGATGAGCAGGCCCGCCGCACGGAAGCGAGGCGTTGCCGCCTGTGCTTGCGCCCTCCTTGCCGCCGCGCTCGGCCTGGGCGGAACCGCCGTCGCAGGCGCATCGTCCGACATGTCGCTCAGCCCGCAGGCGAGCGATCCGGCCGCCGCCGGGAGCGCGCAGGCCACCTACGACGTGACCTTCACGGGCACCTGGACCACCGACGTCACGCCCGACGGCATGCCCGACGGCGCGCACTTCTCGCCCCTGATCGGCGGCGTCCACAACGCGGCCGTGACCTTCCTGCAGGCCGGCGGCACGGCCACGCCGGGCGTCGAGTCCATGGCGGAGCGCGGGCGGACGGCCACGCTCACCAGGGAAATCGAGGCTGCCGGCGCGAACGCGCTCCGCGTCCTCGTCAAGGAGTCGGGCAGCGGGGCGACGGGTTCGTCGACCTTCGAGTCGGTCACGGTGACCACGGATCACCCGCGCATCACCGTGCTCTCGATGATCGCGCCGAGCCCCGACTGGTTCGTCGGCGTCTCGGGCCTTTCCCTGCTCGATGCGGAAGGCGCGTGGCTGGAGTCGCGCACGGTCGAGCTCTTCCCCTGGGACGCAGGCACGGAGGAGGGCGAGAAGCTCTCGTTCGACAACGACGCGACCGTGCCGCAGGGCACCATCACCAGCCTGCGGGGTGTGGGCGTGTTCTCCGACGCGCCGATCGCGACGTTGACCTTCACCCGGCATCCGGCCGAATAGCGGCTGCATGGCCGTCGCCATGCCGTGCGGGGGCGCTTCATGAGGCGGACCGTATCGAGGCTCCCGGCCCTGCTGCTCGTCATCGCGCTGGCGGGCGGGTTGCTGGCACAGGGTCCGCGCGCGGCGGCCGAGGAGTACAGCGACGCTGCGCTCGAGGCCTTTGCAACCGCCGCCATCGAGGTCAGCCGGGTGATCGAGGTGTGGCGCCCGCGTATCGAAGGCGAGACCGACAAGGACGCGCAGAGGGATCTCCTGGAGGACGCGAATGCCGCCGTTGCACGCGCGATCGAGGAGACCGAGGGCATCAGCGCCGAGGAGTTTCAGGCGATCTACGACGAGGCGCGCGAGGACGAGGCGCTGCGCAGGCGCATCGACGCAATTATCGCCGCCCTGCTTCAGCGTCCGAGGGTCCCCCGGGCCGAGTGACCATCCACCACGAAGACAGTCGCCGATGAAGATCAGATCGATCGCCGCGCGCTGGGCGCACGTGCCGATCCCCAGGGCGCAGCAGCACAGGAGCGACCTCGGCGTCGCCGACCACTTCGACGCCACCATCGTGCGCGTCGAGACCGAGTGCGGGCTGGTGGGCTGGGGCGAGGCCAAGGCCTCGGTCGGCAGCATGGGCAACAACGCGGCGCTGGCGGCCCTCGTCAACCGCGACCTCGGCCCGGCGCTGATCGGCGAGGACCCGCGCGACCCGCGCCGGCTGTGGGAGATCGGCTACAACGGCGGCCGCACCCACTATGCGCTCTCCCGAGGCCGCGGCTTCCCGGTGCTGGACCGGCGCGGCAGCCGGATCAGCGCCATCGGCGCGATCGACATGGCCTGCTGGGACATCCTCGGCCGCTCCCTCGATGTCCCGGTGTGGCGGCTGCTCGGCGGCAAGTGCCGGGACTCGCTCCCGGCCTACGCCTCCGGCGGCTGGGCGCCGGCGGAGAGCATCGGCGAGCAGCTCGAAGGCTATATCGCGCGCGGCGGCTTTCGCGCGGTGAAGATGCGCGTCGGCGCCGGCGACGGCGCGCTCGCGACCTCGGTCCGCCGCGTCCGCGCGGCGCGGGCGCACCTGGGCCCGGACGTCGACATCATGGTGGACGCCCACGGCACCTATGCGGTCAAGGAGGCGCTCCGCTTCGCGCGCCAGGTGGAGGAGTGCGACCTCGCCTGGTTCGAGGAGCCGGTGAACGCGGACGACAAGGCCGGCATGGGCACCGTGCGGGCCGCGACCGACATCCCGATCACCGCCGGCGAGAGCGAGTTCACCCGCTTCGACTTCCGCGACCTTGTCGAACATCGCGCGGTGGACTACTTCCAGCCCGACCTCGCGATCGCGGGCGGCATCACCGAGGCCATGCGCATCGCGGCGCTGGCCGAGAGCCACGGCATCAAGCTCGCCCCTCACCTCTGGGGCGGCGCGCTCAACTTCGCCGCCGGCCTCCAGGTCATGGCAGCCTCGCCGGCGGCGGTCATCGCGGAGTATTCCCTCGGCGCCAACCCCCTGCTGCACGAGCTCGCCGAGGAAGAGTTCGCGGTGGTCGATGGCATGATCGCCATCCCCGACCGCCCCGGCCTCGGCGTGACCATCGACGAGGACTTCCTCGCCGCGCACACGGCCGATTAGGCCCCCACCCAGGAGAATTTTCGCCATGCCCAACGAGATGTACGAGAAAGGCCTCCAGATCCGGCGCGAGGTGCTCGGCTCGGAATACGTCGACCGCGCCATCGGCAGCGCCGACGACTTCAACAAGGAGTTCCAGGAGATCCTCACCGAGTACTGCTGGGGCGCGGTGTGGGGCCGGCCGGGGCTGAGCCGCAAGCAGCGCAGCCTCAACAACATCTGCATGCTGTCGGCGCTGGGCCGCAACCACGAGCTGGAGCTGCATCTCAAGGGTGCGCTCACCAACGGCGTCAGCGTGGACGAGATCAAGGAGACGCTGATCCAGGTGGCCGTCTACTGCGGCGCGCCGGCGGCGGTGGAAGGGTTCCGCATCGCCCGCCGCGTGCTCGAGGAGCGCGGCAAGGCGGAGGCCGGCTGATGCCGACGCTCGGCTTCATCGGCCTCGGCAACATGGGCGGTCCCATGGCCTGCAACCTGGCCGCCGCCGGCCACGAGGTGGTGTGCCATGACGCCGCCGGCACGGAGGCGCTGGCGCCGCCGGGTGCGCCATGCGCCGATTCCGTCGCCGACGTGGCGCGGCGCGCGCGCATCGTCTTCCTCTGCCTGCCCGACGGGCCGGTGGTGCTGCAGGTGGCGCGCGAGATCGCCGCGACCCCGGAGCGCGCGGCCGAGATCGTGGTGGACAGCACCACCTGCGGCATCGGCGACGCCCGCGCGGCCCACGACCTGCTGGCAGAGGCGGGCATCCGCTATGCCGATGCGCCGGTGAGCGGCGGCACCGCGGGCTCGAAGGCCGGCACCCTCGCCATGATGGTGGCGGCGCCGGCGGACCTCTTCGCCGAGATCGAGCCCTACGTCCGCCCCATGGCGAAGAACGCCCGCCACGTCGGCACCGAGGCCGGCCAGGGCATGGCGATGAAGCTGCTGAACAACTTCCTCTCGGCCACGGCAATGGCCGCAACCAGCGAGGCGGTCGCCTTCGGCGTCTCCCAGGGCCTCGACATGACGACGATCCTGGAGACGGTCAACGTGTCGACCGGCCGCAACACCGCGACCGAGGACAAGTTTCCCCGGCGCATCGCCACCGGCGCCTTCGATGCCGGCTTCGCCACCCGCCTCATGGCCAAGGACATCCGCCTCTACGAGGCGTGCGTGGAGAGCGCCGGCGCGCCCCGCCGCCTCGCCAGCCTGCTGCGCGGCATCTGGGACGGGATGGAGGCCGCGCGCCCGGACTCCGACTTCACCGAGATCTACCCGCACATCCGCGACGGGCGCTAGCTGGAGCGCGTCCGTCTTTGACGGACGTGCGACAGGCCGCGACTGCGGCCCGCCGCTTATGCGGCGCGCCCGCGCAGGCGCCGGCCGTAGGCCGGCTGCCGTGAGCGACAAATAGCCAAGGCGTTTCCATGTGAAACGGATACGCCCCAGCGCGGCGCGCGGCTTGCCGCCTGCCGCGGGCGGGATTAGCCTCAAGCCCCATGGAAGGCGGGGTACCGACCCACTACGTGGTGGTCGAGGGGCTGAACGGCGAGGAGTCGACGTGGCGCGTCGTCCGCGCCGAGGAGCCCACGCAGGGGCGACGGCTCTACGCCTTCGTCGGCACCTGTCAAACGCGCCGTGCGGCGCTCTCCCTTGCCCGCGCCCTCAACGAGAAGCGCGCCGTCGACGAGACGACGCTGAGGCACGCTGCGCGCAGGCACGACGTGCTGACGCCGGAGCGCATGCAACTCCCCGCAGGCCCCGACCCCTACCGGCTCCGGCCCTCCTGCTGAGACGGGCCGCCCTTGGAGCGCGTCCGTCTTTGACGGGCTCGCGACGGGCCGCGACTGCGGCCCGCCGCTTATGCGGCGCGCCCGCATTGTGCGCTCCGCGCGCGTCCCGCGCGACGGCGCCGGCCGCAGGCCGGCTGCCGTGAGCGATAATTGGCCAGAGCGTTTCCGTGCGAAACGGAAACGCTCTAATCGTTGCGCTTCCTGATCTCGCCGAGGTAGTCGAGCACGCGTTCGGACGAGACGATGTCGGCGTAGCGGCGGCCGACGTCGCGCAGGTTGTCCCGGTGCGGCCTCTCGTCCGCGTCGCCGACGCAGTCCTCCGGCACCATGGTGCGGTAGCCGTGGGAGAAGGAGTCGATGACCGAGGCGCGGATGCAGCCGCTGGTCATGCAGCCCATGACGATGGTCGTGTCCACGCCGTGCTTGGTGAGGAAGGCGGTCACCGGCGTCTGGAAGAAGATCGAGGGCCCCGACTTGCGCAGGATGTAGTCGTAGCCGGGATCGGAGGTGCGGGGCTCCATCTCGGCGCAGGCGTCGCCCTCGAAAAAGGATTCGCGTACCGGCGCGATCTTCCAGTAGGGCATGTCGCGCGCGGAGTGGTAGGCGGTGTAGCAGTTCGCCACCGGCACCCGCGCCGCCCGCGCCGCCTCCAGCACCCGGGCGGTGTTGTCGACCGCGCGGTGCACCAGCGCACAGCCGCCGAGCGGGAAGCGCGGCTGGGTGAAGCCGGTCTGGAAGTCGACCACGAGGATGCCCGGCCGCTCGCCGAAGCCGATCTCCATCGCGCCGTAACCGATGTCCCGATAGGTGTCGTCGCTCATCGCATCCCCCCTTGCCGCCGTGCGCCGCGCCGCCCGCTCAGACGAGCAGGCCCGGACCGATGCCCCAGGGCGCGAGCCAGCCGAGCCCTTCCGCCGTGCCGCCCCTCGGCCGGTACTCGCAGCCGATCCAGCCGTCGTACCCCGCCTCGTCCAGCATGTCGAAGAGGTAGGGGTAGTTGATCTCGCCCACGTCGGGCTCGTGGCGGCCGGGGACGCCGGAGACCTGGATGTGGGCGATGATGTCGCGGTGCTCCGCGAAGCCCGCAGTCAGGCTGCCCTCCATGATCTGGCGGTGATAGAAGTCGTACTGCAGCAGCAGGTTGGCGCTGCCGACCGTCTCGATCACGCGGCGCGCATGGCCGGCGGTGGACAGCAGGTAGCCCGGATTGTCTCTGGTGTTGAGCGGCTCGATCAGGGCGCGGATGCCCTCGCGCCCGAAGGCGTCGGCCGCATGGGCGAGGTTCGCGACGTAGGTGTCCTCGCAAGCGCGCGGGTCGGCACCCTCCGGCACGATGGCGGCCAACACGTGAATCTGGCGGCAGCCGAGCGCATCGGCATAGCGCAGCGCGTCGTCGACCGAGCGGCGGAAGTCGTCCTCCCTGCGCGGCAGGGCGGTGATGCCGCGCTCGCCCGCCTCCCAGTCCCCCGGCGAGAGGTTGAAGAGCGCCTGGGAGAGCCCGTTGTCCTCCAGCCGCGCCGCGAGCGCCGCCGGCTCGTGGCCATAGGGAAAGAGATACTCGACCGCCTGGAAGCCCGCGCGCCGCGCCGCCTCGAAGCGGTCGAGGAAGTCGTGCTCGTGGAACATGAAGCTGAGGTTGGCGGCGAACTTCGGCATGGTTCCTCCGGCGCCCGGCCGTTCCCGTCGCCGGCCCCGACGCGGGAATGCGCTAGAAGCAGCCCAGCGCAGCGCCCGTGCGCTCGATCCACATGACGAGGTAGGAATCGGTGACGCTGCGGTAGGCCTCGGCACCCAGCGCGTAGCAGGTCTCCGCATGCGCGGCCACGAGCCCGGCGCCGAGCGCCGCCGCTCCCCAGACAATGGGCCTGCGCCCCGCGCCGCGCTTGCGCCTCGGTCGATCGACCGCCAGTGCCGGCATCACGCCGGCATTATGCGCCGAAGCGCGGGGCCTGCCAATGCGAGGGCGGCCGCCGCCGGGGCAACGCGCCGGCCGGGCTCATTCCTCCCAGTACTCGCCCATTTCGCGCCGGCAGCGCTCCAGTCTGTCGATATTGTCGGTCACCCGGTTGCCGCCGCGCGCCACCACCATGCCCACCAGCGCCTCGACGAGGGCCACCGCACCGACATGGGACGGAAAGAAGCTGGCGCTGTGAACCGAGAACAGCAGGATGTCGTCCGCGCAGGCAGCGACGGGGGCGGTGCGCCGGTCGGTGATGCCGACCACCCGCGCCCCGGCCCCTCGGGCGCGCCGCACGATCCTTATGGTGTCGACCGCGCAAGGCTCTATGGCGATGCAGACGAGCACGTCGGCCGGTGTCAAATCCTCCACCAGCGGGGAAAACGCGCCGTTGTGCCGCACCAGCAGGTGCCAGTTCGGGAGCGCGAACGAGGCCACGTAGTGTGCGTAATGCGCGATCGAATGGGAGGAGAGCATGCCCAGCACGAGCACGTTGCGCGCCTCCGCCAGCGCCTGGACCGCCCGCTCCACCGCCTCTCGATCGATGTGATCGAACAGGGTGTTGATATTGTTGATCGCGGCCTGCTGGTAATGGTCGAGGGCGTGGTCGAAGTCGGTTTCGCGGGCGACCACGTGGACCTTTCCGGCAGCCAGAGAATAGCCGGCGGACTGGTCGTTGATGCTGTCGCGGTATAGCGAGCGAAACTCGTTGTAGGTGCGGAAGTCGAGCGCCCGGGCCAGTCGGTTCATGGTGCTGGGAGGAACATCCGCCCGTGCCGCGACCTGACGCATGGAGAGCGTGGCAACCTCGCTGGGATGCTCCAGGATGTAGGCGGCGCACTTCTTGAGCTGGGGACTGAGCTTGGGGTAGGCCCACGTCAGCCGATCGGCCCCTGCGCTGAATTGCACGCGCATCGCTACCGTTGTCGGCCGTCGCCGGATCGTGCAACCGGTTTCATGGTACACCTGCCATCATGCGGGCCCGTAAACTCGTGAACCGCTTCGACCGATCGCACATTGCGCCGATTGCTTTGCACCGATCCGGGTGCTTTCGCCAATCGGCCCCACGCCGCACGGGTCCCGGATCGCTCATCGGCATTCAGGCAGAAAAGCCATCGCAATGCCTTGATTTGGCTCAATCAGTAAACCATGCGGTCAGTATCATGGTCAAGAAACGTGGAATCTGCTCCAGGATCGCAATCGGCGTTCACATGATGCCCGGCACTTGACCTGCAACTCTGCGGATCATGCGATTTGCATTTGTCGAATCGACAAGTCAAATAAGCGGCGCGATGCCTGTCAGGGCATGAGCAACGGCTCGTCAGAGCATATCCGACAGTGCCTGGAGTCTAGCTGGAGCGCGTCCGTCTTTGACGGACGCGCGACAGGCCGCGACTGCGGCCCGCCGCTCATGCGGCGCGCCCGCATCGTGCGCTCTGCGCGCGTCCCGCGCGACGGCGCCGGCCGCAGGCCGGCTGCCGTGAGCGACAAAGGGCCAGGGCGTTTCCGTGTGAAACGGATACGCCCTAGCCGGTGAACGCCCGGAGCCCGTCCTCGAAGAAGAACGAGTCCGCGCCGAAGGCGGGCTCGAGCTGATCCAGCCACATCGCGTCGGGATCGTACTTCGCGAAGAAGGGCCGGCCGACCCAGTCCGGGTCCCTGCCCTGCAGGAAGCGCAGCACGAAGACCTTCTCGCCCGCGACCTCCTGCACGCCCAGGACCTCGACCTTGCCGGGGGTCGCGCTCATGCTCGGGCCGCGCACGGTGCGCGCGAGCCCCGACACCTGCTCCACGGCGCCCCTGAAGACCTCCCAGCAGCGCACCAGCGGCACCTCGAAATATTGCCGGGGGCCGGTGTCCCGCTCCACGAACATGTAGTAGGGGATGATCCCGAGACGCACCTGCTCGCGCCACATCTGCGCCCAGACGTCGGAATCGTTGTTGATGCGGGCGAGCAGCGGGGCCTGGCTGCGGATCACCGCACCGGTGCTGCGGATGCGGCGGATCGCTTCGCGCACCACGTCGGTGCGCATCTCCTGCCAGTGGTTGAAGTGGGCCATGATCGCCACGTGCCGGCCCGAGCGGACGACATCGTCGAGCAGACGCAGCAGGTCGTCCGCGTCGTCGTCGTGGACGAAGCGGTGCGGCCAGAAGGTGAGCGACTTGGTGCCGATGCGGATGTCCTGCACGTGGGCCAGCGCCGGATCCTCGATGAAGGGCCGGAGGTAGCCCTCCATCACCCGGGTCTTCATGATCATCGGATCGCCGCCCGTCATCAGAATGTCCGAGACGTCGGGGTGCGCCGCCAGATAGCGGTGCAGACCTTCGGCGTCCTTCGACGAGATCTTCAGCTCCTTCTCGCCCACGAACTGCGCCCAGCGGAAGCAGAAGGTGCAGTAGGCGTGGCAGGTCTGGCCCTGGCTCGGGAAGAAGAGCACGGTCTCGCGGTACTTGTGCTGGAGTCCCTCGAAGACCTCGCCTTCCTCGCTGGGAATGTTGAACTCCTGCTGGCCGGCAGGATGGGGATTGAGGCGGGCGCGAATCTCGGCGGCCGCGCGCGCGACCTCCTGCGCCGGCGCCTCCCGCAGCAGCAGATCGGCCATGCGCCGGAAGTCGCCGTCTTCCAGCATGCCCCTTTGCGGAAACACGATCTGGTAGACCGGGTCGTCCGGAATCCTGTCCCAGTCGATCAGGTTTTCGGTGACGTAGCGGTTGGTGCGAAACGGCAGCACGGCGCTGACGACGCGCATGGCGAAGAGGTCGTCAGCCGTGACGTTGCCGTACTCGGCAACCGAGTCCAGGTGCTTTCGCGTCAGCGCCTGGTATTTGCCGATCGGGCGCGAGGCCTCCTTCAGACGGCGCGGGCGGTGCGTCCGCGGCCAGTCCCGGGGGGCGGCCGACCCCGGAATTGCTTGAATGCTCATTTCTGGTGCCTCCCCGGAGACTATACCGCATCCGGGCGCGGAGGTGAATGCCGGCCGGCGATTCGCTGAATGGCGGCTTGCCGGATTCGCTATGGCACGGGCCGGGCGAGGCGGGACCATCACGCGCCGAGAAAGAGGCGCCCGACCTCGGGGTCGTCGAGCAGCGCCGCCCCGGGCCCGGCCATGGCGAGGCGGCCGGAGACGAGGACGTAGCCGATATCGGCGAACTCCAGCCCCTTCCTGGCGTTCTGCTCCACCATCACGATGGTCTTGCCGTCGCGGCGCTGCAGGTCGTCGAGGATCTCGAACACCATGTCGATGAAGCGGGGCTCCAGCCCGATGGAGGGCTCGTCCACCAGCAGCACGTCCGGCTCCATGATGAGCGCGCGGGAGATCTCGAGCAGCCGCCGCTCGCCGCCGGAGAGCACGCCGGCCCTGCGGTGGCGGCGCCGGGCCAGCCTGTCGTAGCGGTCGAACACGCGCTCCGCCGCCTGCCTGGCCGCGCCGCGCCGGTCCAGCAGGTAGCCGCCCATGAGCAGGTTCTCCTCCACGGTCATGTCGGGGAAGACGGAGTTGTCCTGCAGCACGTAGGCGACGCCGGCATCCGAGAGCCGGCGGCTGGAGGCGAGGCGGGTCACGTCCCGCTCGCCGACACGGATGCTGCCGCCCATGACCTCGGCGAAGCCGAAGACGGCGTGGAGCACGGTCGACTTGCCGGCACCGTTGGGCCCGATGAGGCAGAGCGACTGGCCCCGGCCTGCGACGAGGTCGACGCCGTGCAGGATCTCCATGCGGCCGTAGCCGGCGCGCAGGCCCCGGATGTCGATGGCGGGCGCGCCGGCGCACAAGGCTTCCAGGTCGGCGCGGGACGGGCCTTCGCCCGCAAGCTCGCGCGCGGCCTCCTCCACCGCGTCCACCGAGAGCGCGGTCTCGAAGTCGAGCGGCACCTCGGCGCCGGTGCCGGGGTCGTGGCCGGCCATCAGCGCGCCCCCAGGTAGGCGTCGAGCACCCGCGCATCGCGGCGCACCTCGTCGGGCGAGCCGCTGGCGAGCAGGCGCCCGTGGGCCAGGCAGTGGATGTGCTCGGCGAGGGTCATGATGACGCGCATGTTGTGCTCGATGACGAAGAGCGTGACGCCGAACTCCCGGTTGGCGCGCTGCAGCCGCTCGATCACGCCCTTGATGAGCGTCGGGTTGATGCCGGCGGTGGGCTCGTCGAGCAGCAGCATGCGCGGGCGCAGCATCAGCGCCATGGCGAGCTCCAGCAGCTTGCGCTGGCCGAAGGAGAGCTCGCCCGCCATCAGGTGGCGCTTGCCGTAGAGGCCGCAGAAGGCGAGCAGCGTCTCCGCCCGTTCGCGGGTTTCGGCCGAGACCGGCCGCATGAGGCGCAAGAGGCCGCGCCCGGCCTCCGCGTCGCCGATCGCCATGTTCTGCATGCAGCTCATCTGCACGAAGACGTGGGTCTGCTGGAAGGTGCGGATCAGCCCGAGGCGCGCGATCTCGGCCGTGCGCATGCGCGTGATCTCGCGCTCCTCGAAGCGGATCGAGCCGCCGTCCACCGGGTGATAGCCGACGATGGAGTTGAAGAGCGTCGACTTGCCGGAGCCGTTGGGCCCGATCAGGCCCACGATCCTGCCCTGCGGCACCTCCATGGAGATGTCGTCGTTGGCGGTGACGCCGCCGAAGCGCTTGCTCGCGCCCCGGATCGCGAGCTGCGCGCTCATGCCCGCCCGCTCCCCTGCTCGCGCTGCTCGTGGCGCGCGGGCCAGCGCGTCCGCGCCCAGCCCAGGATGCCCTGGGGGAAGAACACCACGATCCCGACGATGATGAGGCCGAGCGCCACGCGCTGCCAGCCGAGCAGGTGGGTCCACAGCAGCTCCTGGGTGATGTGGAAGACGGTGGCGCCGAGCACCGGCCCCCACAGCGTTCCCTTGCCGCCGAGGATGGCCATGAGCACCATCCAGACGCCGAAGGTGGCGCCGGCGAAGGCGGTATCGCGGGGGTCCACGAAGCCCAGCATGTTGCCCATGGCCCCGCCCGTGAGGCCGAGCACGAAGGCGGCGATGGTCCAGGCGGTGATCTTGTAGAGGCCGGTACGGAGCCCCATCGCCTCGGCCTTGTCCTCGTTGTCGCGGATGGCGTTGAGCGCGAGCCCGAAGCGCGTGCGGTAGAGCGCCGCGAGAGCTGCGAAGGTGAGCGCCGCGAGCGCGAAGTAGAGGTAGGCGAAGAAGAGGTTGGCCGTCTGCGGCGGCGCCGGGAAGAGCGGCGGCGAGAGTCCGGAGCCCGCGCCCAGGTAGTCCCAGCCGCCCGCGATCTCGCCGGCGGCGATGCCGAGGCCCAGCGTCGCGATGGCGAAGTAATGGCCGCGCATGCGCAGGATCATCGATCCCAGCAGCACGGCGAGGGTGGCGGCGATCGCGGCGCCCGTGGCCATGCCGAGCGCGAGCGCGGCGTAGTAGTCGAGGCCGGTGTCCCGCTGCACGACGACGGAGGCGTACATGCCGACGCCGAAGAAGAGGATGTTGCCGAAGCTGTTGTAGCCGGTCTGCCCGCCGGTGATGTCCCAGGTCTGGGCCATGATGACCAGCGCCCAGAGCATCGCGATCTGCGCCCGGAAGTCGGGGATCGCGAAGGGCAGCGCGATGCCCGCCGCAGCGATGCCGAGCGCGAGAAGCTGCTGGCGGCGCGCGCTCACCTGAGGAAGCGCCTCTGCCGCTGCAGCAGCGAGCTGCGGATCACCAGGATCACCACCAGTAGGCAGAAGACGAAGGCAACCTGATACTGCACGCCGAGGATGAAGCCCGCGAAGTTCTCCGCTGCGCCGAGGCCGAGCCCGGCCGCGATCACGCCCGGCAGATTGCCGAGGCCGGCCACGATCACGATCATGAAGGAGCGCACGGTGTAGGGCAGGCCGATGTAGGGGTGCACCGAGTAGGCCATCACCACCAGCGCGCCGGCGGCGCCGCAGAGCGCGGCGTTGATGCCGTAGGTCGCGGCGAAGACGCGGTTGGTGTCGATCCCCAGGATGCGGGCCGCGCGCGGGTTCTGCGCGGTCGCGCGGATCGCCTGGCCGATCCTGCTCTTCTTGAGGAAGAGGATCAGCGCGCAGCCGATGGCGATGGCGCCGCCGCAGGCCGCTGCCTTCATCTGCGAGACGGTGACCGTGTAGTCGAGCAGGAACCAGGTGCCGAGCCCGGATTCGGCCGTCCGCACGTCGCCGCCCCAGATCTGGTTCATGAGCTGCTGCAGCAGGATCGAGAGCCCGAAGGTCGCCAGCAGCGAGATGAACATGTCGCGGTCCGCCACCCGCCGGATCACCGCGTGGTGGAGGCCGAAGCCGATGAAGAAGAGCACCAGGGCCGCCACCGGCACGCCCCAGAGCGGGCTCACCCCCCAGAGCGTGAGCTGGTAGGTGATGAAGCCCCCCAGCATGACGAGCTCGCCCTGAACCACGTTGATGACGTTCATCACGCCCCAGACCAGCGCCATGCCGTAGGCCGCGACGGCGAAGATGGCGCCGATCATCAGGCCGTCCAGCAGAAGCTGGAGGATGAGGAAGGGCGCGTCGGCGAGAAGCTGGACGTTGGCAGCCATGAGGGGCCGGCCCTGTCAGTCGCGGGGGCGGCGTTGCGGGACGGCTACCTCTCGCGGCGACGGAGGCGCGCGCAGGGCCCGCTCACCGCTCGGACCAGGGCGGCGTCGGGTGACGAACCTCGGAGGCCGCCCACCGGGTGGGCGCGACCACGACATAGGCGCCGTCCTGGATCTGGTAGAGCACCATGGGCTTGGCGATGTTCTTGCCGGTCTCGTCGAACCTGACGTTGCCGTAGAAGGTCTGCATCTCGGTGGCAGCCAGCGCATCGCGCACCGCGTCGCGCGCGAACGTGCCGGCGCGCTCGAAGGCATCCGCAAACACCAGCACCGCCGCGGCGGACTCCGCGGCCTGATAGGGCGGCACGTAGCCGTACGCGGCCTCGAAGGTCACGGCGAAGTCCGCGGCCGAGCCGAAGACATCGTCGCGGTAGGAGAGCGTCGGCGCCCACTGGCTCGCGCAGAGCGTGTATTCGGATGCGGCACCGAACTTGCCGATCACGTCTGCGCTGTCGCAGTGGGTGATCGCCAGCATCGGCACGTCGACCCGCATCTCCTGAACCTGCCTGATGGCAAGCGCCGCCCCCTTGGAGTGGCCGGAGACGACGAGGATGTCGGGCCTCACCGCCTTCACCTTGGCGAGCGTCGCCGCCATGTCGTTGAGCTCGGGCGGAAGCTGGTCGTCGACCACGACCTGGATGCCGAACTTCGCCGCATCCTCGAGCACGCCCGCGCGGATGTCCTGGCTGAAGGGGTCGTTCTCGAAGGCGCCTGCAAGCTTCAGCGTCGCCAGGTCGCGCCCCTCGCGCTCGGCGAGCTCGGCCGCCAGCGCCACGGCGGAAGCCAGATACTGCTCGGTGGTCGACAGCACCGCGAAGAGGTAGCGGTAGCCCTTGTTGAAGAGCTGCAGCGAGGCGCCGTTGGCCTCCACCATGGGCACGCCGTACTGCTCGGTGACCGGCGCGATCGCCTTGGTCAGGCCCGAGCTGTAGGGGCCGAGCATGAACGCCACGCCGTCCTGGTTGATGAGCCGCTCGGCGAGCTGCGCGCCGCGCGCAGGCGTCGACTCGTCGTCGTAGTAGATGACCTCGAGCCGGTAGGTCTCGCCGCCGACCGTGATGCCGCCCGCGTCGTTGATCGCCTTGACCGCCAGGTCGTAGCCGCGCTGGGTGTGCTCGCCGGCGGTGGTGTACTTGCCCGTGAGCGACACCGCGGCACCGAGATAGACGGTATCCCCCTCCACCTTCGCCACCGCATGGCCTGCGGCGAGAACGCTCGCGCCCAGCGCTGCGGCGCCGACGGCCCCCGCCCAACCTTTCCACATGACGATCTCCCGTGGAGACTGATCGACCTTGCCGTCATGGTGGCGAAGGCGCGCGGGCCTGTCCACCGTCTCGGGCGTGCGCCCCGCTCTCCCTCGCCAGGCATCGCGAAAGCGCCGGCGGTGCCGGGGCGCGCGGTTCACCTGCTCCCGCACCCGGTCTATGGTCCGCAGACCTTTCGCGCAGCGAGACCCGAGGCATGCGCCCGCCCGACGCCAAGACGATTCCCGCCCTGCTCGACGAGCTGGCGGCGCGCTATCCCGACCACGAGGCGCTGGTGGGCGCAGGCACGCGGCTCGACTACCGCGCGTTGCGAGAGGAGGTGCGGCGACTCGCGAAGGGGCTGCATGCGCTCGGCGTCCGCCGGGGCGACAAGGTCGCGCTGCTCATGGGCAACCGGCCGGAGTGGATCCTCACCGCCTTCGCCGTCGCGCTGCTCGGCGGCACCATGGTCGCCATCAACACCTGGGCGACCCGGCGCGAGCTCGCCCACCTGCTCACCCATTCGGACACGAGCGTGCTCGTCACCGTCGACCGCTTCCTCAAGCACGACTATCTGGAGACCCTCGACGCGCTGGCGCGCGAGGGCGATGCGCTTGCCGGCATCCGCGAGGTCGTGCGCATCGGCGGCCCGCCCGACCATCCGGCGCGGCGCTTCGAGACCCTGTGGGAGCTGGCCAAGGGCGTGGACGATGCGGCGATCGAGCGCGCCCAGGCTGCCGTCGACGGCGAGGACGTGGCCTACCTGCTCTACACCTCCGGCACGACGGCGCTGCCCAAGGGCGTGCAGCTCCAGCACTACGCCCTGATCGAGAACATGTGGAACATCGGCGAGCGTCAGCACCTGCGCCCCGGCGACAGGCTGTGGCTCGCGGTCTCGCTCTTCTGGGGCCTGGGGTGCGAGAACGCGCTCTTCGCCGTGATGACCCATGCCGGCTGCGTCGTGCTGCAGGAGCACTTCGACGCAGGCCGCGCGCTGCGCCTGATCGAGGCGGAGCGCTGCACCGTCTTCTACGGCACGCCCAACATGGTGCACGCGCTGGAGCGGCACCCGGAGCGCGCGCACCACGACATCTCCTCGCTGCGCACCGGGGCGACGCTCGGCTCGCCCGAGCAGATCAGGCGCCTGATCGACCTCGGCGTCGGCGAGATCTGCAACATCTACGGGCTGACCGAGACCTACGGCAACTCCAACGTCACCGACGTGGACGACCCGCTGGAGAAGCGCCTGAACACGGTGGGCCGGGCGCTGCCGGGCGTGGACATCAGGATCGCCGAGCCCGGGAGCCTCGCGCCGCTGCCGGCGGGCGCCGTCGGCGAAATCCTGGTGCGGGGCTACGTCACCTGCGGCTACTACAAGGACCCGGAACAGGACGCCCGCGCCTTTCACGACGGCTGGTTCCGCACCGGCGACCTCGGGACGCTGGACGCAGACGGCTTCCTCCACTTCCGCGGCCGGCTCAAGGAGATGATCAAGACCGGCGGCATCAACGTCTCGCCGGCGGAGGTCGAGGCGGTGCTCGCCGAGGTGCCGGCCGTGGAGCTCGCCTACGTGATCGGCCTGCCCGACCCGGAGCGCGACCAGCGCGTCGCCGCGGTGATCGTGCCGCGCGAGGGTGCCGAGACCTCGGCCGAGGCGCTGGCCGCCCACTGCGCCGAGCGCCTCGCCGCCTACAAGGTGCCGCGCGACTACCGCTTCGTCGGCGCGGGCGCGCTGCCGCTCACCACCACCGGCAAGCTGCAGAAAGCCCGGCTGGGGGAGTTCTTCGCCGCGGACGGGGCGTGATGTCGCAGGCGTTGCGCGACCGGGCGGCGATCGTCGGCATCGGCGCCAGCAGCTTCGGCCGCCACCTGCCCGAGAGCCAGCTCGCGCTCGCCGCCACCGCGTTCCGGGCGGCGCTTGACGACGCGGGGCTCGAGCGGGGCGACGTCGACGGCCTCTCGATCCACATCGGCTGGCCGCTCGGCGTCGACTACGACCAGGTCGCCCAGGCCTTCGGCCTCGAGATCGGCTTCGTCAACCAGGCCTGGACCCACGGCCGCTTCGTCACCGGCAGCCTGCAGACGGCGGCCATGGCGGTGGCATGCGGCATGGCGCGCGTGGTCGCCTGCGTGAACGTGCTGAGCTTCACCCGCGAGCGCGACATCCTCGGCGGGCCGCACGACTTCGAGGGCTATCGCGAGACCGGCGGCACCCACGCCGAGACGCCGCACTACGGGCTGACCGCGCCGGCCGGCGGGGCGGCGCTCGCCATGCAGCGCTACATGGCGCTCTATGGCACGAGCAGCGCGGAACTGGCCGCGGTGCCGGTGTCGCTCCGCGCCCACGCCAGGCTCAACCCGCACGCGGTGATGCGGGCGCCCATGAGCGTCGCCGACCACCAGGCCTCGCGCATGGTGGTGGACCCGCTCAGGCTCTTCGACTGCTGCATCGTGAGCGACGGGGCCGCGGTGGTGCTGGTGACCACGGCCGAGCGTGCGCGCGACCTGAGGCAGCGCCCGGTGCTCGTCGCCGGCATGCAGGGGATGGCGGCGGGCAGGAACGAGTTCATCTTCGCGCCGCCCGGCCTCGGCATCAATCAGCAGGGCGCGGCGCGCCCCCCTGCCCCGGCCGCGCGCGACCTCGCCGTCTACCGTGCCGCCGACATCCCGCGCGATGCGATCCAGGGCCTCTACACCTACGACGCCTTCTCGCCGCTGGTGCTCTTCGTGCTGGAGCGCTTCGGCTTCTGCGCGCCGGGCGAGGCCGCCGCCTTCGTGCAGGAGGGCAGCATCAGCCCCGGCGGCGCGCTGCCGCTCAACACCTCCGGCGGCCTGCTGTCGGAAGCCCACGTCGCCGGCTGGAACTCGCTCTGCGAGATGGTGCGCCAGCTGCGCAACGACGCCGGGCCGCGCCAGATCGCGGACGCCCGCGCCCTGCAGTGGGCGACGGTCTGGGGCGATTCCGTGATCCTGCGGAACTGAGGCGGGCGGCGAATGAGCGCTTACGACAAGCCCACGCCGCGCATCAACCCGGACAACGCGCCCTTCTGGGAGAGCGCGCACGAGGGCGCGCTGCGCCTGCCCCGCTGCGGCGACTGCCGCGCCTGGCACTGGCCGCCCGGCCCGGTCTGCCCCGCCTGCTTCTCGGATCGCATCGGCTGGGAGGAAACGGAGGGCCGCGGCACGGTCTCCGCCTGGACGGTGGTCCACAAGGACTGGTTCCCGGCGTTCAAGGCCGATATTCCCTACGCCGTGGCGCAGATCGAGCTTGTGGAAGGCGTGCGGCTTACCGCGAGCATCGTCGATTGCCCGGCGGAGGCGCTTCGCGTCGGGCTCCCCGTCGAGGCGGTGTTCGACCGCGTGACGGAGACGCTTACCCTGCCCCGCTTCCGCCCCCGCCGATCCGGCTGACGCGTGCCGGCCGACACCACGGCGCCAGCGCCAGTCCCTCATCAGCATGGCTATCGCTGGGCCATGCTGGGCGGGGTCTGGCTGATCTACTTCGGCTTCGGCCTGCTCTCGGTGGCGATGGCGCCGCTGATCGACCCCATCAGCCGCGACCTCGGCCTCAGCTACACCACCATGGGCGCCATCCTGGGCGCGTGGCCGCTGGTCTACATCGTCGCCGCCGCGCCCTGCGGCGCCTTCGTCGACCGGGTCGGGCTGCGCTGGTCGCTCTTCCTCGCCGCGCTCGTCATCACCGCATCGGGGGGCCTGCGCGCGGTCGCCTTCGACGCGGCCACGATGTTCGTGGCGGTCGGGCTCTTCGGCATCGGCGGTCCGCTCGTCTCGATCGGCGCGCCGAAGGCGATCGCGCAGTGGTTCCAGGGGCCCGAGCGCGGCTTCGCCGTGGGCGTCTACATCACCGGGCCCGCGCTCGGCAACATGCTCGCGCTGATGCTGACCAACAGCGTGCTGATGCCGCTGACCGGCGGCGACTGGCGCCAGGTTCTGCTGATCTACTCGGGCTTCATCCTGGCCGCCGGCCTCGGCTGGTTCCTGCTGGGCAGCCATCCGGTGAGCCGCAGGGTGGAGCGCGCCGGGCGCCATCGCGAGACCGTGGCGGGGCAGATGCGCGTCTTCCTCATGCTGCTGCGCCTGCCGAGCGTGCGCATCGTGCTGGCCATGAGCATCGGGGCCTTCTTCCTCCATCACGCGCTCGGCAACTGGCTGCCGGAGATCCTGCGCACCGGCGGCATGACGGCCGAGGCGGCGGGACTCTGGTCGGCGATTCCGACGGCCATCGGCATCGCCGGCGCGCTGATGATCCCGCGGCTGGCGACGCCGCCCCGGCGCTTCCGGGTCCTGCTCTGGCTCTCGCTCAGCACCGGCGCAGGCGCGCTGCTGCTGCTCCCCGCGGGCATCCCCGCTCTGGTGGCGGCGGTGGTGCTTCAGGGCATCGCGCGGGGCTCGCTGATCGCCGTCCTGATCCTCGTCCTGATGGAGGCGCGCGGCGTCGAGGCCCGCCACACCGGCGCCGCCGTCGGGCTCTTCTTCTCGGCAGCCGAGATCGGCGGCGTGCTGGGGCCGCTCGCGATCGGCGCCGCCTCGGACCTGACGGGCGGGTTCGACGCCGGCATGTGGCTCCTCGGCGCCGTGAGCCTCGCGGTCATCGGCTTCCTCTGCCTCCATCGCGCCGTGGAGCGGCGGGACGCGGCGGCCTGAGCCGCAGGCACCGCCGTCGCCCGGTTGCGAGGATCGCGCGCGCTCCGGCGCTCAGCGGCGGTCCTCGCGCACGTAGGCGAGGCCGAGCGCGCCGGGCGCGCCCGAGCCCGTGCGCGAGACCAGGCCCACGTAGGTGAGCACGGCGAGGGTGACGAGGTAGGGCATCATCAGCAGGAGGTACTGCGGCACCGGGAGGCCGACCGCCTGGATGCGGGGGATCAGCGCCTCGATCCCGCCGAAGAGCAGCGCGCCCAGCACGGCGCGGCCGGGCCGCCAGCGCGCGAAGATGACCAGCGCCACCGCGATCCAGCCGCGCCCGTGGGTCATGTCCTCGACCCAGATCTTCGACGCCGCCAGCGCCAGGTAGCCGCCGGCGAGCCCGACCAGCGCGCCGCCCACGACCACGGCGCCGAAGCGCATGAGGTCGATGCCGACCCCGGCGGCATCCGCGGCCTGCGGGTTCTCGCCGACGGCGCGCAGCTTCATGCCCGGAATGCTGCGGTGGAGGAAGCGCCAGACGAAGTAGACGAGAGGCACGCTCGCATAGACCATGAGGTCCTGGCTGAAGAGGATCTTGCCCAGCACGGGGACGGCAGACAGCGGCCCCATGTCGACCTTGGTGAAGCCCTCGACCGCGCGCTCGGTCCACGGGTTGCCGATCAGCCCCGTGAGCCCCGAGGCGAAGAAGACGATGGCGATGCCGGCCACCACCTGGTTGAGCCGCATCGTCACCACCATGAAGGCGAAGAGGGCGGAGACGGCGAAGCCGGCGGCGATGGCGCCAAGCGTCCCCAGCGCGAGCACGCCGCCCGATTCGATGTAGACGACCACGCCGGCGAAGGCGCCCATGAGCATGATGCCCTCGGCGCCCAGGTTCAGGACCCCGGCCCGCTCGTTGATGATGAGGCCGATGGACGCCAGCATCAGCGGCACGGCGAAGACCGGCGTGAAGGCGATCCAGTTGACGATGAAATCGACCATGCCCGGCCCTAGCGCATCCAGCGGACGCGGTAGCGGACGAAGAAGTCCGAGCCCACGACGCAGATCACGATGATCGCCTGGATCAGGCCGATCAGCGCCTCCGGCAGGCCGTAGAAGACCTGGATGCTCTCGCCGGCGACGTAGAGCCCGGCCATCAGGAACGAGACGACGACCACCGCCGCCGGGTTGTTGCGCGAGAGGAAGGCGATGACGATCCCGGAGAAGCCGTAGCCGATGGCGACGTAGATCGTCAGCGCATACTCCTGCCCCGATGCGACCAGATACCCCCCGAGGCCCGAGAGCGCGCCCGAGAGCATCACCGCCGCGAGCACGGTGAGCGCGACCGGGATGCCGGAGGCGAGCGCCATGCGCGGATTGCTCCCGACGAGCTTCATGTAGGCGCCGAAGCGGCTCCTCTCGGTCACCAGCCAGACGAGCGCGGCGGCGGCGAGCGCGATGAAGAGGCCGACGTGGATCTGGCCCCAGCCGATCTGCGGCAGGCGCTGGTGGTCGGCGAACTGCGCGGTCTTGTAGTAGACCGCCGCCGGGTCCTGCCACGCGCCGAAGAGCTGGTTCAGCACGAAGAGCGCGGCGACGTAGTTGAGCAGGAGCGTCGAGATGATCTCGTTGACGCCGAGGCGGAGCCGCAGCACAGCCGGCACGGCGATCCACGCCATGCCCCCGATGATGCCGCCCAGGAACATCAGGTAGATCTGCGCCCACGCCGGGCCGATGTCGTAGATCATCACCACGGTCGTGCCGATGGCGCCCCAGACGAACTGCCCCTCGATCCCGATGTTCCAGAACTGCACGCGGAAGGCGACCGCGGCCGAGAGCCCGACGAGGATGAGCGGCGCCCACTCCAGCAGCACGTCGGCGAGACCCGCGCTGTCGAAGAAGGTGAGCACGATGAACTCCTCGAAGACGTTCGAGACGTCGATGCCGGAGATGACAAGCAGCAGGACCGAGATGCCGAGGCCGACGACGATGGAGGCCAGCACGATCAGCCCGTGAAGCCAGAGGGCGATGCCCTGGCGCACCTCGAGATTGACGCGGCCGACGGAGATGGCGGTGCTAGCCCGCATGTCTCACCACGGTCACGGCCTGCGTCGGGCTAGGCATGGCCCAGCATCAGCTCGCCGACCTTCTGGCGGCTGACCGGGCGCGCCAGCTCGCCCACGATGGCGCCGCGGTTGATGACGCCAACCACGTCCGAGAGGTTGAGGATCTCGTCGAGGTCCTCGCTGATGAGGAGCACCGCGGCGCCCGCCTCCCGCGCCGCGCGCAGGTGGTCGTGCACCGCGGCGCAGGCGCGCACGTCGAGGCCGTGGGTGGGCGAGTGGGCCACGATCGCCACCGGCCTGCCGTCGAGCTCGCGGGCCAATACCAGCTTCTGCGCGTTGCCGCCGGAGAGCAGGCGCACGCTGGTGTCGACTCTCGCGCCCAGGATGTCGAAGGCCTCCAGCGCCGCGGCCGTGCGCTTTCCGACCGCCCGCCGCGAGACCCAGGCCGCGCTGCCGAAGGTGCCGCTGCCGAGCCGTGTGGCGGCGTAGTTGTCGCCGACCGAGAGCTCCTGGGCGAGGCCGTAGGTCGTGCGGTCCGCCGGCACGTTGCGCACGCCGAGCGCGCGCCGCTGCTTGGGGTGGAGCGCGGCGATGTCGGTGCCGTCGAGGGCAATGCGACCCTGATCCGGCGCGCGCACGCCCATCAGCACCTCCGCCAGCTCGGTCTGGCCGTTGCCGCCGACGCCGGCGAGCCCGTAGATCTGGCCGCTGCGGACGGCGAGCGTGAGGTCGCGGACGGTGCTGGCGCCGTCCTCGCGGCGCGCGGTAAGGCCGGCGATCTCGAGCCGCACCGGGCCGCCCCGCCCGGGCTCGGTGTCGTCCACCGGCGCATCGCCCACCATCATGCGGGCGAGGTCGGTGGCGCTGGTCCCGGCCGCGGCGACCGTGGCGACGGTCCTGCCGCCCCGCATCACCGTGACCCGGTCCGCATGGGCCAGCACCTCGCGCAGCTTGTGCGTTATCAGGATGACGCAGGTGCCGCGCCGCGCCAGCACGCGGATGGTCTGCAGCAGGCGCTCCGCCTCGTCGTCGGTCAGCACCGAAGTCGGCTCGTCGAGGATCAGGAGGCGCGCGCCGCCCAGCAGGACCTTGATGATCTCGACCCGCTGCTGCTCGGCAACGGAGATGCGGTCGATCCGCGCCGCCGGGTCGATCTCGAAGCCGAGCTCCTGCGAAAGCCGGGCGATGCCGTCGGAGACCGCGGCGATCCCCTTGCGCCACGAGGCCTGCGGGTTCGCCAGCATCACGTTCTCGGCGACGGTGAAGGGCTGCACCAGCTTGAAGTGCTGGTGGACCATGCCGATGCCGAGAGCGCGCGCATGGCCCGGCCCCTCGATGCGGTGCTCCGTGCCGTCGATCGCCATGCGGCCGGCGTCGGGCCGGTAGAGCCCGCAGAGCACGTTCATCAGCGAGGTCTTGCCGGCGCCGTTCTCGCCGAGCAGCCCGTGGACCTCGCCCCATTCCGCCGCGAAGACGGCGTTGTCCAGCGCGACGCGGCCGTCGAAGGCCTTGACGATGTCCGTCATCTGCAGGGCGCTGGCCTGCATCTCTCACCACCGTCATGGGGCGGGAGCGGCCCCCGGCACGATGGAGGGTGCCGGCGGCCGCCCCGACAGGTCTCCGTCGGGAGTGTGCGCTCCCGTTACTGCGGCAGCTCGCCGACCACCCCCTGCACCAGGTAGTTCATGCCCCAGATGCCGCCGTCGTCGAGGCGCTCGCCCTCGGCGACGACCGGGTTGCCGTCCTGGTCCGAGAAGGGCCCCTGGAACACGTGGCGGGCGCCGCTGACGATCTCCTCGCGCACCGCCATGACCCTGGCGGCCACGTCCTCGGGCACGGCGGGGCCGCAGCAGACGACGTCGGTGCCGCCGTCCGCGATGCCGAGGAAGCGGATGCCGCTGCTCTTCCAGTCGCCGGCGACGATCGCCTTGACCGTGGGCGTGATGTAGCGCGCCCACACCCAGACCGAGGAGCACTGCGTGGCGGTCGAATACTCGCTCATGTCGCGGTGATAGCCGGTGGAGTAGACGCCGGCCTCCTGCGCCACGATCTGCGTGGACGGCGTGTCCTGGTGCTGGCCCAGGAAGTCCACGCCCTGCTCCAGCAGCGCCTGCGCCGTGGCCCGCTCCTTGACCGGGTCGTACCAGGCGTTGGTGTAGATGACGTGGACCACGGCGTCGGGGTTCACCAGCTGGGCGCCGAGCGCGTAGGCGTTGACGTTCCAGGTCGTGACCGAGATCGGCACCGCGGCGACGAAGCCGATCTTGTTGGTCTTGGTCATGGCGCCGGCGACCATGCCGCAGAGGAACTGGCTCTCGTAGGTACGGGCGTAATAGCCCTCGAGATTGTCGGCGCTGACCGTGCCGGGCGTGTTGAAGAAGGCGACGTTAGGATTTTCCTTGGCGATTTCGAGCAGGGCGTCGTTGTAGCCGAACGCCGAGGCGGCGATGATGTTGTAGTCGCGCCGGATATAGCGCTCGACGACCGCGCGCAGCTTCGAGGCGACTTCCTCGACGCCTTCGGTATAGGCGGTGTGGATGCCGGTCTCCTCTTCCAGGATGACCCGCGCTTCCTCCTGGGCCTGGACCCAGCCGCCATCGTCCTTCACGTTGAAATAGATGAACGCGACCTTGGGTTCCCCCTCTATGTTAACCTGTGCGTTTGCAGCGGAATGCGAAATAAAAACGAACGCCGCGGCTGCAAACACGGCTGCGATTCCCTTGAGTTTCATGACGCCCTCCCTTTCCCAAGTCGTGGCGATTGTCACCGAGATTCTTGTTCCAGTACGGTCAGTTGCTGTGCTTCTTCTTCCATCCGCCGGCAATTCAGCATAGTCTGCGGACCACCATGTATCCAGCGCCGATTGAGGCCTATTTTGCGCCGCGCAGCATCGACGAGGCGCTCCAGTGCCTCGCCGAGGCGGGCGACGACGCCACCTTCATCGCCGGCGGCATGAGCCTGATGCAGGCGATGAAGGCGCGGCTGGTCGAGCCCCGCGTCCTGATCGACCTGAACGAGGTCGAGGAGCTGCGCGGCCTCGCCCGGGGTCCCCGCAGCCTCACCGTGCGCCCCATGACCCGCTACCGCGAGCTCGCCGCGACCTCGGCCCTGCACGGCGCGCTGCAGGCGCTGGGCGACGCCGCGGCGACGGTGGGCGACCGGCAGGTGCGGAACGCCGGCACCATCGGCGGCAGCCTGTGCTGGAACTACGTCGCCTCCTGCATGCCGAGCGCCTGCCTCTGCCTCGATGCGACCCTCGTGCTCGCCTCGCTGGCCGGTGGCACGCGCAGCGTGCCCATCAAGACGTTTCTCGTCGGGCCGCTCGAGACCGCGCGGCGCGACGACGAGCTGCTGATAGAGATCGTCTTCCCCGCCAGCATCCGGCGCGGCGTCGGCAGCGCCTACAGGAAGTACGGCGGCGCGGTGGACGGCCTGCCCATCGTCGGCATCGCGGCCCAGGTCGAGGTCGACGAGGCCGGGCTCTGCACGCACGCACGCTTCAGCGTCGGCGGGATCCTGCCGACCGCTCGGGCCTTCGACGGCGTGGGCGAGATCCTGCGCGGCCGGCCGGGGACGCCCGCGGCCTTTGCCGAGGCCGCGGCCGCGGCCGCAGACGCGATCGAGACCCAGGGCGACCACCTCGCCAGCGCCGGCTATCGCAGGGTCCTGATCCGCACCCTCGGCCGCGACGTGCTGGCCGAGGCCCACGCCCGCGCCAGCAACGGGGCGGGACGGTGAAGAAGGAGATCACCGTCACCGTCAACGGCGAGGCCATCACGCACACCGTGCCGCTCCGCCTGCTTCTCGTGGACTTCATCCGCGACGAGTGCGGGCTCACGGGCACGCACGTCGGCTGCACCTACGAGGGCCGCTGCGGCGCCTGCACGGTGCAGGTGGACGGGCGCGCGCTCAAGTCCTGCATGAAGCTCGCGGTGCAGGCCGACGGCAAGGAGGTGACGACGGTCGAGGGGCTCGCCCGCGAGGACAGGCTGCACAACCTGCAGAAGGCCTTCAGCCGCTACCACGCGCTGCAGTGCGGCTACTGCACCGGCGGTATCCTGATGAACGCCGTCGACTTCCTGAACGAGAACATCAACCCGAGCGAGGACGAGGTGCGCCGCGCGCTGGTCGGCAACCTCTGCCGCTGTACCGGCTACAGCCACATCGTCGAGGCGATCCTCGCCGCGTCGGCCATGCGCCACGGGCTGAAGCCCGTGCCGCCGCCGGCGGAGACCGAGCCCGCGCCGTGAGCACGGCCGGCGAGACGGGCTGGATCGGCCGCTCGCTCGCGCGCCGCGAGGACGCGCGCCTGCTCGCGGGCCGCGGCGAATACCTCGCCGACCTGCGCGTGCCCGATTGCCTGCACCTCTGCTTCGTCCGCTCTGCCCACGCGCACGCCAGGATCGGCGCGGTCCGGCTGGAGGCGGCGCTGGCGATGCCCGGCGTGGCGGGCGCCATCACCGGGGCGGAGCTGTCTCGGGAGGTGCAGGGGCAGAGAATCCCGGTGCTGATCCCAGCCTTCCCCGCCCGGTATCGCCAGTACTGGCCGCTGGCGGTGGACGAGGTCTACTGGCACGGCGAGCCGCTGGCCGCGGTGCTGGCCGAGGACAAGTACGTCGCCGAGGACGCCGCCGCCGCAGTCGAGGTCGACTACGAGCCGCTGCCCGCGGTCACCGACGCCGAGGCGGCGCTGTGCGCGGGCTCGCCCCGCGTCTACGACGACTGGGACGACAACGAGATCTTCGCCACCGGCTACACCGGCGGCTTCGAGGCGGAGGGCATCGCCCGGAACGACGCCGAGGTGGACGCGCTCTTCGCCGGGGCAGACGTGGTGCTCAGCCAGCGCTTCCGCACCCAGCGCTGCGGCGTCTGCCCGATCGAGACCCGGGGCGCGCTCGCGCTCTGGAGCGACGCGGACGGGCTCACCCTGCACCTCACCACCCAGCGCCCCCATATCGAGCGGCTTGCGCTCGCCGACCTGCTCGAGCTCTCGACCTCGGAGGTGCGGGTGATCGCGCCGCGCGACCAGGGCGGGGGCTTCGGGGTCAAGGCGCCCTTCTACCGCGAGCACGTGGTCGTCTGTCACCTCGCGCGCAAGCTGCGGCGGCCGGTGCGCTGGATCGAGACGCGCGAGGAGCACCTGATGACGGTGAGCCAGGAGCGCGACCAGATCCACGACCTCGAGATCGCGGCGGACAGCGAAGGGCGCATCCTCGCGCTCCGCAACCGCGGGATCGGCGACGTCGGCGACGGCCGGCAGGGCGTCTACTGGGGCTTCGTCATGCCCTCGCTCGGCTCGGTGATGCTGCCCAACGCCTATGCGATTCGGCACGCGGACATCAAGCTGCGCTGCGCCGTCACCAACAAGACCTGCCTCAGCCCGTCGCGCTCCTTCGGCGCGTTGCCGACGCGCTTCGCGCTGGAGCGCGGCCTCGACATGCTGGCGCGCCGGCTCGGCCTGGAGACCGCGGAGCTGAAGCGCAGGAACCTGATCACCGACTTCCCCTACACGACCGTCACCGGCGTCCACCACGACAGCGGCGACTACGTGAAGGCGTGGGACACGCTGCTGGAGAGGGTCGACCTTCCCGGCTTCCGCGCGCTGCAGGCCGAGGCCCGCACGCAAGGCCACTATCTCGGCATCGGCTTCGCCTGCGGCGCCGAGTTCTCGGGCATCCCGTCCGACGTGCTCGTGCCGCTGGAGAACCAGCCCGGCTACGGCGTCGTCACCATGCGCATCGACCCGCGCGGCAAGGTCGCCATCCACGAGGGCGACGCGCCGCAGGGCCAGAGCCACGAGACCACCATGGCGCAGGTCGCGGCCGACGCCTTCGGCATCCACCCGGACGACGTGAGCGTGCGCCACGGCGACACCGGCACCACGCCGCTCAGCTCGGGCACCATCGGCGCGCGCGGGGCCTCCTACACCGTCGCCGCCATCGCCGAGGCCGCGGCCGCGCTCAAGGCCAAGATGGCGCGCTACATGATCCACGACCACGGGCTGGAGGACGCCGACCCCGCCGACTTCGCCTTCCAGGGCGGCGCGGTCGTCTACGAGAAGGACGGCAACGTCCGGCGCGACTTCGGCGCGCTGGCGGACCGCATCGTCATGGGCTCGATCAACCTGCCGCCGGGCGAGAGCCCGGGGCTGGAGCACACCGC
Source organism: Alphaproteobacteria bacterium (assembly GCA_022823305.1). GTDB lineage: Bacteria > Pseudomonadota > Alphaproteobacteria > UBA828 > UBA828 > WTGU01. Next base: position 47,118 of record JAJDXK010000150.1, read on the forward strand.
CTACTTCGAGGCACCCAAGCCGATGATCTGCTTCACCGCGCAGGCCGCGAAGGTCGAGGTCGACGTCGAGACCGGCCAGTTCGTCATCCTCGACTACGCCACCTGCGAGGACGTGGGCACGGTGATCAACCCCATCGTCGTCGAGGGGCAGGTGCAGGGCGGCGTGGTGCAGGGCATGTCGAACGCGATGTTCGAGGAGTTCCTCTACGACGAGAACGGGCAGCAGATGACGGCGGACTTCGAGACCTATCGCCTCGCGTCCGCGGCCGACGTGCCCACCGTGACGGTCAGCCACGCGCCGACCCCCTGCCCGGACCATCCGATGGGCGTGCGCGCGGTGGGCGAGGGCCGGCCGGGGCCGGTGCCGGGCGCGCTCGCCAACGCCATCTGCGACGCGCTCGCGCCCTTCGGCGTCGAGATCACGGCGCTCCCGCTCAAGCCCGAGACGATCCTGGCGCTGATCGAGGCGGGCCGCGCCGGCGAGGGCGCGTAGCCCCGCCCAGCCGGCACCCCGCCGCCGGCGAGAGCGCGCCCGAACGCCCCGACACCCCCAGGACGCCGTGCAGGGACTCGCCGCATCGCTTGCCGTCTACTTCGAGCGGCGCATGGCGCGCATCCTCCTGCTGGGCGTGGTCAGCGGCTTCCCCTGGGTGCTGATCGGCTCGAGCCTCACCCTCTGGCTGAAGGAGGAGAGCCTGGGGCGCGGCACCATCGGCTGGGCCGGGCTCATCTTCGGCGTCTACGCCTTCAACTTCCTGTGGGCGCCACTGATCGACCGGGTGCGGCTGCCCTGGCTCTCCGCCCGGATCGGCCAGCGGCGGGCCTGGATTCTCGCCCTTCAGGCGGTGATCCTCGTCTGCCTCGTGCTCTGGAGCACGACCGAGCCCACGGGCAACCTCGGCGCCGTCATCGCCATCGGGCTCGCCATCGCCGTCGCCTCGGCGACCCAGGACATCGCCATCGACGCGCTCAGGATCGAGCAGATGAGCCGGGCCGAGGGGGAGGCGATGGCGGCCGGCGCGGCGATGGCGGTTGTCGGCTGGTGGACCGGCTTCAAGATCGGCGGCATCGTCGCGCTGCACGTGGCCCAGGCCTTCCAGGATGCGGGCGTCGAGCGCTACTGGCAGGCGACCTTCCTGGTGCTCGGCGTCGTGATCGTGCTCTGCAACGTGGGCCTGCTCTTCGTGCGCGAGGCGTCCGCCGCGGAGCGCGACGCCGCCCAGGCCGAGGACGAGGGGCGGATCGCGAAACGCCTCGCGCTGCCCGGCCCGCTCGGCCGCGCCGCCGCCTGGCTCGGCGGCACCGTGATAAGCCCGCTCGCGCGCTTCTTTCGCCAGAACGGCGTCGCCATCGCCTGCGCGGTGCTGGGCTTCGTCTTCCTCTTCAAGATCGGCGAGGCCTTCCTCGGGCGCATGTCGCTGGTCTTCTACACCGAGGTCGGCTTCTCCAAGTCGGACATCGCGCTCTACTCCGGCGGGCTCGGCTGGATCGTCACCGTGGGCTTCACCATCCTGGGCGGGCTCTTCGCCGTGCGCGCCGGCCTGGTGCGCGCCATGTTCCTCTCCGGCATCGCCATGGCGCTCACCAACCTGCTCTATGCCTTCCTCGCCTGGACGGGCAAGTCCGAGGTTCTGTTCGCCGCCGCGGTGGTGATGGACGACCTCACCAGCGCGTTCGCGACCGTCACCTTCGTCGCCTTCATCTCGATGCTGGTGGACCGCACCTACACCGCGACGCAGTACGCCCTGCTCGCCTCCATCGGCACCGCGGGCAGGACGCTGCTGGCTGCGTCGTCCGGAGAGCTGGTGGACTGGCTGGAGGGCGGCTGGGGCACCTTCTTCGTGCTCACGACGCTGATGGTGCTGCCCTCGCTCGTCTGCCTGTGGCTGATCCGCCGCAAGCTCAGCGCCATGCTGGCCGGCGCGCGGGTCAGGCTGTTCGGCAAGGCGGCGGACGACGCGCCCGGCTAGCGCCGCGGCTTGTCCCTGTACTAGGTTGTGCGCGAACGAGAACAGGGCGGTCCCCCCGCCTGCGAGGGAGGAAGGTTCGAACCATGAAGCAGATCAGCTACGTCATCCAGTTTCGCGGCTCCGCCGGCCCCAAGGCCGGCGCCGACGGCGTGCTCGAGGCCCATACCTCCGGCTCGGCCTCCACCATCACCACCTCGGTCGACGACGGCGGTGTCGATGCCGCCATCGAGGCCATCGCCGGGAACGGCGTGAGCTTCGACTCCGAGGTCTATCCCAACGAGGACGGGAGCTTCACGGAGTCCGGCACGCTCGACTTCGGCGGCGGCAACAGCTTCGCCTTCAGCACGCGGGGCACCGGCGAGATGGGGCCGAGCGCGGATTCCAACCTCACCCACGGCGGCATCTGCTGGAAGGTGGACTCCGGCACGGGCATCTTCGAAGGCGCGAGCGGGATCATCACCTCCAACTTCACGGTGAGCGGCAGCGGCGAGGTGTGCGACAACCAGTGGGGCGTGATCTTCCTGCGCTAGCGCGAAGCCGGCGGCGCGGGGCGGCGCCGTCTGTCGTGCCTGTCGGGAGCTTCGGATGCTGAGCGACGAGATGCAGGCGCTGATCCGGAGCTTCTCGGCCGGTGCCGTCGCCACCGTGAACGCCGACGGCACGCCCGCGGTCTCGCCCAAGGCGACCTTCGTGGTGCTGGATTCCCGCACCCTCGCCTTCGGCCACATCCGCTCGCCAGGGACGGTCGCGAACCTGCGCCGCAACCCGGCGGTCGAGGTCTGCTTCACCGACGTCCTCAGGCGCAAGGCGGTGCGCGTCACGGGCACCGCCACCGTCGTCCGCCGCGCCGATGCCGGCGCCGCCCTCGAGGCCGCCTTCGAGGCCGCGTGGGACCCCTACCGGCCGCACATGGGCGCCTACGTGACGATCGCGGTGACGGCGGCCGAGTTGATCCTCTCGCCGGCCTACGACCTCGGCTTCGGCGAGGACGAGCTGCACAGGGTCAACCTGGAAAAGCTGAACGCGCTCTGAGCGGCATTCGGGCCGCACCACCGTCCGCAACCACCGGAATGACGTGGCGACAATGGAACAGCTCAAGACGATCCGCAACGGCGAGAAGGTGAAGCCCACCTTCTCCGCGGGCGAGATGAAGCGCCGGCTCGCGGCCCTGCGCGCCCACATGGCGGAGCGGCAGATCGACGCCTGCCTCTTCACCTCGATCCACAACGTCCACTACTTCAGCGACTTCCTCTACACCTCCTTCGGGCGCGCCTACGGCCTGGTGGTGACGCACGAGGGCCAGACCACGATCTCGGCCAACATCGACGCGGGCCAGCCGTGGCGGCGCACCTTCGGCGACAACGTGGTCTACACCGACTGGCACCGGGACAACTACTTCGTGGCGGTGAAGCGGCTGATCCCGGACGGCGCGCGCGTCGGCATCGAGTACGACCACGTCCCGGTCGAGATGCTGCGCAAGCTGCAGGGCGCGCTGCCGGCGGCGGAGCTGGTGGACGTGGCCAAGGCCGCCATGCGCATGCGCATGGTCAAGTCGGACGAGGAGATCGCCTGGATCCGCGAGAGCGCGCGCATTGCCGACATCGGCGGCGCGGCCTGCGTCGAGGCGATCGCCGTCGGCGTGCCCGAGTACGAGGTGGCGCTGCATTCGACCCGCGCCATGGTGCGCGCGATCGGCGAGCGCCAGCCCCACGTGGAGCTGATGGACACCTGGACCTGGTTCCAGTCCGGCATCAACACCGACGGCGCGCACAACCCCGTCACCGCGCGCCGGATCGAGCGCGGCGACATCCTCAGCCTCAACTGCTTCCCCATGCCGGCGGGCTATTGCACGGCGCTGGAGCGCACGCTCTTCGCCGAGGAGTGCGCGGACGAGCACCTGCGGCTGTGGGAGATCAACGTCGAGGTGCACGAGGCGGGGATCGCGCTGATCAAGCCGGGCGCGCGCTGCTGCGACATCGCCGCCGAGCTCAACGCGATCTACGAGCGCCACGGCCTGCTGCCCAACCGCACCTTCGGCTACGGCCACAGCTTCGGCGTGCTCTGCCACTACTACGGCCGCGAGGCGGGGCTCGAGCTGCGCGAGGACGTGGAGACGGTGCTGGAGCCCAACATGGTGGTCTCCATGGAGCCGATGATCATGATCCCCGAGGGCCAGCCCGGAGCCGGCGGCTACCGCGAGCACGACATCCTGGTGGTGGGCGAGGACGGCGCCGAGGACATCACCGGGTTCCCCTACGGGCCCGCGCACAACATCGTCCGCAACTGAAACGGTCCCCGGTTCGCAGGCGACGCCGGCCGGGGGGCAGGAAGGCCGGCCGGCGCGGGCCGGCGCGGGAGCAGGCGAGCCGCAGCCGGGGCGCGGCGGAGGATGGCACGTGACAGAGCCCGTGGCGAAAGCGGATCCGCCTGCGCTGCTCTGGCCGGCGCTGCTGCTGGTCGTCTCGGCCCTGGGCTGGGGGCTGCTCTACTCGCTCAACCGCTTCGCGACGACCGACGGCATCCCCTTCATCCCCTACGTCTTCTGGATGGGCGTGGGCGCGGCGCTCATCCTGCTGGGCTTCGGCGCGGCGTTCCGCACCCTGCCCAGTCTCTCGTGGGCGCACCTGCGCGGCTACCTCGTGCTCGGCACCATCTCCTTCGGCATGACCTACACGGTGCTGGCCTTCGTCGCGCCCAAGGTGCCGGCGGGGGTGCTGGGGCTGGGCGCGACGCTCACGCCCATCCTCACCTACCCGGCCGCCGCCTTCTTCCGCATGGACCGCTTCCGCGCGATCCGCACCATGGGCCTGGTCCTCGGCGTCGGCGGCGTGGCGCTGGTGGTGGTGCCCGAGACCAGCCTCCCCACCCGCGACATGGTGCCCTGGGTCCTGCTGAGCTTCGCGGCTCCGGTGCTCTATGTCGCCAACGCGCTGGTCATCGCGTGGCTCAGGCCGCCCCCCTCCGGCGCGCTGCCGCTTGCCGGCGGCATCCTCGCGACCGGGTCCGTCTTCATGTTCGTCGTCATGGCGGCGACGGGCGACTGGTGGTGGTTCGAGGGGCCGATGACCACCGGCGACTGGGCGCTGGCGGCTGCGGCGGCCACCACGGCGCTGGTCTTCTACCTGATGATCGAGATCATCCGCCTCGCGGGCCCGGTGTTCTTCACCACGGTCAACTTCATGATCCCGCTCACCGGCATCGGCTGGGGCGTGCTCTTCTTCGACGAGCGCCACAGCGTCTGGATCTGGCTCGCGCTGGTGCTCATGCTGGCCGGGCTCTTCCTCGTCAACCGCCCGGCCACGCCGCCCGGCCGGCAGCGTGCCCCGGACGAGCCCTAGAACCCCGGCAAAACCTCGCGTCCGAGGATATCGAGCTGCTGCGGCAGCTCCTCGGTGGGGACGATGCAGACGACGACCTTGCTGGCGCCCGCGTCGAAGAGCGTCTCGATCCCGGCGCGGCAGTCCTCCGGCCGGCCGGCCACGGCGAGCCAGTCCAGCCAGTCCTCCGGCATCTCGGCCTCCAGCGCGGCTGCGCCGCCCCTCTCGATCATCGCGACCAGCGCCTCGTTGGCGTCGTAGACGCCGGTGATGAGGGTCGGGCCCATCGCCGCGAGATAGAGGGCCGCGAGCGGGCGGACCTTGGCACGGGCGACGGCAGGGTCCTCGTCCACGCTGGCGATGACGTAGGTCACCAGCGGGAATTCCGCCGGCAACCCGCGCGCACGGCGGACCGCCGCGACGCGCTCCTTCACTTCCGCGACGTAGCGCGGCCCGGCGAGGGCGGAGATGACCATGCCGTCGGCGATCCCGGCGCAGAGCTCGATCGACTTCGGCCCGACCACCGCAGCCAGCACCTCGAGGTCGGGCGCGGGGTGCAGGAGCGTGACCTCGTCGTAGCCGTAGTAGGCGCCGGCATGGCTGAGCGTCTCGCCGGCGAGCAGGCGCCGCACGTCGTCGATCGCTTCCCCGATCGAGCCCAGCACCGACTTCGGGGTGAGGCGCATCTGGCTCACCCAGGCGGGCACGCCGTGGCCCATGCCGAGGGTGAAGCGGCCCGGATAGGCGTTGGCGAGCGTCGATGCCTCCATGGCGGTGACGGCGGGGTGGCGCACCCGGTTGGAGACCGCGCCGATCCCGACGTGGATCGCCTCGGTGCTCGCAAGCGCGAGCGCGGCGCTCGCGAAGCCCGAGATCATGAAGTAGTCCTCGGCGAACCAGAGGTCGGAGAAGCCGCAGCGCTCGACCTGCCGGCTCAGGCTCACGAGGTCCTTCGGCTGCGCGTCGCCGAGAATGAAGACCCCCACGGGACGGGAAGCGGTGGGCATGACCGGTATCCTCTGTGCGTGTTACTCGATCGCAGCCTGGAGCCCGGGGTCGCTCTCCGGCGGCCAGGGATCGTCCTCGAACCGGGCCATGGGCGAGCAGGGCGTCGGCACCGAGGTGACGCGGATGATCGTCTCCGGCCGCCGCATGTATGCGCCGAGCGCGCGCTCCGCGTCGCTCTGCCCCGGCGTCTCGATCTGCGTGCCAAGGCGCCGGGCGTGGCGCACCAGGGAGCGACCGCTGCGGCTGCGCTCGCGGTCGTAGACCGCGAGCGCCTGCGCCAGGTCGCCGGGCGCGGCCTGCAGCGCCTCGGCGAGGCAGACCGCATCGCCGGTCGCCTTGACGACGCCCATGCCGAGGTGCGGGCGGGCGCAGAACGCCGCATCGCCCAGCACGGCCACGCGCCGCTGCACCATCTCCGGCATCTCCACGTCCACGATGGTCTGGAAGAAGATCGCCGGCGCCCGCAGGAAGGGCTCGGCCAGCACCGGTGGCAGCCTTTCCTCCGCGTCCCGCCGGGCCTCCTCGACCAGCGAGGAGAGGATGAGGTCGGGCGGGATTCCGGCCTCGTGGTAGTGGCCGGATGCATCGGTCTGCATGTGCCGGTGCTGCTCCGGCGTGACCGCCCGGTACCAGACGAAGTTGAAGCGGCGCCTGCCCGGCGTGGTGTCTCCGTCCGCGCCCGCCACCGGGTAGCCGACGTAATGCTCCCCCGGCGGCAGGCAGATGATGAAGCGCGAGAAGAGGAGATCGTGCGTCGCCTGCGAGAGCCGCTCCTCCTCCACCACGCCGCGCCAGGCGATATAGCCGGCAAACTGCGGCACGCAGTCCGGCCAGAGCTGGGCGCGGACGGTCGAACGCACGCCGTCGGCGCCGACCAGGAGGTCGGCCTCGACGCTGCTGCCGTCGGCGAAGTGCGCACGCACGCCCTCGCCCTCCGGCCCGACCCGCGTCAGGGTGGCGCCGGCGGCGTAGCGTTCATCGGGAAAAATCCGGCGCAGCGAGCGATAGAGGTGCCCCCAGGTCGCCTGGATCTGCGGCAGGTTGAAGCGTGCCAGCACCCGCCCGTCGGTGCCGAGGGCGAGGCGCTCCTCGAGCCGCACGCCGAAGGCATCGTCGAGCGGGAGCCCCAGGCTCTCGAAGGCCGCGTGGAGCTCGGGGTGGGTCGCGATGCCGACGCCGCGCTCGGCGAGCTCGGTGCCGATCCGCTCGTGCACCGTCACGTCGCAACCGGCGCGGAGCAGCATGTTGCCCGCGAGCAGGCCGCCCAGCGAGCCGCCGACGATGACGACGCGCGGCATCCTGCCCGCATGCGTCGTCGGGTGTCGCTGGTCGCTGGTCGTCATCGGCACTGTTCCCGGCTGGATGCGGCCGCGGCGCGCAACCCTACGCGATGATGCCGCCTCCGGCCACGCCGCAGCGCCGGTGGCCGGGCCTCCGCCGGCGTGATAGTTATGGCGGGCGGGGCGCGTCCCGCCGTGCGCTCCCCCAGCGGCGCAGCGATCGAAGACGTTCCAGCCGCGCCGCCTGCGCGCCATTCCGAGGTTTTCCCCATGGGCCTGGCAGAGAGAGCACGGACCGACCCGGATCGAAGCGGCGCGATCACCTACATGGCGGCGTCGGTGGAGAGCTCGCTCTATCGCAACGGCAAGGTGCTCACGCGCCGGGACAGCAGCGGCAACGACACCGGCTGGGACGGCTCCGACACCGAACACCGCCGGATGCCGGTGCACGACGCGCGTGGCCTGGCGAAATCGCAGCGCCGGACCCTCGCCGCCAACGGCTTCGAGCTGCTGCATCGCCCCCTGCCGACTGACGACATCGACTTTCTCGATCACGAGCAGGTGGTGCGCCGCTACTACCCGCACTGCGTCGACACCGTGCGGGAGGCGAGCGGCGCGCGCCACGTCGCGGCCTTCGACCACAACATCCGCTCGGCCTCGGGCAGCCGCAGCGGGCGCCGCATCAGGGGCGGGCAGCACGTGCAGGCGCCCGCCCACATCGTGCACGGCGACTACACGCTCACCAGCGGGCCGCAGCGCCTGCGCGACCTGGCGCGGCCGCCGGCCCTGAACGACACCTATCGCACCCTGCTGGCCGAGGGCGAGACCCTCCTCGACGGGCCGGACGTGGACCATGCGCTCGAATCGGGCCGCTTCGCCATCATCAACCTGTGGCGAAACATCGCCCGCGAGCCGGTGGCCGCGCATCCGCTCGCGCTCTGCGACGCGACCACCGTGCGCCCGGGCGATCTGGTCGTGTTCGAGATCCACTACGCCGACCGCGTCGGCGAGAACTACTTCGCCAAGCACGCCGACGGCCATCGCTGGTACTTCTATCCCGCGCTCACCCGCGACGAGGCGCTGCTGATCAAGCAATGGGACTCGGCGGGCGGGCTGGCGCGCTCGAAGGGCGCGAAGGCGGACGCGGAGAGCCCAGAGGCGCCGTGCACCTTCAGCTTCCACACCGCGTTCGAGGACCCCGCCACGCCGGCGGACGCGCCCGACCGCTGGAGCATCGAGGTGCGCTGCGTCGCGCTCTACGACTGACCCGCAAGCGGCGCTCCCGCGGCACCGACCCCTTTTCCCCGATCCGTGAAACAGGAAGCGATGGCGAGCGACGACGCGACGATGCATCCCGACGACGCAGCCGAGTGGCGGCGGCGCAACGTGCCGGTCTTCAACGACAACCGCTTCAAGCTCGGCGTCTTCGGCCAGAACTGCTCCAACGGCTGCACCATCACCCACGCGGAAACCACCTTCGAGCCCACCTACGAGCACAGCGTGAAGATCAGCAAGCTCGCCGACCGTCTCGGCTTCGAGCTGCTGGTGCCGGTCGGGCGCTGGCGGCACTTCGGCGGCACTACGCAGTTCAACGGGGTCAACCTGGAGGTCTATACCTGGGCGGCGGCGATGGCATGCCACACGCGGGACATCATGGTCTTCGCCACCTCTCACGTGCCGACGGTGCACCCCATCCTCGCCGCCAAGCAGGCCGCGACCATCGACAACATCTCGAGCGGGCGCTTCGGCCTCAACGTCGTCTGCGGCTGGTTCAAGCCGGAGATCGAGATGTTCGGCATGGAGCAGCTCGACCACGACGAGCGCTACGTCATGGCGGACGAGTGGCTGTCGGTCGTGAAGCGGCTCTGGGCCGAGGACGACTTCGACCACGAGGGCACGTACTACCGGATCAACCAGGGCTTCCTGGCGCCGAAGCCGGTCCAGCGGCCGCATCCTGTGGTGATCAACGCCGGCTCCTCGCCGGCCGGCCGCGAGTTCTCCGCCAAGCTCGCCGACTTCAACTTCCTCTCGATCACGACGATGGAGAAGGCGGCCGAGATCGTGAAGGACATCCAGGCCCGTGCCGCGCGCCACGGGCGCCGCTGCGGCGTGATGAGCTACGGCCTGGTGTGCTGCCGCGATACCGAGGCGGAGGCGCAGGCGCTCTACCGGCGCATCGTGGACGAGGGCGACTGGGGCGCCACCGACACGATCATCGAGCTCATGCTGGGCGAGAACTACTCCTACGGCTCCAACGCGGCGGAGATTCGCGCCATGGGCGAGCGCTTCATCGCCGGCTGGGGCGGCTACCCCCTGGTCGGCACGCCCGAACAGGTGGTCGACAAGATGGTTGCTATCGCCGACATCGGCGTCGAGGGCTTCATCCTCTCGTGGCTGGACTACCACGAGGAGCTGAAATACTTCGGCGAGAAGGTGATGCCGCTGATGCGCGAGGCGGGCTTGCGCGTCTAGCTAGCCGCACTTGTCTCGCCGGGGTCGGGGCCGGCGCAAGCTACGAGGGGCGCTCGTTGACCGCCTCCCTGTCGAAGCCTGCGATCCGCTGGTAGCGGCGCGAAAGCGCCTCCATCTCGTCGCGCGCGACGTAGTCGAAGATGCTCTCGCACCCCGGCGGGCAGCGTTCGTCGACCAGGCGCAGGACACGCTCCGCCGCGAATTCGCGGTTGGAGAGCACGATCGCCGAGGTCGCCGCGAGGCGCTCCGCCTCGTAGGCGCGCAGCGCTTCCTCGACACCCGACCCGACCGCGAGAGCGCGGGTCAGCGCGCGCGCGTCCAGGATCGCCTGGGCGGCCCCGTTGGAGCCCGAGGGATACATCGGGTGGGCCGCGTCGCCCAGCAGCGTCACCCGGCCGAAGCTCCAGCGCCCGACCGGGTCGCGGTCGGCCATGGGGAACTCGAAGACCGCCTCGCTCTCGCCGAAGAGGCGCGGCACGTCCAGCCAGTCGAAGCGCCAGTCCGCGAAGGCCGGAACGAAGTCGGCCTTCTCGCCTCGCCGGTCCCACTCCTCCCAGCGCCAGTCGGTTCTCCCCTCGTCGCGGATCTCGGCCACCCAGTTGACCAGGGAACGGCCGCGCGCGGCAGCCTCCCGCGCGATCGGGTAGACCACCACCCGGATGTGCCAGTTGCCGGCAATGGCCATGGTCCGCCCGTCGAGGAAGGGGTCCCGCTCGGCGATGCCGCGCCACATCGTGATGCCGGAAAAGCGCGGCGGCCCCTCGTCCGGGTAGAGCAGGCCGCGCAGCGTCGAGTGGATGCCGTCGGCGCCGATCAGGGCATCGCCGCGCTCGCCTGCGAGAGGACGGCCGCTTGCGGGATCGGCGAAATGCGCCCTCACGCCGCCCTCGTCCTGCTCGAAGCGCACGAGGCGGTGCCCGGTGCGGATGGACGACTCGCCCAGGCGCGCCCGCACCGCGTCCGCCAGGATCGTCAGCAGGCGGCCGCGATGGATCGAGTACTGCGGCCAGCGGTAGCCGGCGCCGAGGCCGCGCGGCTCGCGCCAGATCGGCTTGCCGTAGCGGGTGTAGTAGGCGAGCGCCCCGGTCTCGATCGCCGTGGCCGCAAGCGCCGGCTGCAGGTCGAGTTCGCTCAGCGCACGGACCGCGTGCGGCAGCAGGTTGATGCCGACGCCGAGCTCCCGCAGCGCCGGCGCGGACTCGAAGACGACGGCCTCGACGCCGGCATCGTGCAGGCTCAACGCCGCGGTCAGCCCGCCGATGCCGCCGCCGGCAACGAGAACGCGCATCGCCCCTCTCCCCGAGGCCCTCCGCCGGACAGGCTACCCGCGGCACAGCAGGGCCACCAAGTCCTGCCCCGGCGGGGTAGCGCCCGGCCGTGCGTGCCACCCTGGTGCCGGGTATGGTCGGCGCCGCCATGACCGCCCGCTACGCGATCTATTTCGCGCCCGATGCCGACACCCCGCTCGCTCGCTTCGGCACCGCCTGGCTGGGGCGCGATGCGGAGAGCGGCGCGCGCGTCGCCCGGCCCGCGCTCGAGGGCTTCGGCGACGGGCGGCTGGAACGCATCACCGCGGTGCCGCGCGGCTACGGCTTCCACGCGACGCTGGCGCCCCCGATGCGGCTGGCGGAGGGATGTTCGCGCGCGATGCTGGAGGACGCGCTCGCCGCCTTCGCCGCCGGCCGCGCGCCCTTTCTCACGGCCCCGCTCAGGCTCGGCGTGCTCGACGCATTCCTCGCCCTGCTGCTCTCGGACGAGAGCGAGGCCATGCAGGCGCTGGAGAACGATATCATCCACACCTTTCACCGCTTCCGCGCGCTGCCCGATCCGGCCGAGTACATCCGGGGCCGGGCGGCGGTCCTCACGGCGCGCGAGGAGGCGCTTCTCCGCGAGTGGGGCTACCCCTACGTGCTGGAGGCGTTCCGCTTCCACATGACGCTCACCTGCGAACTGGACGAGCCCGAGCGGGGCTCGCTCGAGCGCGCCCTCGAGGGGCTGACCGCGCCGCTCTGCGCCCGGCCGCTGGAGGTGAGCGGGATCGCGCTCTTTGAGCAGCCCGGCGCCCGGGCGCCCTTCATGCTCGCGCGGCGCTTTGCCTTCGGTGCCGAATGATCGTCACGCGGCCGGGGCGAGAACGAGGTCTAAGCGGCCGGACCATTTCACGACGATTCACGCAGCACGCATGAACACTCTCATCCGCAATGACCCGGATCGCGGGGAGAAGGTCAACCGACACGCTCGCGGCGGGTTGCCCTATGGCCTTACCCGAATACCACAGCTTCCAGCCTGACTGAGCCGGTCTCGCGTTGCTTGACCCGAATTCCATCTCGTCATCATAGTGAACGACGGACGGCAGCGCTCGGTGCGGTCATGCAGCTTGCGGGAACGGACCTCCGGGTCCTGAGGGTGTTCGACGCCGTGGTGCGTCACGGGGGGTTCGCTGCGGCACAGGCCGAGCTCAACGTCAGTCAGCCGACCATATCCAATCACATCACTGCGCTTGAGCAGCGTTTGGGAGTCAGCGTGTGCCAACGGGGCCGCACCGGCTTTCGGCTGACAGAGAAGGGCGAGATGGTTTTTGCCGCGACGCAGCGGCTGCTGCAGGCTCTCGACGACTTTTCCGAGGAGGTCGGCAGCCTGAAGGGGCAACTTGCCGGCGATCTCAAGGTGGGAGTCGTCGACTGCATCGCGACCGATCCGAACTGCAGGCTTCAGGAGGTCATCAGTCGCTTCTCGGCTCGCCCGAACGAGGTGACGCTGTGCCTGAGCCAGGAATTTCCACAGAACCTTCAGGAAAAAGTCCTCAAGGGTGATCTGCATGTCGGAATCGGAAGTTTTCCCCACAAGATCAAGGGACTGGATTACACGCCTCTCTATGAGGAGACGCACGGTCTCTATTGCGGTCGAGGCCACCACCTGTTCGACGTCGAGGACCGCGAACTCGACATGGAGGGTCTGCGAAACGAGCCGATCGTCAGCCGCGCCTACTGGCGTGACGAGCACCGCAAGTCGCTGGGATTCAATAACGTCGCCGCCGTCGTCTACCAGATCGAACCTCAGCTCATTTCGGTGATGAGCGGTCGTTACATCGGTTTTCTTCCAGAACACTATGCACGGGCGTGGGTCGAGAGCGGCGCATTACGCCGGCTTTCATCGGAAGCAGTGTTGTACGTTTGTGTCTTCGACATGATCCTGAGGTCCGGATATCGCCAGACGCAGGTCGTGGAGACCTTTGCCGGCGATCTCAGAAGTGCATACGGCAAGTAGGTTACATTGGTGTTCGTCAAACCAAGGTTTCCGTGAGCGCTATGCAATCGTTATGCCGCGCGGCCTAGAGTGGGTGCCGGCGGTCGTGCGCCCAGGTGAACAGGGAGGGGGCCGATGAGGCGGACGACAGCGATCCGCCGACCCGCGCCCGCCGGGCGTGTTCGCACAGCGAGCTGGCAGCCGAGAAGCCATGCCGCGCGCAGTTCTTCTCAGGCGGCTACCGGTTCAGCGTTTTCGAATGCCGACGGCCCCGCCCGCGACCTCCACCACCTTCTCTGATCGGGAGATGCGAGATGCAAGGACGACACAAGCTTACGCGAAGGACCTTCCTTGCGAGTTCCGCCGCCGCCCTCGGTGCGACAGCCGTAGCCGCACCGTTCGTGAAACGGGCGGCTTCGGCCGAACCGCTGAAGGTCGGCACCTACGGCGGCTATTTTCAGGATTCGTTCGACGAGCACATCTATCCGGATTTCACGGCGGAGACGGGCATCGAGATCGAATCGATCGGCCAGCCGACGGGCGAGGCCTGGGTCGTGCAGCTCGAGTCCGCGGCCCGGGGAGGCGAGGCGCCTGCGGATATCTCGATGATGGCGCACGTGCCGCGGCTGAAGGGACAGAACAGCCGGCTCTGGGCTCCGCTCGACGAGGCGAAGCTTCCCAATACGGCGAACCTGCCCGATCACTTCGTCCATCGCTACGACGACGGATCGATCAGCGGGATCGGCGCCGTATCCTGGTACATCACGCTCGTGACCAACACCGACGCGTACCCCGAGGCGCCGACGAGCTGGAAGGCGCTCTGGGACCCGGCCAACGAGGACAGCATCGCGCTCCTCGCGCTCGTGACCAACTCGTACCTGCTGGAGGTGACCGCGGTGACCTGGTTCGGCGGCACGGGGATTCTCGATAGCGAGGAGGGAATCCTGCAGGTCATGGGCAAGCTCGCGGAGGTGAAGCCCAACGTCCGCCTGTGGTATCGCGACGAAGGTCAGTTCCAGCAGGCGCTGGAGACCGGCGAGATTCCGATGGGGCAGTACTACCACGACGTTACGGGTCTTGCGGCCGCCGACGGCCAGCCGGTTCGATCGACCTTCCCGGTGGAAGGCGGGGTGCTGGACTCGGGCTCCTGGAGCGTATCGAAGGCATCGGAGAGGCTGGATGAAGCGCATGTGTTCATCGACTACATGTGTCAGCCGGCCATTCAGTCGAAGCTGTCGCGATACGTGGGTACGGCGCCCACCATCAGGCGGGAACTGACGGATCTCACCGATGAAGAGTTCGCCGCAGTCTCGAGCGACATTCCGCCGATCCTGCCCCGCTACGACATTTACGAAGCCCGCGGCGACTGGCTGAACCAGAAGTGGTCCGAACTGATCGTCGGCTAGCGCTCGCGCCGTTTCGAGGACGGGAGGCTCCTGCGGCCTCCCGTCCGCGTGCTAGATGTAGGCGGTGACGTCTCTCCGCACTCAGGGCCTGTCCAAGACATTCGGCGCCGTGACCGCCGTTGACGACGTCACCATCGAAATTCCGGACGGCCAGTTCGTCTGCCTTCTCGGCCCTTCCGGCTGCGGCAAGACGACACTCCTGCGCCTCATCGCGGGCCTCGAGATTCCGACCGCCGGCCAGATACTGCTCGACGGAGTCGACCAGTCCGGCATTCCTGCCCACAGGCGCGGCTTCGGAATGGTGTTTCAGTCGCTCGCGCTCTTTCCCCATCTCACGGTCGCCGAGAATATCGCCTATCCCCTGAGAATTCGGGGCGTGGCGCGCGCCACCTGCAACGCGCGCGTGGATGAGCTGCTCGACCTCGTAAAGCTCCCCGACGTGCAGGACCGGCGCGTTCATCAGCTGTCGGGCGGCCAGCGACAGCGCGTCGCGATCGCGCGCGCTCTCGCCATCGAGCCCACGCTCTTCCTGCTGGACGAGCCGTTGTCCGCGCTGGATACCAAGCTCCGGGAGCACATGCAGATCGAGCTGCGGCTGCTCCAGCAGAAGCTCGGCATCACCACCATCGTCGTGACCCACGACCAGCGCGAGGCGATGACGATGGCCGACCTGGTCGTGGTGATGGACCGGGGCCGCATTCTTCAAGCCGCGCCGCCGATCGACATCTACCGCAACCCCGCGGACTCCTTCGTCGCAGACTTCATCGGCACGAGCAATCTCGTCACGTGCCGTCGGGTGGGCGCGGATGCGGTCGAGGTATTCGGCCGCACCATCGCCGTTCCCGAAACGCGGGCGCACGACATCGCAATCGGCGCCGAAGGAGTTCTCTCCATCCGGCCCGAAGACGTGGCGCTGAGCGCCACCCTTGACGACGGCGATTTCGAGGGGGTCGTCGAGTTCATCCGCGATCTCGGGGCCAGCGTCGAGATTTCCGTTGCGGTGAACGGTCTCACGATACTCTCGGTTTTCACGCCGAGGGATCGACCGCACGTCGGGGTCGGACAGCGGGTGGGCATCACCTTCCACACAGGGCGCGCTGCGCTGACCCCGCCGTGAGGCAGCGACCGGGAGAGGCCGCCTCGTGGCCCCAGGCGTTCTTCCCCGCCCTGGTGCTGCTCGTGTTCTTCGTCATCCCGTTCGCGATCATGCTGTCCGTCAGCTTCTTCAAGCGCATCGAAGGCGGGTTCTTCGAGCCGTCCTTCGAGCTCTCCAACTACATACGCTTCCTGTCGCCCTTCTTCGGGAAGATCCTGTTCACATCGATTGCACTTGCCGCGGGAGCGGCCGCGATCGTCGTCGTGATCGCCTTTCCCTTTACCTACATCGTGAGCCGGATGGACCGCCGTACCCAGACGATCATCCTGGTGTTCGTTCTTTCCGTTCTTTCGCTGTCGGAAGTCATCATCGGCTTTGCTTGGTCGACCCTCCTGTCGCGAACGGCCGGCATCGGAAACCTCATTGCGTGGCTCGGCCTGAGCGATGCGCCCCAGGCCTACACGCCGGGCCTCGTGGCGCTGATCCTGGGACTGAGCTATCTCGGCTTCCCCTACGCGGTTCTCACGATGTATCCCGCGGTCTCCCGGCTCGACCCCGAACTGCCGGAGGCGGCCCGCATGTCCGGCGCATCGCCGCTCAGGGCGTTCGTGAGCGTGACGCTGCCGATCATGCGCCGCACCATCACCGGCGCCCTCATCCTCGTGTTCGTCTTTACCCTTGGCGCCTACCTGCTTCCCCAGGTGTTGGGGCGACCGGCGCACTGGACCCTGCCGGTCCACATCACCGACCAGGCCATCTTCCAATCGAACCTTCCCTTCGGCGCCGCGATGGCGATGTTTTTCCTTCTCGTATCGCTCGCACTGGTCGGCCTGGCCCTCGCCGTGAGCGGCGATCGCAAGGGCAGCCAGCCATGACGGGTTGGCTCGGCAAGGCATTCGTTGCCGGCGTCCTGGTCTTCCTGGCGGCGCCCCTCGTCGTGGTTGCCGGGGTATCCGTCAACCAGCCGAAGCGTCTTCTCTTCCCGCCGGAGGGATTCTCCCTGAGGTGGTATGACGAGCTCTTCACCAAGAGCGACTGGGCCGGGTCCCTGACCAACTCGGCGATCATCGCCGTGTTTGCCGGCCTTCTCGCGGTATCCGTCGCGTTGCCGCTGGCTCTCTATATCTGGTCTCGCGGCGGTCTTCTGGGGCGCGTCCTGTTCGGGCTCGGCATCGCGCCGTTCCTTCTGCCGCCGGTCATCTCCGCCCTCGGGTTCATGGTGTTCTGGATCTCGGCCGGCCTCTACGGGCACATTCTGGCCACGATCGTCTCGCACGCCGTGTTCCTGGTCGCGCTCCCCCTGGTGACCATATCGCTCGGCCTCGAAGGTATCGACCGCTCGTTGGTCGAAGCCGCCCGGACCATGGGCGCGAACCGGCGAACCGTGTTCCTGACCGTGGTCTTTCCCCTGGTCCGCCCCTACGTCGTGTCCGGCTTTGCCTTCGCCGTCGTCCTCAGCCTGAACGAGTACATCATCGCCTACATGGTCGCAGGCTTCTCCGCCGAGACGCTCCCGATCAAGATATTCAACTCCCTTCGCTACGGTTACACGCCTGTCATGGCATCCGCTGCCGTTCTCTTCGTCCTCATCGCCGTGGTCGTGTTCGGAGCAATTGCGCGATTCGGCGACCTGCCGCGCCTCCTGGGCGCCCATCGCAGCCAGGACGCATGACCGCCCCGGGAGCCGTTTTCACTGTCGGCGTATGGCAGGACTCGGGCGTGCTGGGGGACGTTGCTGCCAACATGGCGATCATTTCGCGCGCGACCGCTCAGGCTTCGCGTCGCGGCGTGCACCTCCTCGTCTTTCCGGAGTGTTTCTTGACGGGCTACTACAACCGAGACCGCGTCGATCAGGTCGCCCGCCGGATCGACCGGAACACGTTTGCCGCGCTGCGGGACCTCGCCAGATCGAATGCGACGGCCATCCTTGTCGGGTACTACGAGATTCAGCGGAGCGGGCTCTACAATTCCGCGCTGCTGGTCGGCGCCGACGGAGCGATCCTCGCCAACTACCGGAAACGCGCCCTCTACGGCGACTGGGAGAAATCCACGTTCCTGCGGGGAAGCGAACCCGTCCTGGTCGAGCTCGAAGGCGTCACGATCGCGGTGCTTGTCTGTTTCGATATCGAATTCCCGGAGCTTGCCCGGGAGTGCGCCCGCAAGGGCGCCGACCTCATCGCGGTTCCGACGTCGCTCATGGAACCGTACGGCCACATCGCGCGACACGTAATCCCCGCGCGCGCGATCGAGAATCAAATGTACATCGCCTGCGCCAACAGGATTGGCGCCGAGCATGAGCTGCGGTACGTCGGACGAAGCGCAATCCACGACCCTCAAGGTACCGCGCTCGCCGAGGCTGCCGACGACAGCCGAGAGCTGCTCGTCGCGACCGTCACGAAGTCGGCTGCATGTGATGCGCGTTCGGAGTTTTCCTATGTCGAGGAAGCATCTCGGATATTGGGACTGAACAAAACAATCGAGCCCCGCTAGCCCCACACTCTGCCCGACACATCCGACGCACCGATTGTGCTGTCCAATCCCATAGCCGCAACCTCGAGAAACGAAAAATACTTGTGTGTTTCCCGTCGGTTACCCGATATCAACCGCCTCCTCTCGACCCTTCCTAGCCACGAACCCTATTGTTACTCAGGACACGATCCTATCGCTAGAGAAAGGAAACGCAACATTTGAGAAGCGCCCGTTTCACATTCCAGCTGAAGCCATCCGGGCTGGGCACCAAGAGACGATTGACAGGAAGTCCTACACTCCAACAGTCACGCCAACACTAGAGGCGCGCTAGGAGCGGCAACTGTCTGGCGGCCACCCTATCCGTTTGGCTATCTGATGAAATCGCTTGAATCATGCCTATCGTCTGACAGACAAATTGCTCCTTGACTAATGTTAGTCGTAAATTGGCCGAAATACTCGAGGTAACAACTGCATCTGGCACCCTCAACATCTCTTGAGTAATCAGTCGTATCCTTCGGAATAACTTTGTTGTTTATTAAATATGGATATATGTGGGTGACGCAAACTTGTTTGAGAATACGGTCATTGATACAGCATCCACGTAACTTTTCCTCTCTGAGCTTACCGCCTCTGTTACGCAACGCGGATTTGACATTCTGGGACTTAGCTTTAGATAAAGGAAAATCCCCATTCGGAAATCTATAATTCGGGTTGGCACCCGCCTCTAGCAATGCAACGACCATGCTGAGGCTGCCATCCGTGATCGCCTGATGTAGAGGAACCCGGCCGTCTGGATACGGCAAATTCGGGCTAGCGCCCGCTTTGAGTAGCGCCTCGGCGATTCTAGCGTAACCACGCTCAGTCGCGTCATGCAGAGGAGTTCGCTCTTGGATGTCCCGAGCATTGGGGTCGCCGCCGGCGTCAAGCAGCGCGTCAACTACACCTTGATGGCCTGCTCGAACCGCTTCATGCAAAGGGCTTCTTCCGTGTTTGTCCGCCTGTCTTGGATCCGCTCCCTTTTTTAGCAATATCGGAACAAGCGTATGAGCGTCGCTTCTACCGATTGCAATAAGTAGAGAGGTTCGGCCTTCGAAGTCCTTTTCATTCGGAGCGAAATCCATATGTTCAACCAACAAATTAACAACTTCCGGGGTCCCAAATGACATTCCAAGATGCGTAGGAGAACGATCATGATTGTCCCGCGCACTGATGCTCGCCCCTGCTTGGAGGAGAAGACGAACTATATTTTCGTTGTTCGGAAGAAGCATACCGACATGCAGAGATGTTCGGCCAGCCTTATCTCGATAATTTGGGAGCTTATATACCTGACGGAACGCCGTTCCCGCCACGTTCCCTCATCTAGCCCCTCCTCCTACCACTAGCCCCTGAATCTCGATTTCCGCCCCGACCCCCCATATAGGGGGTTGTGCCCCACACCTTGATCGTGCGATTATGAAAGCTCGGCCTGCGACAGTCGAGTCGCGGGTCCACGACGAGAAGGAGCACACTGACCATGCGCTATCAGATGTACCAGGACGCCGCCAGTGAGTGGCGGTGGCGTCTACGGGCTGCCAACCACGAGATCATCGCCACCTCGGGCGAGGGGTACAAGAACAAGAGCGATTGCCGCCACGCCATCGACCTGGTGAAGGGTTCGGCGAACGCCCCGGTTGAGGAGTCCTAGAAAGACTACGCTTCATACTGCACCTCCTTAGTACAGTTAGGGGCAAACAGGTGGAATCCGCTGTCGCTGCAAGGGCCTTCGCCTCTATTGTCTGGTCGGCGGGTGCTCGGGAATCTCATACAGGCAGCGGCCCCCGTCGC
>JAJDXK010000061.1 GCA_022823305.1 Alphaproteobacteria bacterium
GCGACGGGGGCCGCTGCCTGTATGAGATTCCCGAGCACCCGCCGACCAGACAATAGAGGCGAAGGCCCTTGCAGCGACAGCGGATTCCACCTGTTTGCCCCTAACTGTACTAAGGAGGTGCAGTATGAAGCGTAGTCTTTCACGGGACGATGAGCGGCCGACGATGAGCGGCAGGCTCGCGGGCAGGACCGCGCTGATCACGGCGGCGGGCCAGGGCATCGGCCACGCGACGGCGCAGGCCTTCCACAGGGAGGGCGCGCGGCTCTGGGCCACCGACATCGACGAGGACAAGCTCGCGGGCCTGGCGGCGCTGGAGGGCGTCATCTGCCGCGCGCTCGACGTGCGCGATCCGAGCGCGGTGGAGGCGGCGGCGACCGAGATCGGCGCGCTCGACGTGCTCTTCAACTGCGCCGGCCGCGTGCCCCAGGGCGCGCTCCTCGATTGCGAACCGGCGGACTGGGAGGAGACGCTGCGCCTCAACGTCACCGCCATGTACCGCATGATCCGCGCCTTTCTGCCGGCGATGCTGGCCGCGGGCGGCGGCTCGATCATCAACATGGCCTCGGTGGTCTCGTCGTTGAGCGCCGCGCCCGACCGCTGCGCCTACGCGACCAGCAAGGCCGCGGTCATCGGCCTCAGCAAGTCGGTGGCGCTGGACTATGCCGCGCAGGGCATCCGCTGCAACGCGCTCTGCCCCGGCGCGGTGGAGACTCCCTCTTTCAACGAGCGCTTCAGCGCGCTGCCCGGGTCCGGTGCCGCACGTGCGGCCTTCACCGCGCGCCACCCGGTCGGCCGCATCGGATCGCCCTCGGAGGTCGCGGCGCTCTGCGTCTATCTCGCGTCGGACGAGGCGGCGTTCACCACCGGCCAGACCGTGGTGATCGACGGCGGCCTGAGCCTCTAGGGCGGATCAGTCCCCGCCCGGGGCGTCTGCGATGAGCGTGACCATCATGTTGTCGATCAGCCGCATGCCGATGTTGTCGTCGAGCGAGAGGATCGATTCCGGGTGGAACTGCACCGCGGCGATCGGGCGCGCCCGGTGCTCCAGCGCCATGACGACGCCGTCGTCGGTTTCCGCCGTCACCTTGAGCAGGTCGTCAGGCAGCGAGACGCGCCGGGCGTAGAGCGAGTGGTAGCGCCCGACGCGGAAGCGCCCGGGCAGACCGCGGAAGAGCGCGCCGCCCAGCACCGTGACCTCCGACGGCTTGCCGTGCACGGGCTCATCCAGTTGGTCGAGCCGGCCGCCAAAGTACTCGGCGACGGCCTGGAGCCCGAGGCAGACGCCGAAGAGGGGCACGTCCTTCTCCAGCACGCGCTGGATGGTCTCGGCGGTGCCGAAGTCCTCGGGCCGGCCCGGGCCCGGCGAGAGCACCACCAGGTCCGGGGTCTGGCTCTGCAGCGCCTTGCGCGCGGGCCGGGGCCTGAGCGTCTCGACCTCGGCTCCGGTCTGGCGCAGGTAGTTGGCGAGCGTGTGGACGAAGGAATCCTCGTGGTCCACCAGCAGCACCCGGCGTGCCGCCCCCGGCCGGGCCGGCGTTGCGCGGACCGGCGGCGGCGTCTGCTCCGCCCCCACCGCGGCGAACAGCGCCGAGGCCTTGAGCCGGCATTCCTCGTCTTCGGCCTCCGGGTCGCTGTCGTAGAGCAGCGTGGCGCCGGCCCTGATTTCGGCGACGCCGGCCTTCATGCGGACGGTCCGCAGCGTGAGGCCCGTGTTCATCGCCCCGTCGAAGCCGATGCGGCCGATGGCGCCGCCGTACCAGCGCCGCGCCGAGCGCTCGTTGTCCTCGATGAAGCGGATCGCCCAGTGCTTGGGCGCGCCGGTCACGGTCACCGCCCAGGTGTGGCTGAGGAAGGCGTCGAGC
Source organism: Alphaproteobacteria bacterium (assembly GCA_022823305.1). Taxonomy (GTDB): domain Bacteria; phylum Pseudomonadota; class Alphaproteobacteria; order UBA828; family UBA828; genus WTGU01. The sequence goes on from JAJDXK010000061.1 coordinate 1,863, forward strand.
GCGTCGAACTCGGGGCGCAGGATCCCCTCCACGTGGTCCACGGTGTGGATCAGGCGCGAGTAAAGCTCCACCTGGCGGCGCCCGATCACCCGCACCGAGCCCGGCTCGCAGATGCGCGACTTGTCGTTGCGGTCGACGTCGGTGCACATGGTGAGCTCGGCCTCGTCCTTGGCCGAGTTGAGGAGCTTGGCGATCTGCGCGGCATCGCCCAGCGCGTCCTTGCCGCGCGCGATGGTGCCGGAGATCGGGCAGGTCTCGACGCGGCGGCCCTCGACGCGCACGTACATCTCCGGCGAGGCGGCGACCAGGAACTCGCCGTCCCCCAGGTTCATCAGCGCGCAGTAGGGCGCAGGGTTGAGGGTGCGCAGGCGCTCGAACACCACGGAGGGGGCGTCGGCGCAGGGCTCGCTGAAGAGCTGGCTCATCACCACTTCGAAGAGGTCGCCCCGGCGAAAGGCATCCTTGGCGCGCTCCACCGTCGCCGGGTACTCGCCCGGCAGGTGGTCGTTGGCGGGCGGCGCGCTGCCCGCCGGCGCCGGCCCGTAGGGGTCCTCGCGCGGCGCACGGGGCATGGCGCGGGTATCGCCCGCGGCGGTGACGAAGTCGTAGCGGTGCCAGACGGCGCGGTCCGACATGTGGTCGATCACCAGGATCTCGTCGGGCACGAAGAGCACCAGGTCGCGCTGGTCGGGCGCGCGTTCCTGGCGCAGCTCGACCGGCTCGAACTGATGCGCGAGGTCGTAGCCGAAGGCGCCGTAGAGGCCGAAGTGCTGGTCCTCGTCGTTGCCGAAGAGATCGATGACCGCGCGCAGCACGCCGAAGATCGAGGGCTGGCGGCTGCGCTGCTCCTCCGGCACGATCTCGGTCGGCGGGTGGATGCACCCGGCGAGACGGCCGGGCTCGGCTTCCAGCGCGGCAACCGCGGGCAGCAGCTCGATCGCGGCGCGGATGGGCTCGATCAGCACCTCGCCCCTCGGCTCCAGCGCGGCGACCTCGAAGTCACGCCCGCGGCAGGTGATGGCGAGGGGCGGCGCGGCGAAGCCCAGGTCCCAGCGCGTGTAGCGGCCGGGGAACTCGAAGCAGGACGACATGAAGACGCCCGGATGGTGGTCCAGCCGCTCGGCCAGGGCCGCGGCCTCCCGCCCCACCGCCGCCTCGCGGTCGCTGCGGTGAATGGTGATGCCGCCGCGGGTGCGGTAGCGGCGCTCGGCGCTCGCGGGCGCATTCATGGCCCCTTATCCCACCTCGCATGGGGGCCAACAAGCCCGGGCCGACCGCGGTCTTCCTCAGCGCCGGCGGAGCTCCACGACCGATTCGTAGAGGGCGCTGCCGCCCGCCTTGCCGGCGCGGACGCTGGACTCGACGATGCTGCTGCCGGCCCGCGTTTCGCGGGGAACGTGGATGCCGGCGAGCTCGAAGCCGCGCGCTTCCGCGATGCGGGCGAGGAAGCGGTCGGTCGGGACCGACACCCCCTGCAGGATCGAGTTGCCGATGACGGCCAGCGCCGTGGCGCCCGGCCGCAGGCACCACGCCGCGCCGTCGAGGAAGCGGGCGCAGTCGTTGAAGTAGCGCGCGGCGTAGTTGGCCCAGCCGTTGCCGCCGTAGACGCCCTTCTCCGGGTTCCGCTCCCGCACCTCGTCGAGAGTCGCCCTGATTTCCGCGTCGTCGATGGTGGGGTCGAGGTCGATGCGCGCCTCGTCGCGGGCGTTCTGCCAGTAGGTGCCGACGTTGAGCGCCTCGAGCCGCTTCAGGTCGCCGGGCGAGGAACAGAAGCCCAGCCAGTAGAGGTGAGGCCGGGTGTTGCGGTTGTAGTGGTAGTTGTTGAGGTAGGGCGGCGAGGTGACCAGCAGGTCAGCACTGCCCTCCGCCACTTCGGCGTAGTCCTCTAGGAATGAGCGCTCGACGACCCGCCCGTCGTCGCGCTCAGGGCCCGTGCGCGCGGCGCGGTACCAAGCGGCATCCTCGGCCATTTCGCGGAGCTTGTCCGCGATGGCGCCGGCCACGTCGCCGTCCTCCACCTCCGGCCGGCCGGCCGAGGCCTTGCGCCCCAGACTCGGCTCATAGGAGTAGTTGGAGTAGCCCACCATGGTGGCTGCGAAGGCGAGACGGAAGAGGTCGCGGATCGGCGCCTCCTGCGTCGCCGTAAAGTCGAGGGCCAGCAGAACCTTGCGCTCCACCGCCGGGCTGTAGAAGGGCGCGCGGGTGCGGAAGGCAGCGGGCGGCGCAGCCTCGGGCGTGCGGCCCGTGCGCGCACTCTCCGCCATGAACGCCTCGAAGGCGGCGACGCTGGCCCTGAGCCCGTCAGGTGCCAGCCGGTGGGCCCCCAGCTTCGCCCGCGCGGCGAAGGCGGCGTAGGGGTTGATCTCGAAGCCCACCGCCGCGTGGCCGGCGAGGTCGGCCTCGACCAGCGTGGTGCCGACGCCGGCGAAGGGGTCGAGCACCACGCTCGGTCCCCTCAGGTGGCGGGCGAGCGCGTCCTGGACGAATTGCCGCGAGAAACCCGCGATCCAAGGCACCCAGCGGTGGACCGGCGCCGCGCGGTTGGCCATGAAGGCCGGGTCGCGGAAGGCGCCCCTTTCGGTCGCCTGCCCGGGGACGTTCATACCGCGAGCGCCGCGCGCGCCCGGCGGTGGTCGCTCAGGGGGTGATGATCGTCGACCCCGTGGTCTTGCGCGCCTCCAGGTCGCGATGGGCCTGCGCGGCGTCCGCCAGCGCATAGGTCTGGTGGATCTCGATCTTCACCGCGCCCGCGCGCACCACGTCGAAGAGTGCGCCGGCCGATGCCTCAAGCTCCGCCCGCGTCGCGTTGTAGCCGAAGAGGGTGGGCCGCGTGATGTAGGCGGACTTCGGCGCGAGCCGGGCCAAGTTGAAGTCCGTGATCGGGCCGGAGGCGTTGCCGAAGCTCGCCAGCACGCCCAGACGCGCGAGGCTCGCGAGCGAGCCCTCCAGCGTGTCGGCGCCGATGGAATCGTAGACCACCGGCACACCCGCCCCGTCGGTGATCTCCATGACCCGCTCGGCAAAGTCCTCGCTGCGGTAGAGGACCGGGTGGTCGCAACCGTGGGCGCGGGCGAGCGCGGCTTTCTCCTCCGAGCCGACGGTGCCGATCACCGTCGCCCCCAGGTGCTTGAGCCACTGGCACTGGATCAGCCCGACCCCCCCGGCCGCGGCATGCACCAGCACGGTCTCGCCCGCCTTCACCGGGTAGGTGCGGCGGATCAGGTACTCCACCGTCATGCCCTGGAGCATCATGGCCGCGCCCTGCTCGAAGCTGATGTCGTCGGGCAGCTCCACCAGCGATCCCGCCGGCATCACGCGGGCCTCGCTGTAGCCGCCGGGCGGCGGCGGGCTCGCGTAGGCGACGCGCATGCCGGGCGCAACCTCGCTCACGCCGTCCCCCACCGCCTCGACCGTGCCCGCGCCCTCCATGCCGATGGTCCAGGGCAGCGAGGGCACCGGGTAGAGGCCCGTGCGGTGATAGACGTCGATGTAGTTGAGGCCGATCGCCTCGTGGCGCACCAGCGCCTCGCCGGGGCCGGGATCGGGCAGCGCCACATCCTCGTAATGCAGCACCTCGGGCCCGCCGGCCTCGTGCATCCGCACCGCCTTGACCATGTCTCTCCCTCTCTTGCTCGCTGCGCCCGCCCGCGCCCGCCTCAGACCGCGAGGGCTTGCGGCAGCACGCCTTCAAGGGCGAGCAGGTGGCGCTTGGTATCACAGCCGGCGCCGCCGGAGAACCCGCCGAGCGCGCCGCCGGAGCCCGTGACCCGGTGGCAGGGGATGACGAGCGGGATCGGGTTGGCGCCGCAGGCGCCGCCGACGGCGCGGGGCGCGGTGCCGAGCATGCGGGCGAGGTCGCCGTAGCTCCGGGTCTCGCCATAGGGGATCGCCTGCATCGCCGCCCAGACGCGCAGCCGGAAGGGGGTGCCCTGCGGCGAAAGCGGCAGGTCGAAATCCCGGCGCGCGCCGGCGAAATACGCCGCGAGCTGTTGCGCGGCGTCGGCCAGCAGACCGGCGTTCGGGATCGCGCCGCCGCCGGGGCCGAAGTCGACCGCGGTGACCGCGCCGTCCTCGGCCGTGACGGTGAGCGGGCCGACCGGGCTTTCGATGGTGCAGCGGGCGGCGGCCATCTGGCTCACGCCTCGGCCGGCGCGCAGGCCATGGCAAGCGCCGCGCGCAGCGCCTGCGGCCCGGTCGCCGGCAGCGAGCAGACCGGGCCGACGCATACGTAGGCCGCGGGCCTCCCCTCGTGCAGTCCCTTGCCGAAGGCCGGGTGGCCCAGCGGCAGCGCCTCGCCGGGCTGCAGCAGGGTGAGCACCCGGTTGGGCAGGCTGACGGCGAAGACGGTATCCAGCAGGGCCCGGGTTTCCTCGTCCTCGGGCGCGCCGCAGACCACCACCTGCACCGCGCGGCGCAAGAGCTCGCTGTTGTTGGCGAGCGTCGCCAGCGGGGAGAAGTTGCGCTCCAGCTCGCCGGAGAAGGCCTTCACCAGGGCCTCGGCGCGCTCCAGGTAGGCCGCCTCGCCGGTGAGATGGTGGAGCCGCGCGAGCACCCCCACCAGGGTGCCGTTGCCGGCGGGCGTCGCGGAATCGTGGGCCGTCTTGGTGCGGCTGATGTTCGCCTCGGCGTCGTCGGGCGCATAGAAGTAGCCGCCCTCGGCCCCGTCCCAGTAATGCGCGTCGAGCACCGCGACCCAGGCCTGCGCGCGGGTGACGTAGGCCGCCTCGCCGGTGGCCTCCGCCAGCAGCAGCGCCGCGCGGGCCATCTCGGCATAGTCGTCGAGGAACTCGACCTCCTTGGAGCGGCCGTGGCGGGCCGCGTGGCGCAGCCGCTCGCCGGCCGCCATGGGGCCCGCGACGTGGTCGAAGGCCGTGGCAGCCGCATCGAGCCAGGCGGGCTCGCCGAAGACCCTGGCGGCATTGGCAAGGGCGGCGATCATCAGCCCGTTCCAGTCGGCCAGCGCCTTGTCGTCCCAGCCGGGGCGCTCGCGGCCTGCGCGGCGGGCGAACAGCGTCGTGCGCATCGCGGCGAGGCGGGCCTCGTCGGGCGCCTCCTTGAGCGCGGGCGGCAGCAGCCGGTTGAGGATGGTCTTCCCCTCCCAGTTGCCCTCTGCGCTCACGTCGTAGACGGCCTTGAAGTAGGCCGCGTCCTCGCCGAGGAGCGCGTCGATCTCGGCCTCGTCCCAGACGTAGAACCTGCCCTCCTCGCCCTCGGAATCGGCGTCCAGCGCGCTGGCGAAGGCGCCCTCGTCGGTGCGCATCTCGCGCAGCACCCAGGCCACGGTCTCGGCGGCGCGGGCGGCGAAGAGCGACTCGCCCGTCTCCTGCCAGACGTGGCAGAGCAGGTCGAGAAGCTGGGCGTTGTCGTAGAGCATCTTCTCGAAGTGCGGCGCAAGCCAGCGCTCGTCGGTGGAGTAGCGGGCGAAGCCGCCGCCGAGGTGGTCGTAGATGCCGCCCTGGCACATGCGCTCCATGCTCAGCACCACGGCGGTCTTCATCAGCTGCGAGCCGGTGCGGAGGTAGCTGCGCCAGAGCAGCTCCAGCATGGAACATTGCGGGAACTTCGGCGCGCCGCCGATACCGCCATGGCGTCCGTCGACCTCGCGCAGCAAGGTGCGCGCCATGTTCTCTGTTTGTGCGTCGGTGACGGCCTCGCCGGGCTTGCTCTTGGCGAGTCCCTGCAGCGCCTCGAGCAACGCTGTTCTGTTTTTGTCCACCTTGTCCCGGTCGTTGCGGTAGGTCTGCTCGATCAGGCGCAGCACCTCCTTGAACCCCGGTCGGCCGAAGCGGGGCTCCAGCGGGAAGTAGGTGCCACCCCAGAAGGGCTCGGCCCCGGGCGTCAGGAACATGGTGAGCGGCCAGCCCCCCTGCTGGCCCATGAGCGCGAGCGCCCGCTGGTAGATGGTGTCGAGGTCGGGGCGCTCCTCGCGGTCCACCTTGATGTTGACGAAGAGCCGGTTCATCAGCGCCGCGGTCTCCTCGTCCTCGAAGCTCTCGTGCGCCATGACGTGGCACCAGTGGCAGGCGGAATAGCCCACCGAGAGCAGGATCGGCTTGTCGTTCTCCTTCGCCTCGGCCAGCGCCTCCGGCCCCCACGGGCGCCAGTGGACGGGATTGTCGGCGTGCTGCAGCAGGTAGGGGCTCGTTTCCGCGCCCAACAGGTTCTCGCTCATGGCCCTTTCCGGCAGGTCACGGGCCGCGTGGCAGCGGGGCGGCCTCGGTGCTGAGCATAGGGCGCCCGGCCCTCCGCTACCAGTCCACTCGGCGTCCAGGCCGGCAGCACGGCACGGCAACGCACGCCATCGCGCGGTGGACAGCGCACGGGAGGGTGCATAGGCTATTCCGAATAGACATATGCCGGTCGTGTCGGGGAGGGCGTCGCAATCATCGGAGTTCGCCCCTACCCGCCCGGCAACGCGACAGCGGTGCGCACGCGGCTGCGTCGCCAAGACGTGCCGCCAGAGGAGCGCGCGACACAGTGAAGAGGTTCGCATTCCCTCTTTTCGCGCTCGCCCTGCTCGCCGGATGCGCCACGACAGGCAGCGGCCCGGCCCCGGAAGTCGGCAGGAGCGCGGACCCCGAAGCCGCCATCGTTCCGTTGGTGGATGTCGCCAAGCGCAAGGCGGAAGTGGCACAGCTCCCGCCGGACGAGCGAGGCCGTTGGTGCCGTTCGTCCGTGGGACGGGCGTTTCTGGCTCGCAAGGCGACGATCAAGGGCCGGCTGACGCGTCAACGATCGACCGCCCAGTCGGCCGGAAACGCGCTCTTCACCGATATCGAAGCCTACTATGCCGGGAGAAGCGACGCCGCCAAGGCCATTCGGGACACCCTCGTGAAGGGAGCGCGGATCGATGCCTTCTCTGTCCTCGTTCCGTATGCACCGCGCGGCTACCCCGGCTATAACAAGATGAACGAGCCGGTCGCCCAGGTCGCCAACTTCATGGTGCCGCTGGCGCACGCATACCTCATCCTCAAGCATGAATATCCTGAGGACGCGGCGCTTATCGCGGGTGTCAAGCGCTGGGGCGATCGCCTGTTCGAGGTGACCAGACGAGCCGACGACGACTTCAGGGGCAGCCACAGAGGTATCGACCGACGCGCCCATATCGCAGCCGGCTGGGCCTCCTGGGGGAACGCCGCAGAGAACCGCGCCGCGCTCGACAGCGCCTATCGCTATTTCCTCCATGCCCTCTATGGCACAGGCAGAGGGGGCGTCGATCAGGTCTGGCTGGATTGGCCGCCTGCAGGCGGAACGCGTCTCACGTACGTGAACGCGACGCTGCAGTCGGCACTGGTCGCGGCCGACGCGCTCCGCAGGTCGGGTGCAGATGACGTCTACACGGTCGCCCCGGCCGGCGGCACCATCGTCGAGGGGGTGGCGTGGTTCTGGACTGCGTACGACGGCGAGCAACCCCCGGACCTCGCCCGGGCGCGGCACGACGGATCGAGGAGCGTAGGCTGGATCGAGCTGTTCCTGCGCGAGTTCCCGGAGCATCCTCTGGCGCCCGAGATGGATGCATGGCTCGCCGGCAACCGGCCTCTCTATGTCAACATGGGCGGCGGACCCACGACCTGCCTCTATCGCAGCGTGGTGTCGGCATCCTAGTTCGCCCGTGCGCGTGGTCGCGGCGGACGCGTCACGAAGCCTGCTGACGCGGTCGGGGATTGGGGTATGATCGCGCCCGCCGCGCCGCCACGCGCGGCACTGAGAGCGAGGACCGCCATGAAGGTCAAGATCGAGATCGACTGCACGCCCGAGGAGGCACGCGCCTTCTTCGGCATGCCGGACCTGAGCGCGGCCCACGACGCCATGGCCAAGGGCATGGAGGCGCGGATCGCCGACGCCGTCGGCGCGATCGACGCGGAGACGCTGCTCAAGACCTGGCTCCCCGGCGGGCTCAAGGGCTTCGAGGCCATGCAGAAGGCCTTCTGGGAGGGCTTCGGCGATCCCGGCAGCGCCCCCAAGGGCCGCGGCGGAGGCGGCGCCGGATGAGCCGCCCGGACCCGCCGCTCTACTACCGGGCCCACGTCTTCTGCTGCGTCAACACCCGCGCACCCGACCACCCGCGCGGCTGCTGCAGCGCCAGGGATTCGGTCAGGCTCCGCGCTCACATGAAGGCGCGCGCCAAGCAGCGGGGGCTCACCGACGTGCGCATCAACGCGAGCCAGTGCCTCGACCGCTGCGAGTTCGGGCCGACCATGGTGATCTACCCCGAGGGCGTCTGGTATGCGCCCAGGACCGTGGCGGACGTGGACGAGATCGTCGAGACTCATCTCGTGAACGGCGGCCGGGTCGAGCGTCTCATGCTGATGCCGGACCAGCCCTTGCCTGACCAGGGCGCGGAGGCTGCCGCTGCCTCCTGAGCCGCGGCCGGGGCCGCTCGCCGGCGGCGGTTGGCCGGCACCCGCGCGGCAACGGCCGGGGCCATGAGCGGCGACACCGTCTTCGCCCTGTCCTCCGGCGGCGCCCGCGCCGCCATCGCGGTGATCCGGGTCTCCGGCCCTTCCGCCGGCGCGGCGCTGGAGGCCATCGGCGGCAGGCCGCTGCCCGCCCCGCGCGAAGCGGCGCTGCGCCGCTTCCGCACGCCCGAGGCGGGCGAGCCCATCGACCGGGGCCTTTGCGTGTGGTTTCCGGGCCCGGCCAGCGCCACCGGCGAGGACGTGGCGGAGTTCCACGTCCATGGCGGCCCCGCCGTCATCGCCGCGCTGGTGGACGCTCTCGCCGCGCTGCCGGGCTTGCGCCCCGCCGAGCCCGGCGAGTTCACCCGGCGCGCCTTCGAGGCCGGCCGCCTCGACCTCACGCAGGCCGAGGGAATCGCCGACCTGGTGGCGGCCGAGACCGAGGCCCAGCGGCGCCAGGCGCTCGGCCAGATGGAAGGGGCGCTGCATCGCCTCTACGACGGCTGGCGGGCGCGCCTTATGGCGCTGCGAGCCAGCGTGGAGGCCGCCATCGACTTCTCGGACCAGGATCTGGGCGCCGATCCCATGGCCGCCGCCGCTCCCGACCTCGCGGCGCTGGAGGCCGAGATCGCCGCCCATCTCGACGACGCGGGGCGCGGCGAGCGCCTGCGCGCCGGCTTCACGATCGCCATCCTGGGCGCGCCCAATGTCGGAAAATCCAGTCTTCTCAACAGGTTGTCCGGGCGCGAGGCAGCCATCGTCTCGACCCGCGCCGGCACCACCCGCGACGTCGTCGAGGTGCGCCTCGACCTCGCCGGCTGGCCGGTCACCCTGGCCGACACCGCGGGCCTGCGCGAGAGTCGCGACGAGATCGAGAGCGAGGGCGTGCGCCGCGCGCTGGCCCGCGCGGCCGATGCCGACCTCGCCCTGGTGGTCTTCGACGGCGCGCTCTGGCCCGAGGCTGACTCGCGGAGCCTCGCGTTGCTGGGCGATGCCGCGCTGCCCGTGCTGAACAAGTCCGACCTGCTCGCCGGCCCCGCCCCTGCCACGATAGGCGGCCATGCGGCACACGCGGCCTCCTGCCTCACCGGCGCCGGGATCGACGCGCTGCTCGAGGCGCTCGCTGAGGATATCGCGCGACGTTACCCGGCGCCCGCCGTGCCGGCTCTGACCCGCGCACGCCACCGCCAAGCAGTCATCGAGTGCCGCGAGGCGCTGGCCCGCGCCGTCGCCGGACCGGCGGACGAGCGGCTCGCCGAGGAGCTGCGCGTCGCGGCCCACGCGCTCGGCCGCATCACCGGCCGGGTCGACGTCGAGGCCGTGCTCGACCTCGTCTTCCGCGACTTCTGCATCGGCAAGTAGGCGCGGCCACCGGCACGCGGCGCTTTACGGGCCGGCGCGCCTGCCCTATAGGGTGCGCCGCGCCGGCAGAGCACAGGCCGGGAGGACGGCCATGGGCCGCGAACGCTTCGATGTCATCGTGATAGGCGGCGGCCACGCCGGCTGCGAGGCCGCAGCGGCCGCGGCGCGCGTGGGGGCGAAGACTTTGCTCGTCACCCAGAAGCGCGCGACCATCGGCGCGATGTCGTGCAATCCGGCCATCGGCGGGCTCGCCAAGGGCACGCTGGTGCGCGAGGTGGACGCGCTCGACGGGCTCATGGGCCGCGTCGCGGACGAGGCCGGCATCCAGTTCCGCGTGCTCAACCGCAGCAAGGGTCCGGCGGTGCGCGGGCCCCGCGCGCAGCAGGACCGCGCGCTCTACGCCGCGGCGATGCAAGCGGCGCTCGACGCCCAGCCCAACCTCGCCATCCGCGAGGGCACGGTCGAGGACCTGACGCTGGATGCGGCGGCGAATGCGCGGCCCCGCGTGCGCGGCGTGGCGCTGGGCGACGGCACGATGCTCCGTGCGCCCAGGGTGGTGCTCACGACGGGCACCTTCCTGCGCGGTCTGATCCACATCGGCGAGCGGCAGATCCCGGCCGGACGCGTCGGCGATGCGCCGGCGACGGGTCTCGCGCTCACGCTGGAGCGGCTCGGCTTCCGCCTCGGCCGGCTCAAGACCGGCACGCCGCCCCGGCTCGACGGGCGCACCATCGACTGGGCCGGGCTGGAGGCGCAGCAGGGCGACGAGCCGCCCGAGCCCTTCTCCTTCCTCACGCGCGCGATCGCGCGGGCGCAGGTGCCCTGCCACATCACCGCCACGGGGCCGGCGGGCCACGACCTCATCCGACGCAACCTCGCGCGCTCGCCGATCTACTCCGGCGCGATCGAGAGCCGCGGGCCCCGCTACTGCCCCTCCATCGAGGACAAGGTGGTGCGCTTCGCCGAGCGCGCCTCCCACCAGGTCTTCCTCGAGCCCGAGGGGCTGGACGACCACACGGTCTATCCCAACGGCATCTCGACGGCGCTGCCGGAGGACGTGCAGCGGGCGCTGGTGGCGACGATACCGGGGCTGGAGCGGGCCGAGATCCTGCGCCCCGGCTACGCCATCGAGTACGATCACGTCGACCCGCGCGAGCTCGGTCCGGCGCTGGAGACCCATCGCATCGCCGGCCTCTTCCTCGCCGGGCAGATCAACGGCACCACCGGCTACGAGGAGGCCGCGGCCCAGGGCATCGTCGCCGGCATCAACGCCGCGCGGGCGGGCGCCGGCGGCGCGCCGTTCATCCTCGACCGCGCCGACGGCTACATCGGCGTGCTGATCGACGACCTCGTGACGCAGGGAGTGAGCGAGCCCTACCGCATGTTCTCCTCGCGCGCCGAGTACCGGCTGCGGCTGCGGCCGGACAACGCCGACCGCAGGCTCACCGCGCTGGGCATCGGGGCCGGCTGCGTCGGCGCGGAGCGGGCGCGGCGCTTTGCCGCCAAGGGCGCGGCGCTCGGCGAGGCGGAGACGCTGCTCGACTCCCTTGCCGCCACCCCCGACGCGCTGCGCCGCCACGGGATCGCGGCGAACCGGGACGGCCGCCGGCGGCCGGCGCGCGAGCTGATCGGCTATCCGAGCATCACCCTGGAGCAGCTCACGGCGCTCTGGCCACAGCTCGCAGGCCTGGAGTCGGAGGTCGCGCAGGCGCTGGAGAACGACGCCCACTACCGGGGCTACGTCGAGCGGCAGGAGGCGGACATCGCCGCCTTCCGCCGGGACGAGGCGCTCCGGCTGCCGGGCGATCTCAGCTTCGAGCGCGTCGGCGGCCTCTCCCACGAGATGCGCCAGAGGCTGGCCGCCGCACGGCCTGCGACCCTCGGCGCGGCGGGACGGGTGCCGGGGGTGACGCCGGCGGCGCTGACCGCGCTGCTCGCCCACGTGCGCAAGAGCGATGCCCGCAAGAGCGCGGCGGAGTCCGCACGCGGCTAGACCGGATGGAGCCGGGCGAGGCCTTCCGGCGCGATGTTTCACGTGAAACACGCGCGCGGCTGGAGATCTACGAGGCCCTCCTCCGCTGCCGCCAGCGACGCACCAACCTGATCTCGGCCGCCTCGCTTCCCGATCTCTGGACCCGGCACTTCCTCGACTCGGCGCAGCTCGCCCCCCTGCTGGCGGACGACGCGCGCGGCCACACGGTCGATGTCGGCAGCGGCGCGGGCTTCCCCGGCATGGTGCTCGCGATCCTCGACGGCGCACGCCGGGTCAGCTTGGTCGAGGCCAACGCCAAGCGCTGCGCCTTCCTGCGCGAGGTGGCTCACGAGACCGGCACGCGGGTCGCGGTGATCGAGGGACGCCTCGAGGACGCGGCCGTGCAGGCCCGGCTCGCGCCCGCCGGCACGATCACGGCCCGCGCCTGCGCGCCACTGCCCGAATTGCTAGGTCTTGTTTTCCCCGTGCTCGAATCGCATACATATTGTATATTCCCGAAGGGACGACGCTACCGTAGCGAGCTCGACGCGGCGCGCGAGCGCTGGGACTTCCGGGCGGAGATCGTCCCCAGCCGCACGGCGGCGGAGGCGCGGATACTGAGGATCAGCGATGTCGAACGCCGCCGCCCCTGAGTCCGGTCTGCGCGACGCGCCCGCGGCGGCCGCAGCCCCTGCCGGGCGGCCCCGGGTCATCGCCGTCGCCAACCAGAAGGGCGGCGTCGGCAAGACCACCACTGCCATCAACCTCGGCACCGCGCTCGCTGCCGCGGGCCGGCCCGTGCTGCTGCTCGACCTCGACCCGCAGGGCAACGCCAGCACCGGCCTCGGCGTTCCGCAAACGGCGCGCGAGCCCGGCTCCTACGAGCTGCTGCAGGGCACGCCGCTCGCCGCCGCGACGCAGGAGACGGCGGTCCCCGGCCTCTCCATCGTGCCGGCGAGCGCCGATCTCGCCGCCGCCGAGGTCGAGCTCCCCGGCAGCGACCGCCCCCAGCACTGCCTGAAGGAGGTGCTCGCGCCGGCGCTCGCCCGGGGCGGCGCCCTCGGGGGGAATCGCGGCTACGTGCTGATCGACTGCCCGCCGACACTTGGCATGCTAACTATCAACGCGCTGGTCGCTGCCGATGCCGTTCTGGTGCCGGTGGAGTGCGAGTTCCTCGCGCTGGACGGGCTGATCAACTTCCTGGGCACCGTCGAGCGCGTGCGCGCCGCCTTCAACCCGGCGCTCCGCGTTCCCGGCGTCGTGCTCACCAAGTTCGACCAGCGGATCAACCTCTCCGCCCAGGTCCGCGACGACGTGCGCGCGCACCTAGGCGATGCAGTCTACGACACCGTCATCCCGCGCAACGTGCGCGTCGCCGAGGCGCCGTCCTACGGCGTGCCGGTCCTGCTCCACGATTTCCGCTGCCCCGGCGCCCAGGCCTACGCCCACCTCGCGGGCGAGCTGCTGCGGCGCGAGCGACAGATGAGGGAGAGCGCAGCATGACACCCGATCCGAGCCCCCAGCCGCGTCAGCGCGGCCTCGGCAAGGGCCTCGCCGCCCTCCTCGGCGAGACCGTGGATCCCGGCGCAGGCAGCGCGCGCGAGGGCACGCTGCTCTCCATCCCGATCGAGCAGCTGGCACCCCATCCGGGCCAGCCGCGCCAGCATTTCGACGAGGCCGAGATCAAGAGCCTTGCCGCCTCGATCCGGGAGAAGGGAATCGTCCAGCCGCTGGTGGTGCGCCCCGCGGATGGTGCCGAAGGCGAGGAGGCGCCCTATCAGATCGTCGCGGGCGAGCGGCGCTGGCGCGCGGCGCAACGGGCCGGCATCCACGAGGTGCCGGCGGTGGTGCGCCGCCTGAGCGATGCCGAGAGCATCGAGATCGCGCTGGTGGAGAACCTGCAGCGCCGCGACCTCAACGCGCTGGAGGAAGCCTCAGCCTACCGCCGCCTGATCGACGACTTCGCCCACCGCCAGGAGGACGTGGCGCAGGCGCTCGGCAAGTCCCGCAGCCATGTCGCCAACACGGTGCGCCTGCTCGACCTGCCCGCGTCGGTGAAGACGCTGATCGCCGACGCCGCCCTGAGCGCGGGCCACGGCCGCGCGCTGCTGGCGGCGGACGACCCGGCCGGGCTCGCGGAGATCGTGGTGCGCCTCGGGCTCACCGTGCGCCAGACCGAAGCGCTGGTGCGCCGCGCCGGGCAAGAAAAGGCCCCGAAGACAACGCCTGCCGCTGATCCCAACATCCGCGCGCTGGAGAAGGAGCTCGGCCGCGCCCTTGGTCTCAAGGTCGCCATCGCCCCCCGCGCCAACGGCGCCGGCGGCAAGCTCACCATCGCCTACAGGCAGCCGGAGCAGCTCGACTCCCTCATCGCCCGTCTGCGAGCGGGTCCACCCTCGCGCCCCTGATCGCTACGTTTCGCCGGAGGCCCGAGAGGCGCAGCCTGTAGCGTCGTCTTTTTACCGCTACATCAGTGGGTTGTCGCGCCCCACCAATTGCATGCCTAGCTAACGAATGGGTCGCCGCTGCGGCCCGAGCTCGCACGACCCTCTCCGACGCGCGCGGGACCTTCCGGGCCCGCGTGACCCGGGCGTGCGCGACTACGTATTCATCGAGGCGAAGAATTCCTCGTTGGTCTTGGTCGCCTTGAGCTTGTCGACCAGGAACTCCATCGCGTCCACCGTGCCCATGGGCGAGAGGATGCGGCGCAGCACCCACATCTTGGCGAGCGTCGCCTTGTCCACCAGCAGCTCTTCCTTGCGCGTGCCGGAGCGCGCGATGTCCATGCTGGGCCAGGTGCGCTTGTCGGCTAGCTTGCGGTCCAGGATGATCTCCGAGTTGCCGGTGCCCTTGAACTCCTCGAAGATCACCTCGTCCATGCGCGAGCCGGTATCGATCAGTGCCGTCGCGATAATGGTGAGCGAGCCGCCGTGCTCGATGTTCCGCGCCGCGCCGAAGAAGCGCTTGGGCCGTTGCAGCGCATTGGCGTCCACGCCGCCGGTCAGCACCTTGCCCGACGACGGTACCACGGTGTTGTAGGCGCGCGCGAGGCGGGTGATCGAATCCAGCAGGATCACCACGTCGCGCTTGTGCTCCACCAGGCGCTTGGCCTTCTCGATCACCATCTCGGCCACCTGCACGTGGCGCGACGCGGGCTCGTCGAAGGTCGAGCTCACCACCTCGCCCTTCACCGAGCGGTCCATGTCGGTGACCTCCTCCGGCCGCTCGTCCACCAGCAGCACGATGAGGTAGGCCTCGGGGTGGTTCTCCTCGATCGAGTGCGCGATGTTCTGCAGCATCATGGTCTTGCCGGTGCGCGGCGGGGCCACGATCAGCGCCCGCTGGCCCTTTCCGAGCGGCGCCACGATGTCGAGGATGCGGCTGGTGGTGTCTTTCCGCGCGGCGTCGGCCACCTCCATGCTGAAGCGCTGCTCGGGGTAGAGCGGCGTCAGGTTGTCGAAGTTGACCTTGTGCCGCAGGTTCTCCGGCGGATCGAAGTTGATGTTGTTGAGCTTGAGCAGGGCGAAGTAGCGCTCGCCGTCGCGCGGCGCGCGAATCTGCCCCTCCAGGGTATCGCCCGTGCGCAGGCCGAAGCGGCGGATCTGGCTCGGGCTCACGTAGATGTCGTCGGGGCCCGGCAGGTAGTTGGACTCCGGCGAGCGCAGGAAGCCGAAGCCGTCCGACAGCGTCTCCAGCACGCCCGAGCCGAAGATCGCCTGGTCGTTCTCCGCGAGCTGGCGCAGGATCGCGAACATCAGGTCCTGGCGGCGCATGGAGTTCGCGTTCTCGATCGCGAGGTCCTCGGCGAGGTCGATCAACTGAGTCGGGGTCTGGGTCTTGAGCTCTTGCAAATGCATGACGGGCACTGCCGTTGTGGGGCGGAGGGCGGTGCTGCCGGACGGCGGCACGCGAAAGGCGCAAACCCGATGAGGATCGGCGGGCAAAATTTGCGAGAAGGCTGCGCCGGCGGCGGGCAGGGGGATCGCCCGCCCGTTCCGTCGGGCGCGGTAGCCTACCCTATCGGGTGGCAATCAGCGGAGTCAAACGAAGATTCGGTCGAGAAGCGGCACCTGACGGGGGTGTGGATCATGAGGCGTGCCGGGCCGCAGGCCCGGACGGCGCGACC
This sequence comes from Alphaproteobacteria bacterium, assembly GCA_022823305.1. Taxonomy (GTDB): domain Bacteria; phylum Pseudomonadota; class Alphaproteobacteria; order UBA828; family UBA828; genus WTGU01. The sequence continues at coordinate 17,722 of JAJDXK010000061.1, forward strand.
GCGCCGCGCGCGGAGCGTCGCGCGTCCACGCGCGCGGGGCGCACGATCGAGCGGAGCGAGCGCCCGGCGACTGAGGGATATGAACAGGTGCCGACAGCGCAGCTATCGGCCCCCCCGCCTGAACTGCTTGGCGAGCGCGAGTCCCTGGCGCTGGTAGGAGGAGCCGATGCCCTGGCCGTAGAGCGCGGCCGGGCGCTCGGTCAGGGGCTCGAAGAGCAGCCGGCCGATGGTCTGGCCGTCCTCGATCACGAAGGGCACGTCGTGGGAACGCACCTCGAGCACCGCGCGGGTGCCGCCGCCGCCGGCCTCGTCGTGGCCGAAGCCGGGATCGAAGAAGCCCGCGTAGTGCGCGCGGAACTCGCCGACGAGGGTGTCGTAGGCCACCATCTCGGCAGCGTGGTCCGGCGGGATTCGCACCGATTCCTTCGAGGCCAGGATGTAGAAGTCGTCCGGGTTCAGGATCACGCCCGCGCCGGAGGGAGGCGCGATGGGTTCCCAGAAGTCGTCCGCCTCGTAGCGGCCGACGGCGTCGAGGTCTATCAGGTCGGCGTGGCGCTTCGCCTTCCAGCCCACCAGTCCGCCGTCGCCCACAAGGTCGACGGTGAGCGGCAGGCCGCCGGAAAAACCCTCGCGCCCGACCTCGCCCTCGATCAGCCGCCGCTCGGCATGGAGCTGGCGCAGCGCGCGGTCCGAATAGCCGGGCTCGCCCCGCTTGAAGCGGAGCTGGTTGAGCCGGCTGCCCGCGCGCACGACGACGCTGAAGGTGCGCGGCGAGACCTCGGCGTAGAGCGGCCCCGCGTAGCCGCGCTTGACGCGGTCGAACTCGTGCGCCTCGTCGGTGATGAGGCGGGTGAAAATGTCGAGCCGCCCGGTCGAGCTCTTGGGGTTGGCGTGGGCCGCGATGTCGGGCGCGAGCGCGAGGCTCTCCATCAGCGGCACGATGTAGACGCAGCCGCGCTCCAGCACGGCGCTCGCGCCGAGATCGATCTCGTGCATGCCGAGGCGCGCGATCTTCGCGCTCACGCTCTCGCGCCCGGGCAGGAAGCTCGCGCGCACGCGGTAGGCCTTCGGCCCGAGGCGCAGGTCGAGGCTCGCCGGCTGGATCTGCCCCTCGCGCACGGGCTCGTCCGCGCCGACCGCGCCGCTCTCGATCAACGCGCCGATCCCGGTGCTCGACAGGACTCCGGCCTTGCTCGCCATCGCTCGCGCGCTCCCGTCTCAGAAGGGCCTGACGACAACCATGACGACGATGCCGATCATCGCAAGCGTCGGCACCTCGTTCATCCGGCGGTAGAAGCGCGCGCTGCGGCGGTTGCGGTCGGCGGCGAAGTCGCGGCGCCAGCGCGCGAGCAGCCCGTGGTAGGCCGCCAGCAGCGCCACCAGGGCGAGCTTCACGTAGATCCAGACGTCGCCGGACCAGTCGATCACGCCGGGATGGGCCAGCAGCGCGCCGCCGAAGCCGAAGCTCAGCACCATCGCCGGGTTGACGATGATGCGGAGCAGGCGGCGTTCCATGCGCTTCAGCGTCTCCGAGAGCTCGGAGCCGGGCGCGGCGTCGGCGTGATAGACGTAGAGGCGGGGCAGGTAGAGCATCCCCGCCATCCAGGCGATGACGGCGATCACGTGCAGCGCCCGGAGCCAGGCGAGGAGGTCGTCGGCCACGGTCTACGCCCCTTGCGCCGCGAGCGGGCAGGCGCCGTGCGCGGCGGGGCAGAGAAGCGCGCCTGCGCCCGCGCCGAGGCGCGCGCCATCGCCTGCGTCCATCGCCTTCAGCGCGTCCCGCACGAGGCCCGCCAGCGCCGCAATGAAGGCCTCCTGGGTGCCGAGCGCCGGCACCCGGTGATAGGCCGGCACGCCCACCCGCTCCGCCAGCTTGCGGCAGGTGAGGTCGAGCTCTACCAGGGTCTCGCTGTGCTCGGAGACGAAGGCGACCGGCGCCAGCACCACCGGCGCGCCGTCCCGGCCGGCGCGTTCGATCTCGTCCGCGGTCGCGGGCTCGAGCCAGGCGAGCGGCCCCACCTTGCTCTGGTAGCAGACCCGCCAGTCCAGTTCCGGCCGGCCGAGGCGGTCGACGATGCGGCGCGCCGTCTCCTCCACCTGCCACTGATAGGGGTCGCCGCGCGCCACCACGCTCCTGGGCAGCCCGTGGGCGGAGAGCAGCAGCCGCGGCGTGCCGGCCTCGGCCGCGGCGTCGAGCAGGGGCGCGATCAGCGCCGCATGGGCCTCGATCAGCCCCTCGGCCTGCGGATAGCAGCAGACCGCACGGGTCGGCGCGGCGATCCCGGCGGCCGTGGCCGCCGCGTCCCAGGCGGCGAGCGAGGACGCCGTGGTGGTGGTGGAGAACTGCGGATAGAGCGGCACCAGCACCACCTGGTCGGGCCCGAAGGCGGCGACCGTGTGCGCCGCCGCCTCGCTCATGGGGTGCCAGTAGCGCATGGCGAGCGCGACCTCGACCGCGCCTACGTCGGCGAGCGCCGCCTTGAGCGCCGCCGCCTGCGCCTGCGTCTCCTCCAGCAGCGGCGAGCGCCCGCCGAGGGTGCGGTAGATCTCGCGCGCCTCGGGCCCTCGCCGGCGCGCAATCCAGCGGCCGAGCAGGTGGCGCACCGGCGCCGGCGCCCGGATGATCGCGGGGTCGCGGAAGAGGTTACGCAGGAAGGGTTCCACGGCATCGAGCGAATCCGGCCCGCCGAGGTTCATCAGCACCACGGCAACCCGGCTCACCGCTCCGCCCCGCCGGGCCAGCCGTGCACCAGGTCGCAGAGCTCGGCGACGTGCGCCGGCGGGGTTCTGGGCAGCACGCCCTCGCCGAGGTTGAAGACGAAGGGACCGTGCCCGAGCGCCTCCAGGATGCCGCTTGCGGCCTGCCGCAGCACCTCGCCGCCTGTCACGAGCGCCGCGGGGTCGAGGTTCCCCTGCACCGTGCAGCGCGTCTGCAACTGCTCGGCCGCCCAGGTCGGCGGCACCGTGCTGTCGACGGATACCGCGTCCGCGCCCGCTTCTTCCGCCACGCTCTCGCAACGCTGTCCCACACCGCGCACGTAGGCGATCACCGGCGCCTGCGGATGCGCAGCCTTCACGCCGGCCACGATCCGGCGGATGGGTGCGATGCACCAGCGTCCGAGCGCGCCCGCGGGCAGTGCGCCGGCCCAGCTATCGAAGATCTGAACCGCGTCGGCACCGGCGTCGAGCTGCGCGACGAGATGTGCCGCCACCGCATTCTCCAGCGTTCCAATCAGCCTTGCGAAGCCTTCGGGGTCACGGCCGACCCAGCCCTTGACTTCCGAGAAGGCCCGGCTGCGGCCCCCCTCCACCATGTAGGTGGCGAGAGTCCAGGGCGCGCCGGCAAAGCCCAGGACCGTCACGCCCGCCGGCACGGCTGATACCACCCGCTCCATCGCCTCGTACACAGGGGCAAGCTGCCGGCCCTGCCGCTTGTCGTCGAAGACCGGCAGAGCGTCGCCCTTCCGCACCGCCTCCAGACGCGGCCCCTCTCCCTCCTCGAACCAGAGCTTCACACCCAACGCCTGCGGCACCACCAGGATGTCCGAGAACAGGATCGCCCCGTCGAGAGGGAAGCGGCCTAGGGGCTGAAGGCTGGCTTCCACCGCCAGCGCCGGGTCGTAGCAGAGGTCGAGGAAGGACCCCGCCCTGGCCCGCAGCGCCCGATACTCGGGCAAGTATCGACCGGCCTGACGCATGAGCCAGAGCGGCACCGGCCGTCGCATTTCGCCTCTCAGCGCCGCAAGCAGTGGTTTGTCGGCGGGTGCTATGGTCACAATTTGGCTCTTGTCCCCACGTCGATCAGACTAACTTCATTAATTGACTCTTGATAAGGGTGGTTGGTGTTGACGCCGCAGAGCCGGGGATTGGGGCGGTTATCACCCTGGACCGTCGCATCGGGGTCGTGTCCGGGGCGCGTGCGCACATGCGGTGAAGAAGCGCTGAACGACGGCGGCTGGCAAGGGCGTCAAGCTCGCCCGAAAGGCGGGGAATACGGGGAAGAGGGCGGGGTATGCAGCGGACTGGGGGCATTATCCCCACGATGACGGGCGTGTGATGCCGGCGATCTGATAAGCTGGGGAAAAGCTGCCGGATCGCGGCCGCTGCGGCGTTGCTCACGGCGTTCTCCACACGCGGCGGGCGCGGGCCGCGGGGCCGCAGGGGCAAGAGGGTCCATGTCGAGCTTCCACCTGCATCTGGTATCCGACGCCACCGGCGAGACCTGCATCACCATCGGCCGCGCCGCGGCTGCGCAGTTCCAGGGCGTGGATGCTGTCGAGCACCTTTGGTCGCTGGTGCGGACGGAGAGCCAGCTGCGCCGTGTTCTCGCCCACGTGGAGGCCGAGCCCGGCGTGGTGATGTTCACCCTGGTCGACCCCGCGCTTCGCGCTCTCCTGCACGAGGAGTGCCGCCGTATCGACGTTCCCTGCATCGCCCTGCTCGACCCCGTGATCTCGGTGCTGAGCGGTTTTCTCGGCGTCGAGAGCCGCAACCAGCCCGGCCGCCAGCATGTCATGGACGAGGCCTATCTCAAGCGCATCGAGGCGATGAACTACGCGCTCGGCCACGACGACGGGCGCGCGCCGGCGACGCTCGACGAGGCCGACATCGTGCTGGTGGGGGTCTCGCGCACGTCGAAGACCCCCACCTGCTTCTACCTCGCCAACCGGGGGCTGAAGGCGGCCAACGTGCCGGTGGTTCCCGGCTGCCCGCTGCCGCCGGAGCTGATGGCGCCGACCGAGGCGCTGGTGGTGGGTCTCACCTGCCACCCCGACCTGCTGATCGACGTCCGCCGCAGCCGCATGCGCATGATCGGCGCAGTCGGCGAGACCGGGTACGTCGACCCGGCACAGGTGGAGGAGGAGGTGAGGCAGGCGCGGCGCCTCTTCGCCGAGGCCGGCTGGCCGGTGATCGACGTGAGCCACCGCTCGATCGAAGAGACCGCGGCCGCGATCCTGCAGCTCTACGACCGCAGGGCCGCCGCGGGCTGACCGGTTGGCGCGGCGGCGAAAGGGTATATTCTTCGCCCCCGACAGGCAGGAGTCGGAGGGCAGAGTGTAGCCATGGCGACGGCTGATGCGCGCCCGCCGACTGCCGCCGCGGCCGGCGGCGGGGAGCTGGTGCTCGCCTCTCAGGCGGCCGTGCGCGCGGCGATGCTGCGCGCGGCGGGTCTCTCCTTCACGGTCCGGCCGGCGCGGGTGGACGAGGGCGCGATCAAGAGCGCCATGCGCCCGGGCGATCCCGAGGGGCGGGCGACCGCGCAGGCGCTTGCCTCGCTCAAGGCCCGGCGGGTCAGCGCGCTGGCGCCGGGCGCTTTCGTGGTCGGCGCCGACCAGCTCCTCGTGTGCGGGACGGAGTGGTTCGACAAGCCGGTGGACCTGGACGACGCGCGGACCCAGCTGCGGCGCCTCAGGGGCCGCGGACACACGCTGGTCACCGCCGTCTCCGTGGCGCGCGACGAGGCCGAGCTGTGGAGCGGGCTGGCCTGCCCCGAGCTGACCATGCGGCCCTTCTCGGACGCCTTTCTCGAGCGCTATCTCGAGCGCGCGGGCGACGCCGTGCTCGCCTGCGTCGGCGGCTACGAGGCCGAGGGCCTGGGCGGGCAGCTGCTGGCGGAGATCAGGGGCGACTGGTTCGCGGTGCTCGGTCTGCCGCTCCTGCCCCTGCTCGCCTTCCTGCGCGGCCACGGGCTGGTCGAGACATGATCCTCTCCGGCGCGGCGCGGCTGGCGGGCGTCATGGGCTGGCCGGTGGCGCACTCGCGCTCGCCCCGTATCCACGGCTACTGGCTGGAGGAGAAGGCAATCGACGGTGCCTACCTGCCGCTCGCGGTCCGGCCCGAGGCTCTGGGTGCGGCGCTCGCGGCGCTGCCGGCGCTGGGTTTTCGCGGCTGCAACCTGACCGCGCCGCACAAGGAGGCGGCGGTCCTCCACATGGCGACACTGTCCGGGGCCGCGCGCCGTATCGGCGCCGTCAACACCGTGACGGTGGGCGAGGGGGGCGCGCTCCACGGCGACAACACTGACGGCTACGGCTTCATCAGCCACTTGCGGCAGGAGGCGCCGGGCTGGAAGCCCGCTGCGCCGGTCGCCATGCTCGGCGCGGGCGGCGCGGCGCGGGCGGTGGTGGATGCGCTGGTGGCGGCGGGTGCCGCCGAGATCCGCATCGTCAACCGTTCGCCGGAGCGTGCGGCCGCGCTCGCCGCCGCTGCCGGCGGCGCCGCCCGCTCCCTGCCGTGGGAGGAGCGCGGCAGGGCGCTGGAGGAGTGCGGCCTGCTGGTCAACACCACGCAGCTCGGCCAGGTGGGCAAGCCTGCGCTCGCTCTCGATCTGGAGCGGCTGCCAGCCGAGGCCGTGGTCTACGATCTCGTCTACGCGCCGCTGGAGACCGCGCTGCTGCAGGCGGCCCGCGCCAGGGGGAATGTGGCGGTGGACGGGCTCGGCATGCTCATCCACCAGGCGCGGCCCGGCTTCGCCGCCTGGTTCGGGGCTCGGGCCGAGGCCACGGCGGCGCTCCGTGCCTTCGTGGCCGAGGGGCTCTGAGGGCGCGCCGTGGTTGTGCTCGGACTCACCGGCTCGATCGGCATGGGCAAGACCACCGTCGCCAATGCGCTCAGGGCCTGGGGTGCCGCGATCTGGGACGCCGATGCGGCGGTCCACCGCCTGCTCGGCCCCGGCGGCGCGGCGCTGGACCCGGTGCTCGCGCTCTTTCCCGATGCGGCGGCGGGGGAGGGCGCAGGCCGTCAGGTCGACCGCGGCGCCCTCGGCGCGCGGGTCTTCGCCGACCGGCAGGCGCTGGCCGCGCTGGAGGCGATCCTGCACCCGCTGGTGCGCGCCGGCGAGCGGCACTTCCTCGCGGCGAGCCAGCGCCGGGGCTGCCGTCTCGCGGTGCTCGACGTGCCGCTGCTCTTCGAGACCGGGGGGGAGGCGCGCTGCGACGCGACGCTGGTGGTCTCCGCGCCCGCCTTCGTGCAACGGGCGCGGGTTCTGGGCCGGGCGCGGATGAGCGAGGAGCGCCTCGCCGCGATCCTCGCCCGCCAGATGACTGACGGCGAGAAGCGCCGCCGCGCCGATTTCGTCGTCAGCACCGGGCTCGACCGGCGGGAGTCACGGCATGCGGCCCGGCGTGTCGCGGCCCGCCTCGCCGCCTGGCGCGGGACCCGCTGGCCGTGCTGCTGGGCAGATGCGCTAAGGTCCGCGCAAGGGACGGAAGGCGGCAGCGATGCGTGAAGTGGTGCTCGATACCGAAACCACGGGTCTCGACCCGGCATCGGGCCACAGGATCGTCGAGGTCGGCGCCGTCGAGCTGGTCAACCACATCCCCTCGGGCAAGCGCTTCCAGCGCTACCTCGACCCCGAGCGCGACATGCCGGAGGATGCCGAACGCGTGCACGGGCTGACGCGGGCCTTCCTCGCGGGCCACAGGCGCTTCGCCGAGGAAGCGGATGCGATGCTCGCCTTCATCGGCGACGCCAGGCTGGTCATGCACAACGCCACCTTCGACCTGGGCTTCCTCAACGCCGAGCTGGAGCGCATCGACCGACCCCCGATCCCGGTGGCGCAAACCGTGGACACGCTGGCGCTGGCGCGCAGGAAGTACCCCGGCGCGCCGGCGAGCCTCGATGCGCTGTGCAAGCGCTTCGGCATCGACCGCTCGGCGCGCGAGAAGCACGGCGCGCTGCTCGATGCCGAGCTGCTCACCGAGGTCTACCTGGAGCTGATCGGCGGCCGCCAGCCGGGGCTCGAGCTGCAGCGCGCGGTGCAGG
>JAJDXK010000134.1 GCA_022823305.1 Alphaproteobacteria bacterium
CCCCCTCCTCCCGGGAGGAGGGGGACAGGGGGAGGTGGGTGCGTTCGAGCCGACGTGACCGCGTAAGGTCGGATCGTACTCTAGGGCGTTTCGGTGGTGAAAAGGCCCGAACGTGGAACTCTATTCCGCCGCCGTTGACACCGAGAAGGTCATGGTTGACGCCTTTGGCGGCGCGGTGCCGACGCTTTCGCGCCAGCGCCACGCCGCCCGTCACCCAACCGCTACCTGGTCGGTTCCTTCCGAAACTGTCCCGGCAGGGAGCACCGCAGCCGTGCTACGCCTCGATCCACGGCGGGAGCTTGAAGGAAGAGGTCTCATAGGGTGAAGGCGCGATCAGGTCCGGATCCCTCTTCCAATCCTGGATCTGCAGATACTGATGCGGCATGCCGAGCGATGGATCCCGGGTCGCGTCGGGATAAGGCCGCGCGGCCTGCTCAGGCAACATCCAGGCGGTGGCCCCCAACGTGCCGCGATAAATGAGGTTGCGCAGCCTGTCCGCGACCTTCTGGTTTTGCTCGAAGTTGCCCGGTTCTCCGGTGCCGCCGGCGAGCGCCGCCGCGATCGCCCACATATGGCAGCCATCGTAAGGCAAGGCGCCGACGAGATGACTTGCAGCGTCTCCGAAACGAGCCTTGTAGCGCTTCCCGAACTCGTTTCCGATCTCGTCCTGCAATGCTGCCACGACGGTGGAGTAGAGAACGCCTTCGGTATGCTGTTCGCCGATTTCACGGAAGGCCGCCAGGGAGGGGCCGTATTGCATGTACACCAGGCTGTTCGTCGGCGACGGTGTGAACTGGATGCAGAACTGTGCGAGATCCTGCGGCACCCAGTGCGTGATCGCGATAACGGCGGGTGGATCGTCCCTGAGTTTCTGGAGCGTGGGGCCCCATTCGCTGATCGGGATGACGACCGTCTCATAGAGGCTTTCGGCCCAGCCGTACTTGTCCAGGTTGTCGCGAATCGCATGAGCGATCGTCACGCTGTAATTCTGCGACCCGGTAACGATCGCGATCTTCTTGTTCGGATACTCGTATTGTCCGGAGTCTTCGAGGTCATTGAGGAACTGAAGCAGCCCCGGCCCGTACCAGTATTCGGCCGGATCCCCCATAAAGACCCCGAAATACGTTTCCGGATCGTTACCGACGGTCTCATGGTGGACAATGTCGGTGTTGTGGTGGATGTAGATGATGCCAGCATCCGCGATCGTGTCGTATTCTGCGGTTACGGCTCCCGTGTTGTAGCCGTTGATGATCGCATGCACGTTATGGCGGTCGATGAGGCGCTGGAAGGCCGGGATGATGTTGGGCGCTCCCATCTCCTTCGTGTCCTCGAATACCGGTTCGACAGGCCGCCCCAGTATTCCGCCCATGGCGTTGATCTCATCGCATGCGATTTCGTTTGCGCGCTTGTATTCGATGCCGTCGGCCGCGGCCCATCCCGTGATCGGCACGCCCGAGCCCAGGGGAATCGGCTCCCCTTGAGCCTTGGCGCCGTCGTTGATCGTCGCCAGCGTTCCGGACGACGCGGCGAGCACGCCCAGCCCGGCCAGGCCGGCCCCCTTGAGGAAGCGGCGCCGTCCCTCGTCCGCGAGCATTCTCCGCGCTATACGCGTCGCATCGCTCGGTATTCTCTTGTTCGACATGTCCAGTCCTCCCTGTCAATGCGAGCCCCATCCGATCGATGGCGCTGTGCGCCTCTGGCCCGCCAGCAGAACCGGGGCTCCGTTTCTAGTACGCCGCGGGCAATTTATTCTTGCTATTCATTGTCAAAAAATGGCTAAAGCGCAAAACGAGCAGGGCGCATTCCGGGTCAAGGAAGGGGGCCGTCCGTCAGGAATCCCTTGATGACGTTTTCCATAATTCGCGAGACGTTGTTGTCGTAATTGTTGTGCGACAGACTTCCGCACCACGTGATGGAGCCAGGGGCGAAAACTGCTCCATCGCCAGGGGTCTTGTAGTAGACCATATCGGCGCGGACCATCGGGTTCTCGTCTCCGCCGCCATAGGTACCGCGGCAATTGAGCAGGATCTCTTCGTTGACCTGTCGCATGAGATCGGTATGGCCTTCGGAAGTTGCGAGAACGCGAACATGCGCGGGTGTGCCCAGATCGAAGTCCACGCGGTCGATTTCGAGCCCGGCCGCACCGTCACCGATCAAACCGAAGTCTCCGATGACCTCATCCTCTCCAATGCCTTCGAAAATCCAGGCACAGTCGGGGCGCATGCTGTCCGGTCCACGGCGATAGTAGGACGACACATCGAAGCCGTAGGCCGAGAAGGTAAGGCCGCAGAGCTTGTCCGATCGCCTGCCGCGGGCACGCCACATGCCGCCGAATTTTCCGTCAAACGCGTGGTCCTTCTCCCCCGGTGGCATGCAGTAGGCTCGCGAGCCGGCTTCTCCCTTGCGGACCTCGGTGATCGCAGGGTTGTCGGGATGAAACTCCGAGCACCAATAGAATCCGTTGCCGCCGAGATAGAGCCACCGCCCCCCGTGAAGCTGATAAGCCTGATAGGCATCCAGCATCCGCTCCGACGAATATTCCGGGTGAGTTCCGGTCAACACGACCCGGTAGCGGTTCAGAAGGTCTACGCCCTCGATGTGCAGGTCTTCGTCGGTATGAACATCGAAGGGAATGTCCTTCTCCTCGAGCCAGTCGGTGAGGTGCAGGTCGGCATTGGCCTGCCAAAGAGAAGGCGACAGCCAATGGCGGTATTTTGGCCGCATATTGAGAATCGGCCGCAGGCGGGTCGAGAAATTGACGCCGGAACCGTCCGAGTGCCAATCGTACTGAGAGCCCCCGTATTCCCGATGCTCGTTCAGGAACAAGTCATTGATCTGCATGATCGGCACACGCGCTGCCAGCACTTCCGCCAGGATGGCGTTGGGTCCGAGGTGATCGTTTGCGTAGGCCAGATAGCTGGAGGTTGGAATGATGACCGCCAGCGGTGCCGTTGATTTGCCCTTGGGAGGGCGAACGAAGAAGGGGATGTAGTCCTCCGTCTCCTCCGACTCCACGCCATCGATGCGCAGCCGCGCTGCATAGATACCGCTCCTGAGAGAGTCCGGCACCGTGTACGAGAAATCGACGGACCAGCGGGCATCGTCCAGATCGTCGTCATGAAAGTGGATTGCGCCGTATTGCTCGGGCGCATGGCGGTAGGACATCTCGGCACCGCTCCAATTGTGGCCGGTCATGCCGCGCGCCGGCATGTTGATCGTCGTGCCATGCAGGCCATTCGAGGATGAATCGACGACGTGGGTCGAGGCCGCGTTCGGAACGATGTTCGCATGGAAATCCCACGCCCCGACCAATGCCGAGCGAAGCGTCGTCGGGGCCGTATTCCAGTCCTGCGCCAGGACGGATACCTCCTCCATGCCTATTGCCCGGTTCGAGAGGCGCGGCCGGTCGATCTTGCCGTTGTAGTTCCGGCCATGGATCGGAAGCTCCAGCGGGTTCTCGAGGTGCTTGTAATGCCCGCCCGACACGAAGCGATCGGAGGTCGGCTGCTCGGTGTCGGCGGCCATCAGGAAGGGGCTGTCGTTGGCTGCGGCGGCGGTGACATCCACCTCCACCTCGATTTCGGCCGCAATCTCTTCGGCAGGGTGAACGAGTGCGACGTTGAACCCGCCGTTGGTGTTGGTGACGACGGGTCGCTGACACAGGCGAACCCTGCGGCTTTCGGAATCGAACGAAGCGGCCGCCAGATACCAGACGTTTCGCTGCAGCGGCGCGCCGCTCGAGACACGCGCGACATTGCCGGCGTCATCGCCGATCCAGAGAGCGACACATCCTGTTTCGTCGGTGAAGAGGCCGAAGCCCGCGCTCCGCGACGCGTGCCACTTGGTCAGCAGCGCCTGAGTCCCCTTGTCCGGCGTGGTCGGAAAGATGAATGCCTGGACCGTGAAGCTGCTGACCCGCAGGCGCGGCTCGTCGGGCACCAGGACATAGGATCCCGCATGGATCGGCTGCCTGCGACCGGGATACTCGCCGCTGACCGGGGACGGAATCTGCTCTTCCTTGTACCCGGGCCCCGCGGGATTGGTGTCGCCATGGATCAGGCGAACGATCTCCGCCTGATATCCCTCCGAATGCTCGCTACTGACGTGGAAACGCACATCTTCGCCCGGGTGTACGGAGAAACGATCCGCATAGCCTGCGATCCGCAACATGCTGTCTCTCCCTTTTCCCGATTGGCGCTGTTACCTGTCCCTTGTGCCTGTTCTTTTTCGTCAACGCGCCAACGAATTCAGGGCAAAAGCCCGTCCCGCAAGAACCCGTTTATGACATTCTTCATGATGCGGGATACGTTGTTGTCGTAGTTGTTGTGCGAGAGGCTTCCGCACCAACTGATCGATCCCGGCGCAAACACTGCGCCATCGTTGGGAGTCTTGTAGTAGATCATGTCGGCGCGCACCATGGGGTTTTCGTCGCCACCGCCATAGACTCCCCTCACGGCGATATACATCTCCTCGTTGACTTGGCGCATCAGATCCGTGTGCCCTTCCGAGCGGGCGACCACGAAGGCGTTGTGCGGCGTGCCGAGCTCCAGATCGGCCCGGTCGATCTCGAGCCCCGCCGCGCCATCGCCGACCAGGCCGAAATCGCCGATGATCTCCTCCTCGCCGATGCCCTCGAAAATCCATGCGCACTCGGAGCGCTGACTGTCGGGCCCGCGCCGGTAATAGGACGACACGTCGAAGCCGTAGGCCGTAAAGGTGAGTCCGCAAAGCTTCGACGGCATACGCCCGCGGCCGCGCCACATTCCGCCGAACTTGCCGTCAAACGCGTTGTCCTTCTCGCCGGGCGGCGTGCTGTAGGCGCGCGTTCCCTGCTCGCCCTTGCGGACCTCGGTGATCGCGGAATTGTCGGGATGAAATTCGGAACACCAGTAGAAGCCGTCGCCCCCGAGATAGAGCCAGCGCCCGCCGCTCTGCTGGTAGGCGTCGTACGCGTCGATCATTCGTTCCGAGGAATACTCCGGGTGCGAGCCCGTCAGGACGACCCTGTAGCGATTGAGCAGCGACACGCCCTCGTTATGCAGGTCCTCGTCCGTGTGCACGTCGAAGGCGAAGTCGCAATGCTCAAGCCAGTCGGTCAGATGAAGATCGGCATTCATCTGCCAGAGCGAGGGCGAGAGCCAGTGACGATACTTGGGGCGCATGTTCAGGATCGGGCGAAGACGCGACGAATAGTAGAACCCGGTCCCATCGCTATGAGTGTCGTATTGCGACGCACCGTACTCTCTGTGCTCGTTCAGAAACACGTCTTCATGCTGCATGATGGGCGCGCGTGCTGCCAGAACTTCGGCGAGGGCGGCGTTGGGCCCCATATGGTCGTTGGCATAGGCCAGATAGCTTGACGTCGGGATGATCAGGGCGATCGAAGCGGTCGCCCTTCCCGCCGGCGGCCTGACGAAGAAGGGAATGTAATCCTCCGCTTCCGCGCTTTCGTCGCCGCTGATGCGCAGTCGTGCCGCATAGACGCCGCTTCTCATGTCGTCGGGGACAACCAGCGAAAAATCGGCCTCCCAGCGAGCGTCGTCCAGCTCGTCGTCATGGAAATGAACCGCGCCATACTGCTCGGGAGCATGGCGGTAAGACATTTCGTCCCCGGTCCAGTTGTATCCCGTCATGCCGCGCGCGGGAAGATTGACGACCGTTCCGTGGAGGTCGTTGGGAGAGCCGTCGACAATGTGGGTGGAGGCCGCGTTGGGAACGATATTGGCGTGAAAATCCCAGGCGCCGACCACGTCCGGCTTGATCCGGCTCGGGCATGAGCGGAAGCCTGGCGCCAGAGCCTCGATGTCGTGACGCGCGAGCGCAGCGCTCGACAGCCTCGGCCGGTCGATCTTTCCGTTGTAGTTCCCGGCGTGAATTGGCAGGCCCAGGGGGCTGTCGAGATGCTTGTAAATTCCGCCGAACGCCGACCGCCCCGAGTCGGACTGCTCGGTGTATGCCGCCATCAGGAGCGGACAGTCGTTCGAACCCGGCCCGTCCAGTGAGGTCGACGCCTCGACGAAGGCCGTCGTCTCGTCGACGGGGTGCAACAGCGACATGCCGTGGCCACCATTGGCGCGCGTGACGATCGGCTCCTGATAAAGTTGCACCCGGCCGGCCGAGGGATCGAACGAGGCGGCAATCGCGTACCAGACGTTGCGGAGAAGCGGCTTGCCGCTGGAGACCCGCTCGACCCGACCGCTGCCATCTCCGACCCAAAGGGCCAACGAGGCATCGTCATCGATGAAGAGGCCGTAGCCGCATTCCCCGGGTGCGTCCCACTTCGTGATCAGGCCCTGCAGGCCCTTGCTCGGCGTCGTGGGAAAGACAAATGCCTGAAGCGTGAAGGCTCGAACGTGCAGAAGCGGGTGATCGGGAACGATCGCGTAAGAGCCGGCATGGATCCGCTGATGCCTGCCCCGGTACTCGCCGCTGATCGGTGAAGGAAGGGTCGCCTCCTTGTAGCCCGGTCCATCGGGGTTCGTGTCTCCGTGGATGAGACGGACGAGTTCCGCTCGATAAGGTTCCGAGCGCTCACTGCTCACGCAAAAGCGAATCTCCTCGCCCGGATGTACAGAAAAGCGATCCGCGTAACCCGCAATGCGCAGCATCTCCTAGCTCCCTGTGCGTCCGATCGTCGGACCAGTCGAGACCGCAAATGGCGAACCGGGTGGGACAGTCTCTACCGGTTCCTCCTGTACTTTTCGAGGAGATCGTCGATCCGCTTCAAGAAAATCGCGTGCTCGCAATCGTCTTCGGAGGCGAACGCTTCCGGCAGGACTTCAATCGGCTCCCCCCGTATTCCCGAAAAGATACCGATGCGCCATTCCTCATGCGGCTTTGTGCATACGCGGCAGTATTTGCCCGCCTGAGGCGCACGGCGGAATTTATCGAGAACGCGCACCAGGTCGGCACTGTGTCCGGTACCGGGCTTTCCGCCCCTTCCGGCGACACCGATGGGGTTCTTGCGATGTTCGTCGACCAGACGTTTGCGTGAACGCTCGTCGGTCAGCAGTGGAAGAACATAGGTTCTGGTGATGAAGTCCTCGGTCGCATTCAGTGCCCAGCCTTGCTGGAGCGCTGTTTCGTTTGCCACGAGAGTCCCTCCCCGATCTTGTGCAACTCCGGGCGTTCTCCGAGCCGAATGTTGCGACAATGCCTGCACGGTCGAGGCGTTTGGCCCAAGTGCCGCCGCTCAAGCGGTGCGGTGATGTACAGGCTCTTGCCGGTGGCCCTTCCTCAAGACTCCCCAGGCTCGGCCGGGACTGTCGAGGCCTGTGATTACGCAAGGGCCAGCGGTTTCGTAAGTTATCAGCATGGGCCTCGCGGTTCCTGTCTGTCAACAACGCGTTGGATCCGGATTAACCATGGACCGTGTCGCGGGGTGAAGTGGCGCGGCGCGCTTCCCGCAATTGCGATCTGCCTCGGAGCCGGGCAGACTCCAGCCCGTACCGCGCTACCGCAGGCGGAGCGCCTGGAAGGGTGCCGTGGCCGTTGCGGCGGAGAGGTGCTCTCGGTCGTCGCTCGGACGGCCGGGCGGGTTGGGGGTTGGCTTGCGCCAGGGCCGAGGGCGGGCGCGCATCGAGAGAAAGGAAGGCAATCATGATCATCAGACGCCGCGGAACGCGCAGAGAGGAAGGAGCGCGCAAGCGCTTCCTCGAGAGCCGCCGGAACTTCATGAAGGGCGCGGGGCTCGCCGGTTTCGGCGCCGCCGCCATGACCAGCGGCCTGCTCGCCGACATCAACGACGGCGCCCGCGCCGAGGGCGAGCCGATCCCGGTCGGCGGCTGCGTGCCGCTCACGGGCTGGGCCGCCGCCGACGGTCTCTCGTTCAAGAGCGGGCTCGAGCTCGCCTGCGAAGAGATCAACCTGATGGGCGGCATCCTCGGCCGGCCGCTCGCGCCTGTATTCGAGGACAGCAAGGAGCAGGGCGCCGACAACATCATCCCGGCGATGCAGCGCCTGATCGACCGTCACGAAGTCCACGCCATCATCAACGGCTACAACACCGGCGCCGTGACGGCCGAATACGACACGATCGCCGATGCCGGGGTGCCCTATCTCCACCACAACACCGACATCGTGCACCACGAGACGGTGGGCAGCGATCCCGAGCTCTACTTCAGCAACTTCATGGCCGACCCCGCCGAGTACTGGTACGGCGAGGGCTTCATGAAGTTCATCAGCGACCTCAACGACACCGGCAAGTGGGAGGCGCCCAACAGGAAGGTCGCCATCGTCACCGGCTCGCAGAACTACAGCGTGGTCATCGCCAACGCGATGCGCGATTCGGCGGAGAAGTACGGCTGGGAGATCAGCCTCTACGAGACCGTGGTGGTGCCGATCTCCGAATGGGGCCCCACGCTGCAGAAGATTCGCAACGACCCGCCGGCGGCCATCGCGATCACCCACTGGGTGCCGCAGGATCTCGCGCAGTTCATGATGCAGTTCGTGCCCAACCCGACGCCGAGCCTGGTCTACATGCAGTACGGCCCGCTGCTCGCGGCTTTCCGCGAGATCGGCAAGGAGGCCACCAACGGGGTGCTCTTCGCCACCGTGGTCGGCGCGTTGCAGGACGAGATCGGCCAGGACTACTTCCAGCGCTTCAATTCGAAGTTCGGCGAAAGCGCGAGTCCGCTCACCGGCTCTCAGCCCTATGACTCGTGCCACTACTGGGCGATCGCGGCGGCGATGGCCGGCGGCACCGGGGCGCCCGGCGAGTTCGAGCAGAACGAGAAGGTGTGCGATCGCATTCGCCGCAACATCTATCGCGGCGTGCAGGGGGCGACGGCGTTCGTGCTGCCCTACCAGGCGGCCCGGACCTATCCGACCGAGACCCGCGATCCCTCGCTCGGCATGCCCCACCAGTTCCTCCAGGTCCACAACCACCTGGAGCAGGGCAAGCTGATCGCGCCGGAGCCGTACGAGACGGCCGCGTTCCAGATTCCGCCGTGGATTAGCGGCTAAGACCTGCCATGGAGCGGACGGCGTCCGAGCCGCTGCTCTCCTGCCAGGGCGTCGACAAGTATTTCGGCGCCCTGGCCGCCGTTCGCGATATGACCTTCGACGTCTTCCCTGGGGAGGCGCTCGGAATCGGCGGCCCCAACGGTGCCGGCAAGACGACGCTCTTCGACGTCATCTCGGGCCTCAACCCGGCGACCGCCGGCACCATCACGTTCGATGGCAAGCCGATAACGCGGGCCACGCCGGACCGCACGTGCCAGCTCGGCATGGCGCGCACCTTCCAGCTGAACGCCGGCTTCGACACGCTGTCGGCGCGCGAGAACACGCTGATCGCGGCGTATTTCGGCCGCCACAACCGGCTGGTCCCCGGCATGCGCTTCGACCGGGAGACCCAGCGGCTCGCCGACGAGGCGATGGAGTTCGTGGGCCTCGATGCGATCGCCCACGAAACCACGCAGACGCTCCCCGTGTACCACCGCAAGCTCCTGATGGTAGCGGGCGCGCTCGCCACCCAGCCGAAGATGCTGCTGATGGACGAGCCGGTCGGCGGCCTCAATCCGCAGGAGATCGACGACGTGATGGCGCTTGTCCGGCGGCTCAAGGAGCGCGGCCTGACCATCATGCTCATCGAGCACGTGATGCGCTTCCTGGTCAGGCTCTCGGACCGGGTGCTCATCATGCACCACGGCGAAAAGATCTTCGAAGGGTCGGCCTCGGGCCTCGTTCACGACAAGACCGTGGTCGACGTCTACCTGGGCGAAGGCTCGTCGCGGCGGCTCAGGCACCTGCTCGAAGATCAGCCATCGCCCGACGAGGGCGCGCCGGGTGCCCCGTGAGCAGCGGCCCGTGAGGGGAGCATGAGCACGCCGCTGCTCGAGGTCGACTCGCTCGACGCCGGCTATCACGGCCAGCGCGTGCTGCGCGACATCTCGTTCGGGGTGCCGGACGGCGGCCTCATCACCATCGTCGGGCCCAACGGCCACGGCAAGTCGACGCTGCTGCGCGCCGTCTCCGGCCTGATTCATCCGATGGCGGGCGAGATTCGATTCGAGGGCAAGGCACTGGGCCGCGCACGGGTGGACCAGATCGTGGCCCGCGGCATCGTCCACATCCCGCAGGGCGACATGATCTTCTCGGAGATGACGGTGCGCGACAATCTCCTCATGGGCGCCTACCTGCCGGGGCCCTATCGCGTGCTCGACACGAGCCTGAAGGAGGTTTACGCGCTGCTGCCCAGGCTCGAGGAGCGGGAAAGCCAGATCGCGTCCACGCTTTCCGGCGGCGAGCGGCGGATGCTCGCGATCGGGCGCGGGATGATGACGGGCGGGCGCATCCTCATGATCGACGAGCCCTCGCTGGGCCTCGCTCCCATCGCGATCGACACCATCTACGGCCTGATCCAGGCGCTCAAGCAGGCGGGCCGGACGATCCTGCTGGTGGAGGAGAACGCGAGCCGCGTCGCCGACCTCGCGGACCGCATCTATCTGCTCGACCACGGTCAATTCGTCTGGCAGGGCACCGCCGCCGAGCTCGACGTGCACGACGAGATCGTCGAGACCTATCTCGGCGGCTGAGGCGGCGCGGTGGATACAGTCGTCCAGATCATCGTCAGCGGCCTCACGCTGGGCGCCATGTATGCCGCCAGCGCCATCGGGCTCTCGCTCGTCTGGGGGGCGATGGGCGTGCTCAACATGGCGCACGGCGCGCTGCTCACAATCGGCGGCTACGCCTCCTATTCGGCGGTGCTCCAGCTCGGGCTGCCCTGGTATCTCGGCCTGCCCGCGGCGATGATCGTGAGCTTCGTGGTGGGCCTCGCCATCTACCACATCATCTTCCGCTTCATGTACCGGCACCCCGCGTTCGAGACCAACGTCATCATCGCCACGGTCGGGCTTGCCATCTTTCTCGAGCAGGTGACGCTGCTCATATACGGTGCCTATCCCTTTCCGCAGCCCTTCTCCATCGAGGAGGGCTTCTACGTCTCCAGCGTCTTCGTCCGCTTCCAGAACGTGCTGATCCTGATTCTCGCCGTGGTCACCATGCTGCTGGTCGCTGCACTTCTCTCACGCACGCGCATGGGCCGTGCCATCCGCGCGACGGCGCTGAACCGCGAGGCCGCGCAGCTCATGGGGGTCAATGTCGGGCGGGTCTTCGCCCAGGTGATGGGGATCGCGGGCGTCGTGGCCGCGGTCTCCGGCGTCATGCTGAGCTCGATCACCACGCTCGCGCCGACCATGGGCTACGACCCCATGCTCAAGGCCTTCATCATCTGCGTGATCGCCGGCCTCGGCAACGTGCCGGGCGCGCTCGTCGCGGCCTTCGTCCTCGGCCTCTTCGAGGCGGTGGTGCAGTTTGCCGTCGGCGTCCGCTTCGGCTTCCCGGCGCTGCTGGCGCTGGTCATCGTCGCTCTGATCTGGCGTCCCTACGGCGTGTTCGGGCGCCGCCAGGTGCGCCGCGTCTGATGTTTGAGACCGGCCCCAACTGGCGGCGGGATGTCGCGTTCGGCGCGATCCTGGTCGCGGTGATGATCGCCATCCCCTTCCTCGGGCCGTCGCGCTATCTGATCGGGCAGCTCACGCTCTTCTTCCTCTGGGCGACCGTGGTCTCGCAGTGGAACCTGGTGTTCGGCGTCGGCGGCATCTTCTCGCTGGCGCAGATGGCGATCTTCGCCTTCGGCGGCTTCGCCACCGGCATGATGGGTCTCTATCTCGGGATCTCGCTCTGGATCGCGCTGCCGCTCGCCGGCATCGGCTCGATCCTCTTCAGCCTCCTGATCGGCCTCGCGTGCCTCAGGCTCAGAGGCCCCTACGTGGCGCTGCTGACGCTGGCCATCGCCCAGGTCATGTATCTGCTGATCATTACCGACACGGCCTGCTTCTACATGGAAGGCGTGACCTGCCGGAACTTCACCGGCGGCACGCGGGGGCTGTCGAAGTTCGGCGACTTCGGCTTCCGCGAGATGCTGGGCCGGCGCGAATACCTGAAGGGCGACTACTACCTCGCGCTCTTCCTGCTCTCGCTGGCGCTGGTCTTCTCCTTCGCCATCATCCGCAGCCCGCTGGGCTTTGCCTTCCGCGCGCTCCGCGACAACCCGGAATACGGCATCTCCCGCGGGCTCAACCGCTTCAAGTACCAGCTCCTCGTGTTCGCCATGACGGCCTTTTTCACCGGGCTCGCGGGCGGTGTCTTCGCCGGGCATTTCCGGGTCATCGGCGCCAATGTCCTGTCGCTTCCGCTCCTGCTCTTCCTGATCTCGATGATGGTGGTCGGCGGGCTGGGGCGCGCCTGGGGACCGATCCTGGGCGCCGCGCTGGTCATGCTGGCGGACGAGGGGATGAAGGATTTCGTCGAGATCAGGAACATGGGCTACGGCGCGCTGATCGTCGCCATCGTCGTGCTCCTGCCGCAAGGGGCCGCAGGCGGGCTGGAGCAGGTCTGGGGTTGGCTCCTCCGCAGCCTGCGCCGGTTGCGGGGAGAGCCCGGCCCGCCGGCCGCCGGCCGCGCGGGCACCGGACGGCGCGAGTGAGGGCAGGCCGCGATATCGATGCGCCGACGACCTGGAGAGCGTCGAGCCCATTGCCGAAAGGAGGACGGAATGGCGAAGGGTTACTGGGTAGGTTGTTACCGGGAGATCAAGGATCCCGACGCGCTGGCGGAATACGCCAAGTCCGCAGGGCCTGCAATCCTTGCCGGCGGCGGCAGGTTCCTGGCGCGCGGCGGCCGGGTCCAGGCCTTTGACGCCGGCATTGGCGAGCGCACCGTCGTTGTCGAGTTCCCGAGCTTCGAACAGGCGCTCGCCGCCTATCGGAGTGCCGCCTACCAGGCCGCGGCCGCGAAGCTCGAAGGCGCGGTGGAGCGAGACTTCCGGGTGGTGGAGGGTATCGAATGACGTCATGCGCAACCCCGGCGCCCCAATTCGGACGTCTGCAATCGCGTTTCTCAGTGCGGCCGCTTGGCGAAGCGGTTGCGGATCCGCGCCTGCTTCCGCCAGGCTGTGCCGGGCGCCAGGGTGTGAGATGAGAGGCAGTTGCCCGCCGCCTCTGCTGACCCTGTGCGGACCGGGCGGTATTCCAGGCCCGGAATGCCGAACCGAGGAGGCTGAACCATGGCGGCAACCGCAATCGTCCGTTTCGCGCTGCCCGAGGACAGGACGCGCGCGGCGGCCAGAAACAGTCAAGAGCGCCGTTAACGTCTAATACGTTGATATAAAAGACTTATTTAGACCTGTCTGGAACTCTCTGGAAGAAGGATCGGTGCCGCAGGAGAGATTCGAACTCCCGACCCATGCATTACGAATGCATTGCTCTACCGGCTGAGCTACTGCGGCTCGATCCCGCGCGGGACTATCGTCAAGCCGGCAGCCGTTGTAAAGGCGCCTGACGCGCCCGCGCCGCGCCGGCCCGCGCCTTCGCTCAGCCGGTCGCCGAGCGCGCGGCCGCCGGCACCGGGGACGGCTCGGCCTCGTCCTCCGTGACCGCGGCGGCCCCCTCGGGCGGCAGGGCAGGCGCCTCGACCCGGGCGGGCGCGCGCCACTCGATGGAATCGAACGCGCCGCAGTGGTCGCAGACGATCGACCAGGCCGGGCTCGCGCTGGCGCAGCGGGTGCAGAGCCAGGCGGGATCGGGCGGCGCTTCGCTCGCCTGCCGGAGCAACCGACGCACCGCGTCCCCGTCCCCGCTCTCGCCCTCCTCCAAACGCGCGAGAAGGCGGTAGACGGCGGCGCTGGGGTACTCGGCCACGGCCCGCTCCAGGTGCCGGCGCGCGGTTCCCCACTGCCTGGCCTCGAGCGCCTGGCGCGCGACCAGCATATGGCTCTCCACGTGGTCGCCGTTGCCGCTCGCCAGCTTCTCCACCCGCTTCAGCCGGTCCGTGGCGGAATCGTCGGCATGGAGCGACACGAAGAGCCGGCCGAGCGCCGGATGCGGGCATTGACGCCAGGCCTCCGTGACGGTGCGCGCCGCCGCGCCGCCGCGACCCGCCTCCTTGGCGAGCCCGGCGCCCAGCAGCGCCGCAGGCAGGAAGGACCCGTCCGTCGCGCGGGCCTCCTCGGCGACGCGCAGCGCCTCCCTGACCTCGCCCTTCTCGCGCAGCGCCCGGGCCCGCTCGAAGAGCAGTCCCGCCTGGCGGCGCCGTCCGGCGTCCTCGCTCACCGCGCCATGACGCAGCGCCTGCTTCACGGTGACCAGCGCGTCCGACCAGCGGCCGGCGCGGGTCTGTAGCTCCAGCAGCGCGGTCAGCACCCAGGGCGTTTCGGGACGCAGGGCGAATGCGCGTTCCGCCAGCTCAAGGGCCGTCGCGGTGTCGCCGGTACGCTCG
Organism: Alphaproteobacteria bacterium; assembly: GCA_022823305.1. Taxonomy (GTDB): domain Bacteria; phylum Pseudomonadota; class Alphaproteobacteria; order UBA828; family UBA828; genus WTGU01. The sequence continues at coordinate 14,278 of JAJDXK010000134.1, forward strand.
GCCTGAACGAGCAGGCCGCGCAGCCCCAGGAAGGCCGTCGCCGGCTGCTCCAGCATCGCCTCGAAATAGCCGCGCGCCGCCTGGTCGTCGCCCTCGAGCTGCGCCGCCTGGGCCGACAGCAGCAGGGTGAGCGGCGGCTCCTCCAGCAGCAGGTCGGCGCGCCGGGCGAAGCGGCGTGCGCGCCTGGGATCGCCCGCCGCCGCGGCGACGAGACCCTGGGTCAGCGCCCGGTAGCCGAGACGCTTGCGCCGGCGCCGGCGCGCCAGCGCGATGCGCCGGGGGCCGATCCAGACGAAGCGCACCACGGCGGTGATGACGAGAACCGCGGCTGCCGCGGCCGCGACGGCGGCGGCGAGCACCCCCGGCGAGGTCTCGATCATGTAGTCGCCCCAGGCGATCTCGACGCGCCCGGGCGGCTCCGCGACCCAGGTCGCGACCGCCGCCACGACGACGATCGCGACGATGAAGGCGACGATGCGGATCATTGCGATACGCCGGTCGCTGCCCAGCGGGCGCCGACGCGGGCGCGAACCGTGGCGGAGAGCTGGGCCAAGGCGGCGTCCGCCTCGCGCCGCGCGCGGGCGTCGCGCAGCCACGCCTGCGCGCTCGATGCCTCCGCGGCGTCCGCAGCCAGCGGCTCGACGAGGGCGATCGCCCGCGCGAGATCGCCGGCCGCGAGCGCCGTCTCGGCCTCGACCAGACGGCCGTCGATGCTCTCCGGATCGACCGCGCCGCCGGTGCGGCGGATGGTCACGAGCTGGCTCAGCCTGGTGACGGTCTCGTCGATCCAGCCCGCATCGTCGGCCGCAGGCGCCGCTCGGACGATGGCATTGGCGGCTGCGGGGTAGCGCGCCCTGAGCCCGTCGAGCGTGACCACGCCACGCGCGGCGAAGGGCTCGAGGCGCGCGAGCGTGGCGGCGATCTCGGGATCGTCGCCGGCGATCTCGCGAAGCGTCTCGAGCGGCGACGCGAAGCCGGCGGAGGAGCCGAGCGCGCTGCCGAGCTCGCCGGTCGCGAGCACCAGAGTCATGAGGCGACCGTCGTCGGCGGCCTGCTGCACCGCCCCGACCTCCACCTGCGCCAGACGCGCACTCACCTCGGCGAGCGCCGCCTCCAGCGCGGCCTGCTGATCTCCCCAGGCGGCGAGCGCATGGTCGAGTTCCAGCCGGGCCGTGTCGTTCTCCAGCGCGCTCACCCGCTGCGCCAGCGCCGTCACCGCCGCCCCGCTTCCGGTGGCGCCGGCGGCATGTGCCTCCAGCGCGCTCAGCCGCGCTGCAAGCGCACCGGGAGCGAGGGCATCGGCAGCCGCCGGCGCGGCGGCGCCGCTCTCGGCCGCGACGGCGTTCGCAGCAGCCGGCGCGGCGGCGGAGGGCGTCGGCTCGTCGCCCTCTCCGGAATCGGGAGAGGACATCGTCTCCGGAGCAGCATCCGCGACTGCCGGTGACGGAAACAGGGACTCCTCGACCGGCGAGGCTGGTGGCGACGCTGCATCCTCCGGCGCTGCGGGCTCGACGCTTTCCCGGGCGAGGGCGGCTGCCGCGACCTCGGTCGCCGGACCGGACTCGCTCCCCCTCTCCACGTCGACGAGCGCCGCCGCCTGGGTGTCGCCGCCGGCGGGCGGCGTCTCGTCAACGACGGCGGAAGCCGGGGCGCCCCCATCGACATCCGACGCAAGCACGCCTGCTCCTTCGCTTGCCGCGCCGTCTCCGGCACGTCCGGTGGCGGGGGCCGTCTCCACAGGCACCGCAGCGGCATTCGGCTCGTCGCCCGTGCCCCGGATAGCGTCGCCGAACTCGGACCACGCGGCGTAGAGGCCGAGCAGGACAAGCGCAGCGGCCAGGCCCCAGACCGCTGCCCGCGGCACGCGGCGGCCCGGAGGACGAGTCGCTTCGGTAGCGGCGGCGCCATCTCCACCGTGCGACCCGGGCAGCCGCCAGATCACCGCCCGGCGGTCGCTCCCCGGTTGCTTCCGGCCATCGTCCTTGCGTGCCGCCATCTATCCCTCGTCGCGGCGCCCGCGCTCCCTTCGCTGCCCCGGCGACCCGGCGAGCGTGTGCACCACGCTCGCGACGAGCGCGTCCCGTCGCGGCGCAGACGCCACGCAGACTCGTTGCCAGGAGAGGGTTGCTGCCGCCATGGCCACCGCCTGGCTCAGGCAGAACGCGGTGAGCGCCCGCGCCGTCGCTTCAAGCTCCGACTCGCGCGCGAGCTTAGCAAAGAGGCGCGCGGTACGGGGAGAGAAAAACACTGCGCCCGCGAGGGTTTGCGCCTCCAGCGCCCGGCGGGCTCCGGGCGAGATCGCGCTTGCCGCAACCGCGTCGTAGAGCGGCACCCGCTCGGCCTCGAAGCCGGCCGCCGCCAGACGCGGCACCAGATCGCCGGTTGTCACCCCGCCTGCCACGTGGACGAGGCGGCCCGCCTCCGGGCGCAGCCGGGCCGCAGCCAGTGCCGAGAGCGCGTCGACGTCGCCGCCCGCCGCCGTCACGGCGCGGAATCCGGCCTCCCGCGCAGCCTGCGCGGTTGCGCAGCCGACGGCGAAAACCGGCAACCGTCGCGCTGCGCCGGGTACCGCCACCGCCAGCGCCCGCGCCCCGTTGGCGCTGGTGAGCAGGATCGCCTGCACGCCCGAGAGGTCGAGCCGCGCCGCGCCATCGATTCGGATCGTCATCATCGGCTCGATCAGCGCATCGACGCCGTGGTCCTTCAGGATCGCGGCGAGCGCGAGCGAATCTTCGCGCGGACGGGTCAGCAGCACGCGGGGACCGCTCACGGCGCGAACCAGTCCGGCCCGCCTGCCGCCCGCAGCGCGGCGCCCGCGTCGCGGCCCACGGCCTCGGCATCGCCCGCGGCGCCGACGCGCTGGATTCGGTGGCAGGCGCTGCCGTCGGGCCGCGCGATCAGCGCATCGAGCAGCAGGCCCCCATTGCCATCAGGCACGGCGAGGCCGGCGATCGGCGTCCGGCACGAGCCGTCGAGGGCTTCGAGCAGGGCCCGCTCGCAGGCCACGGCAGCCGCCGTCGGCGGATGCACGAGGGGTGCCAGCGTTTCCTTCGTCCGCTCGTCGCTGCTGCGGCATTCGATGCCGAGCGCGCCCTGCCCTGCCGCCGGCAGCATGTCCGCCGGGGAGAGCACCGCCATCCCCTCGACATCCTCGCCGAGGCGCCTGAGGCCCGCGAGGGCCAGCAGCGTGGCATCGGCCGCCCCCTCGCCCACCTTGCGCAGGCGCGTCCCCACGTTGCCGCGCATCGGCACGATCGCGAGATCGGGGCGGCGCGCCAGGAGCTGCGCCTGGCGGCGGAGCGAGCCGGTGCCCACGCGCGCGCCCGCCGGCAGGTCGGCGAGGCCCGCGCAGACCTGCGACGCCCGCGCGATCAGCACGTCCCGGGGGTCCTCGCGCGCCGGGATGGCGGCGATCTCCAGCCCCCCGGGCAGCCACGTCGGCACGTCCTTCATGGAGTGCACGGCGAGGTCGATGCGCCCGTCCAGCAGCGCCTCCTCGATCTCCTTGGTGAAGAGTCCCTTGCCGCCGATGTCGGCGAGCGGGCGGTCGGTGAAGCGGTCGCCGGAGGTGACGATGACCTCGGTCACGAGGGCGCCGTCCTCGGCCAGCGCGGGGTGAGCCGCGACGAGCAGGCCGCAGACGTGGCGGGTCTGGGCGATGGCGAGCGGGCTGCCCCGCGTCCCGACGGTGATTGGCAGGCGCACGTCGACTCGATGTTTCGGGCCGTGGTCGCCCCTTCTACACAGGGCGCCGGTACGACGCGAGCGCTTTCGCGTGGCGACCGTCGTTGCGGCGCCGGCGTCTCTCGGCTAAGGCTCGGCCCATGATCGTGCTCGGCATCGAAACCAGCTGCGACGAGACCGCGGCCGCCATCGTGACCGGCGAGCGCCGGGTGCTGGCCGACCTCGTGCTCTCCCAGTGCGCCGACCACGCGCCCTACGGCGGAGTGGTGCCGGAGATCGCGGCACGCAGCCACGTCGAGCATCTCGACGGCCTCGTCGTCCGTGCCATGGCCGATGCCGGCGTCGGCTTCGCCGACCTCGACGGCGTGGCCGCAACGGCCGGCCCTGGCCTGATCGGCGCGGTCATGGTGGGGCTGATGACCGGCAAGGCGATCGCCGCCGTCCACGACCTGCCGCTGCTCGCCGTCAATCATCTGGAGGGGCACGCGCTGAGTCCCCGCCTGATCGACGAGACCCTCTCCTTCCCCTATCTGCTCCTCCTGGTCTCGGGCGGGCACTGCCAGCTCCTGCTCGTCGAGGAGGTGGACCGCTACCGGCGGCTGGGGACCACCATCGACGACGCGGTGGGAGAGGCCTTCGACAAGGCGGCGATGCTGCTCGGCCTGGGCTATCCGGGCGGGCCGGCGATCGAGCGGAGGGCGAAGGATGGCGATTCCGGAGCCGTCGCCCTGCCGCGGCCGCTGGCCGGGCGGCCGGGCTGCGACTTCTCGTTCTCGGGACTCAAGACCGCGGTGCTGCACGCGGTTCAGGCGCGCGGAGAGCTCTCGGAGCAGGACCGCGCCGACATCGCCGCCTCCTTTCAGACCGCCGCCGCCGACGTGCTCGTGGACCGCACGAGCAACGCCATCGCACAGCTGAGCGCCGAGGACTGCACGCCGGCAGCGCTGGTGGTGGCCGGGGGGGTGGCCGCCAACAGGGAGATCCGGCACCGCATCGAGAGGCTGGCGGCGAGCCGCGGCCTCCCGCTCGCGATTCCGCCGGCCAGGCTCTGCACCGACAACGCGGCGATGATCGCCTGGGCCGGTGTCGAGCGCCTCGGTCGCGACATGATCGACCCGCTCGACGCGCCGCCACGCGCGCGCTGGCCGCTCGACGAAGGCGCGGGCCTCGCCAGGGGTGCCGGCACCCCCGGAAGGCTGGGGCCGCGCGCCTGACCCTCGTGCCGGCGGACGCGCCGTCGGGCCTCACGGATCGCCGGCGCAGCGAATGCCCACCATGTCGAGGCCGATGTCGGGCGGGTTCTTGTGGCGGTAGCTCACCCGCAGGCAATAGGGGTTGTTGCCCCAGCCCCCGCCGCGGATCACGTACTTGCCGCTCTCTGCGTCGAGGCTCGCGGTCCACTCCCAGACGTTGCCGGCCATGTCGTGCAGGCCGAAGGGCGAGACACCGGCCGGATAGGAGCCCACGGGTGCGGTCTCGTGAAAGCCGTCGCTCATGTCCGCCGCGCAGCATTCGTTGGTGCCGTAGTTGGCGCGCCTCGTGCCGCCCTCGTCCGGCGCCGCCGCGCCCCAGGGAAAGAGCCGCCCGTCGCTGCCGCGGGCGGCGAACTCCCACTCCTCCTCGCGCGGGAGCCTGAGACCGTGGTGGCGGCAGAAGGCGCGGGCGTCCCGCCAGCTCACCTGGACCGCGGGATGGTCGTCCAGGCCGACGAGGTTCGAAGCCGGCCCGCTGCGGCGGCGCCAGTCGGCGCCCGGCACCCTGATCCAGCGCCCCGGCCAGACGTAGCCGAAGCCGCGCCGCTCCGGGTCCGTGACGTGACCGGTCTCCGCGACGAAGGCGGCGAACTGGGCGTTGGTGACCTCGAAGCGCATGAGCCGGAAGGGCGCCACCGTCACCGCCCGAGGGGTCTCGTCCGGCTGGCCGTCCGGGTCGCCCATCCGGAAGCTGCCGCCCGGAATCGCGACCATCTCGAGCGGGGCATCGGCGTCGCACGGGAAGGCGGCCGTCGCCAGCGCCGCCACGACCAGGGCAGCGGCGATGGGGTGACGGAGACGTATCCCTGTGCGCCGCAAATGCTGCTTCCTCCCCCGGCTCCGGGCAGGCATCGCCTCTCGCAACGGCTTCCCCCGACGCGCCCGCATCCGTAAAACGACCCCTATGGTAAGCGGACTCTCGCGGGCAGGCGCAAGGCGATGAGGCACATCGGCGTGATCGGCGGCGGCGCCTGGGGTACGGCGCTTGCGGCGGTGGCGCTGCGCGCCGGGCGCGCGGTGACGCTCTGGGCGCGCGAGCCGGACGTCGTCGCCGGCATCAACGAGCGCCACGAGAACCGGCGCTTCCTGCCCGGCGTCCCTCTCGACCCGGCGATCCGGGCGACGGCGGAGCTGGACGAGGCGGTGCGGGCCGACCTCCTGCTCCTGGCGACCCCGGCACAGCATCTCGCCGGCATTGCCGAGCAGGCAGCCGATGCGGCGAACGACCCGCCGCCCGCACTAATCTGCGCCAAGGGCATCGAGCGGGGCAGCGGCGCATTGATGAGCGATGCGGTGCGGCGCGCGGCGCCGGCGATGCCGCTTGCCGCGCTCTCCGGCCCCACCTTCGCGCGTGAGGTCGCCCAGGGCCTGCCTGCCGCCGTGTCTCTCGCCTGCGAGGACCCGCGCCTCGGCGAAGCCATCGTCGAGGCGCTGGGCAGCCCGGCCTTCCGCCCCTATCTCACCGACGACGTGATCGGCGTGCAGATCGGCGGCGCGGTGAAGAACGTCATCGCGATCGCAGCCGGAATCGCCATCGGCCGGGGCCTGGGCGACAACGCCCGCGCCGCCGTCATCGCGCGCGGCTTCGCGGAGCTGTCGCGGCTCGCCGCGGCCAGAGGCGCACGGCCGGAAACCCTGGCCGGCCTCTCCGGCCTCGGCGATCTCGTGCTGACCTGCACCAGCGAGCAATCGCGCAACTACACGCTCGGCCGCGCTATCGGGGCCGGCGAGGCGGCCGAAGCAGTGCTGGGCGCCCGCGAGGCGGTCACGGAGGGCGTGGCCAGCGCACCGGCGGTGACGACGATGGCGGCGGAGCTCGGCGTCGAAATGCCGATCGCCTACGGGGTGCATGCCGTCCTTCACCGCGGCGCCTCCATCGACGACGCCATCGGCGGCCTGCTGTCCCGCCCCTTCAGGCCGGAGGCGGGAGCCGGCGGCGGGGACCGCACATAGGGCGCCACCGATGGTGGCTTGACAAGCTGCGCACTTACCCTGTTTTCTCCGCCCCGCCCGCTCTTCGAGCACGGGTGTCTTGCGGCTGTGGCGGAACAGGTAGACGCGCAGCGTTGAGGGCGCTGTGGGGGCAACCCCGTGGAGGTTCGAGTCCTCTCAGCCGCACCATTTGACCGGGCGGTCGTGGCGGAATTGGTAGACGCGCTAGCCTCAGGAGCTAGTGGGGGCAACCCCGTGGAGGTTCGAGTCCTCTCGACCGCACCAGATGGGCGACAGCCCGCATCGCGGGCGCCGGATGGCGATCAGCGTTTCGGCGGGCGCTCGCCCGAAAGGAAGGCGCCCAGCATCCTGCCCGCCTCGCGGGCGGGATCCTTGGCGGCCGCGACGTCCGCGACCTTGTCCGCAGCCTTGTCCATCTTGCCGTCGACGGCGCGGAACGCCTGCCCCGCCTTCTTCTGCACGCGCGGGTCGGCGGCGGCGCGCTTGGCCAGCGACCAGAGAACTGTGCGCAGGATGGCCATGGCGCCATTCTAGCGCGTCCGCCCGCCCCCGACTCAAGATTCTCTCCCTCGACTCCGGCGTGCCGCTTGGGCACAAGGGGCGGCGCCAAGGAGGACCCGCGATGAAGCTGCCGTCGAAGATCGTCGACATCTCCCAGCCGCTGGACAACGACACGGTCGTGGACCCGGACTTCATGCGGCCCTCGATCCGCTACATCACGGGGAAGGAGAGCGCGGCGATGATGTGCGAGCTCTTCCCCGGCCTGAAGGAGGAGCAGCTGCCGAACGGCGAGGGCTGGGCCATCGAGTTCATCGAGCTCGCGACCCACAACGGCACCCACATGGACGCGCCCTATCACTACAACTCGCGGGATTCCAAGGGCAACCGCATGCCGACGATCGACGAGATGCCGCTCGACTGGTACTTCCGGCCGGGCGTCAAGCTCGACTTCCGCCACCTCGACGACGGCTACGTCGCGACCCCCGCCGACGTCGAGGCCGAGCTTGAGCGGATCGGCTACGAGCTGCAGCCCATGGACATCGTGCTGGTGAACACGCGCGCTGGCGAGCGCTACGGCCACGACGACTATATCCACGCCGGCTGCGGCGTGGGCCGGGAGGCGACCCACTACCTGACCGGGCGCGGCGTGCGCGTCACCGGCATCGACGGCTGGAGCTGGGACGCCCCCTTCTCCGCAACCCGCGAGCGCTGGCTCAGGACGCGCGACCCCCGGATCATCTGGGAGGGTCACTACGCCGGGATCGACACGCCCTACTGCCACATGGAGAAGCTGCGGCACCTGGAGGAGCTGCCGCCCTTCGGCTTCACCGTCGCCTGCTTCCCCTGCAAGATCAAGGCGGCCTCCGGCGGCTGGACCAGGGCCGTCGCGCTCTTCGACTGAGCCGCCCCGCCCTCCCCCTCCCCTCCCCCCGAGGTTGTCCATGAGCGCCTATCTCTGCGGCATCGACATCGGCGGCACCTTCACCGACTGCGTGGTGGTGGACGAGGCCGGCCGCGTCACCACCGGCAAGGCGCCGTCCACGCCGGCCGACTTCGGCGAGGGACTGATCGCCGCCCTCGACATCGTCGCCGGCAAGCTGGGGAAGCCGCTGGAAGCACTCTGCGGCGAACTCGCGGTGCTGGCCCACGGCACCACCGTGGGCACCAACGCCATCATCCAGAAGAAGGGCGTCAAGGTCGGCCTCATCACCACCAGGGGCCACAACGACGTCATCCACATCATGCGCGGCTCGCGCGGGCTCACCGGCCGCGACATCCGCCTCGTCGTCCACATCCCGGAGAGCAGCAAGCCCGACCCCATCGTGCCGAAGTACCTGGTCGAGGGCGTGTCGGAGAGGGTGGACTGCTTCGGCAACGTCGTCGTCGAGCTGAACGAGGACGAGGCGGAGCAGGCGATTCGCCGGCTGGTCGCCGAGGGCGTGGAGGCGCTCGCGATCTGCTTCCTGTGGTCCTTCCTCGCGCCCGGGCACGAGCGCCGCGTCAAGGCGATGGTGGAGCGCATCGCGCCCGGGCTCTTCGTCACCTGCTCTGCCGACCTGGTGCCGAAGTGGGGCGAGTACGAGCGCACCGCGGCGGTCGCGCTCAACGCCTACATCGGCCCGCTGGTAACCGGCTACCTGGAGCGCATGGACAGGCGGACCACCGGTCTCGGCTACCACCATCCGCTGCAGATCACCCAGTGCGCGGGCGGCACGATCCCCGTCGCCAAGGCGATGGCGGCGCCGCTGCTGACCCTCGATTCCGGCCCGGTCTCGGGCGTCACCGGGTCCGGCTATGCCGGCGGGATCATGGGCTACGAGAACGTCATCACCACCGACATGGGCGGCACCTCCTTCGACGTCGGCATCATCCACGGCGGCGAGCCGGCCTTCTCGTACCGCAGCCTGGTGCACCAGTACGAGTACTACCTCTCCAAGGTGGACATCCAGGTGATCGGCGCGGGCGGCGGCAGCATGGCCTGGATCGACGAGGCCACCGGCGCCTTCCGCGTGGGCCCGGAGAGCGCGGGCGCCGATCCCGGCCCGGTCTGCTACCGCCGCGGCGGCACGGTGCCGACGGTGACCGATGCCGACCTGGTGCTGGGCTACCTCGACCCCGACAACTTCGCGGGCGGCGCGATCAGGCTCGACCGCGACGCCGCGGCCGGAGCGCTGGCGCCGATGGGCGAACGGCTGAGCCTGGGCCTCGACGAGACCGCGAGCGGTATCGCCCGCATCGCCGAGTTCCAGATGGCCGACCTGATCCGCAAGGTGACGATCCAGAAGGGTCACGACCCGCGCGACTTCGTGCTCTTCGCCTTCGGCGGCGCCGGACCCGCTCATGCCGGGGTCTTCGCGCAGGAGCTCGGGGTCTCGAAGGTGATCGTGCCGCAGCGCGAGACGGCCTCCGTGTGGTGCGCCTTCGGAGCCGCCGCGGCCGACCTGCTGCACGTCCACGAGCGGGTCAACATCATGCGCTCGCCCTTCGAGGCCGACCGGATCAACGCGACGCTCGCGGCCCTCAGGGAGCACGGTGCCGCCGACCTCGCAGCCGACGACGTCCCGCCGGCGGAGCGGCGCTACCGCTTCACCCTCGACATGCGGCACAAGGGGCAGATCAACGAGGTCGAGGTCGAGCTCGAGGGCGAGGCCGTCGCGGCGGGCGAGATCGACGCCCTGCACGAGGAGTTCCGCCGCCGCTACGAGGCGCTCTACGGGCGTGGCGCCGCGTTGCCGGGCGCGCAGCTCGAGATCGTCACCTTCCGCTGCCGCGCCTCGGGCGTCACGCGAAAGCCCCGCCTCGGCACGGCCGGCTCCATGGTGACGGAGCCCGCCGCCGAGGCCCGGCGGCCCTCCCGCTCGGTCTACTGGGCGGCATGGGGCCGTCGCGCCGAGACCCCCATCTACGACGGCGCACGACTCGTTCCCGGCAACCGGATCGAGGGGCCCGTGGTCATCGACACCGAGGTCACCACGGTGGTGGTCCACCCCGGACAGGTCCTGGCGGTCGATGCCTATGGCAATTTCGAGATCACGCTGGCGGCTGCGGCCCGCGATGCGGCATGACGGCAGGGCCGGGACGGAGGCAAGGCAAGACCATGGACCTGACGACGTTCGAGCGCTCGCTCGAAGAGCAGACACCGCCGGAGGGGCTGAGCAAGCCGCTCCGGGCGCTGTGGCGGGAGGCGAAGGGCGAGTGGGATGCGGCCCACTCCCTCGCCCAGGCCGAAGCGGGGCCGGCCGGCGCCTGGGTCCACGCCTATCTCCACCGGGTCGAGGGCGACCTGCGCAACGCCGGCTACTGGTATCGTCGCGCCGGCAGGTCGGCGGCCGAGGGTGCGCTGCGCGACGAGTGGCGCATGATCGCGACGGCGCTGCTGGCCGAGGGACAGCCCCTTCCCGAAGACGTGAACGAGCCGGGAGCAGCGACCCGTTGACGGGTCCCGGAGGGCTCCCTACATTCCGGTCGTTGCCAGCGCGGAGGAGCACCGATGAGCGTCACCCACGTCACCGACGGCGAGTTCGAAGAGAAGGTCCTCAAGGCCGACGGCCCGGTCCTGGTGGACTTCTGGGCCGACTGGTGCGGCCCCTGCAAGGCCATCGCGCCCGCGCTGGAGGAGATCGCCGACGAGATGGGCGAGTCGCTCTCGGTGGCCAAGCTGGACGTGGATTCGAACCCCTCCACGCCCGCCAGGTACGGCATCCGCGGAATCCCGACACTGATCCTCTTCAAGGACGGCGAGGTGGCCGATACCAAGGTGGGCGCGCTGCCCAAGGCCAAGCTCGCCGAGTGGCTGCGCGGGGCCGTCTGAGCGGCGAAAAGGCAAAATTGCAAAACGAACCCAATTTCACGTAACCCATTGTAACATAGGGTAAATTTTTGCTCGCGCCGAATCGGCCGCCGGGCGCTCAGGCGACCGGCGCGCCGGCGGTGGCCAGCACGTCGCCGGCGAGGTAGAGCGACCCGCACACCAGGATGCGGCCGGGCGGCGCCGGCCCCCCGGTCAGCCGCGCGACGGCCTCGCGGACATCCGCGGCCGTTTCGGCGGCGATGCCGACCGAGCCCGCCGCCGCGCAGACCTCCTCCGCAGCCGCGCTCGCCGCCTGCTCGGGAATCGGCACGGCGACCAGCCGCCGCGCGACCGGCGCGAGCGGCCGCAGGAAGTCCGCCGGCGGCCTGGTGTCGAGCATCCCGACCACGAGATCGAGGGGGCGGTCGCGCCAGCCCTCGGCGGTCCGGGCGAGCGCGCGCGCCGCCGCGGCGTTGTGCCCGCCGTCGACCCAGAATTCCCAACCGCCGCCGAGGCCCGGCCAGGGCACGCGCTGCAGCCGGCCGGGCCAGCGCGCCTCCTCGAGCCCACGGCCGATGGCGGCATCGCCCACCGCGAAGTCCCGCAGGCTGCGGGCGCAGGCCACGGCGAGCGCCGCGTTCTCCACCTGATGGGGACCGGCGAGGCCCGGCAGGGGATACTGCCCGACACCCTGCCCGTCTCGCAGCAGCAGGTGCGATGCCGCGTGCTCGAACGACCACTCCCGCCCGAGCCGCGTCAGCGGTGCCCCGACCTGCCCGGCGACGTCTTCGATGACTGCGCCGGCCTCCGCCGCCTGGTGTCCGATCACGCCGGTCACGCCCGGCTTCAGGATGCCGGCCTTCTCGGCGGCGATGAGCGGAAGCGTCTCGCCGAGATAGTGCGTGTGGTCGATGGAGACGGGGGTGATGACGGTGAGCGCCGGCCGCGCGATCACGTTGGTGGCGTCGAGCCTGCCGCCGAGCCCGACCTCGAGCAGCAGCACATCCGCCGGCTTCAGCCGGAAGGCGTGGAAGGCTGCAGCCGTGGTGATCTCGAAGAAGGTGATGGATGCGCCCTCGTTGACCGCCTCGCAGCGGGCGAGGCTCGCGCGCAGCGACTCCTCGGCGATCGGCGCACCGTCAAGCCTGATCCGCTCGGCGAAGCGGACCAGGTGCGGCGAGACGTAGCTGTTCACCCGGTATCCTGCGGCGCGCAGCATCGCCTCCAGGTAAGCGACGACGCTGCCCTTGCCGTTGGTGCCGGCGACGTGGATGACCGGCGGCATGGTCCGTTCCGGGTTGCCGAGCGCATCGAGCAGCCGGGTCATGCGTCCGAGCGAAAGGTCGATGGCCTTGGGATGAAGGTCGAGCAGCCGGGCGAGGATCGTGTCGCTCTCGCGCGCCTCCCCCGGCGCAGGCGCCACGCTCATCCGACCGGCCCCGGAAGGAGGGCGGTCCGCACGGCAGCGTGCTCCTCAGTCGGCGTCGGCGGGAGCGGGCTCGTCCGCGCGCGCGCGTGCGGCCGGTGCGTCCCCGTGCAGCGCGATGACCTCGGCTACGGGCTTCTTGTCCCGCAGCAGGGAGAGCAGCATCGAGAGCGTCTCGCGCAGCTTGCGGCGATGCACCACCATGTCGACCATCCCGTGATCGCGCAGGTATTCTGCGCGCTGGAAGCCCTCGGGCAGGGTTTCCCGGATCGTCTCCTCGATCACGCGCGGGCCGGCAAAGCCGATGACCGCGCCGGGCTCGGCGATGGCAATGTCGCCCAGCATGGCGAAGGACGCCGTCACGCCCCCGGTCGTGGGGTTCGTGAGCAGCACGATGTAGGGCACGCCCGCTTCCTTCAGCTCGTCGACCGCGATGGTGGTGCGCGCCATCTGCATCAGCGACAGCACGCCCTCCTGCATGCGGGCCCCGCCCGAGGACGGGATGACGATCAGCGGCGCCTCCTGCAGCACCGCGAGCCGCGCCGCGGCCAGCAGGCTCTCGCCGACGGCGGTTCCCATCGAGCCGCCGAGGAAGCCGAAGTCGAAGGCCGCGATGACCGCAGGCGCCCCGCCGATCTTGCCGTGAGCGACGACGATCGCGTCGTCGTGGCCGGTGGCGCCGCGCGCCTCGCGGAGCCGGTCCGCGTAGCGCTTGCGGTCGCGGAACCTGAGCGGATCGTCCGTCACTTCCGGCAGCTCGATGGTCCGATAGCCTTCGTCGTCGAAAAGCAGCGCGAGCCGCTTGTCGGCGCCGAGACGCATGTGATGGTCGCAGCGCGGGCAGACCCTGAGATTGCTCTCGAGCTCGCGGTGGAAGATCATCTGCTCGCACTTCTCGCACTTCTCCCACAGGTCCTCCGGCATGTCCTGCCGGCGGAACAGGCCGCTGACCTTGGGGCGCGCGAAACGGTCGAGCCAGCTCATGAGGGCGCCTCCTGCCGTGCCTCGCGCACGCCCTCGCCGAGCGCACGCACCAGCGCGAGCACGTTGTCGCGGCAGGCCGACGTCGCCCGGCCCGCGTCGTCCAGGCCCTCCTCGATCGCCCCGACCAGGGCGGAGCCCACGACTGCGGCATCCGCGACCCGCGCGATCTCGGCCGCCTGCCCGGGCGTCTTGATGCCGAAGCCGACCGCGATGGGAAGCCCGGTGTGGCGCCGCAGCCGCTCGACCGCGACCTCCGTCGCCGCGGCGGCGGCACCGGCCGCGCCGGTGATCCCGGTGATCGAGATGTAGTAGACGAAGCCGCTGGTATTGGTCAGCACCGCCGGCAGGCGCGCCTCGTCGGTGGTCGGCGCCGCCAGCCGCACGAAGGAGAGCCCGGCGTCCAGCGCTGGGCGGCAGAGCTCGTCGTCCTCCTCGGGCGGGAGGTCGACCACGATCATGCCGTCGAGCCCGGCCTCCAGAGCGTCCCTGAGAAAGCGCTCCACGCCATAGATGTAGATGGGGTTGTAGTAGCCCATGAGCACCAGCGGCGTGGCGTCGTCGCGCTGACGGAATCGCCGCGCCAGGTCGAGGGTCTTGCCGAGCGTGATGCCGGCCTTGAGCGCGCGCTGGCCGGCCCGCTGGATCACCGGCCCGTCGGCCATGGGGTCGGTGAAGGGCGAGCCGATCTCGATGATGTCGGCGCCGGCGCCGGCCAGCCCTTCCAGAATGTCGAAGGAGGTCTCGATGTCGGGATCGCCCATCATCGTGAAGGTCACCAGGCCTGCGCGGCCCTCTTCTGCGAGCGCCGCAAAGCGCCGGTCGATGCGCCCGCTCACAGGTCCGCGCCCATCGTGTCTGCGACCGTGAAGATGTCCTTGTCGCCGCGCCCGCACATGTTCATCACGAGTAGATGGTCCGCCGATAGCGTCGGCGCGAGCTCCATGACATGGGCGAGGGCGTGCGCGGGCTCGAGGGCGGGGATGATGCCTTCGAGCCGCGAGCACAGGTGAAACGCCTCCAGCGCCTGCTCGTCGGTGATCGGCACGTAGGAGACCCGCCCCGAATCCTTGAGCCAGGCGTGCTCCGGCCCGATGCCGGGATAGTCGAGGCCGGCCGAGATCGAATGCGCCTCGGTGATCTGCCCGTGCTCGTCCTGGAGAAGATAGGTTCGGTTGCCGTGCAGGATGCCGGGCCGGCCTGCGGTGAGCGAGGCGGCGTGCTTGTCGGTGTCCACGCCGAGGCCGGCGGCCTCGACGCCCACCATGCGCACGCTGTCCTCGTCGAGGAAGGGATGGAAGAGTCCGATCGCGTTGGAGCCGCCGCCGACGCAGGCGACGAGCGTGTCGGGCAGCCGCCCCTCCGCCGCCATGAGCTGCTCGCGCGTCTCGCGCCCGATCACCGACTGGAAGTCGCGCACCATGGCGGGATAGGGATGCGGGCCCGCCACCGTGCCGATCAGGTAGAAGGTGGTCTCGACATTGGTCACCCAGTCGCGCAGCGCCTCGTTCATGGCGTCCTTGAGCGTGCGCGAGCCGGAGTCCACCGGCACCACCTCGGCGCCCAGCAGCTTCATGCGAAAGACGTTGGGCTGCTGCCGCGCGATGTCGGTCTCGCCCATGTAGACGGTGCAGGGCAGGCCGAAGAGGGCGCAGACGGTGGCCGTGGCGACGCCGTGCTGGCCCGCGCCGGTCTCGGCGATGATGCGGGTCTTGCCCATGCGCCGCGCCAGCAGGATCTGGCCGATGCAGTTGTTGATCTTGTGCGCGCCGGTGTGGTTGAGCTCGTCCCGCTTGAAGTAGATGCGCGCGCCGCCGAGGTGCTCGCTGAGCCTGGCCGCGTGGTAGAGCGGGCTCGGCCGGCCGACGTAGTGGGCGAGCCAGTGCTCGAACTCGGCGGCGAAGCTCGGATCGTCCCTGGCGGTCTCGTAGGCAGCCTCGAGATCGAGGATCAGCGGCATCAGGGTCTCGGCCACGTAGCGGCCGCCGTAGATGCCGAAGTGGCCGTCGGCGTCGGGGCCGGGCCTGTTGGCGCCGCGTGCGCTCATGCCGACGCCTCGCCCGCCCCCGCATCCACTGCGGCCGCAGCGGCGAGGAAGGCGCCGATCTTCGCCGGGTCCTTGCGTCCCGGCGCGGACTCGATTCCCGACGAGACGTCGACGGCCGGCGCGCGGGTGATCCTGACCGCTTCGCCGACGTTGCCCGCATCGAGCCCGCCAGAGAGCAGCCAGCCGCTCGATGGCGGCGGCACCGCCTCGAACAGCTGCCAGTCGAACGCCTCCGCATTGCCGCCGGGACGGGAGGCGTCGGCTGCCGGCTTCGCGTCGAACAGGATCAGGTCCGCGCTCTCGCGGTACGCCGCCGCACGTGCGATGTCGGATGCCTCTGACACGCTGACCGCCTTGATGATCCTGCAGCCGGTGCGCGCGCGAATGGCTTGCGCCCGCGCCGGGCTCTCCTTGCCGTGGAGCTGAATATAGTCGAGTCGCGTCTGAGACAGGATAGCGTCGATGAAATCGTCGTCAGGATCGACGACGACGCCCACGCTGGCGGTGCCCGCAGGCAGCGCCGCGCTCAGGGTTGCGGCCCGACCGGGCGAGATATCGCGCGGCGATGGCGGAAAGAACACGAAGCCCAGGAAGCGCGCACCGCCGGCCAGCGCCGCGTCGACGGCGCGGCGGTCGCTCAGTCCGCAGGTCTTGACCGCAACAGGCATGGCCTACACTAGCCGATCGCCGTCGCCATTTCCTCGGCGATTCGCTCTGCCGCCGAGTGCGTGTACGGTCACCAGCGCCGCCCTGCTCTCGCTCGCCGCCCGCACCAGGCTGGCCGCCTCGCGCGGGATCTCCAGAAGCTTGAGGTCCAGCCAGACCGGCAGGCCCAGGCGGGTGAAGGCGTCCACGCTCGCCAGCCCGTTCCGCATCACGAAGGCCGCGCCGAGCTTGACGCCGCCGACGGTGCCCTGGAGGCGTTCCGCCAGCGCCCGCGCGGCCTCCACGTCGCCGGAATCGATGGCGCAGTAGAGGCGCTCCATGCCGCGGCGGCGCTACGCCAGGTCCTTCGGCGTCAGGGAAGCGGACGCAGCCGTCGGAATCGATGCCCGCCGGGCCCGCACCGCCTCGTCGAGCTTCTTGCGCGCGCCCGCCAGCTCCTGCTCGAGCGCCCGCGTGCGCCGGCGGCCGCGCCGGGCCATGCGCCGCGCCTTGTGGTCGAGCAGCCAGCGGACCAGCGCGCCGCTGAGGAAACCCACCAGCAGCGCCCCCACCGCCAGCGCCCAGACCGGGATGTCCAGCCTGTAGGGGAAGGGCTCGACGCTGATCGTGACCGGGCCGCGGTTCGCCACGGCGAAGGCGACGACCACGAGCGCCACGATCGCCGCAATTGCCCAGGCGAGCACTCTCATGGACCCGCTCTTCCCCGTATCCGACCGTGCCGGGCGACAGCGATTGCAGGCTGCCGCGCGCCGCTCAAGCCGCGCCGCTCACGGGCGGTTGATGCGCTCGCGCAGCTCCTTGCCGGTCTTGAAGAAGGGCAGATGCTTCTTCTCCACCCGAACCGCGGCGCCGGTGCGCGGATTGCGGCCGACCCGTGCCGCACGTGAGCGAACCGAGAATGCACCGAAGCCGCGCAGCTCCACCCGGTCGCCCTGCGCGAGCGCATCGCCGATCTCCGTGAAGATCCTGTTCACCACACGTTGGAAGTCGCGGTGGTAGAGATGCTGGTCGGCATACTTCTCCGCCAGCAGCTGGATGAGTTCGGACTTGGTCATCTTGGAGACATCCCGCCGCACTCCCGCCCCCGGCAAGCACGCTCGTCGGCCGAGAACGTTGTCATTTCAGTCCGATAAGTCAGGGTGCCAAACGGCGATCAGACCGTCAAGTGAGAGCGTTCGCGCCGGCAGCGCACGTTCGAGCGTCGCGCCGATGGTCTCCAGCAGATCGCCCTGGCCGCTCATGACGTCCGCAACCGGCATCGACTCGGATACGCCGTGGGTCTGCGCGAGCCACCGTCTTGCCTCCGCCTCGCCCCCGACTGCATCGACCAGGCCGGCAGCGACCGCCTGCCTGCCGGTGAACACCCGCCCGTCGGCCAGGCCGAGCGCCGTCTCGCGATCGAGGGCGCGGCGTTCCATCAGCTGGCGCAGGAAGGACTCGTAGGTATCGCGCACCACGCTCCGCATCACCCGGCGGGTGGGATTGTCCATGCGCTCGAAGGGCGACGGCTTCGCCTTCAGCGGTCCGCTGCGGATCGCTTCCGCCCGCACGCCGATCTCTTCCAGCAGCGCGGTGAACTCGGCGGTCTGGAACAGGATGCCGATCGAGCCCGTGATCGACGCCTCGCGAGCCAGGATGCGGTCCCCGGCCAGCGCCGCCAAGTACGCGGCCGAGGTGGCGGTGGTGCCGAGAACGGCCACCACGGGCTTGACCTCGGCCAGCGAGCGCAGGCTCAGATAGAGCGCCTCGCCGCCGACCGCCGTGCCGCCGGGTGAGTCGATGCGCAGCACGACCGCTCTGACCGCATCGTCGTCGCGCAGCTCGGCGACGAGGCGGTCGCGCACGGGATCGTCCTCGATGAGTCCGGTGATCCAGAGCCGGGCGACGCGCTCGCCGCCCTCGAGAGCAAAGGGCGCCGCGGCCACCAGGGCGACCGCGACCAGGGCGAGAACGGCAAGCGTCCGCCAGATGGTGACGCCGCGCTTGAGACGGCGGCGGTCGAGCAACCTGTCGGGTTCCAGGTTCGCCATCTCCGCCCCGGATCCGGCCCTAGCCGGTCACGGCAGGCGCCTCAGCCTTTCTCCGACGCCTCCTCGGAGTCCGCTTCGGCTTCAGATTTGGCTTCAGCTTCGGGTTCGGGTTCGGCGTCGGTCTGGGCTTCTGCCTCGGCCGCGCGCGCGGCCTCCTCCTGGGTCTTGCGATCGAGCGCCGCGCCGAGGATGTCGCCGAGGCTCGCTCCGCTGTCGGTCGAGCCGTACTCCTCCATCGCCTGCTTCTCTTCCTGCACCTCGAGCGCCTTGATCGAGAGGGTGATGCGGCGATGGGTGCGGTCGATCTGCATCAGCTTGGCGTCGACCTTGTCGCCCGGCGCGAAGCGCGAGGGGCGCTGCTCGTCGCGGTCGCGGGCGAGGTCGGAGCGCTTGATGTCGCCCGGGAGCGAGCCGAAGATCTCGACCTCGACGCTGTGGTCGTGCACGGCAGTGACCGTGCAGGTCACGGTCTGCCCGCGCCTGGCCTCCGCCCCCTGGAAGGGATCGTCGTCGAGCTGCTTCAGGCCGAGGCCGATCCGCTCCTTCTCGACGTCGATCGTCAGCACCTTGGCCTTCACCTCGTCGCCCTTCTTGAAGCGCTTGAGCGCATCCTCGCCCGGCGACAGCCAGTCGAGATCGGAGAGGTGCGCCATGCCGTAGATCTCGCCGGGCAATTCGATGAACAGGCCGAACTCGGTGATGTTCTTGATCTCGCCCTCGACGATCGTGCCCTCGGGATGGGACTCGGCGAAGACGATCCAGGGGTTGTCCAGGCACTGCTTGAGGCCGAGGCTGACGCGACGCTTCTCGGGATCGACGTCGAGCACCATCACCTCGACCTCCTGGCTGGTCGAGATGATCTTGCCCGGGTGCACGTTCTTCTTGGTCCAGCTCATCTCGGAGACGTGGACCAGACCCTCGACGCCCGGCTCCAGCTCGACGAAGGCGCCGTAATCGGTGATGTTCGTGACCCGGCCGGTGAACTTCGTCCGCACCGGATACTTCGCCTCGACGCCCTCCCACGGGTCGGCCTCGAGCTGCTTCATGCCGAGCGAGATGCGCTGGGTCTCCGGGTTGAAGCGGATGACCTGCACGTTGACCGTCTGGCCGATCTGCAGCGCGTCGGCCGGATGGTTGACCCTGCGCCACGAGATGTCGGTCACGTGCAGGAGGCCGTCGACGCCGCCGAGATCGACGAAGGCACCGTAGTCGGTGATGTTCTTGACCACGCCTTCGAGCATCTGGCCCTCGTGCAGGTTGGCGATGAGCTCGTTGCGCTGCTCGGCGCGGGTGTCCTCCAGCACGGCGCGGCGGGAGACGACGATGTTGCCGCGCCGGCGGTCCATCTTGAGGATCTGGAAGGGCTGGTCCGTGCCCACCAGCGGGGCGATGTCCCGCACCGGGCGGATATCGACCTGGCTTCCCGGCAGGAACGCCACGGCGCCGTCGAGGTCGACGGTGAAGCCGCCCTTGACCCGGCCGAAGATGACGCCGGTGACCCGTTCGCCGTCCTTGTAGGCCTGCTCGAGCTTCTCCCAGGCCTCCTCCCTGCGCGCCCGCTCACGGCTGAGCGACGCTTCGCCGCGCGCGGTCTCGAAGCGCTCGATGTAGACCTCGACCTCGTCGCCGACCTTGACCTCGGCCGCCTGACCGGGCGCGGCGAACTCCTTCAGCGGCACGCGGCCCTCGACCTTGAGCCCGACGTCGATCAGGGCGGCGTCGTTCTCGATCGCAAGAACGGTGCCCTTGACGACGCCCCCCTCGAAGCGCGGGGTGTCGTCGAGGAAGGCATCGAGCATGTCGGAGAAGCTCTCCTTCGCGCCGCTCGTCTGCTCGGTTGCTTCTGCTGTCTCTGCCGTCATCTGAACTCCAGGATGGTCGGTGTGCGCTCTCGCGCGGGTCTCCGCCCGCGCCGGTCGCGTCTTGGGGAGGGTGAGCGCGTTGCCGCGACGCGGGGTCCGATTGCGCCGCTACGCAGAGGAAAGGCGCGAGTCCACGATCGCCACCGCTCGCTCGAACACCTCGTCGGCATCGAGGGCGCTGGTATCGATGGAACACGCATCTGCCGCCGGCTTCAAGGGTGCGGCGCTGCGCCGGCGGTCGCGGGCGTCGCGTGCCATAATTTCGTCCAAAACACGGGAGTCTATACTCTCGACGCCGCGCGACCGCAACTCACAAAGGCGGCGCGCGGCGCGCACTTCGGTGGAGGCTTCCAGGTAGAGCTTCACCCGCGCGTCCGGGCAGACCACGGTGCCGATGTCGCGCCCGTCGAGCACCGCGCCGGGCGCCCGAGCGGCGAACGCGCGCTGCAGACCGAGCAGGGCCTCCCGCACCGCGCCGTGAGCCGCCACCACCGAGGCCGCCTGGCCCACGTCCTCGTCGCGGAGCGCGGGGTCCGCGAGATCGTCGTCGGTGACGCCAGCCGCCGCGGCCGCGGCCGCGGCCGCCTGCGCCGGGTCGCTGCCTGCGCGCAGCAGGCGGAGCGCGGCCGCGCGATAGAGCAGGCCGGTATCGAGGTGCCGGAGCCCGTAGCGTTCCGCGAGGCGGCGGGCGAGCGTGCCCTTGCCCGCCGCCGCCGGCCCGTCCACCGCGATCACCAGCGGCGCCGGCTCAGCCCGCGGCAATCGAGGCCCCCAGGCGGTTCATGTCCGCGACGAAGCCGGGATAGCTCGTGCCGATCATCGATCCGTCGTCGATTGTCATGGGCTTCCCGCTGGCCATGCCGAGGACGAGGAAGGCCATGGCGATGCGGTGGTCCATGTGGGTCGCGACCGGGCCGCCGCCCGGAGGCGGGCCGCCATGACCCACGATATCCAGCCCATCCTCACGCTCGCTCACGTCCGCACCGGCGGCGCGGAGGCCCGCAGCCGTGGCCTCCAGCCGATCGCTCTCCTTGACCCTGAGCTCGGCGAGGCCGTTCAGCCGCGTCGTGCCATCGGCGCAGGCGGCGATCACGCTCAGGATCGGGTATTCGTCGATCATGCCGGGCGCCCGTGCGGCCGGGACCTCCACCCCGCGCAGGGAACCGGCGCGCACGGCGATGTCGGCGACCGGCTCGCCGCCCTGCTCGCTCACCGGCCCGGTCTCGATCGAAGCCCCCATCTCGCGCAATGTCTCGATCAGGCCGATCCTGCCCGGGTTGACGCCGACATTGCGGATTGTCAGGTCCGAGCCGGGCACGATCAGCGCTGCGGCGAGAGGAAACGCCGCGGCACTGGGGTCGCCCGGCACCGTGAGCGCGCAGGGCCCGAGCTCGGGATAACCGACGACGGTAACGGCGCTGCCGCCCTCGCCTTCCACTTCGATGTCGACCTGTGCGCCGAAGCGGCGCAGCATGCGCTCGGTATGGTCGCGGGTCGGCACGGTCTCCACCACGCGGGTCTTGCCCGGTGCGTTGAGGCCGGCAAGCAGCACCGCCGACTTCACCTGGGCCGAGGGTACGGGCAGCCGGTAGTCGATGGGCATCGGGTCGCAGGCGCCGATCACCGCGAGTGGCAGCCGACCGCCGCTGCGGGCCTCGAAGCGCGCGCCCATCCGCTCCAGCGGCTCGATCACACGCCCCATGGGACGGCTGCGAAGCGATCGATCGCCCGTCATGAAGGTGGTGAAAGCGTGGCTCGCGCAGATGCCCGCGAACAGGCGTACCGCGGTCCCGGAGTTGCCCAGGTCGAGCGGCCCGTCCGGCTCGGCCAGCCCGCCGACGCCGACGCCGTGCACGCGCCAGCTTCCGTCTTCTTCAGGCTCGACGGCGACCCCCAGGGCGCGCAGCGCAACCGCCGTCGCAGCCACGTCCGCGCTTTCCAGCAGGCCGCGGATGCGCGTCTCACCCACCGCCAACGCGCCCAGCATCAACGCGCGGTGGGAGATGGACTTGTCGCCCGGCACGTCGCAGGTTCCCTTCAGGGGAGCGGCGGCCGACGAGACCAGGGGGTGCGGCAATTGCTCTCCGGCGCGGCCCTCGCGGCCCGCGCGTGGCATCGTCATGGCGTCGGACACGCCCCGTCTCTAGCACAGCGCCGGGCCGCGTCAAGCGACGTGAATTGCATCGCAAATTTGATTTTGACAGGGGGGCGCCAAACTGGCATTGGCGACGACGCGGGCTGTCCGGTTACGCGAGGAGGCGCTGGCGTGGCAAAGCGTGAATGGGGCGCCAAGCACACCTGTGCGGAGTGCGGCGTGAAGTTCTACGACTTGCATCGCAGTCCGATCGTATGCCCCAGGTGCGGCAACGTGATCGTGATCGAGCGCGTGCGGCCGAATCGACGCCGGCCGCCGCCGGAGCCGGCACCGGCCGCCAGCGAGGACACCGCCGCCGCAGGGGCCGTGGACGAAAGTGCCGACGAGGACGATGGCGGGCTGGTCGAGGGCATCGACGGGGACGATGACAGCCTGGTGGGGGATCTCGGCGAGGCCGAGTCGAGCCGGCCATCGAAATAGCCGGTAGCGGCCGGTGGCGGGCGACTCCTATTTCGTCTTGCGTCCGGCGCTGCGAAGCGCCTAGGGTTCCAGCCGCCGCGCGGCGCGCCCGGAATTGCGGGGCCATAGCTCAGTTGGGAGAGCGCTTGAATGGCATTCAAGAGGTCGGGGGTTCGACTCCCCCTGGCTCCACCATTCCGGCCGCAGGGGTAGCGCGATGAGAAGGTGGCCGTGAGTGCGCAAAAGAGGATTCTGATCGTCGACGACGACCAGGCCCTGTGCCAGTCCCTGGCCGAGCAGCTGCACATGTACGAGGAGTTCGCCACCGGCGGGGCATCGAGCGGCCGGGCGGCCCTCGATGCCGTCAAGACCGGCGGCTTCGACCTCATCCTGCTGGACATCGGCCTGCCCGACATGGACGGGCGCGAGGTCTGCAAGCTCATGCGGCGCGCCGGGGTGGCTGTGCCGATCATCATGCTGACCGCGGCGGACAGCGAGGCCGACACGATCCTCGGCCTCGATTCCGGCGCCAACGACTACGTCACCAAGCCCTTTCGCCTCGGTGCGCTGCTCGCGCGCATCCGCGCCCAGCTGCGCCAGCACGAGCACAGCGAGGACGCGACCTTCTCGATCGGCGAGTTCACCTTCAAGCCGGCGTCGAAGCTGCTGGTCCGGCCCAACGGCACCGGCAAGATCCGCCTGACCGAGAAGGAGGCGGCGATCCTCAAGTATCTCTATCGCGCGCGCGACCGGGTGATCGCCCGCGACGTGCTGCTGAGCGAGGTGTGGGGCTACAACGCGAATGTCGCGACCCACACGCTGGAGACCCACATCTACCGGCTGCGGCAGAAGATCGAGGCCGAGCCCTCCGACCCCTGCCTGCTGGTGACCGAGGGCGGCGGCTACCGTCTCGTCTCCTAGACTGTCCCGCTAGGACGCCTCTCCCAGGAAGTCCCTGAGCGCGTCGAGGGTCTCGTCGGGGGCCTCGTCGAGCATGATGTGGCCCACCCTGGGGATCACCACCGTGGTCGCATCGGCCATAAGGCCGGCCAGGGCCGCGCCGCGCTTCGCCGGCGTCATCAGGTCGCGCTCGCCGATCACCACCAGCGCCGGGCAGGCAAGCGCGGCGGCGGCGGCCTCGCCGCCCTCGTAGCCGTTGGTCGCCACCAGATCGCTGTGCAGCACGCCGGGCGCCGCCTGCTCCAGGGTGCGCAGACCGCCGCCGCACATCCATATCCCCGGCATGCGGTGGCCGCCATAGTGCGCACGGCGGCCGTAGCCCCATCCGGTGAGCAGCTCCAGCGCGTGGTGGTCGTTTGCGGCCGCGCTGTCGAGCAGCAGGTCATTGACCGGAATCGCGGCGGCGGCGCCGAGAAGCGCCAGCTTGCGCACGCGCGCGGCGTGGCGCGCCGCAGCTTCCAGCACCACCAGCGCGCCCATGCTGTGTCCGATCAGGGCGGCCTCGCCGACACCGGCCGCGTCCATGAGCGCGGCGAGCCAGTCCGCCATTGCCGGGATGCTGGGGCGGGGCGGTCCTTCGGAGCGGCCGTGGCCCGGCAGGTCGACTGCCAGGACGCTGCCGCCGTGCCAGGCGAAGTAGCGCGCCTGCAGCTTCCACACCGTGTGGTCGAAGGCGGCGCCGTGCACGAACACGGTCACCGGCAGGCTCGGATCGAAGGACCGGCCGCCGGTAGCGGCGAAGGCGCGCGCGCCGTCGACCTCGAGTTCCACGACTAGCGCCCCGCTACCGCCCGCTTGGCCGCCCTCAAGCCACGCTCGAGGTCGGCGATCAGGTCCTCCGGGTCTTCCAGCCCGATCGAGAGCCGCACCATGTCCTCGCCGACGCCTGCGGCCTCCAGCGCCGCCGCGTCCATCTGCTGATGGGTGGTGCTGGCGGGATGGATCACCAGGCTCTTGGCGTCGCCCACGTTGGCGAGGTGCGAGAGCAGCTCCACCGCCTCGATGAAGGCCCGTCCCGCCTCGCGCCCGCCCTTCACGCCGAAGCAGAAGATCGCGCCCGAGCCCTCGGGCAGCAGCGACCTGGCGCGCTCGTGATCGGGATGCGAGGGAAGCTCCGGGTAGCTCACCCACGAGACGGCGTCGTGCGCATCGAGGAAGGCGACGATGCGGCGCGCGTTCTCGACGTGGCGCGCCATGCGCACCGGCAGGCTCTCCACCCCCTGGAGGATGTGGAAGGCGTTGGTGGGGCTCATGCAGGCGCCGAAGTCGCGCAGTCCCTCGGCCCGCGCGCGGGCGATGAAGGCAGCGGGCCCGAACTCCTCGGCGAAGTCGATGCCGTGGTAGCCGGCATAGGGCTCGGTCAACGTCGGGAACTTGCCCGAGGCCTCCCAGTCGAAGGTGCCGGCATCGACGATCACGCCGCCGATGGCCACGCCATGCCCGCCCAGGAACTTGGTCGCCGAGTGCATGACGATGTCGCAGCCGTGCTCGATCGGGCGGCAGAGGCAGGGCGTGGCGAAGGTGCTGTCGATCATCAGCGGCACGCCGGCCTCGTGGGCGATGGCGGCGACCGCCGGCATGTCCATGATCTCCAGCCCGGGGTTGCCCAGCGTCTCGCCGAAGACGAGGCGTGTCTCCGGTCGGATCGCCTTGCGGAAGCCCTCGGTGTCGCGGGGGTCGACGAAGCTCGTCTCGATCCCGAAGCGCGGCAGGGTGTGGGTGAAGAGGTTGTGGCTGCCGCCGTAGATCGAGGCGGACGACACGATGTGCCCGCCCGCGTCCATCAGCGTCGCCACCGCGAGGTGGAGCGCCGCCTGCCCGCTCGCCGTGCAGACCGCGCCGACGCCGCCTTCCAGCGCGGCGATCCGCTCCTCCAGCACCGCAACGGTCGGGTTGGAGATGCGCGAGTAGATGTGGCCGGCGCGCTCCAGGTTGAAGAGCGAGGCGGCCTGCTCGGTGTCGTCGAAGACGTAGGAGGTGGTCTGGTAGATCGGCACCGCGCGCGCGCCGGTCGCCGGGTCCGGCCTCTGGCCCGCGTGCAGGCTCAGCGTGTCGCGCTTGAAGGCCAGTGGGTCAGCCATCGCCCCTCTCCCCGCCACACCCGAAGGGTGTGCCTCGCCGTGCGCCGGGAGGCTCCGCGATCCGTGGTACGATGGCAAGCGTCATGTCCCGGGACCGTCGCGACGAGACGCCGCGCCCGCCCGGCACCGCCAAGGGAGCCGGGCGCCAGGCGAGGCTCGCCGCCGCGCTGCGGGAGAATCTGCGCCGGCGCAAGCGCCAGAAGAGCGCGCGCAAGGACGCGTCCCCGCCGCCCGCGCGGCCCGCACCCTGAGCGCCGCCCGCAGCGGCAGCGAGGCGCGGCTCAGAGCATGACATCGCCGGAGTTGGGCCCGAGCGTCTGGCCGACGTAGATGGCCCCGCCGGGGCCTGCGAGGAAGGCCACCGTTTCCGCGATCTCCCAGGCCTCGCCGAAGCGCCCGAGCGGCAGCTCCGCGGCCTTCATCTCCTTCCACTCCTCGGAGATGTTGTCGAGGATGGGCGTGTTGCAGGGGCCGGGGCCGATGGCGTTGACGCGCACGCCGCGGCTCGAGACCTCGAGCGCGAGCGACTTGGTGAGCCCGATGACGCCGGCCTTTGCCGCGGCGTAGTGGGCCATCTGGAAGGCGCCCTTGTGACCGAGCTGCGAGGCGGTGTTGATGATGACGCCCTCGCCCTTCTCCAGCATGGGGCCGAGCGCCTCGCGGTCGCACAGGAAGACACCCCGCAGCAGCACCGCCACCATGCGGTCGAAGTCCTCGGTCTTCAGCTCGGCGAAGGGCGACAGCTCGGCATAGCCGGCATTGGCGAAGAGCAGGGTGCAGTCGCCGAAAGCCTTGCGGCAGGCAGCGAACATCGCCTTCACGTCGGCTTCGTTGGAGACATCGCCGCCGATCGCCTCGGCCCGGCCGTTGCCGGCGCGCACCTTGTCGGCCGTGCGCCGGGCGTTCGCCTCGTTGAGGTCCTGGCAGAAGATCGGCATGCCCTCCCGCGCGAGGCGGAGCGCCGTGGCCTCGCCGAAGCCGCTGCCCGCGCCGGTGATGACGGCGATGTGGTCCTGCATCTCGATCATGGATATCGTCTCCCTTCCCTATGTTGATTACTCGCTGCGCCCGAAGACGCGCGCGAAGATGGTGTCGACGTGCGCGAGATAGGGCTCGGACGCGAAGAGCGCGGCGAGCGCGTCGCGGTCGAGCACCGCCGCGACCCGGTCGTCGGCGGCCAGCGCGGCCTCGAAGTCGCCGCCCTTCTCCCACACGTCGAGCGCAATCCCCTGCACGATGGCGTAGGCCTCCTCGCGGCCGACGCCGTGCTCGACCAGCGCCAGCAGCACGCGCTGGCTGTGGACCAGCCCGCCCCGGCTTTCGAGGTTGCGCCGCATGGCCGCCTCGTCCACCACCAGGCCGTCGACGACGCCGGCCAGCCGCGCCAGCGCGAAGTCCAGCGCGATGGTCGCATCCGGCGCGAAGACGCGCTCGACCGCCGAATGGCTGATGTCGCGCTCGTGCCAGAGCGCGATGTTCTCCAGCGCCGGCGTCACCGACGCGCGCACGATGCGGGCGAGCCCGGTCAGGTTCTCGCTCAGGATCGGGTTCTTCTTGTGCGGCATGGCGGACGAGCCCTTCTGGCCCTTGCCGAAGGCCTCCGCCGCCTCGCCCACCTCGCTCCGCTGCAGGTGCCGGATCTCGACCGCGAGCCGCTCGACGGCGCCGGCGACGACGCCCAGCACGGCGAAGTACATGGCGTGGCGGTCGCGCGGGATCACCTGGGTCGAGACCGGCTCGGGCACGAGCCCCATCTGCGCGGCCACATGCGCCTCGACCTCGGGCGCGACGCTGGCGAAGGTGCCGACCGGGCCGGAGATGGCGCAGGTGGCGACCTCGCGGCGCGCCGCCTTCAGCCGCCCTGCGGCGCGGGCGAACTCGGCATGGTGGCCCGCGAGCTTGAGACCGAAGCTGGTGGGCTCGGCGTGGACCCCGTGGCTGCGGCCGACGCAGAGGGTGCGCTTGTGCTCGAAGGCGCGGCGCTCAAGCGCGGCCATGACCGCGGCGACGCCGCTCTCCAGCAGGGCGCCGGCCCGGTCGAGCTGCACCGCGAGGCAGGTGTCCAGCACGTCGGACGAGGTGAGCCCCTGGTGGATGAAGCGCGCCTCCGGCCCCACGTGGTTCGCGAGGTTGGTGAGGAAGGCGATCACGTCGTGGCGGGTCTCGCGCTCGATCGCCTCGATCCGCGCCGGATCGACCAGCGCCGCACGGTTCGCGCGGATCGCCCGGTCGAGCGCCTCGGCCGCCTCGGCCGGCGCCTGGCCGCGCGCGATCATGGCGTCGAGCGCGTGGCGCTCGATCTCCAGCCAGATGGCGAAGCGGGTCTCCGGCGCCCAGACGGCGACCATCTCGGGCCGTGCGTAGCGCGGGATCATGGAACGTCGCGGCGGGGGATGAACCCACTCCTCACATGCCGGCGGCAGGGCGTGGCTGGGGCGCCAGGATTCGAACCTGGGATCACGGGACCAAAACCCGTTGCCTTACCGCTTGGCTACGCCCCAGGCGGGGCGGTTTCTACCACGGCGCGAAGCGGCGCGGAAGCTAGCGGCTGGTGCGCGCTAGCCCGCTTCCTCGTGGAAGAAGCGGAGCCGGTTGGCGGCGACGCGGCCGAAGCGGATCGCGAGCCGGCGGCGCAGGCCCTGGGCCATGGGCTGGAGCGGCGCCTCGCGCCTGATCTCGGCGCCGAAGCGGTCGGCGACGATCACGCCCACGGTCTGAGGCAGCGCATCCAGCGGGAAGTCGTCGCTCACCGCGAAGTAAAGCCGGTCGCAGTGGGCGCGGTAGTCCTCCCACTTGGCATCGGCGCGGAAGTCGGCGAGACCGCTCTTGATCTCGACGATGACGAAGCGCCCCTTGCCGTCCTGGCCCAGCACGTCGGCGCGGCGGCCGCAGCCGAGCGGCACCTCGATGAGCGGGCAGATCCCCATGGCGTCGAGCAGCCGGCAGACCCCGCGCGCCAGCCCCTCGGCGCGCCCCTCGGCCACGCAGGGCCGCGCGAGGTCGAGGGCAAGCTGGGCAGGCTCGGCGGCGGAAACGGACATGGACACCTCGGTCGTCGTTGACCGGATGTTCCCAGTTTAGTCCAATTGAGCCACCGCTGCCTACAGCCGCAACGAACGCTTGAGATGAGCAGCTAGAGCCGGACGCCCAGTCACTCAGCTGCGCCGACGCGCGCCGCCTCCCGCTGCCTCTCCAACTCCCGCAACTCGGCATCGCGCGCCTCGTTGATGGCTCTCTCCAGGCCCTCGCAGTCCTGCGTCTTCTGATCGCAAGACTGCCGCAGCTTCTCCGCCGCCTCTCCTGCCTCGCGCCCGATGCGCTGCCGCTGCCTGTCGAAGAACGCGTCGCGGTCGCTGGTGTTGGAGAACGATTTCGGCGACAGCACGACCGTTACACTCTCGGGATACTCGTGCATCGCGCCCGAACTGGCATCGACAGCCAGGCCGATAAAACCACCGAAAACGATGTTGCCGAAGGTCATTGCCTGGAAGTCGGAAGAAAGGGACGCGGCTCCATCGAAATACCCCTCCTTCTTGCAAATGACGCCGATATTGTCCTTGCTCTTTTCCACCGACACGGTCCCCGGAGTGGGATTGACCACGCCGGCATATGTGTCCTCCCGATTCAATGTGCAAGTCGCACCGGGCGGTTCGGTGATCACCGTTACCGTTTGATCGCTCCCCTCGACGATCGTCGCACAGGCCCCTACCACCAACGACAATAGGAGCACACCTGTCACCGCCCACCGTTGCTGCATCATCCCCTCCAAGCAATGGCAATTGCGTACAGATCGGTGCGCTTATCTCATAGAAGCCCCGTTTACGCATCGAATGCTTCTGGTTTGGCGTCGACTCCGCCTTCTGCAGGCTGGGTGCTCGCGCCTCACCCCTCGTCGAAGGTCGCGGGCTTCTGCTTGCCGAGGCGGGTCCAGTATTCCTCGGGAATGAGCTCGGGCTTCTTGTAGAAGTGCCAGCGGCAGGGCCGGGCGTGGTCGGGGTCGAAGTCGGTGACCCAGAGCGGCGCGCCGCCCCACTCGATGGGCAGAATCTCGTTGAGCGCGCAGTGGACACAGTAGTAGGGCACGTCCTTGCGGCCCCAGCTCCACCAGTGCGCCTCCTGCGTCGCGCCGAAGTCGTAGGGCGGGCCGAGGCGCGAGGGTGTCCCGTCCATGGGGTCGCCGCGCCGCATCCGCCCGCCGCTGCCGCAAGGGTCCATGACGATGGTGTAGCGCTGCTCGTCCTCCAGCACGTCGATGTCGCCCTCCTGCCGGGGACCGCAGCGGTGCGCGCGCATCATCTCGGCGGTGAGCGTGACCTGGCGCTCGACGCTCATCCTGCGAAAGCCCTTCCAGGTCCGCTTCATCATCCAGGTCTCCTGGGTCGCGCGCAGCATCTCGTAGACCTCGGCCTCGCCGAACTTGCGCGCAATCCTGGTCAGCATGTCCCAGATCCAGTCGCAGTAGAGGTCGTGCAGACCCTTCCACTCGTGGATCAGGTTGCGCGCGAGGGTCTTGGCCTCCTCGGTCCGGCCCTCGTCGATGGCGTCCGCGATCACGTCGCCGGTGGGCCTGCCGAGATCGTCGAGATCGTCCTCGCGCAGCACGCGGCCGGCGAAATCCGAAAGCTTGAGCATCGCGTCCGCCCCTTCCTTGCGAGTCCCCTTCGTGGCGGGGACAGCCTATCACGCCCGCGCCGCGGCCGGCGTGTCGCTCCCCGCCGTCAGTACCTCGCTCGCCTGCCACAGGCGCCGCGCCGCATCGGCATCGCGGGCGGCGCGCGAGGGACGCACCGGCCTGCGGCGCACGAAGTAGCGCCCGCTCACCCCGGCCACCTCCGGCGCCGTGGCAAGATGGAGCACGGTGTCCGCGCCCTTCTCGGGCGAGAGCGCCAGGGGACCGGCGAAGATCGTGCGCAGCACGCGCGGGCTGTCGCGGAAGATGTTCGTCGCGACGACGCCGGGGTGCAGGCAGTTGGCGGTGACGCCGGTGCCCTCCAGCCGGCGCGCCAGCTCGTGCGTGAAGAGCACGTTCGCGAGCTTCGAGCGCGCGTAGGCGCCGAAGCCGGAGTAGCGGCGCTCGCCCTGCAGGTCGTCGAAGTCCATCGCGTAGAAGCGATGCGCCGCCGAGCTCACCGTCACCACGCGCGCAGGCGCGCAGGCCTTCAGCGTGTCCAGCAGCAGGGTGGTGAGGAGGAAGGGCGCGAGGTGGTTTACCGCGAACGTCCGCTCCAGCCCGTCCCCGGTCACCCGGCGGGGCCGCGCGCCGGCGACGCCGGCATTGTTGATCAGCACGTGGACGCGCTCGAAGCGCGCCCGGATCGCCACCGCCAGCGCGCGCACCTGCCGCTGGGAGGCGAGGTCGGCAAGCAGCAGGGTCGCGCTGCCGTCGCAGCCCGGGCGCGCGATCTCCTCCACCGCGGCGTTGCCGCTGGCCTCGCTGCGGCAGACGAGCACGACCGTGGCCCCGCGCCGGGCGAGCCCGAGCGCCGCCGCCCGGCCGATGCCCGAGCCCGCGCCCGTGACCACGCACACCTTGCCGCGCATGGCGGCGTGCAAACTATCTTGAATTGCGACTGAGCTCAGGCCGCCGAGGCACGCGCTTGCGCCAGGTCGTATGCGCCCTGCATCCGCACCCAGTGCCCGGCGTCGCTCCAGCCGATCCGCTCCAGAGCCAGTGCCACCCGCGGCGACACACCGGCCTTGCCGTTCATGACGCGCGACAAGGTGTTTCGCGTCACACCCAGGCGGGCCGCGGCCTCAGCCACCGTCCATCCCTCCGCGCGGACCGCATCGCGAATGATCTCGCCGGGATGAGGGGGGTCGTACATGGCCATGGGTCAATTCCTCCTTCAGTGGTAGTCCACCAAGTCCATACCCTCGACCTCGCCATCGACGAAGCGGAACACGATGCGCCAATTTCCTGACACGGAGACGCTCCACTGACCGGCCCGGTCGCCTTTCAGCGGGTGTAGCCCCAAGCCAGGCAGGTCCATGTGGCGCGGTTCCTGTGCCTCGTCCAGCAGGAGCAGCACGCGCCGAATTCGCGGCACCAAGCGCGGGTCCAAGTACTTGGCGTCACCTCGCTCATACAGCCGCCTTAGCCCTCGGTGTACGAATTTCATTGCACCAGTGTATCGTGAACCGATGCACGATACACTACTCCGCCAGCCGCGCGCCAGCCCATCGCCTGCCCGCACCGCGCGTTTGCATCCTCGGGCCTGCGTTCGAAGCCAGAGTTTGAATGCTGCTCGCTATCCCTTGGTCATGGCAGCCGGGGCTAGGATCTCGAGGGCGGCGGCGTGCAGGGCGGGATCGCCGACCGCGAGCACCCGCCCGTCGGCGCCGACAGGGCCGCCCTCCCACGATGTCACGCGCCCTCCCGCGCCCTCGACGACGGGGATCAGCGCGGCGATGTCCCAGATGTTCATGCTCGCCTCGACCACCAGATCGACGCAGCCTGCGGCGAGCATCCCGTAGGCGTAGCAGTCGGCGCCGAAGCGGCGCAGGCGGACGCGCCCGGCGAGTGTATCGAAGGCGGCACGCTCGGCCCGGTCGAACATGTCGGGCTCGGTCGCATAGAGCACCGCGTCATCGAGACCCGCACAGCGCCGGGTGCGAAGCCTGCGTTCGCCCAGCCAGCTGCCCGCGCCGTGGCCGACGAAACGCTCGCCGAGGAAGGGCTGGTCGAGCACGCCGATGATGCCCTCGCCGCGATCCTGCAACGCGATCAGCGTGCCCCAGGTGGGCATGCCGGTGATGAACGCCTTGGTGCCGTCGATCGGGTCGATGACCCAGGTGAAGCGGGCGTCGGGCCGCTCGTGCCCGTGCTCCTCGCCGAGGATGCCGTGGTCCGGGCAGGCCTCCTCGATGAGCTCGCGGATCGCCGTCTCGGCCTCGCGGTCGGCCACCGTCACCGGCGAGAACCCGGCGATGTGGTCCTTGTCCTCCACCGCCAGCGCCTGCCGGAAGTGGCGCATGATGACGGCGCCCGAGGCGTCGGCAAGGCGGTGTGCCAGGGGAAGGTATTCGCGCCACGCTTCCGCTTCCGCCACCTCTGTTCTCCTTCCTCCGATCCGTCGACAATCGAAGGCGCGACCTTAGCCCGGAACGCGCGCCGGGGTCATGGTCCGTGTCGCACGACGCGCGCTTGCACAGCCACATGCCTTTGGCCGACTCTCGCCCGGAGCGAGGGATGCGCGGCGGGACATGAACACGGGCGGGAGAAGGTGCCTGTTCGGCGCGGCGTTGCGGCCGGCAGTCGCGATGCTGGGCCTGATGCTGATGCTGGCGGGCGGCGCTGCGGCCGAGCGCGTCTGCACGGGCCCGGGCATCAACCACCTCCCGCCCCCGGCGGAGTCGGACGAGGTGCTGAGCGTGCTCGCCTACAACGTCTATCTGCTGCCCTCGCACGTCCGCGCGATCCCCTTCATGGGCGAGCGCTTCGCCATCGCGCAGGAGGAGCGCGCCGCGCGCATCGCCCCCTTCCTCGCCCCCTACGACGTCGTGATCCTGTCGGAGGCCTACGACGACGACTCGCGCACGATGCTGCTCGACGGGCTCCGGGCGCAGGGCTTCGGCCACATGACACGCATCCTGGGCAGCGCCTGCCGCGCCGCGTCGAGCTGCGAGAAAGGCGTCGTCTACGACCAGCCCCTCGCCGACGGAGACGCGCCGCGCGGCGGCGAGGGCGACACCTGGTTCGGCGAGGACGGCGGCGTCCTCATCGCCAGCAGGCACCCCATCGGGGCGGCGCGCGAAGTGGTCTACGCCGACTGCGTCGAGCGCGACTGCAACGCCGCCAAGGGCTTCGTCCATGCCCGCATCGACAAGGGCGGAGGGCGCTACCACGTCATCGGCACCCACGCGCAGTTCGGCTGGGGATCCGGGCAGCGCGCGGCCAAGGCGGCGCAGTTCCGCGCCCTCAGGCGATACGTCGAAAACGAGTCCGGCATCCCGCGCACGGAGCCGGTCATCGTCGGCGGCGACTTCAACGTCCTGCGCCACGAGTTCGGAAGCCTGCTGGAGGACGACACGCTCGGCGTGCTGGCGCCGGAGTTCCGGGGCCATCGCTACACCCGCGAGACGCGCAGCGACTGGGCGAGCCGGGGCAACGGCTACGTCGACTACGTCCTCGCCAAGCAGGGCTTCCGGGCGCCCGCCTACGGCAGCAATTGCCCCATGGTCTTCCGCACCCGCTACGACTTCGAGGACCGGGCGCTGTTCTCGGTCATCCGCGGAGAGGACTACTGCGACCTCTCGGACCACTGGGCGGTCTGGGGCTACTTCGACTACCGCGAGGCCCCCGGCCCGCCGCCCGCGTGCCCGATCCCGGAGTTTCCGCCGCGCTGAACGCGGCTCGCCCCGCCCTACTCGGCAGCGTCGAGGCGGCGCTCCCGCTGCATCCAGCGCGGCTTGCTGGCCGCGTGCTCGCGCACGAATTCCTGGGTCGGCATGCGCGGGTCCTGCCAGTAGAGCTTGGGCTTCTCCCAGTTGTAGGGCGCGGGCTCGGGGATCGGCGCCTCGGTGTCGATCACCACGCCGTCCTTCATCACCAGCGCGAGCCGCGCGCGGTCCTGCAGCACCGCGATGTCGGCCAGCGGGTCGCCGTCCACCAGCAGCAGGTCGGCGAGCTTGCCCTCCTCCAGGGTGCCGATCTCGTCCTCCATGCCGAGGGTGAGCGCGGCGTTGGCGGTGCCGGCGCGGATCGCCTCCATGGCGCTCAGGCCCCCGTAGGTCATCAGGTGCTCCATCTCGCGCGCGTGCCATTCGCCGTAGGGCACCGAGCCCTGGCCGCTGTCGGTGCCGGCAATGATGGTGATGCCCTCGGCGCGGGCGCGGGAGACGACGGCGGCGAGACGCTCGACCTCGTCCTTGTAGGCGTCGAGGATGAAGGATGAGCAGCCGAGGTCGGGGCCCCAGTCGAGGGTGTTGACCAGCAGCGAGAAGGTGGGGATCAGCGGCGTCGGGTTGCGGAAGAGCACGTCCAGGTCGTCTTCCGACATGTAGGAGCCGTGGATGATCCAGTCGAAGCCGGCGCGGATCGCGTCCGCCGCGGCGCGGCCCGAGCGGGCGTGGATGGTGCAGACCTTGCCGAGCCGGTGCGTGATCTCGGCGATGGCGCGGAGGTCGTCGAGTCCGATGCTGCCGGCGAGCTCCGCGTCGCCGGTCAGCACGTCGCCGTCGCCCGCGACCTTGACGATGTCGACGCCCTCCTTGATCTCGCGGCGTGCCTCCGTGACCATCTCGTCGCGCGTGTTGCAGAGCACGGCGAAGGACGACTTCGGGTGCTCCATCCACGACGGCCAGGGCGAGCCGATGGCGTTGTAGGTGGTGATGTAGCGCCCGGCCGAGGCCATGCGCGGCCCCTCGATCAGGCCGGCGTTGACGGCGTCGCGCACCGCCACCGAGATGTTCCAGGTCGAGCCCGGATCGGAGAACGCGGTGACGCCCGCGCGCAGCACCTTGCGCGCGTTGTTGGCGGCGCGCAGCGTCCGGTACTCCACGCCGGCGTAGAGGTCGAGCTCCTCGAACGACAGGATGTCGCCGTAGGAGATGTGGCAGTGGGCGTCGATCATGCCGGGCATGAGGGTGCGGCCGGCGGCCTCGATGGTCCGGACGCCGCCGCGGCTCCGCGCTTCGGCCGCGACTTCGGCATCGGGGCCGATCCGGGCGATGCGCTTGCCCTCGACCAGCAGCGAGACGCCCTCCGACGGCGCAGCGCCGGTCGTATCGAGCAGGCGCGCGCCCGCGATCAGATATCCCTCGGCCATGGTCCTGCCCTCCCCTGCCCGTCCGTGCTCCTGCACGCCGCCTTCCGCCGGGCAGACCGGCGCGCCGTCGCAGGTTTGGCTTCGCCTCCGCCCCTCTGTACGATCGCCGCCGGCCCGTGGCAACCGATGGGTGCACGCGGCGCCGCGGCCAATTCGTCGGGAGGATGGCATGGGCAGAGTCGGAGTGGCGTTCTCGGGCGGGCTGAACGCATCCGAGATCGTGGAGTGCGCGGCGCTCGCCGAATCGCTCGGCTACGACTCCGTGTGGATGGCGGAGGGCCACGGCGGCGACCAGTTCGCCACGCTCTCGGCCGTCGCGGCGCGGACCAGCCGGGTGACGCTCGGCACCTGCATCTCCAGCGTGTTCGTGCGCTCGGCGCCGACCATCGCCATGGCCGCCGCGGTGGTCGACCAGATCTCCGGCGGCCGCTTCATCCTCGGCCTCGGCTCCAGCCACAAGGTCCAGGTCGAGCCCGAGCACGGCGTGCCCTACGGCAAGCCGGTGACGCGGGTGCGGGAAACGGCGGAGGTGGTGCGGCGGCTGTTGCGGGACGGGCGTGTCTCGTACCAGGGAGAGGCGGTCACCATCGAGAACTACGAGCTCTGGTTCCAGCCCCTCCGCCCCGGCCTTCCCATCTACTTCTCGGCCGTCTTCCCCAAGATGATCGGGGTCTGCGGGGAGGAGGCGGACGGCGTGATCCTGGTCTTCACCACGCTCGACACCGGTGCCGAGGTGCGGCAGCACATCGCCGCCGGCGCCGCGAGGGCCGGGCGCGACGCGAGCGCGGTCGACGTGACCTCCCTCCTGCCCGCGGCGGCGGCCGACGACCCAGCGGAAGCCTTCGACGCGCTCCGGCCCGGGGTCGCCATGTATACGGGCTTCTTCCCCCGCTACAACCGGAGGGCGGTGGAGCAGGGCTTCGCCGACGAAGCCGCCGTGATCGCCGAGGCCTGGGGGCGGGGCGACCACGAGGCGGCGATCCGGGCCGTGAGCGACGAGCATATCGCCTCGGTCTGCATCGCCGGCACGCCCGCGCGCTGCCGCGAGCGGGTCGAGGCCTATCGCGCCTCCGGGATCGACCTGCCGATGATCGCACCGATGGCCACGGGTCCCGACGCCAGGCGGATGGCCGAGGCCACCATCAGGGCCTGCGCCCCCGGCTGAGGCCCGTCAGGGCGCCGGGCGCGGCGCCCCCTACCAGCCGGCGAACCGGGCCACGTCCTCGTCGGCGACCTTGCCGGCCGCCACGTCCTCCAGCGCCCGGTCGAGGATGGCCAATCCTTCGTCCGCCTCCGCCGCCGAGAGCGTCAGCGGCGGCGTGAACTCGAGGACGTTCGACTGCATGCCGACGTAGTAGAGGATCAGCCCGAGCTGATGGGCGCGGTAGACGACCTTCGCGGTCTCGCTCGACGCCGGCTCCCGGCTCACCGGGTCGCGCACCAGCTCGACGCCGCAGGCGAGACCGCGCCCGCGCACGTGGCCGATCAGCGCGTGACGCTGCGCGAGCCTCGCCAGCCCGGAGAGCAGCCGCTCGCCCATGGCCGCGGCGTTGGCGGTGAGCCCTTCTTCCTCGACGGTGCGCAGCACGGCACGGCCGGCGGCGGCGCACACCGGGTTGCCGGCGGCCGTCATGATGGCGAAGGCGGAGGAGAAGTCCATCAGCGCCGCCGGGCCGACCACGGCAGAGAGCGGCAGCCCGCCACCCAGGCCCTTGCCGTAGACGACGATGTCGGGACTGAGCCCTTCCGCCTCGAAGGCGTGGAAGAGGCCGGTGCGGCCGATCCCCACCTTGACCTCGTCCACCACGATCAGGATGCCGTGGGCGCGGCAGCGCTCCTCCAGGCCCTTGAGGAAGCCGGCAGGCGGCACGATGACGCCGCCGTCGGACTGGATCGGCTCGATGAAGACGGCGGCGATCTCGTCCGGTTCGATCTCGCTTTCGAAGCGGCGGTCGAGATCGGCCAGCGCGCCCTCCACCAGATCGGGCGCGAACTGCGGGCGGTAGGGATCGGGATAGGGCAGCCGGGTGAGGCCGGGGCGCGCCGGCGCGTGGCTCTGCGAGCTGTGGCCCGAAACCGACATCGAGGCGGCGCTGCCGCCGTGGTAGGCGCCGACGAAAGAGAGGATGCCGCGCCTCGGCATCGCCGCCTCCAGCAGCCGCACCACGGCATCGTTGGCGTCGGAGCCGGAATGGCCGAACCAGACCCGCCGCTCGCGCTCGTCGGGCATGCGCGCCAGCAGGTCCTCGGCGAGGCCGACCGCGGGCTCGACGGCGCACGAGCCGAGGCAGATCGCCCCCATGTCGCCGACCGCCGCGCTCACGGCCTCGACCACGGCCGGGTGGCTGTAGCCGAGGCTCGCGGCACCCCATGAGCCGCTGAAGTCGAGCACGCGCCGGCCGCCTTCCTCGACGACGTAGGAGCCGGCTCCGCCTGTCGCGGTCGCCGGGAAGAAGCGCAGCCGCTCGATGTCGGCGATGGTGCGCCCGTCGCGGCTCATCAGGTCGTCGGTCATGGCTCGCGATTTCTCCCTGCTCCCGCGTAGCGCCTCAGAGTGGCGGGAGCACCTGCCGCCACGGATTGGCCGCTTCGTAGGCCGCCGCGGCGCGGAAGACGCTCATGTCGTCGTAGGTGCGGCCGACGATCTGGAGTCCGGTGGGCAGGCCGGCATCGCTGAGGCCGCTCGGTACGGCGATGACCGGGCACTGGCTCACCATGTTGAAGGGATAGCAGAGGTTCCAGCCCAGATAGGCGTGGACCGGCTTACCGTTGACGCGGAAGTCCCCGGCGCCGCAGTCGTGCTCCGCCCCCACCGTGGGCACGGAGAGCGCGGGACACACCAGGACGTCGCAACTCTCGAGGATCGGCGCGAGCGAGCGGTACATGGCGCCGCGCACGATGTTGCAGCGGTAGAGCGTCTCCGCCGAATGCGAGAGCCCGTTCTCGATGATACGGACCATGTAGGGGTCCATGCCGTCGCGCCACTCGTCGAGAAGCCCGCCGAGGCTCGCCGCCGCCATGCCCTCCCAGTAGCGGAGATAGGGATGGGGCAGGTCGAACCCGCCCCAGTCCGGCGTCACCTCGCGGACGGTGCAGCCGAGGCGGCGGAACACGTCGACCGCGGCGTGCGTGTTGCGGGCGACCTCGGGGTCGATCTCGAACAGCCCCAGGTCCATGGAGAAGGCAACGGTCCAGCCCTCGATCGGCGGGAAGCTCCCGGGCAGGACGACGCGCTCCCTGAGCGAGCACATGTCGTCGGGATGCGCGCCCGACATCACGTTCTGCATCAGCGCCGCGTCGCCGACGCTGCGCGTCATCGGCCCGTAGTGGAGCAGCGATTCGATGGGGTGATCCACGTCCAGCGGATTGCGCCCGAAGGGTGCCTTGTAGCCGACGACGTGGCAGGCCGCCGCCGGAATGCGCACGGAGCCGCCGGCGTCGGTGCCGTCGGCGAGCACGGTCATGCCGGCGGCGAGAGCCGCGCCGGCACCGCCCGACGAGCCGCCGGGGGCGTGCTCCAGGCTCCACGGGTTGCGGGTGACGCCCCAGAGCGGGCTCGCGGTGATCGGCGCGTAGGCGAACTCCGGCGTGGTCGTGCGCGCGTGCATGATGGCGCCGGCATCCAGCAGGCGGGCGACGGTCGGCGCGGATCGCTCCGGCCGGTTCTCGGCGAATGCCCTGGAGCCGAGGGTGGTGCGCTCGCCAGCGACCGCGTGGAAATCCTTGATCGCGGTGGGGATCCCTTCCAGCGGCCGCGCCGTTCCGCTGGCGTAGGCTGCCTCGGCCGCGCGCGCCTGATCGAGCGCGCGCTCCGGCCAGATTTCGGTGAACGCATTGAGCCGCGGGTTGACGGCCTCGATCCGCGCCAGCGTCGCTTCCATGAGCGCGACCGGAGAGAGCGTGCCGGCCCTGAACGCGGCGACCGCCTCGGTGGCGGTGAGGGTGCAGAGCTCCCGCGCGCTTAGGGCCATGCTCTCTCCTGCCCCTTCCGCGCCGGCTGCCTCGGCCGGTCGCCTACCCGCCGTAGCGGCGTTCGCGGCGCCGGAACTCGCCCAGCGCCCGATCGAGATGCTCGAGCGTGAAGTCGGGCCACAGCGTCGGCACGAACACCAGCTCGGTATACGCCGACTGCCACAGCAGGAAGTTGCTGAGACGCTGCTCGCCGCTGGTGCGGATCACGAGGTCGAGATCGGGCAGGTCGCGGGTCTGGAGGTGGCGCTGGAACGATTCCTCCGAGATCTCCTCGGGATCGAGCGCGCCGTCCCGGACCTGCTCGGCGATCCGGCGCACGGTGTCGAGGATCTCCTGCCGCCCGCCGTAGTTGACCGCGACCGTGAGCGTGAGCGTCGCGTTGTGGCGCGTGCTCTCCTCCGCCTCGGCGATGAGGGCGTTGATCTCCGCGCTGAGCCGCGAGCGGTCGCCGATGAAGGCGAGGCGCACGCCGTTGCCGCGCAGCTCGGCGACCTCGCGCCGCAGATAGAGCCGCAGCAGCCCCATGAGGTCCTCGACCTCGTCCACGGGGCGCTTCCAGTTCTCGGAAGAGAAGGCGTAGATGGTGAGGTGGCCGATGTTGCGCTCCGGGCAGCCCTTCAGGATCGTGCGCACGACCTCGGCGCCGCGCCGGTGCCCCGCGATGCGCGGCAGGCCCCGCGCCCGCGCCCAGCGGCCGTTGCCGTCCAGAATGACTCCGACGTGGAGAGCCGCCGCCTCCCGGGCAGCGAATGACCGCGCGAGCGCCATGTCTAGACCTGCATGATCTCGCGTTCCTTGGCCTCGACCATCTCGCTCATCTTCTTGACGAAGCCGTCGGTCATCTCCTGGATTTCCGTCGCCCAGAGCCGCGATTCGTCCTCGCCGAGGTCGCCGGCGCGTTCCATCTTCTTGAGCTGGTCCATGCCGTCGCGCCGCACGTTGCGCGCCGCCACCTTGGCCTGCTCCGCATACTTGGCGGCGACCTTGGCAAGTTCGCGGCGGCGTTCCTCGTTCAGCTCCGGGATCGGAATGCGGAGAGACTGGCCGTCGACGATGGGGTTGAGCCCCAGATCGGCAGAGCGGATCGCCTTCTCCACGGCCTTCACCTGGGTCTTGTCCCAGACCTGCACGGTAAGCATGCGCGGCTCGGGGATGTTGATGGTCGCCACCTGGTTGAGCGGCATCTCCGTCTCGTAGGCCTCGACGGTGATCGGCTCGAGCAGGCTGAGCGACGCGCGCCCGGTGCGCAGCCCCGCCAGCTCCTTGCGCAGGGCCTCGACGGCGCCGTTCATGCGGCGTTCCAGGTCATCGAGATCGGGATCGGCCATGGCTCAACCCTCGTCCGAGATGACGGTGAAGGGTCCGTCGCCGTCGATCACGGCGGCAAGCCCGCCCTTCCGCCGGATGGAGAATACCACAATCGGGATGTCGTTCTCGCGGGCGAGCGAAATCGCCGATGCGTCCATGGCCTTCAGGTCCTTGGACAGCACGTCCAGGTAGGAGAGCCGCTCGAAGCGCACCGCACCGGCGTCGATCTCGGGGTCCGCGGCGTAGACACCGTCGACCTTGGTGCCCTTCAGCAGCGCGTCGCACCCCATCTCCGCCGCCCGGAGCGCCGCCGCGGTGTCGGTGGTGAAGAAGGGGTTGCCGGTGCCGCCCGCGAAGAGCACGATCCGCCCCTTCTCCAGGTGGCGCTGCCCGCGCCGGCGGATGTAGGGCTCGCACACCGGCGCGATGGGAAGCGCGGAGAGCACCCGGGTCGCCGTGCCGAGGCGCTCCAGCGCGTTCTGCATGGCCACCGCGTTCATCACCGTCGCCAGCATGCCGATGTAGTCGGCGGTTGCCCGCTCCATGCCGGCGGCCGCGTCGGAGGAGCCGCGGAAGATGTTGCCGCCGCCGACGACGGCGCAGATCTCGATACCCCTGGCCTGGACCTCGACGATCTCGCCGGCAAGTCGCTCCACGGCATCGCCGTCGATACCGTAGGGCGCCTCGCCCATCAGCGCCTCGCCCGATATCTTGAGCAGGATGCGCCTGAACGGGGGCAAGGCCGTCATTGCTCAGTCCTGCGTGCGCGGCCGCCGCCTACGACCCGAGCTGCGCCGCGACTTCGGCGGCGAAGTCCTTGCTCTCGCGCTCGATCCCCTCGCCCAGCTGGTAGCGGACGAAGCCGCTTACCGCGACCGGCGCATCGAGTGTGTCCGCGAGCTGTTCCAGCACCGCCTTCACCCGGCTCTCGCCATCGAGCACCCAGGTCTGCTCCACGAGGACGACCTCCTCGAAGAACTTGCGGAGCCTGCCCTCGATCATCTTCTCGATGATCTTCTCGGGCTTGCCCTCGGCGCGCGCCTGCTCCGCCAGCACCGCGCGCTCGCGGTCCACCGACGCCTGATCCAGCGACTCGCGCGCGACCGCCTGCGGGCTCGCCGCGGCGATGTGCATGGCGAGCTCGTGGGCCGGGCGGTCGAGGCTCTCGACGGCCGCATCCGATTCCACGGCGACGACCACGCCGAGCTTGCCGAGCCCTTCCGCAATCGGCATGTGCACGTAGTGGCCGACGACGCCCGCCGGCACCGAGAGAGCGGCGGTTCGCCTGAGCTGGATGTTCTCGCCGATGGTGGCGACGAGATTGGTGATCTCTTCGGCCACGGTACGGCCGGTGCCCGGGTAGGGCGCGGCGGAGAGGCGCTCGAGGTCGCCCCCGCAGTCCAGCGCGATCCCGGCCACGCCGCGCACCACGGTCTGGAAGTCGGCGTTCCGCGCCACGAAATCGGTCTCGGCGTTGATCTCGACCAGCGCCGCCTTGCCGGGTGCCGTCGCGACGCCGATCAGCCCTTCGGCTGCGGTCCGGCCGGCCTTGCGCTGGGCCTGGGCGAGGCCGCTCTTGCGCAGCCAGTCGACCGCCGCCTCCAGCTCGCCCCCGGTCTCGGTCAGCGCCTTCTTGCAATCCATCATGCCGGCGCCGGTCTTGTCGCGCAGCTGCTTGACCAGAGCCGCCGTGATCTGAGCCATCGTTCCCTACTCCCCGGTATGAGGCGCGCTCACGCGCCCGCCGCCTGCTCTGCCTCGGCGGCCTCCGCTGCCGCCGGCGCCTCCGGGGCCGGATCGACGGCCGCGGCCTCGTCCGGCGACGCCGCGGCGTCGCTCGGCGTTTCCTCAGGCGCGCCGGCCTCGGCCGGTGCTTCCGGGGCCGCTTCGCCTTCGACCGGCGGCAGGTCCTCGGCCAGCCCCTCCTCGGAAGCGCCGACATCGGCGCCCGAGGCCGCGAGCTCCTCCTGCAGGCCGTCGATGACCGCCCGCGCGAAGAGGTCGCAATAGAGGTTGATCGCGCGGATCGCGTCGTCGTTGCCGGGGATCGGATGGGTGATGAGGTCGGGATCGCAGTTGCTGTCGATGATCGCGACCACCGGGATGCCCAGCTTGCGCGCCTCCAGGATCGCGATGTCCTCCTTGTTGGTGTCGATCACCACGAGCATGTCCGGCACGCCACCCATGTCGCGGATCCCGCCGAGCGCCAGCTCCAGCTTGTTGCGCCGCCGCACAAGCTGCAGCAGCTCCTTCTTGGTCAGGCCGGCGGATTCGTCGGCGAGCGTCGCCTCCAGGTCGGCGAGCGTCTTGATCGAGCCCGATATGGCCTTCCAGTTGGTCAGCATCCCGCCGAGCCAGCGGTGGTTGACGTAGTACTGGCCGCAGCGCCGCGCGGTGTCGGCGATCGGCTGCGAGGCCTGGCGCTTGGTGCCGACGAAGAGGATGCGCCCGCCCGCCGCCGCGGCGTCGCGCAGCGAGACCAGCGCCTGGTGGAGCAGCGGCACGGTCTGCTCCAGGTCGATGACGTGAACGCCGTTCCGCGCCCCGAAGAGATAGGGGCGCATCTTGGGGTTCCAGCGTCTCGTCTGATGGCCGAAATGCACGCCGGCCTCGAGAAGCTGGCGCAT
This sequence comes from Alphaproteobacteria bacterium, assembly GCA_022823305.1. Taxonomy (GTDB): domain Bacteria; phylum Pseudomonadota; class Alphaproteobacteria; order UBA828; family UBA828; genus WTGU01. Next base: position 57,740 of record JAJDXK010000134.1, read on the forward strand.
GGTGAACTCTGGCAATGCCATGGGTCGTCCCTTCTCCGGTTCGTCCTCCGCGGATCGCGTCCCGGCCAGGCCGGGCACCGGACCGGCACACCTGCGCGTGCCGTCATCCGCGTGTGAATTCCTGCCCCATGGGCAGGTGCGCGCTTGATAGCGCCGGAGACACCGGCGCGCAAGGGCTCAGCCGGTACGCGCCACCGGGAGCGCCTGCACGGACGAGACCCCGTCCAGCGCCCCGATCTCGCCGCCGAGGGTCGGGCTGAGCGCGTACTTGTCGGGCAGGTCGATCTCCACCGTGCCGGCACCGCCCGTCTCGACGAACAGCGCGATGCGCCCGCTGCCCTCTCGTCGGCTCGCCAGCATCGCGCCAAGGGGCTCCAGCGCGGCGGCATCGTGCACGTGCACCGCGAACCCGGCCGTGCCCTTCGCGAGCCGGGCATCCAGGTCCTCGAAGCCCGTCTGGGCCGAGAGCTTGACCTCCTCGCCCTCCATGCGGGCCTGGGCCGTCACCAGGACGTGCCGGCCGGGCTCCAGCACCTCGCGTCCGTCGCCGTAGGTCTCGCGGAAGGCCGCCACCTCGAAGCTCCCGCTGGGATCCGAGAGCTGGATGAAGGCATAGCGCCGCGCACCGGGTCCGCGCTCGCGCACCGAGAGCACCACCCCTGCGAGGCGGAAGCGGGTCACGCCGGTCGCCAGCTGCCGGCGCACCTGGGCCGAGGGCGTGACGGAGAGCCCCTTGAGCGCGTCCTCGTAGGAATCGAGGGGATGGGCGGAGAGGTAGAAGCCCACCGCCTCGTGCTCGGCAGCCAGCCGCTCGTTCTGGTTCCAGTCGGCCTGCTCCGGCAGGCTGGGCCGCGGCGCGAGCGCCGCGTCGTCGCCGTCGAAGAGCGAGGCCTGCGAGCGCGAGAGCCTGGCCTGATTCGAGAAGGCGTGAAGCACGTCCGCGCTCTCGACCATCTGCCGCCGGTTGGTCGTCAGGCTGTCGAAGGCGCCGGCCTTCGCCAGGTTCTCGATCAGGCGCCGGTTGATCTGGTGCGGATCGACGCGGCCGGCGAGGTCGAAGGGATCGCGAAAGGGCCCGTTCTGCGTGCGCTCCTCCGCCAGCGCCGCCATCGCCTGCACGCCCACGTTCCTGATGGCGCCGAGCGCATAGCGGATCGCCTTGGTGCCGTCCGCCTGCCGCTCGACCGAGAAGGTCGCCTGCGAGGCGTTGACGTCGGGCGGCAGCAGCGCGATCCCGAGGCGCTCGAGCTCGCGGCGGAAGAGCTCCAGCCGGTCGGTGCTGTTGATCTCCAGGCTCATGGAGGCGGCCAGGAACTCGACCGGGTGGTTGGCCTTGAGATAGGCGGTCTGATAGGCGACCAGCGCGTAGGCCGCGGCGTGGGACTTGTTGAAGCCGTAGCCCGCGAACTTCGCCACCAGCTCGAAGATGCGGCTCGCGTCGCTGCGCGAAACCTCGTTGGCGAGGGCGCCGCTGACGAAGGTCTCGCGCTGCGCGTCCATCTCCGCCTTGATCTTCTTGCCCATGGCGCGCCGCAGCAGGTCGGCGGAGCCCAGGCTGTAGCCGGCCAGAACCTTCGCAATCTCCATCACCTGTTCCTGGTAGATGATGACGCCGAAGGTCTCCTCCAGCAGGCCGGCCAGCTTCGGGTGGAGGTAATCCGGCTTCTCCTTGCCGTGCTTGCAGGCGATATAGCGGGGGATGTTGTCCATCGGCCCCGGCCGGTAGAGCGCGACGAGGGCGATGATGTCCTCGATGCTGTCCGGCTTGAGGCTGCGCAGCGCATCCCGCATGCCGGCGCTCTCCAGCTGGAACACCCCCATGGCGACGCCGCGGCCCAGCATCTCGTAGGTCGCCTCGTCGTCGAGCGGAATCGCGTTCAGGTCGATCCCGACGCCGGACCCGCGCAGGATGGCCGCCGTGTGGTCGAGAACAGTGAGGGTCTTGAGACCGAGCAGGTCGAACTTCACGAGGCCGGCCATCTCGACGTACTTCATCGAGAACTGGGTCGCCGGCATCTCCGAGCGTGGATCGCGATAGAGGGGCACCAGCTCGCTGAGCGGCCGGTCGCCGATCACGATGCCTGCGGCGTGGGTCGAGGCGTGGCGGTAGAGCCCTTCCAGCTGCAGCGATATCTCGATCAGGCGCGCGATGGCGGGGTCGTCGTCGCGCTCGGCCTTGAGCCGGGGCTCCGCGTCCAGCGCCTGTTGCAGGGTCACCGGGTTGGCCGGGTTGTAGGGGACCAGCTTGCACAGACGGTCGACGCGGCCGTAGCCGAGGCCGAGAACGCGCCCGACATCGCGCAGCACGGCGCGGGCCTGCAGCTTGCCGAAGGTGATGATCTGGGCGACGCGGTCCTTGCCGTAGCGCCGGCAGACGTAGTCGATGACCTCGTCGCGCCGCTCCGGGCAGAAGTCGATGTCGAAGTCGGGCATCGACACCCGCTCGGGGTTGAGGAAGCGCTCGAAGAGGAGGCCGAAGCGGAGCGGATCGAGATCGGTGATGGTGAGCGACCACGCCACCACCGAGCCGGCGCCCGAGCCGCGCCCGGGGCCCACCGGAATCCCCTCTCCCCGCGCCCAGCGCACGATGTCGGCGACGATGAGGAAGTAGCCCGCGAACTGCATGTCGATGATGACGTCGAGCTCGTAGGCGAGCCGCTCGCGGTAGGGCTGCGCCGCCGCCTCTCGCGCCGCGCCGTCCAAGTCGTCGCGCAAGACCTGCGCTTCGAGGCGGCGCTCGAGCCCGTCGGCGGCCCGGGCGCGCAGCGCATCCGCCTCGCTCGCTTCTCCGGCCACGGTGAAGACCGGCAGGATCGGCTCCCGCGTCGGCGCCATCACGGCGCAGCGCCGCGCGACGACGAGGGTGTTGTCGACCGCCTCCGGGAGGTCCGCGAACAACGCCCGCATCTCGTCGGCCGGACGGAAGCGATGCTGCGGCGTGAGCCGGCGCCGGTTCTCGTCCTCGACGTGGCTGTTCTGGGCGATGCAGAGCAGCGCGTCGTGCGCCTCGAACGTCTCCTCGCGCAGGAAGTAGGCGTCGTTGGTCGCGACCAGCGGCAGCGCGAGCTCGTCGGCCAGCGCGACCAGATGCGCCTCGACCTGCTCCTCCTCGGTCAGGCCATGGCGCATGAGCTCGACGTAGAGCCGGCCGGGGAAGATTTCGCCGAGCTGCCCCAGCAGCGTGCGCGCCGCCTTGACCTGGCCGTCCAGAAGCAGCCGGCCGACCGGCCCGGCGGGGCCGCCGGTGAGCGCGAGCAATCCCTCGGACCGCGCCGCCAGCGCATCGAGCGCAACCAGGGGCTGCCCCCCCTCGTCGCCATCGATGAAGGCCCCGCTGGTAAGCGCCATCAGGTTGCCGTACCCGGTCTCGTCCTGGGCCAGCAGGAGAAGCGACGCGGCCGCGCGGCCGTGCTGGCCGGGCTGCTCCGCGCCCGTGCCGATTCCGAGGTCGCAGCCGACGATGGGCTGCACGCCGGACTTGCGGCAGGCCTCCGAGAACTCCAGCGCGCCGAACATGTTGCCGCGATCGGCAATCGCGACGGCGGGCATGCGCCACTCGCGGCAGATCTCGACCAACTCGTCGAGCCTGATGGCGCCCTCCAGCAGCGAGTAGGCCGTGCGAACACGAAGATGGACGAAATCTGCGTGGGCCATGGCAGTCCCGTGTGCGAATCGCTGCGGTCGTCTGACGCCCGATAGATGCCACAGGGCGCCGCCGCCGTCACCTGCCCCTGCCCGGAGCAACGGATCGCGGATGACTCGACGAGGCCCGCTTTGCTAGAGTCGCCGATCGACTGAAGGAACCGGGGGCCGAGCGAGATGGACGATCACGGAGAGGGCCAGACTTACCGGGCCGAGACCGAGCTGCGCGATACCATGGGCGAGACTATGGACATCGCGCTGAAGAAGTGCATTCCCTCGCTCGACAAGCATTGCAAGGCGTTCATCAGGCGTTCGCCCTTCCTCTGCATCGGCACCAGCGGCGCGAGCGGCCGCGCCGATGTCTCGCCGCGCGGCGACCCACCGGGCTTCGTCCAGATTCTCGACGACAACACGCTCTTCATCCCCGACAGGCCGGGCAACAACCGGCTCGACACGATGACCAACATCATCGAGAACCCGAACGTCGGCCTGCTCTTCCTGGTCCCCGGCTTCGACGACACGCTGCGCGTGAACGGCAAGGCGACGATCGTTCGCGACGAGGCGCTGGCGCAGGCGGCCGTGGTCAACGGCAAGGAGCCGAAGGTCGGCATCAGGGTCGAGGTCCAGGAGGCCTTCCTGCACTGCGCCAAGGCGTTCAAGCGCTCGCGGCTGTGGGACGAGGAGAGCAGGCAGGACCGCAAGGAGATGCCGACGCTCGGCCGCATGATCCTGGAGCAGACCGCGCCGCCGGCCGAGCCGCCGGCGGAGGAGACGGTCAAGGAGGCCGACGAGTTCGTCGAGGAGAACTACCGCACCGAGCTCTACTAGGGGATCGGGCGGGACGGGCGCCACTTCGCGCGCGCCAGCAACAGGAGCTTCGCCATGGTCGACCGGATCGATGTCAGCCCCGAATTCATGGAGCAGGAGCGGGTCGCGCGCTTCAAGGACCTGAAGTCGAGCGCCCATGCCTTCGTCGATGCGCTGATTCCCGGCTACGAGCGCGACATCTTCAACATCATCGGCCGCGGCGTGGTCGAGGACAAGGAGCTCGCGCCGCCGATCACCGACAACCGCGACTTCAACGTCGGTCTGATCAAGGCCGATCCCGGCAAGGGCGCCTCGCTGCATATCCACGAGACCAACGAGGTGTTCATTCCACTCACCGGCAAGTGGGGCATCTACTGGCAGAACAGCGACGGCCAGCGGCACGAGGTCGTGCTCGAGCCCTACGACACCGTCTCGGTCCCCATCGGCGCGAGCCGGGGCTTCCGCAACGCCGGCGACGAGACGGCGCTGATGCTGGCCGTGGTGGGCGGCACCGACCCCGGCAAGGTGCACTGGCCGGACGAGACCATCGAGGAAGGGCGGCGCTACGGCATCGGCCTCGACGAGAACGGAGACCTCGTCAAGCTCGACGGAGCCTGAGCGCGGGCGCTCGGGCCATCCCTTGCAGCCGCTTGACAGGCGCCGACCAGGCGCTAATGTCGCCACCACCTCAACGGCAGCAAGAGTCGGGCGGATTCGATGGCCAAGGCCAACAGCATCCTGATCAAGCTCGTCAGCTCGGCGGGAACCGGGTTCTACTACACGACGCGCAAGAACCCGCGCAGCCAGACCGACAAGCTGTCGCTTCGCAAGTACGATCCCGTCGCCCGCAAGCACGTGGTCTTCAAGGAAGCGAAGATCAAATAGAGCTCGCAGGATCTTCCATGTCATTCGGGGGGCAACGCCGGCGACGCGCCGGCGGGGTTCTTGCAGCCGCCGCGGGCCTGCTGCTGGCGCTGGCGGTCGCGCTCGCGCCCGCCGCGACGCGGGCCGACATGGCGAGCGGCTGGCAGGCCTACACCGCAGGCGACTACGAGACGGCGATCCGCATCTGGCAGCCGCTCGCCGAGGCCGGCGACCACCAGGCGGCCTACGCGCTCGGCATGGCCTGGCAGATCACGGGCAGGCCCGGAGAGGCGGTGCCCTGGTACGAGCAGGCCGCGCAGGCCGGCGTGACCCAGGCGCAGGTCCTCCTCGGCACGATCTATGCCAGGGGCAGCGACGTGCCCCGCGACCTGGTGCGCGCCTATGCCTGGCTGCACCGGGCAGCAGAGGCGGAGGGCCCGAACGCCCAGCTCATGCTCGATTCGGTCGCGGCCCTGATGACCGCCGAGGAGATCGCGGCGGCCAAGGCGTTGAGCGCGACCCTCTAGCCCTTCCCTTCGCAACGGCTGACTGACACCGCGCGGCGACGGCGCTTGCCGTGCCCGTGCCGAGCCTGCCATCGGCCCGAGCGCGTCCCGGCCCCGGTCGGGCTCGGAGCGCCAGATCGTTCTTGACGCCCCATAACCTTCATTCAAAATACATCTTATAACGCCTGTCGGTCGTCGCCGCGGGTTGCCGAATGCCCTGGGCGCAGGGCCAGTCCGCGAGCGGACGAATCGACGAGACGTCGTGAGGCAACAGTCGACAGGAGGCAACCGCCATGCTGCATGTGAACAGGCGTGACGTTCTGAAGATGGGCGGTGCGTTGGGCGCTGCGTCGGCCGCGACCCCCGTCATGGTGGCCTCGGCCAGCGAGGGGGACGTCAGCGGCCTGCCGCGCGTCAAGCAGGAGCTCGTCGCCCCGCCCTTCGGCCGGCCCATGAGCAGGTGGCCACGGACGGCCCCAAGGTCATCGAGGTGGAGCTCACCGCCGTCGAGGACAAGCGCGAGATCGACGACGAGGGCACCATGCTCAACACGCTCTCGTTCAACGGCTCGATCCCGGGGCCGCTGATGATCTGTCACGAGGGCGACTACATCGAGCTCACGCTGAAGAACCCGGAGAGCAACGTCTTCGAGCACAACATCGACTTCCACGCGTCGACCGGCGCGCTCGGCGGCGGCGCGCTCACGCTCGTCTCGCCCGGCGAGCAGGTCAAGCTGCGCTGGAAGGCGACCAAGGCCGGCACCTACATCTACCACTGCGCGCCGGGGGGCACGATGATCCCCTTCCACGTCGTCTCCGGCATGAACGGGGCGGTGATGGTGCTGCCGAGGGACGGCCTCAAGGACCGCCACGGCAACCCGCTGCGCTACGACCGGGCCTACTACATCGGCGAGCAGGACTTCTACGTGCCGCGCGATGCCGAGGGCAACTTCATCGACTACGCCGACCACGGCGAGGGCATGGCCGACATGTTCGACGTGATGCAGACGCTCACGCCGACGCATGTCGTGCTGAACGGCCGGGTCGGCGCGCTCACCGGCGACAACACGCTCACGGCCAACGTCGGCGAGTCGGTGCTCTTCATCCACTCCCAGGCCAACCGCGACTCCAGGCCGCACCTGATCGGCGGCCACGGCGACTACGTGTGGGAGCAGGGCTCCTTCGTCGATCCGCCGGCGGAAGGGCTCGAGACCTGGTTCATCCGCGGCGGCTCGGCCGGGGCGGCGCTCTACACCTTCCTGCAGTCGGGCGTCTACGTGTACCTCTCCCACAACCTGATCGAGGCGGTCCAGCTGGGCTGCCTCGCAACCGTCGTCGTGGAGGGCGAGTGGGATCACGACCTGATGACGCAGGTCCAGCCGCCGACCATGATGACGGCCTAGATCGGCCGGCCGCCCGGGCTGCTCCCGTATCGCCGGGAGCAGCCCCCGCGGGGAGCAACGCCCGTCTGGCGGGACAGCCGCCGCCGGACCCCTCGCCGGCAGCGTCCGCCGGTCACGCCTGGAGCCGGGCCCCTTGCCTGGCCGCGAAGATGCGCCGGAACGCCGGTGCCGGCTTCAGCATGTCCTCCAGCGTGTACCGGTCGAGCACGTCGAAGAACGCCTGCAGGCCCTCCTCGAGAACCCCGGTCAGGCGGCACGGCCCGGCGATGGGGCAGGTGTTCTTCTCCCGTCCCGCGAAGCACTCGACCAGCTGGAAGTGTCCTTCCGTCACGCGGACGACATCGCCCAGGTTGATCTCGCTCGCCGGCCTGGCGAGCTCCAGCCCCCCGTTCTTGCCCCGGGTCGTGGTGATGAATCCCTCCTGCCCGAGCTGATGGATCAGCTTCATCAGATGGTTCTCGGAGATCCCGTAGGCGACGGCAATCTCGCGGATGGTGCAGCGCCGGTGGTCGTTGAGGCCGAGATAGATGAGGGCCCGCAACGAATAGTCCGTGTAATGGGTTAGCTGCATGTGACCGACCCCATCGGTTCGCGCGCGGGTTTCGTCCGTTGAACCGCACCCCTTGCGCCGCACGGTGCAGGAAACACGACATCAAGACATACAGCGCTTCCGCGCACCACTGCAACTCGTGGCCGGAAGCCCGCAGCCGCGCCTGCGGGTGGACGAGACCCCCCGCGCGGGCGCGAGAGCGTGGCCAAGGTCGCGCCGGTCCGCACTCTCGCTAGACTCGCCCCAAGGACCGGTTCAAGATGAGATGCACCGAAGTCTGCGCCTTGGACACGGCGCCGAGGGAAGGAAATCCGCAGACCTGTGCCGCGGCGGAGGGCCGAGAATCCGCCCACCCAGGGGAGGACAAACGATGGCAGGAATGTTGAAGAGAACGATCCTGGCGACGCTCGTACCGGCTCTCGCCGCGCTCGGCCTGGCCGCGATCGTCACCGGCGCGCAGGCGCAGGAGATCGACAAGATCGCGGTGCTCGTGCCCGAGCAGGGCACCGACTACGGCTGGAATCAGCAGGGCGTCGACGCGGCCAGGGCGGTGGGCGCGGCCATGGGCGTCGAAGTGCTCGCGGCCGAGGGCCTGGGCTACGGCGACGTGCGCCCGACGCTGCGCGAGCTTGCGGCCGAAGGCGCCGACCTGATGATCGCCCACGCCAGCGGCTACAACACCGCGGCCCCCGAGATCGCCGCGGAGACCGGCGTGGCGGTCGCGATCGTCGACAATCCCGGTGCCGCGGCGCCGGGTCTGGTCGGCGACTACACCGTGAGCGGGCATCAGGGCGCCTATCTCGCCGGCATGCTGGCGGCGCAGCTCTCGCGCACGGGCACGCTCGGCATCGTCGTCTCCGGCGAGCCGCCGTCGTGGAACTCGCAGTCCGCCGGCTTCGCCATGGGCGCGCGGTCGGTGAATGCCGACGTGAAGCTGCTCTATGCGGTGATCGGGCCCGCGGCCTACGCCGATGCGGCCGGCGGCAAGCGGGTCACGGAATCGGTGATCGCCGCCGGTGCCGACATCGTCTTCGGCCAGGGCGACGGCTCCACCTTCGGCATGCTCCAGGCGGTCGAGACGGTGCCCGCCACGGACGGCGGCAAGGTGCTCTTCATCGACGTGATCGGCGACAAGAGCGAGATCGACAAGGGACACCTGCTCTCGTCGGTGGTGTGGAACCTGGTGCCGGTCTATGGCGCGATGGTCGAGGACCTGAAGGGCGGCACCTTCGGCACGGTGAACTACGCGATCCAGCTCGCCGACGATTCGGTGCAGCTGCTGCGCACCGCGCACATCTCGGACGAGGTCTGGGCCGGGCTGATGGACGCCCGCGCCGGGATCGTCGCGGGCGAGATCGAGGTGCCCGCGATCTGGGAGGCCACGGACGTGCGCGCGATGATGTCGTCGGTCGAGGCGGCTGAGTAGCGCATACACGCAACGCGGACGGCGCCCGGCGGCGGAGAGGCATCGCGCGTCGGGCGCCCCCGCCCCCTTCCGCCGCGGCTGCCGCGCCGCCGCGCCCCGTGTCGACTGGAGCACGCGGCATGACCATGGCGTCCCGCCCCCCTGAGCACGCCACCGGCGCGGCCGAGCCGATCGTCGTGCTGCGGGACATCACCAAGCGCTTCCCCGGCGTCGTCGCCAACGACCGGGTCTCTCTCGACATCCACCCGGCCGAGGTCCACGCGCTGCTGGGCGAGAACGGCGCCGGCAAGTCGACCCTGATCTCGATCCTCTCGGGCATGCAGAGACCCGATGCGGGCACCGTCGAGATACGCGGCCGCACGATGCGGATCGCCAGTCCGCGCACCGCGCTCGACCTCGGCATCGGCACCGTCTACCAGCATCCGACCCTGGTGCCGACGCTGAGCGTGCTCGAGAACCTGATGCTCGGCGCCTCCTGGCGCGCGCCGATGAACCGGGCCGCGACGCGTGCCAGGCTGGATGAGATCGCCGCCCTTCTCGGCATCGCCCTTCCGGAGGACGCGCCGCTCGGCTCCCTCTCCCTCGGCCAGCAGCAGCTCGTCGAGATCGTCAAGGCGCTGTGGCGGGGCGAGAAGGTGCTGATCCTCGACGAGGCGACCTCGATGCTGACGCCCCAGGGTGTCGAGGACCTCGGCCGCGTCATCGAGCGGCTGCGCGACGCCGGAATCGCCGTCCTCTTCATCACCCACAAGCTGCACGAGGCGGTGCGCTTCGGCGACCGGGTCTCGGTGCTGCGCCAGGGCCGCAAGGTGGGCTCGCTGTCGCCCGAGGCGCTGGGCAGGCTCGCGCCGCAGGAGGCGATCGACCATATCGTCGACCTCATGTTCGGCGGGACCGCCGACCGCACAGGCGCCGAGCGCAGCCGCGCCCACAGGGCCCGGGCGCCGGGCGAGCGGATGGTGATCGAGGTCGACGGGCTCCGCCCGGCCGGCGACCCGGATGCGGCGGGCGAGGCCGGCGTGAGCTTCGCGGTGCACGAGGGGGAGATCTTCGGTATCGCCGGCGTCGACGGCAACGGCCAGAAGCAGCTTGCCGAGGCGCTCGCCGGCCAGCGCGGCACGGAAGCCGGCCGCATCGTGCTGGACGGCGCGGCGATCGAGGGACTGAGCGTGCGCCAGCGCCAGCACGCAGGGCTGCGCTACGTGACCGACGACCGCCTCGGCGAAGGCACCGTCTCCGCCTTTCCGGTGGGTCTCAACCTGCTGCTCAAGCGCATCGGCGACGCGCCCTTCTGGCGTCACGGCATCATCCGCAACGCCGAGGTGGAGCGCCACGCGCGCGCGCTCATCGCCGAGCACGACGTGCGCGTGCCGGGGCCGGGGACGCCGCTCGGCCACCTCTCCGGCGGCAACGTGCAGAAGGCGCTGCTCGCCCGCGAGCTCGACGACCAGCCGATGGCCGTGATCTACAACAAGCCCACCTACGGGCTCGACCTCAACAACATCCATCGCGCCCGGCGGGCGATCTGCGAGCGGGCCGACGAGGGCGTCGCCACCATCCTGATCTCGACAGACCTCGACGAGATCCTCGAGCTCGCCGACCGCATCGGGGTCATGCTCGACGGCCGCATGGTCGGAATCGTCGCGAACGACGGCGACGCGGCGCGCCGGGTCGGCGAGCTCATGATCGGGGTCGGCGCCCGGGCCTGAGCGCACCATGACCCAGGCGGCGATGTCACAGGAGGAGCGGCACCACCCGGTTGCGTCGGCGTGGCGCCGCTGGGCCGTGGCGGTCGCCGCGGCGCTGCTGCCGATCGTGCTCGCGCTCGGCGTGGGTGCCCTGATCCTGCTGGCCCTCGGCGCCGACCCCGGCGCCTTCTACTACCATATCGTCAAGCGGGGCCTGCTGAGCTGGATCGGGCTGCAGGACACGATCACCCGCTGCGCGCCGCTGCTGCTGCTGGGCGCGAGCCTGATCGTCGCCTTCCGTGCCGGCCTCTGGAACCTCGGCATCGACGGCCAGTTCCTGCTCGCCGCGGTGATCTCCGCCGCGCTCGCGCCCGTGCTCGTCACGGTGCTTCCGGTGTGGCTGGTGCTGCCGCTGGTGATGGTGGTGGCGATGGCCGTCGGCGCCCTCTGGTCGCTGCTGCCGGCGCTGCTCAAGGCCTATCACGGCGTCAACGAGATCGTGACCACGCTGATGATGAGCTTCCTCGGGATCAGCGCCGCCAACGTGCTCATCAAGCTGCCTTTCGACGACCCGACCACCACCGTGCCGCAGACCGCGACGCTGGCGACCGACGACCGCCTGCCCAGGCTCTTCGGCAGCACCATCAACGTGGGCGTGGCGGTCGGCCTCGCGGTGATCCTCTTCATCCACTGGCTGATGACGCGGACGGCGTTTGGCCTCAGGCTCCGGCTGGTGGGGGCGAACCCGCGCGCGGCGGTGCACGTCGGCCTGCCGCTGGGCGCGCTGATGGTGGCCGTGTTCGCCTTGAGCGCGGGCCTCGCCGGGCTTGCCGGCGCGGTCGAGATTCTCGGCGTCTGGGGCAACGTGCGGGCTGACTGGAACCCGGCCTACGGGCTGATGATCATCCCGCTGGTCTTCCTCGCCCGCTTCAACGGCATCGCCGTGATCGGCTTTGTCTTCTTCTTCGCGGTGCTCTCCATCGGCGGCGAGACGGCATCGCGCAAGGCGGGGCTGCCCAACTACTTCATCCTGGTGCTGGTGGCGCTGATGCTGATCTTCCTCGCGCTCACCGAGTGGCTGGGCCAGCGCCGGCAGATGGCGGCACGGGACTGAGCGGCCGTGTCGCAGGGCCTGCTGAGCGACGCCTTCCTGATCTCGCTGATCGCGGGCGCGGTCGCGGCCGGCATCCCCCTGCTGCTGGCCGGGCTCGGCGAGCAGGTCTCGGAGAAGGCCGGCGTGCTGAACATCGGCATCGAGGGGATGATGCTGTTTGGCGCCTATGCCGGCTTCGCCACCGCCTTCGGCACCGGCTCGCTCTGGCTCGGCTTCCTCGCGGGCGCCGCCGGGGGCCTGGTGCTGGCGCTGCTGATGGCGCTCTTCTGCGTCCGCCTCGGCCTCAACCAGATCGTGATCGGCATTGCGCTTACGCTCGGCGCCGACGGGATCACCGCCCTCCTCCACCACGTCCAGTTCAGCCGCACCTACCCGCGCCTGCCGCGGGTCGAGACCCTGGACATCCCGGGCCTGAGCGAGATCCCGATCCTGGGGCCCAGCCTCTTCGCCCGGCACCCGATGGTCTATGTCGCGCTCTTCTCCGTGCTGGTGCTGACCTGGCTCTTCCGCAAGACGCACGTGGGACTCAACCTCCAGGCCGCCGGCGACAAGCCCGACGCCCTCGATGCTGCGGGCATCAGCGTGGTCTCGACGCGCACCTGGTCGGTGCTCTTCACCGGCGTCATGGCGGGGCTGGGCGGCGCCTACATGGCGATGATCGGGGCCGGGATCTTCGTGCCCTTCATGACCGGCGGCGCCGGCTTCATTGCCATCGTGCTGGCGATGCTGGCGCGGGGGCGGCCGCTCTGGGTGCTGATCGGCGCCTTCCTCTTCGGCGCGAGCCTCTCGCTCACCACCGCGCTGCAGGTGGGCGGAGTCAACGTGCCGACCGACGTGGTGCAGATGCTGCCCTTCCTCATGGTGATGATCGTGCTGGTGCTCTTCGCCCGCCGCGCGAGCCTGCCGGCGGCGCTCGGCCTGCCCTACGTGCGCGGGCAGCGCTAGACTTGTTTCGCTCACGGCAGCCGGCCTGCGGCCGGCGCCTCCGCGAGGGCGCCGCAGGAGCGGCGGGGCCGCGGGCGCGGCCCTTCGCGAGTCCGTCAGGGACGGACTCGCTTTAGACTGCAGGGTGCGGATAAGGGAGCGAGGCGATGAAGGAGACGCGGGTCTTCATTCTCGACGGCGGCACGCTGGTGATCGACGGCTTCCACGTCTACTGGAACCGGGGACCGGCGGGCGAGGTGCGCTTTCCCGTCTACAGCGTGCTGATCGACCACGCGGACGGGCTCTATCTCTTCGATACCGGCTTCGACTGCGACCACGTCAACGCGGTGCTGCCCTTCGAGAAGCCGATCCAGTCCGGGAAGCAGACGCTGGTGGGTGCGCTCGCGCTCGCCGGCTACCGGGCGCAGGACATCGACTACGTCGTCAACTCGCACTACCACTTCGACCACTGCGGCGGGAACCGCCACCTGCGCGAGGCCTGCACCGTCTGCCATGCGCTCGAGTTCGCCCAGTGCGCATCGCCCGCGCCCTTCGAGATGCTGGGCTACTCCGACATGCGCTTCCACGCCGACCTCCACCGCCAGCGCCTGCGGCGCGAGGGCCGCGACGTGCCGGACGATCCCGAGAGCGACATCTGGACGCCGCGCTTCGAGCTGGTGAGCGGCGACCAGGAGATCGCCAGGGGCGTGCATCTGATCGAGACGCCGGGGCACACGGCGGGCCACTACAGCATGCTGGTGGAGCTCTCCGGCCGGAGGCCGATGCTCTTCACCGCCGATGCCGCCTACACGCGCAAGGGGCTGGAGCAGGAGATCATCCCGAGCTTCCACCTCGACCCGGTGAAGGCCGTGGACTCGATGAAGCGGCTCAAGGACGTGGCGCTGGAGCGGGACGCCGAGATCTTCGTCGGCCACGACGCCGACGCCTTCTCCGGCTACGCCATAGCGCCGGCCTTCTACAGGTGATGGCCCCCTCCCCGACTGGCGCCCGAAGTCCCTTCGAATTCGGGTGAGTGCCGCCCGATGACGAAGGCGACCGTGCTCGCGATCCGCGCCCTCGCATCGGAGCTGCAGGCCGACGCCCGCTCGGCCATGCTGCCGACCGCGCTGTCCACGGGCCTCGTCGTTGCGGTGATCGTGCTGGTCGGCGAGGCCGCCATCGCCTCCATCATCTTCTCGGGCCCCCTGTCCCCGCTCATTCCCCTGGGCACGGGTGCGATCCTCTTCGGCACCCTCGTCATGTGCTTTCTCACGGCATTGGCGTGCACCTACAGGGGCACCATCTCGGTCCCCCACTTCGCGCCGGCTGCCGTGCTTCTGACGGTGGGCGCTGCGGTCGCCGCCGTCATGGCTTCCGCCAGCAGCGAGGCGGTGTTCGCGACGATGATCGTCATCGTCGGGCTGTCGACCCTGGCGACGGCGATCTGCTATCTGCTCATCGGGCACTTTCGGCTGGCACGTCTGTTCCGCTTCATGCCCTACCCCCTGGTGGGCGGGTTTCTCGCAGGGCTCGGCTGGTTTCTGGCCAAGAGCAGCGTCGCGGTGGCGAGCGGAATCACGATGACGTGGGAGACGCTGCCCGCGCTGGCCGAGATCGACACGATCCAGAAGTGGGCGCCGGGCGTGGTCTATGGCGTCCTGCTGCTCGTCGTCGCCAAGCTCCGGCCTCACTATCTCATCCTGCCCGGATCGGCGGTGCTTGCCGTAGGAATCTGCCACGCAACGCTCTTCGCCCTCGACATTCCCCTCGCGGAAGCCAGCGCGGCGGGCCTCCTCTTCCAGGGGCTGCCTGCGGGGTCCGCCTGGCCCCCCATCGGGCTGAACGATCTCGCTCTCGTGGACTGGGGTGTCGTGACCGCCCAGCTTCCGGGAATCCTGGCCGTGATGCTGGTCGCCCTGATCAGCCTCGTCTTCTGTGCGGGCGGGCTGGAGTTGATCAGTGGCGTCGAGATCGACCTGAACAGGGAGTTCCGCGCCGAAGGCGTGTCCAGCCTGCTGGCCGGGCTCGGCGGCAGCGCCCCCGGCTGCAACTCGATCCCCAACTCCGCGATCAGCCATGCGACCGGGGCCGAGACGCGGCTGACCGGGATCACGGTGGCGCTCGTCGTCGGCCTGATTCTCTTCGTCGGTGGCGACCTCCTGGCGCTGATTCCGACGCCCGTGCTTGCCGGCCTCGTGCTCTTCGTCGGGCTCAACCTGCTCTACGAAGTGCTGGTCTCCAACCGCAAGACGCTGCCGTGGCTGGATTACGGCATCGTCCTCGCGGTTTCGCTCGTCATCGTCCTCGTCGGCTTTCTGGAGGGCGTGGCCGTGGGTCTCGCGGCGGCCGTGGTGTTCTTCGTCCTGCGCTTCAGCAAGGTGAGCGTGATCGCCTCCGTGTTCACGCTGCGCGAGCGTCGCAGCAAGAGAACGCGCTCCGCCGCCCATCGCGCCATTCTCCACCATCAGGGCGAGCGGGTATGGGTCTGCCGGTTGCGCGGCTACGTCATCTTCGGCAACGCCGCCCCGATCGGCAGCCGCCTGAATCAAGTGCTCAAGGCCGACCCGCCTCCCCTGTGCGTGCTCCTGGACTTCGCCGAGGTGTCGGGCTTCGACAGCTCGGCCGCCAACATCCTGTACCGTGCGGTTCGGACCGCCCAGGCGAGGGGGACGCAGGTCGTGCTCAGCGCCACGACGGAGCATGTCCGTTCCGTCCTGCAGCGCAGCCTGCCCGCGCCCCTGTGGAAAGCGATGATTCCGGTACAGGACCTCGACCGCGCGCTGGAGCGAGCCGAGGATCTCGTCATCGCCGAGTGGGATCGGCTGCATGCGGGATCGGACGAGGCGAGCCGGGAGCTGTTCGGGCTCTCCGTCGACCAGACCATGCGCGAGATCGACAGGCTGGCGCTCTTCGAGGCGCTTGCCGAGCGGCTCGAGCCCTGGCTGGAGCACCGCGCCCACGGGGCCGGCGAGACGATCCTCGCCCGGGGCGAAGCGCAGGAGGGCATGCTGCTCATGATCGAGGGCCGGGCCGTCGCCCGCGAGGGCGACGGCGGCGCACGGGTGCGGGAATACGAGGCGGGCGACGTGCTCGCCGCCGAGGCGGCGTTCGCGCCCCACCTGCCGCTATTCTCCGTGGTGGCGGCCGTGCCCTGCCGAACGGCCCTGATGACGCCGTCCGCCCGCCGTCTGCTGGAGCGCGAGGACCTTTCGCTCGCCGTCGAGCTGGACAGGTACCTCATCGAGACGATGGCGGGGTATCAGGCGGCGCCCACATAGGGCGATGCCCTGGCCCGCCCGCGCTGCCGCATCGCGCCTCAGGCGTCGGGCAGCCGGTGATCCTGGAACATCTCGCGCAGGCGCGATTTCTTGACCTTGCCGGTGGCGGTGAGCGGCAGCTCGTCGACCAGCACCACGTCGTCGGGCAGCCACCACTTCGCGACCTTGCCCGCGAGATAGCCGTTGATGGCGTCCTTGTCGGGGCTGCGGCCGTCGCGCGGCACGACGACCATGAGCGGGCGCTCCTCCCACTTCGGGTGAAAGACGCCGATGACGGCCGCCTGCTTCACGTCCGGGTGACCCATGGCCGCGTTCTCCAGGTCGATGGAGCTGATCCACTCGCCGCCCGACTTGATCACGTCCTTGGTGCGGTCGGTGATGCGCATGAAGCCGTGCTCGTCGAGAGTGGCCACGTCGCCGGTGGGGAACCAGCCGCCATTGTCGAGCCTGTTGCCGCCCTCGCCCCTGAAGTAGCCGCTGGCGGCCCAGTTGCTGCGCACCCACATGTCGCCGAAGGTCTTGCCGTCGCGCGGCACCGGGGCGCCGTCCTCGCCCTTGATGCTGAGCTCCAGGCCGTACTGCACCCGCCCCTGCTGGCTGAGCACGGCCTCGCGCTCCTCGTGCGAGAGCGCGTCGATGGCCGGCGTCGCCGTCGCCATGGTGCCGAGGGGCGAGGTCTCGGTCATGCCCCAGAGCTGGTGCACGGTGACGCCGTAGGGGTCGGCCAGCCGCTCGATCATCGCGCGCGGCACCGCCGAGCCGCCGATGGCGACCCGCTGCAGGCTCTCGACCTTCTTGCCGCTCTCGTCGAGATGGTCGATCAGCATGGTGAACACCGTCGGCACGCCGAGCGCGAAGGTGACGCCGGCGCCCTCGATCAGCTCCTGCAGGCTCTGGCCGTCCATCTTCGTCCCCGGCAGCACCATGCCGGAGCCGGTAAGGCAGCCGAGATAGGGCAGCGACCAGGCGTTGCCGTGATACATCGGCGCGATCGGCATGATCACGTCGTGGGCGGAGATGCCCATGGCACTGTTCTGGCACGCGGCCATGGCGTGCAGCAGGGTCGAGCGGTGGCTGTAGAGCACGCCCTTCGGGTTCCCCGTGGTGCCCGAGGTGTAGCAGAGCGAGGACGCCGCGCGCTCGTCGAAGTCGGGCCAGTCGTAGTCCTCGCTCTCGCCCGCGATCAGCGTCTCGTAGCAGTGGACATTGGCGAGCGCGGTCTCGGGCATGTGCGCCTCGTCGCTCATCACGACGATCTGCTCCACCGTCGTGAGCTGGTCGACGATGCGCTCCACCAGCTCGACGAAGGTGAGGTCGACGAAGAGCACCCGGTCCTCGGCGTGGTTGATGATGTAGACGATCTGCTCGGTGAAGAGCCGCGGGTTCACCGTGTGCAGCACGGCTCCGGTGCCGGAGACGCCGTAGAAGAGCTCCAGGTGGCGGTAGCCGTTCCAGGCCAGCGTGCCGACCCGGTCGCCGTGGCGCATGCCGAGCCGGCCGAGCGCGTTGGCGACCCGCTTCGCGCGGCGCTCGCAGTCCGCATAGCCGTAGCGGTGGATCGGCCCCTCGACGGTGCGCGAGACCACCTGGCGGTCGCCGTGATACTCCGCCGCGTAGCGGATCAGCGACGAGATCATCAGCGGGATCTCCTGCATCAGGCCGTGCATGGCTCCTCCCCTCACTCCCCGGCCGGGGCCGATTCCTGCGGCATTATCGGCCGCCGGAGCGGCGGTCGAAAGACTTTCCGGTGTGCGCTTGCTATCCTCGCCGCGCCCGCGGGACGCGGGGCCAGGCTGCGCTGCGGCGCGAAAGAGTGGGAGGAGAGGATCGTGAAACTGGAGGGAAAGACGGCGCTCATCACCGGCGGCTCCTCGGGCATCGGCGAGGCCATCGCCCTCAGGTTCGCGGCCGAGGGGGCGCGTGTCGCGGTCGTCGGCTCCTCGAGCCTGGCCAAGGCTCAGGCCGTGGTGGAGCGGATCGAGGCGGCAGGCGGCGCGGCCCAGGCCTTCGTCGCCGACGTGACCGACGTAAGCGCGGTCAAGGCGCTGGTGAGCGAGGTGAAGGAGGCCTTCGGACGCATCGACATCCTGGTCAACTCGGCCGGCATCTTCGAGCCGACGCCGATCGGCGAGACCACGGAGGCCGAGTACGACGCGACCATGGACATCAACGTGAAGGGCACCTTCTTCGCCATCAACGAGGTCGCGCCCGTCATGATCGCGCAGGGCGGCGGCAAGATCGTCAACCTCTCCTCGGTCACCGGGGTCATGGGGTTCAAGACCTTCTCGGTCTACTGCGCGTCGAAGGCGGCGATCAACTACCTCACCCGCGCGCTGGCGCTGGAGCTCAGCCCCCACAACATCGCGGTGAACGCGATCCTGCCCGGCAACACGGCGACGCCGATGAACGTGAAGATCCGCACCGAGCCGCAGTTCGCGGCGATGCTGGAAGGCATGAGCGCGGTCACGCCGAGCAACCGGACCTATTCCGAGGCCGACGACATGGCGTCGGCCGCGCTCTTCCTGTGCTCGGAGGACGGCCGCGCCGCCCACGGCTCGCTCATGCTGCTGGACGAGGGCATCTCCTGCGGCCTCTGAGCACCCTGCCATGAATACAGGCGCCCAGGCCGAGGTTCCGCCCGGCAAGCTGCGTGAGGTGGTGACCCATCTCGCGATGAAGTCACCGCCAGATCGGGCGAATCCGCCGGTGCCGCCGCCCGGAATCGCCATCGTGCGACGGCGGCGCATGGCGGTTGCCGACTACCTGCGTCTCTGGCGTGCGATCGGCGACCGCTGGCTCTGGTGGAGCCGGCTGTCGCAGGACGAGGCGACGGTCGCGGCCGATCTGGCAGCGCCCGAGAGCGAGGTCTACGTGGCGGAAGCGGCGGGCGAAGCGGTCGGCCTGGTCGAGCTCGACCTGCGGCCGGCACCGGATGTCGAGCTGCGCTATCTCGGCGTGATCCCGTCGCGGATCGGCACCGGCCTCGGCGGCTGCCTGCTTGCCCACGGCATCGCCGCCGCCTGGCGTCATGCGCCCCGCCGCATGACCCTCCACACCTGCTCCTTCGACCACCCCGGCGCCCGCGCGTTCTACGAGAAGCACGGTTTCGCCGTGACCCACAGCGAAGTCTTCATCGTCGACGATCCGCGCCTCACGGGCCTCCTGCCGCGCGACGCGGGGCCCCACGTCCCGCTGGCCGAGCCGGCCGCGGGCTGAGCGGGCGCGCTTGTCGCGCACGACCCGCACTCGCTAGATTGGGGCCATGGACACGGAGAGAAGCGAGGCGGCGGCACGGGCCATCTGGACGGCCTGGAGCGGCCATCACCTGATCGACGCCCTGCCCGAGGCGTGCCGGCCCGCCACGATCGCCGAGGGGTACGAGATCCAGGCGGCGCTCGCCAGCCTCGCCGGCGCGGAGCCGGCGGGCTGGAAGATCGCGGCCACCAGCACGGCGGGCCAGAAGCACATCGGCGTCGACGGCCCCCTCGCCGGGCGCCTGTGGCGGAGCAAGCTGCACCGGAGCGGCACCGCGCTGCCGGCGGGCCATCTCCACATGGCCGTGGTCGAGGCGGAGTTCGCCTTCCGCCTGGGCGAGGACCTGCCGGGCGGCGACGGCGACTACGGCGTGGACGCCGTGATGGACGCGGTGGCGGCGCTGCATCCCGCCATCGAGATTCCGGACTCGCGCTTCAGGGACTTCACCGTCGTCGGCGCGGCCCAGCTCATCGCCGACAACGGCTGCACGGAGTACTGCGTGCTCGGGCCGGAGGCGCCGGCGGCGTGGCGCGACGTGGACCTCCCCGCCCATCCGGTCGTCGTCACCATCGACGGCGAGGAGGCCGCGACCGGCACCGGCGCCAACGCCCTGGGCGATCCGCGTCTCGCGCTCACCTGGCTCGCCAACGACCGCGTGCGCCACGGCGTGCCGCTCGCCGCCGGCGACACGGTCATCACCGGCACCTGCATCGTGCCGGCGCCGATCAGGCACGCGAAGCACGTGACGGCCGACTTCGGCGCGCTCGGCGCGGTCGAGGTGGCGCTGGCCTCGTTCTAGAGCAGTTTTCGACCTTACCGGGTCACGCTGATCCGAACGGCTCCCACCTCCCCCTGTCCCCCACCCCCGAAGGCGGGGGGGGAACGTGGCCGCGCCGGCGTGCTCTCCCTCTCCGCCCCTGGGGGCGGGGTGGGCCGGGGGGAGGTGGGGGATGGTCCGGGCGGCACCGCA
>JAJDXK010000122.1 GCA_022823305.1 Alphaproteobacteria bacterium
CCTGAGGCCGAGTTCGGACAACTCGGGGAGCGGTGTCATCGGGGCCTCCGTTCTGACAGCCGAATACACTGTCAGAACAATACCCGAAAACGACCGCAGACCACACACTTCGTTCAAATCTCACAATCTCGACGTACACCCGGCCGGCAGCGGCGCCTTGCCCAGGATCATGTCGGCTGCCTTCTCCGCGATCATCACGGTGGGCGCTGCGGTGTTGCTGCTGGTGATGAGCGGCATGACCGAGGCGTCGACGACGCGGAGCCCGTCGGCACCGCGCAGGCGGAGTTGGGCGTCCACCACGGCCCTCTCGTCCGCGCCCATGCGGCAGGTGCCGACGGGGTGCCAGACGGTGGTGAGGTTCGCCCTGATCCAGGCGTCGATCACGTCGTCCGCCTGCGCGTCCTCGCCCGGCGCGATCTCCGCGCCCCGGTAGGGGTCAAAGGGCGCCTGCGCCATGATCCGGCGCGCGAGGCGAACCGCGTCCCGCATCACCCGGCGATCGGTCTCGGCGCTGAGCGTTTTGGCGTGGATCGCCGGCGAAGTGCGCGCATCGGCGGCGGCGATACGGATCTCGCCCCGGCTCTCGGGCCTGAGCTGGTAGCAGTGGGTGAGGAAGCCGTGGCGGCCCTGCCTCGCCCGCGTCACGTCCAGCGTGAGGCCGGGGATGAAGGTGATCTGCAGGTCCGGCGCGTCGAGCCCCTCGCGGGACCGCCCGAAGCCGCCGGCCTCCAGCGCGATCGAGGTGCCGGGGCCGGTGCCGAAGAGGTAGGCCCGCATGCACGCCAGCGCCGCGCGGTCGGGCCGCAGCAGGCCGTAGAGCGCCACCGGCTGGGTGCACGCGTACTGCACGTAGACGCCCGCGTGGTCCTGCAGGTTGCGCCCGACGTCCGGGCTCTCCACCACCACCTCGATGCCGAGGGAGCGGAGGTGCTCGGGCGCACCGATGCCGGAGAGCTGCAGCAGCTGCGGCGAGTTGATGGTGCCGGCACAGAGGATCACCTCGCGCCGGGCGCGGATGTCGCGCCGCCGCCCGCGTTCGCGGTAAGCCACGCCGACGCAGCGCCGGCCCTCGAAGAGCAGCCGCTCGGCCTGGGCGCGGAGCACGACGCGCAGGTTGGGACGTTCACGCACCGGCAGGATGAAGGCGTGGCCGGTGTTCACGCGCCTGCCCCGGTCGATGCAGAAGTCCTGGCGACCGACTCCTTCCTGCTCGGCGCCGTTGAAGTCGTCGTTGCGGGCCATGCCGAGGGCCTCGCAGGCCTCGAGAAAGACCCCGTAGAGGGGGTTCTTCGACTGCGCGCGGTTGACGCGGAGCGGACCGTCGCTGCCGTGAAACGCGTCGCGACGCGAGCCGTGCCCTTCGGCCCGCTTGAAGTAGGGCAGCACGCTCGCGTAGTCCCAGCCCTCGAGCCCGAGCTGGCGCCAGCCGTCGTAGTCCCGGCGGTTGCCGCGCATGTACATCATGCCGTTGATCGCCGAGGTGCCGCCCAGCACCTTGCCGCGCGGCCAGGGGATGCGGCGCCCGTCGAGGTGGGGTTCGGGCTCGGTCTCGTAGCCCCAGTTGATCGAGCGCATGAAGTAGACGAGGCCCGCCATCAGCGGGATGTGGATGAAGGGATGGCGCGCCTCGCCGCCGGCCTCCAGCAGCGCGACGCTGTTCGCGGGATCGGCCGAGAGCCGGTTGGCCAGCACGCAGCCGGCGGTGCCGCCGCCGATCACGACGAAATCATGCTCGTCCGCCATCCTTCCTCCTGCGTCGAGGCGGCCCTAGACTGCGCCGCCCCCAGCCTTGACGACGGTGAGCGCCATGGCCTTCGACACGCTCTTCAGCCCCATCGCAGTGGGCGGCCGCACGCTGCGCAACCGCATCGTGCATGCCGCCACCGTCACCGGGCTCGGCCGCGACCGCGCCGTGACCGACCGGCTCATCGCCTATCACGCCGCGCGCGCCGAGGGCGGGGCCGCGATGATCGTGACCGAGCTCATGAACGTGCATCCCAGCAGCAGCGGCGCGCCGATCCTGGTGAGCCTGCACGACGAGGGCAACCTCGGCGGTCTCGCGCGCTGGGCCGAGGCGGTCGAGCGCCACGGCTGCCGGCTCGTCGGCCAGCTCGGCCACATCGGCCGCCAGCAGCTCTGGGGCCTCGATTCGGTCCCGCGCAGCGCCTCCGCGCAGCCCGAGGCGCTCTACTGGAACAGCGCCCGGCCGCTCGCCGAGGACGAGATCCCGGGCATCGTCGCGGGCTATGCCGAGAGCGCGGAGCGGCTGAAGCGCGCGGGCTTCAGCGGCGTCGAGCTGCACGGCGCGCACGGCTACCTGATCGCACAGTTCCTCTCGCCCGCCTGCAACGACCGTACCGACGGCTACGGCGGCAGCCTCGAGGGCCGCCTGCGCTTCCTGCGCGAGGCGATGGCCGCGGTGCGCGCCGCCTGCGGGGACGACTTCATCGTGGGCATCAAGCTGCCGGCAGACGAGCGCGTGCCGGGCGGCATCGACCCCGACGAGGCGGAGCGGATCGCCGCCGCCGCTGCGGCCGAAGGCGTGCTCGACTACCTCTCCTTCAGCCAGGGCGCCTTCGGTCTCGATTTCGATACCCATCTGCCGGACATGCACTACCCGCCGCGGCCCTTCCTGCCGCTGCACCGGCGGCTGCGCGCCGCGGCCGGCGGGCTTCCGGTGATCGGTCTCGGCCGCATCGAATCGGCGGACGCGGCCGAGGCGGCGCTGGCCGAAGGCGCCTGCGACATGATCGGCTTCAGCCGGCTCCTGATATCGGACGCCGACTGGCCACGCAAGACGCGCGCCCGCCGCACCGACGCGATCCGCGCCTGCACCTTCTGCAACTACTGCTGGGGTGAGATTCACGCCGGCAAGCCCATCCGCTGCTTCCAGAATCCCATGCTCGGCAACGCCGGCGAGAGCGGCTGGCAACCCCCGCCGGCGCGCGAACGCAAGTGCGTCGTGGTGGTCGGCGCCGGCCTCGCCGGGCTGGAGGCAACATGGGTCGCGGCCGCGCGCGGCCATGCGGTCACCCTTTTCTCCGCGAGCGCGCAAGCTGGCGGCGCGGCCCGGCTGGAGGCCCGCCTGCCCGGCCGCGCGGAGGTGTCGCAGACCGCCCGGTTCCAGCAGCGACAGGCGACCGAGGCGGGCGCCGCGTTTCGCTTCGGCGAGGCCGCGAGCGTCGAGACGGTGCTGGCCTGCGACCCGGATGCCGTGATCCTCGCCACCGGCTCGGAGATGCGCCGGCCGCCGGCGCTGGCGGAGGACGCCGAGGCGGTCGACCTGCGGAGCGCCGTCGCCGCCCTGGTCGAGGGTGAGCCCGGTCGGTCGCCGGGCACGGCGGTGCTGCTCGACATGGACCAGACGCCCGCGGTGTACGGCGCGGTCGAGCTCCTGGCCGAGCGCTTCGCCCGCGTGGTGCTGCTGACTCCGGCGGCGGAGAACGCCCGCTTCGTCAACCTGATGTCGCGCATGGGAGTGGAGCGCCGCCTCGCGCAGCTCGGCATCGACGTGCGCCGCCTCACCGAGCCGGTCGCGCGCGAAGGCGAGCGCGTCGCCTGCCGCCATGTCATCACCGGCGCCGAGACGGCGATCAAGGACGTGGCGCTGCTGACCTACGCCACGCCCCGCATCGCACGTGGCGGGCTCGCGGCGGAACTGAAGAAGGCCGGGATTCCCGTCACATTCGTCGGCGACTGCCTGCTGCCGCGCGACGCGGCCTCCGCCATCCACGACGGCCACCGCGCCGCGCTGGTGCTTTAGGCCAGGGCCCCTAGTCCGGTATGTCGGCGGCGCCGGGGAGCAGCGCGCCGAACTCGCGCTCGGCCGCCTTGGGGTCCGTGCGCATCAGCGCCTCGGTCTGGAGCGAGTGCGCGCCGATGCAGATGTCCTCCAGACCCTGCTCCAGCGCGTCCACGATCCCTTCGGCGACCGCCTCGGGCGGCTGTTTCTCGCCGCCGAAGCCCGCGACCATGGGCGTGTCGGTGGAGCTCGGGAAGACCGCCAGCACATGGGTGCCCCGGGCGGCGAGCTCGGCCCGCATGCACTGGGTTGCGGACCAGGCCGCAGCCTTGCTGGCCGAGTATGCGCCGCAGAAGGGCGCGTTCACCCGCGCCACCTCCGAGAGCACGCTGACCAGCGTGCCGCCGCCGTTCGCGGCCAACACGGGAGCGAAGGCCCGCGCGACGTGGAGGTAGCCCCAGAAGTTGACCTCGAACTGGGCGCGCGCGGCGTCGAGCCGGGGCGCGCCCATCATGCCCTCCCAGGCAATGATCGCGGCGTTGTTGACCACCAGGGTAACGCCGTCGCAGCGCGCCGCGGCGCGGCCGACCGCCGCCTCGTCGGCCACGTCGAGCGGCAGCGGCTCGATACCCGCATCATCCGGAAAGGCCGCCACCGCGAGCGCCGCCGGCAGATCGGCGGCATGAATGCGCCGCGCGCCGTGCGCCGCCAGCGCAGCCACAAGGTGGGCGCCGATGCCGCCGGCGGCGCCGGTGACGAGGGCCTCGCATCCGTTCACGTGCATGGGCTCAGTCGCTCCTGGAGGGGTCGCGCACGTCGCTCTTGACCGTGGTGAGCTCAGTGTAGCTGAAGATCAGGCCTGCGGCATCGAAGCCGCCGTCGACGTTCACCACGCTTCCCGTCAGGTAGCCGGCCTCGTCGCTGGCGAGGAAGAGGGCGGCGCCGGCGACGTCGGGGGCGAGGCCGAAGCGCCCGAGCGGAATCCGCTCCAGGTAGCGGCGCTCCTGATCCGGCCCCATGCTGGTGATGCCGGTGTCGATGGGGCCCGGCGCGATGGCGTTGACGGCGATGCCGCGTGGGCCGAGCTCGACCGCCATGATCCGCGTCATCTGGTGGATGCCCGCCTTGGTCACACCGTAGGCGGTGCGCCCGTAGCTGCCGCGCTGGCCCGAGATCGAGCCGATGTTCACGATCCGACCGCCGCCCTGGGCGGCCATGATGCGCGCCGCCGCCTGCGCGCAGAGGAAGGCGCTGGTGAGGTTGTTGCGCAGCACGCGCTCCCAGTCCTCGAGCGTGAGGTCGAGGAAGGCACCGTGATGGGCGATGCCGGCGTTGTTGATGAGGATGTCGAGGCGCCCGCCGAAGCACGCTCGCGCGGTCTCGAACAGGTGCCGGACGCCCTCGGGCAGGCCGACATCGGCGGTGCAGGCGTGGACGCCGCCGGTACCGATCTCCGCCGCCGCGGCCTCTGCGCGCTCTCCGTCAATGTCGGCGAGCAGCACACGACAGCCCTCGGCGGCGAAGCGGCGGCCGATCTCGCGGCCGATGCCGCGCCCGCCGCCGGTGACGATCGCGTGCTTGCCTTCGAGCCTCATCGCCCTCTCTCCCTGCGGGGCCCGGCCTATCGGCTGGCGCGGTCCGGTGTCAACCCTCGCGGGCCGCAGGATGCCGGGCTAAGCTGCGGCGGGCATCGCAGGGCGGGGGCGCACGAGACCGGCATGAGGCTGCAGGGCAAGACGGCGATCGTCACCGGCGCGGGCTCGGGCATCGGCCGGGCCACGGCGCTGCGCTTCGCCAGCGAGGGCGCGGCCGTGGCCTGCGCCGGGCTCAGCGCCGACGACAACGTCGCCACCGTGCGCGCCATCGAGGCCAGGGGCGGCAACGCCGTCGCCATCGAGGCGGACGTGACGAGCGACGACGACGTGGCCGGCATGGTCCAGGCCGCGATCGAGGCCCTCGGCCACGTCGACATCCTCGTCAACAACGCCGGCCAGGCGGTGATCGGCGGTATCGACGAGATCGAGCGCGCCGACTGGGACCGCCAGATGGACGTGAACGTCACCAGCATCTACCGCGGCGCGAGGGCGGTCTGGAGCCACATGCGCGAGCGGGGCGGCGGCGTGATCCTGAACACCGCGTCGGTCGCCGGCCTCATCGGCACGCCGGGGCAGGTCGCCTATGCCACCTCCAAGGGCGCGGCGGTGACGATGACGAAGTGCCTCGCGCTCGACGGCGCCAGGGACCGGATCCGCGTCAACTGCGTCTGCCCCGGCTGGGTGCAGACGCCGATGGTGGACTATCACCTCTCCCAGCTCGACGACCCGGACGCCTTCAAGGCGCGCCTCGCGCGGCTGCATCCGCTCGGCGTGGGCGAGCCCGCCGACATCGCCGCGGGCTTCGTCTACCTCGCCTCGGACGAGGCGCGCTGGGTCACCGGCATCGCGCTCACCATCGACGGCGGCGTGAGCTGCGGGCTCGTGCCCGAGTGAGGGGCGGCGCCACCACGGACCTGCGACGGAGACGCGCATGACCGACAGGCCCAAGGGACTCCGGCGCAGGCTCACCGACTACGGCGATCCCGGCTTCTCGCTCTTCCTGCGCAAGGCCTTCGCCAAGTCCATGGGCTACACCGAGGCGGAGCTCGACCGCCCGGTGATCGGCATCGCCGACACGGGCAGCGGGCTGGTGAGCTGCCACGGCACGGTGCCGGCCCTGATCGATGCGGTCTCGCGCGGCGTGGTGGCCGCCGGCGGGCTTCCCCTGGCCTTCCCCACCATCTCGCTGGGCGAACCCTTCATGCACCCGACCACCATGCTCTTCCGCAACCTCATGGCGATGGACACGGAGGAGATGATCCGCGCCCACCCCATCGACGCGGTGGTGCTGATCGGCGGCTGCGACAAGACCGTGCCGGCCCAGCTCATGGCGGCCGCCAGCGCGGGCACCCCCGCGATCCAGCTCGTCACCGGGCCGATGCTGACCGGGAGCCACCGGGGCGAGCGCCTCGGCGCCTGCACCGACTGCCGGCGCTACTGGGGCGCGCGCCGGGGCGGCCGCGTGGACGAGGACGAGATCGCCGAGGTCGGCGGCCGCCTGATGCCGTCGGCCGGCACCTGCATGGTGATGGGCACCGCCAGCACCATGGCCTGCGCGGCCGAGGCGCTCGGCATGATGCTCCCCGGAAGCGCTACGATCCCCGCCGTGCTCGCCGACCGCATGCGCGCAGCCCGCGAGACCGGGGCGCGCGCCGTGGCGCTCGCGGCCGAGGGGTTGATACCGGAGCGCATCCTCACGCCCGCCGCCTTCACCAACGCGCTCCGCGTGCTGTTGGCGGTGGGCGGCTCGACCAACGCGGTGATCCACCTCGCGGCGATCGCCGGGCGCTGCGGCTTCGCCCTCGACCTCGAACGCCTCGACCGCCTCAGCCGCGAGACCCCGGTGCTTCTCGACCTCAAGCCCTCGGGCCGGCATTACATGGAGGACCTGAACAAGGCCGGCGGGCTCATGCCGGTGCTGCGCGCGCTCGTGCCGGCGCTGGACCTCGACTGCCTCACCGTGACCGGGCGGACGCTGGGGGACGAGATCGCCGCCGCGCCCGAACCCTGGCCGCAGGACGTGGTGCGCGAAGCGGACGAGCCGATCTACCCGGAGGGCGGCATCGCCGTGTTGCGCGGCAACCTCGCGCCCGACGGCGCCATCATCAAGCAGTCGGCGGCGACGCCTGCGCTCTGCTCCCACAACGGGCGCGCGGTGGTGTTCGACTCGCTCGCCGACCTCACGGCGCGGATCGACGACCCGGCGCTGGACGTGACGCCCGACGACGTGCTGGTGCTGCGGAACGCCGGGCCCAGGGGCGCGCCTGGGATGCCAGAGGCCGGCTACATCCCGATCCCGAAGAAGCTCGCGACCCAGGGCGTCACCGACATGGTGCGCATTTCGGATGCGCGCATGAGCGGGACCGCCTTCGGCACCATCGTGCTCCACGCGGCGCCCGAGGCCGCGATCGGCGGGCCGCTGGCGCTGGTGGAGAACGGCGACCGCATCGCGCTGGACGTGGCGTCGCGCGCGCTGACGCTGGAGGTGAGCCAGGCGACGCTCGATGCGCGCCGGGCCGCGTGGCGTCCACCGCCGCCGCCCGAGGGCGCCGGGCGCGGCTATCTCGCGCTCCACCTCGCCCACGTGGAGCAGGCCGACCGCGGCTGCGACCTTGATTTCCTGACCGCGCCCCGCACCGGCACCGCCGTGCCGATCTAGCCGTCCAGCAGGGGCGCGAGGTCCGGCAGGCAGGGGAAGACGGCCACGGGCGCGCCAGTGGCGAAGAAATCCGGTGTGCCGATGCCGACGAAGGGGACGCCGGCCAGCGCCGCCTCGCGCATGTCGGCCTGGGAATCGCCGACGAAGAGCGCATCGGCCGGCGCGACGGCGCGGGCCTCGAGGACGCGGCCCATGTGGACGTGCTTGGGCGTCTCCCGCGTCGCGCCGTGGACCGAGGCGAGGAAGGGCGCGAGGCCGAAGCGGGCGAGCTGCCGCTCCGCCTCCTCCTGCGGCACGCCGGTCACCACGGCGACGAGGCGCTTCGCCGCCTGCGCCTCGATGAAGGCGCGGACGCCGGGGAAGAGCCCGACGGCGTCGTTGATGGCGTCGATGCGCGCGAGAAAGGCGCCGACGATGCGCGCGCGGTCGGGCTCGCCCAACGCCTCGCCTGTCAGATCCTCGTAGATGCGGTCGAATATCAGCTCCCGCCCGCTGCCTGCGTGGCGGCGGAAGCCTTCGCCGACGGCGGCGCGATCCGCGCTGTAGGGGGCGAAGGCGTCGGCGAGCGCGGCGATCTTCGCCGCCATGCTGTCGGCGATCACGCCGTCGTAGTCGAGAAACAGCACCCTGACGCCCATCACGCGCGCTCCGTCCCCGGCGTTTGACGTGGACCGCATAGTGCCGCAAAACCGCACCCCTGCCGAACGGAGTGCACGATGACGGCACCCCATGAGAGACTCCGCGCCAGGCTCGGCGACCCGGGGCTCTGGCTTGACGACCCGGCCGACACGGCCCGCTACGCCAGGGACTGGATCGGGAAGTACGTCGGCCACGCGCCCCTCGTGGTGCGGCCTCGCTCGACCGGGGAGGTCTCCGCCGTGCTGGCCGCTTGCACGGAACTCGACGTGCCCGTGGTGCCCCAGGCCGGCAACACCGGGATGGTGGGGGGCTCCGTGCCGCGCGCGGGCGAGGTGGTGCTCAGCGTCGAGCGGATGGGCGCCATCGAGGCCTTCGACGCGGCCTCGGCCACCGTGCGGGTCCAGGCCGGCGTCGTGCTGGAGACGCTGCAGGCCTACCTCGCCGAACGCGGCTGCGACATGCCGGTGGACCTCGGCGCGCGCGGCTCCTGCCGGATCGGCGGGATGATCGCCACCAACGCCGGCGGCATCAAGGTGCTGCGCTACGGCCACATGCGCGAGCAGGTGCGCGGGCTGGAGGTGGTGCTCGCCGACGGCACCGTGGTGAGCGGCCTCAACCTGCTGAAGAAGAACAACACCGGCCTCGACCTGAAGCAGGTCTTCATCGGCTCCGAGGGCACGCTCGGCGTCATCACCCGCGCCGTGCTCCAGGTGCAGCCGATGCCGGAAGCGTTCCAGACCGCGCTCGCAGGGCTCGGCAGCCGCGATGACCTGCCCCGCCTGCTGCAGGCGGCCCGCGCCCGCTTCCCCCGCCTCTCGTCGCTGGAGTTCGTGGACGGCGAAACGGTGCGCTACGTGCGCGAGGCGGACCCTGCGCTCCGCATCCCGCTCGCGGGCGAGCACGCGAGCGTCGTCGTGATCGAGGAGGAGTCGGCGGCGGGCGAGGCCGCGGGCGAGGCCTTCACCGCAGGGCTCGAAAGCCTGCTCGCCGACGGCTTGATCGAGGACGCCGTGGTGGCCGGCTCCGAGGCGCAGGCCGGGGCGATCTGGCGTGTGCGCGAGGCGCCGACCGAGACGGTGAGCCGGCGGGGGCTGACCCACAAGTTCGACGTGACGGTACCGCCCGGCGTGATCCCCGCCTTCCTCGGCGAGATGGAGGCGCTGGCCGAGGGCTTCGCGGGCGTGCGCGCGGTGCTCTTCGGCCACCTCGGCGACGGCAATGTCCACGTCAACATGGCGCAGGAGCCGGGGCTCGCCGACGCCGACTTCCGCGCCATGGAGGACGGCCTGGCCGAGGCGATCTACGGCGCCGTGCACGGGCACGCAGGCAGCATCAGCGCCGAGCACGGCATCGGCGTGATGAAGCGCGCCTACCTCCCGCTCGCGCGCTCGCCCGAGGAGATCGCGCTGATGCGCACGTTGAAGACGGCGCTGGACCCCAAGGGCATTCTCAACCCCGGCGTGATCCTGGAGTCCCGAGACCGCGGGTGAGGCGGGGGTTTCCGGGACCGCACTACATTCAAGGCAGGAAGCATGCGGCAACCGAAAGCGGTTCCGCCCGCCCGGACGGTGCGCTAGCGCCGCGCGGCGATTCCGGGCCGGTAGTTGCCGACGTCGCCGTCGGGATTGGTGAAGGGCGCGAAGTCGCGGCCCTCGGGCGCCTCGGCGTGGTGGCGCAAGGCCCAGGTGACCGAGGGGAAGGCGAGGTCGTCCCACGGAATCTCTTTGGGCTCGAAGAGCGCGACCTCCAGGCTCTCGGTCCCCGGCGCGACCTCGGGCCGCACCAGGCGCGCCCGGTACATGAGCTGCACCAGGCTGATGCGCGGGATGGTGTAGATCGCGAGCAGCGCCTCGATCGCGAGCTCGGCGCAGGCTTCCTCCTCCGCCTCCCGGCGCGCGCCCTGCTCCGGGTCCTCCTTCATCTCGAGGAAGCCCGCCGGCAGGGTCCAGAAGCCGGCCTGCGGCTCGATCGCCCGGCGGCAGAGCAGGATGCGCCCCTCCCAGGTCGCGACCGAGCCGACCACGATCTTGGGGTTCTCGTAGCGGATGAAACCGCACGCGTCGCAGACGAGGCGCGCCCGGTCGTCGCCCTCGGGCACCCGGCGCGCGATCGGGCCGCCGCTGGTCGGATAGCGCCCCATGGCCCGAGTATGACGCGCGGGCGCCGCGAGTCCAGCCACCGACAAAGAGGGTCGGCCGGCCCGCCGACACGATGTTGTGACTCGACCGCTACCCGAATCGGCCGCATATGCTATGCCCAAGGGGACTGGCCGGAAGGTGCCCGCCAGCGGCACACGCGAGGCACGGGGACCTAGCGCCGCGGCCGGGGGGAGACGAATCGATGAGACTCAGCAGACGACGCTTCGTTCAGGCCTCGACGTGCGCCGCCGCGTCGTCGCTGGCGCAGCTCGTTCCCCTCGGCGGACGGGCGTCGGCGGACGCGCACAACGCCGCTCACGGCCTCTCCCTCTTCGGCGACCTGAAGTACGGCCCCGACTTCGCCCATTACGACTACGTCGAGCCAAATGCGCCCAAGGGCGGCCTGCTGCACCTGGGCGCCATCGACTCCTTCAGCACCGTCAATCCCTTCACGCTGAAGGGCGACAGCGCCGCGGGTGCGGGGCTCCCCTTCGAGACTCTGCTCGAGGCATCGGCCGACGAGGCGGACGCGGCCTACGGGCTGGTCGCCGGCGAGGTCTCCCTGGCGGCAGACCGGCGCCGGGTGCGCTTTCTCCTCAGGCCGGAAGCGCGCTGGCACGACGGCACCCCTCTCACCGCCGCCGACGTGGCGTTCTCGTTCGAGATCCTCACCACCGAGGGTCATCCCAACTTCGCCACCGAGCTCGCCGGCGTAGAGCGGGTCGAGACCGCGGGCGACCACGACGTCACCTTCCATCTCGCCGACCCCGACAACCGCAAGCTGCCGCTGATCGTCGGCGGCATGGCCATCGTCTCGGAGGCCTATTTCAGGGACCGCGAATTCGGCGAGACGACCATGGAGCTGCCGCTCGGCTCCGGCCCCTATCGCATCGGCAGGGTCGATCCGGGCCGCTCGATCTCTTACGAACGCGTCGCGGAGTACTGGGGGGCGGCGCTCCCGCTCAATGTCGGCCGCTTCAACTTCGACACCATCCTCTACGACTACTACCGCGACCGCACCGTGCTGGTGGAGGCGCTCAAGGCCGGCGAGTTCGACTTCCACGAGGAGTTCACGTCCAAGGTCTGGGTCACCGGCTACGACATCGCCGCGGTCGACGAAGGGTGGCTCGTCAAGGACGTGCTGAAGGACAACACGCCCTCCGGCGTGCAGGCCTTCTTCCTCAACACGCGGCTGCCGAAGTTCCAGGACCGCCGCGTGCGCGAAGCGCTGTCCTACGTCTTCGACTTCGAGTGGCTCAACAAGAACCAGTTCTACGGCCTCTACGACCGCATGGCCTCCTACTTCGAGAACTCGGAGCTGGCCGCGCGCGGCCTGCCCTCGGAGGCGGAGCTCGCCTTGCTCGAGCCCCACCGGAGCGCCGTGCCCGAGGAGGTCTTCACCAAGGCCTTCGTGCCGCCCGCCACCGACGGCTCGGGCAACAACCGGCGCAACCTGCGCACCGCGCGCGCCATGCTTGAGGAGGCCGGCTGGGTCACCCGCGACGGCACGCTGGTCAACGCGGCGACCGGCGAGCCGATGACCGTCGAGTTCCTCTATTTCGCGCCGACCTTCGAGCGCATCTACGCCGCCTTCGCCCGCAGCCTCGAGCGGCTCGGCATCGCGGCGACGCTTCGCCTCGTCGACGGGGCGCAGTACGAGGAGCGCCTCAAGACGCACGACTTCGAGGTCACGACGCTGCGCTTCTCCTTCAGCCTCTCGCCCGGCGCCGAGCTCAACGTCTTTTTCGGCAGCGCCACCGCCGACCGGGTGGGCTCGTTCAACATGGCCGGGATCAAGGACCCGGTCGTGGACGCCCTGATCGGTGCGGTCACGGCCGCGACCGACCGCGAGTCCCTGATCGCCGCGGCCCGCGCGCTCGATCGCGTGCTGCTGTGGGGTCACTACATGATCCCCCAGTGGTACAAGGGGGCACATCATCTTGTATACTGGAACAAGTTCGACCGGCCCGCTCTCAAACCGCGCTACGCGCGCGGCGTGGTCGATACGTGGTGGGTCGACCGCGAGAAGGACGCTGCCTTGAAGGCCTGGCGCGAAGGCGCGGCGTGAGGGAGGGGCGCCCACCGGCCGCAACGCTGGGAACGGGAACCGCGGTGCGATCCGCCCGGCTGGTCGGTCGCGTGAGCGTTCCGGGCTAGGGGAGAGCCCGGGCACCTTCTGGCACCGCACGCGCCGCGAGGACCATGTTCGCCTACATCGTCCGCCGCCTGCTGCTGATCATCCCGACGCTCTTCGCGATCATGGTGATCAACTTCGCGATCATCCAGATCGCGCCCGGCGGGCCGGTTGAGCAGGCCATCGCCGAGCTCACCGGGTCTGCGGTGGGTGCCACGGCGCGCGTCTCCGGCGCGGGCCCCGGCGAGGTGGGCCAGGCCGGCCAGTTCGACGTCTCGGAGCGCGCCGCCACCAGCAAGTACCGCGGCGCGCGCGGCCTCGACCCCGAACTGATCGAGCGGCTGGAGAAGGAGTACGGCTTCGACAAGCCGCCGCTCGAGCGCTTCCTCCACATGATGGGCCAGTACGTCCGCTTCGACTTCGGCTCCAGCTTCTTTCGCGACGACCGCGTAGTGGACCTCGTGCTCGACAAGCTGCCGGTCTCCATCTCGCTCGGGCTCTGGACCACGCTGCTGGCCTATCTGATCTCGATCCCGCTCGGCATCGCCAAGGCGGTGCGCGACGGCGAGCGCTTCGACGTCTGGACCAGCGGCGTCATCATCGTCGGCTACGCGATCCCCAATTTCATCTTCGCGATCCTCCTGATCGTGCTCTTCGCCGGCGGCAGCTACGTGGACTGGTTCCCTCTGCGTGGACTTGTCTCCAACGACTTCGGCGAGCTCTCCCTGCTCGGCCAGATCGAGGATTATTTCTGGCACCTGGCCCTGCCGATCCTGGCGATGGCGGTGAGCGGCTTCGCCACCACCACGATGCTGACCAAGAACTCCTTCCTCGACCAGATCGGCCAGCATTACGTCATCACCGCGCGCGCCAAGGGCTTGACCGAACGCCGCGTGCTCTACGGTCACGTCTTCCGCAACGCGATGCTGATCGTCATCGCGGGCCTGCCCGGCGCCTTCATCGGCATTCTTTTCACCGGCGTGCTGCTGATCGAGGTGATCTTCTCGCTCGACGGGCTCGGCCTGCTCGGCTTCGAATCGCTGCTCAAGCGGGACTACCCGATCATCTTCGGCACGCTCTTCTTCTTCACGCTGATCGGCCTCGTGGTGAACCTGATCGGCGACCTCATGTACGTGATCATCGACCCCCGCATCGACTTCGAGACGCGGGAGGTCTGAACGATGGCGCTCTCACCCATCACGCGACGGCGCTTCTACAACTTCCGCGCCAACCGGCGCGGCTACATCTCGTTCTGGATCTTCCTCGCGCTCTTGCTGCTCACGCTCTTCGCGGAGTTCATCGCCAACGACAAGCCGATCGTCATGCGCTACGACGGCGACCTCTACTTCCCCGTCTTCTTCAGCTACGCCGAGACCGAGTTCGGCGGCGACTTCGAGACCGAGGCGGACTACCGCGACCCCTTCGTCGCCGAGCTGATCGCCGACAAGGGGTGGATGGTGTGGCCGCTGATCCCCTACAGCTACCGCACCATCAACTACGACCTGCCGGTGCCCGCACCTGCCCCGCCCTCCGCCGACAACTGGCTCGGCACCGACGACCAGGGGCGCGACGTGCTCGCGCGCGTGATCTACGGCTTCCGCCTCTCGGTGCTCTTCGGGCTCGTGCTCACGGTGGCCGCCTCGGTCATCGGCATCGCCGCGGCCGCGGTGCAGGGCTTCTTCGGCGGCTGGATCGACCTCGTCTTCCAGCGCTTCATCGAGGTCTGGTCGGGACTGCCGCAGCTCTTCATCCTGATCATCCTCTCCAGCATCATCGAGCCCAACTTCTGGGTCCTGCTGGTGATCCTGCTGCTTTTCAGCTGGATGGCATTGGTGGGGGTGGTGCGGGCCGAGTTCCTGCGGGTGCGCAACTTCGACTACATCCGCGCGGCGCGCGCGCTCGGCGTCGGCAACATCGCCATCATCTTCCGCCACGGCCTGCCCAACGCGATGGTCTCGGCGGTGACCTTCCTGCCCTTCATCCTGGTGGGCTCGATCACCTCGCTCACCTCGCTCGACTTCCTCGGCTTCGGCCTGCCGCCGGGCGAGCCCTCGCTCGGCGAGCTGCTGCGCCAGGGCAAGGCGAACCTGCAGGCGCCGTGGCTCGGCATCGTCAGCTTCGTGGTCCTCGCCTTCATGCTGAGCCTGCTGATCTTCATCGGGGAAGCGGTGCGCGATGCCTTCGACCCGCGCAAGCTGGTGGGGCGCTGAGGGGGCGCATGAGCGCGCTGGTCCGCATCCGCGACCTCTCGGTGGACTTCACCAGCGCCGGCGAGACCGTGCGCGCGGTCTCCGGCGTCTCCTTCGACATCGAACGGGGCGCGACCATGGCGCTGGTAGGCGAGAGCGGTTCCGGCAAGTCGGTGACCGCGCTCTCGATCCTCCAGCTCCTGCCCTATCCCGTCGCCTCGCACCCGAGCGGTTCCATCGAGGTGGACGACACAGACGTGATCGGCGCGTCCGCGCGCAGGCTGCGCCATATCCGCGGCAACCGCATCTCGATGATCTTCCAGGAACCGATGACCTCGCTCAATCCGCTCCACACCATCGGCCGCCAGGTGGCCGAGGTGCTGACGCTGCACCGGGGCCTGCCCAGGCGCCAGGCGCTCATCCGCGCCCAGGAACTGCTCGAGATGGTGGCGCTGGGCGAGACGGCGAAGCGGCTCAAGGCCTTCCCGCACGAGCTCTCGGGCGGGCAGCGCCAGCGGGTGATGATCGCCATGGCGCTCGCCTGCGAGCCGGACCTGCTGATCGCCGACGAGCCCACAACCGCGCTCGACGTCACCGTGCAGGCGCAGATCCTGAAGCTGCTGGGCGAGCTGCAGCAGCGCCTCGGCATGGCGATGCTGCTGATCACCCACGACCTTTCCATCGTCCGCCACATCGCCGACCGGGTCTGCGTGATGCGGGACGGCGCCATCGTCGAGGCGGGCGCGTGCAAGCAGATCTTCGAGAGGCCCGCCCACGCCTACACGAAGGCGCTGATCGCGGCCGAGCCCAAGGGCGTGCCGCTCGCGGTGGGGGGTGCCGCGGAGGAAGTCGTCGCCTGCGACGACCTCAGGATCCACTTCCCGATCAAGGCCGGCATCATCCGCCGCACCGTCGGCCACGTGAAGGCGGTGGACGGCGTCACCCTCTCGATCCGCGAGGGGCAGACCGTCGGCGTCGTAGGCGAGAGCGGCTCGGGCAAGACCACGCTCGCACTCGCCCTGCTGCGCCTGATCTCGAGCGCCGGCCCCATCAGCTTCGAGGAGCGCCCGATCCAGGGGCTCACCTTCAAGCGCATGCGCCCGCTCAGGCGACGCATGCAGATCGTCTTCCAGGACCCCTTCGGCTCGCTCAGCCCGCGCATGACCGTGCGCCAGATCATCGAGGAGGGGCTCAGGGTCCACCAGCTCCATGACGCCGACGGCGCGGACGACCCGGTGGAGGCGGTGCTGGAGGAAGTCGGGCTCGAGCCCGCGATGCAGGACCGCTACCCGCACGAGTTCTCAGGCGGCCAGCGCCAGCGCATCGCCATCGCCCGCGCGCTGGTGCTGAAGCCCCGCCTGGTGGTGCTGGACGAGCCCACGTCCGCGCTCGACATGTCGGTGCAGGCCCAGATCATCGACCTGCTGCGCGACCTCCAGGCCCGGCACCGCCTCGCCTACCTCTTCATCAGCCACGACCTCAAGGTCGTGCGCGCGCTCTGCCACGAGGTGATCGTGCTGCGCGACGGCGTCGTGGTGGAGACAGGGCCGACCGAGGCGATCTTCGAGCGGCCGGAGACCGACTACACCCAGGCGCTGCTCGCCGCGGCGCTCGATCTCAAGGCGACGGAAACCGGTGCCGTCAGGATGTAGGCGGGCGGCCGCGGGCTAGGGCGTATCCGTTTCACACGGAAACGCCCTAGCTACTTGTCGCTCACGGCAGCCGGCCTACGGCCGGTGCCGTCGCGCGGGACGCGCGCGGAGCGCACGATGCGGGCGCGCCGCATATGCGGCGGGCCGCAGTCGCGGCCTGTCGCGCGTCCGGCAAAAACGGACGCGCTCTAGGCAAGGACGAACGTCAGGCCCTCGCCCTCGAAGCGGCGAAAGTCCCGCTCGTTGCCGGTCGCGATGGGTGCGCCTTCGGCGATCGCCGCCGCCGCGATCGTGCAGTCCACAAACAGCCTGCGCCGTCGCCCGGTCAGGTTGAACAGACGCGCCGCAATCTCGGCGTGCTCGGGCGTGAAGTCGATGTAGCGATCGATGACGTTGACAGCGAATTCCAACGCCGGCTGGTCGAGGGGTCCACAGAGAAACTCCATCCAGGCGACCGCACTGACGGCCAAGGTCTCGTCAGCATCCGCCCATTTCCGCAGTGCACGGTCCTCGGGCGAACCGGATTCAAACCCCCGTATCAGAAAGTTCGTATCAAGATGGATCATCGAAGACGGACATCCGCTTGCGCCCGGCCGCGTCGCGGGTGGCCCGAACCTCTCGCTCCCAAGCCGCAAGATCGATCCCGCGCTCCTTTACCAGAGCCTGCAAGCGGTCGAGCGCTTCCAGCTTTCGTTGCGCGCGCGGACTCAGTTCCCCTGCGCGCTGGCTCTTCTCGCCGGCGGCGCTGCGGATGGCGCGGCGCAGCGCCTCGGACTTGGACACGTCCCAGCGGCGCGCCAGCGATTCCAGCGTGCGCACGGTCTCGACATCGAGCGAATAGGTCGACTTGATCTTGGGTATGGCCATATCACCCAAGTATGGCCATACCCCGGCGGTGTCAAGCCAGTGCGTTCAGGCCGCCGCGAAATAGCGCTCCAGCACGCCGAGGTAGATGTCCGCGAGGCGCTCCAGCGACGCTACCGGCACGCACTCGTCGGTGCGATGCATGGTGCGGCCGATCAGGCCGAACTCGGCCACCGGGCAGTGGTCCTTGATGAAGCGTGCGTCCGAGGTGCCGCCGGTGGTGCTGAGCGCGGGCGTCATGCCGGTCACGGCCGCCACGGACTCGGCGACGATCGCGCTGAGCCGGCCCGGCGGGGTGACGAAGGCCTCGCCGCTCACCTCGGTCGCGAGCTCGTAGGGCGCGCCCACCGCGTCGAGGCAGGCGCGGAGCGCGTGCTCCAGCGACGCGCCGCTGTGGCGGTCGTTGAAGCGGACGTTGAAGCGCGCCGCCGCCGCGCCGGGAATGACGTTGGTGGCTTCGTTGCCGACATCGACCGACGTGAGCTCCAGCCGGCTCGGCTGGAAGTGATCCGTCCCCTCGTCGAGCTCCAGTGCGATGAGCGCGTCGAGCAGGGCGACGAGGCGGGGCAGCGGGTTGTCGGCGAGCGCGGGATAGGCGACGTGGCCTTGGCGCCCGCTGACACGGAGCGTGCCGTTGAGGCTGCCGCGCCGGCCGATCTTCACCATCTCGCCGACCTCGTCGGGGTTGGTGGGCTCGCCCACCAGGCAGACGTCGAGGGTCTCGCCGCGCGTCGCGAGCCAGCCCAGCACCTTGCGCGTGCCGTTGACGGCCGGCCCCTCCTCGTCGCCGGTAATCAGCAGGCTGATGGAGCCGCCGCCGGCCCCGTCTTCGCCGAAGCGCGCGAGCGCGGCGACGAAGGCGGCGATCGCGCCCTTCATGTCGGAGGCACCCCGCCCGTAGAGCACGCCGTCCTCGACCTGCGCCGCGAAGGGATCGCGCGTCCACGCGGCGCGCTCGCCCGTCGGCACCACGTCCGTGTGGCCGGCGAAGCAGAAGTTGGGCGCACCTTCGCCCCGGCGGGCATAGAGGTTGTCGACCCGGGCGGTGCCCGGCTCCCCGAAGGGGAGGCGATGGCAGGTGAAGCCGAGCCCCGAGAGCGCGGCCTCGAGCACGTCCAGGGCACCGGCGTCCTCGGGCGTCACGCTCGGGCAGCGGATCAGCGCACGTGCGAGCGCCAGCGGGTGCGCGAGCGCGTCTGCGCTGATGAGGTCCTCGTTGCTCATCCGGCCCCCGCGCGCCGCTCAGTTGCGCAGCAGCTCGTTGATCGAGGTCTTGGCCCGGGTGCCCGCGTCCACCCGCTTGACGATCACCGCGCAGTAGAGGCTGGGGCCGGGGGAGCCGTCCGCCAGCGGCTTGCCGGGGAGCGAGCCCGGCACCACCACCGAATACGACGGGATGCGTCCGCGGTGGATCTCGCCGCTCTCGCGGTCGATCACCCGGGTCGATGCACCCACGTAGACGCCCATCGCCAGCACCGCGCCCTGCTCGACGATGACGCCCTCGGCCACCTCGCTGCGGGCGCCGACGAAGCAGTCGTCCTCGATGATAACCGGGTTCGCCTGCAGCGGCTCCAGCACGCCGCCGATGCCGGCGCCGCCGGAGATGTGGCAGTTCCTGCCGATCTGCGCGCAGCTGCCCACCGTGGCCCAGGTGTCGACCATGGTGCCGCTGTCGACGTAGGCGCCGATGTTGACGAAGGAGGGCATCAGCACCACGCCGGGCGCGACGTAGGCCGAGCGGCGCACGATGGCGCCCGGTACGGCGCGGAATCCCGCCTCGCGGAAGCGCGCCTCGTCCCAGCCCGCGAACTTGGACGGCACCTTGTCGTACCAGGACGTGGCCGTGCCCGGCCCGCCCGGGATCGTCTCCATGTCCTGCAGGCGGAAGGAGAGCAGCACCGCCTTCTTGAGCCACTGGTTGACGATCCAGCTGCCGTCCCGCTTCTCCGCGACGCGGGCCCCGCCGGAATCGAGCAGGGCGAGCGCGGTATTCACCGCGTCCGCGGCGGCCTCGCCCGTCGCGGGCGTCAGCGTCTCGCGCTCCTCCCAGGCGGCCTCCACCGCGCGCTCGAGCTCTCTCCTGCTCACCGGCTCCTCCCCTGCTATCTGCTGTCGCTGCTGCCGTCGCCGTCCGCCGGACCCGAGAGCAGGGCGGCGAGCCAGTCTGCGAGATCGTCGGTCACGTAGTCGGGCGTGATCTCGCCCGAGCCGGCCGACGCCCAGGCGCTCTCGTTGCGCACCCACACCGTGGCCATGCCGAGCGCAGCGGCCGGCGCCAGGTTGCGCAGGATGTCCTCGAACAGGATGGCGCGGGCGGGATCCACCGCGTGCACGTCGGTCAGTCGCTCGTAGGCCTCGGGGAAGGGCTTGGGCACCCAGTCGGCCGCCTGGATGTCGTAGATCTCGCTGAAGTGGTGACCGATGCCGAGCCGCGCCATGACCCGCTCGGCGTAGGGCGCATCGGCGTTGGTGAAGACCAGCTTGCGGCCGGGCAGCCGCCCCAGCGCTGCCTCCAGCGCGTCGCTCGGCCCGATCGGCGAGAGGTCGATGTCGTGTACGTATTCGAGGAAGGGGGCCGGGTCCATGTCGTGCTTGAGCATGAGGCCGCGCAGCGTGGTGCCGTATTCGCGAAAGTAGCTCTTCTGCAGCCGCCTCGCCTCGGTCCGGTCGACGTCGAGCACGCTGGCGATATAGGCGCCGATGCGCTGGCTCACCTGGTCGAAGAGGTGCGAGCTCGACGGGTAGAGGGTGTTGTCGAGGTCGAAAATCCAGGTTTCGATGTGGGCGAGGTCCGCGCCGGTCGGCGCACCCCGGGCACCGGCGCTCAGTTGCATTGGCCGTTGGAGCCCTCCGCGCACACCTTGTTGCCGTCGACCCAGGTCGCGCCGCTGAGGTCGGCCTTGAGGAAGTCGGTGCCGTCGAGCCGGGCGCCGGTGAAGTCGGCGCCGCGCAGGTCGGCGCGGAAGAAGCGGGCGCGGCGAAGGTCGGCGCCCTCGAACACGGCGCGGCGCAGGTCGGACTTGGTGAAGTCGGTGCCGATCAGGCGCGCGCCGTGCCAGCGCGTCTCGACCAGCACCGAATCGGTGAACTTGGCGCGCCGCCCGTCGGCGCCGGAGAAGTCGGCCCGCGAGAGGTCGGAGCGCGCGAAGAAGCCGTCGCGCAACGTGGCGCCGGCCAGGTCCACGTCCACGAACTGGCGGTTGTCGAGGAGGCAGCGCCGCCAGTCGACTCCCGGCTGCGGCGTGTCGGTGCACGCGGCCTGGGCCGCGGGCGCCGCGAGCGCGAGCAGCAGCCCGATCAGCCCCGCCGCTACGGCGCACTCTCGTCTGATTCTCCCAGGCACTGCTCAGATGTTTCCCGATACGCCGCTCAGTCGCTCTCCGGGCGCGGCCCGCCGCCGCCCTGCGGCTCGTCATGCGTGCGATCGATACGCTTGCCGTCCAGCGCAGTCTCGGCGTGCGCAGCCTCGGCCTGCGTCACCTGCCGCTCTCGCTTGGTGCGCCCCGCGCGCGCCCGCTTTGCCGCACTCCGCCGTGCCTTCTCCGCCCGCTCACGCCTCTTGCGAAATTGGTTGAGGTTGACGATATCGCCCATGACCATAGGCCTTTCGGTGCACCGACTAACGTGGTCTAAGGAACGCGGGGCCTCCCATCCGATCCGACCCGGCCGATCGACAAGCAAGCCTAGACGAAATGAATCGGGCTGTTAACCGGTGTCGACCGGGCCGCGCCCGCGCGGGCAGGGCGCCGGACTACCCCGCCCGGAGGCAGGGCCGGCGGTGAAATTCCTATACGGATTCCTCGCCTTCCTGGCCCTCGTCGTCGCCGCCCTCTTCCTGGTGCCGCCGGCCCTCGACTGGGAGCAGTTCAGACCGGAGATCACCGAGCAGCTCGAGTCCGCCACCGGACGCACACTGGAGATCGAGGGGGCGATCGAGGTCTCCATCCTGCCTGCGCCCACCATGACGGTGACGGACCTGCGCATCGCCGGCGCCCCGGGCGCGGCGTCGCCCGACCTGGTGCGGGTCGAATCGCTCGACCTCGCGCTCGCGCTGGGCCCGCTGCTCGGCGGCGAGATCGCGGTCACCAGCCTGGAACTGGTAGAGCCCGTGTTCGAGCTGCAGCGCCTCGCGGACGGCCGCCCTAGCTGGCTGGTCGAGGACGCGGGCACGCCGTCGGCCGAGGTGGCCGCCGCGGCAGACGCCGAGGGGGACGGCCTCGCGCTCGCCCGGATCGATTCCGCGACCATCAGGAACGGGGTGATCGTCTATCGCCATGCGGACGGCCGACCGCCGGAGCGTATCGAGGCGATCGACGCCTCGCTCTCCGCCCGCTCGCTCGACGGGCCGTTCCGCGCGGACGGGGCGTTCACGGTGCGCGGCCGCACCGTCGCGTTCCAGCTCGCGACCGGCACCATCGACGCGGAGCGCGTCATGCCGGTGTCGCTCGACGCGAAGGTCGGCGGCGAGCGCGGCAGCGCGCTCTTCGAAGGCAGCGTGCGCGGCATCGACGGGACGCCCTCGTTCGAGGGCACCATGCGGCTCCAGGCGGCCGACCTGGGCATCCTGCTGGATGCGCTCGCCATCGACCGCGGCGCACTGCCCGCGCAACCGCTCGCCGGCGCCTTCTCGGCCAAGGGTGCGCTGAGCGCGAGCCTTGACGCGCTCGCCGGGCGCGAGCTCCAGATCAGGCTGGGCGAGAGCCAGGCGAGCGGCAGGCTTTCCTGGCAGGGCGGCGAACGGCCCTCCCTGGACGCGGACGTCGAGCTCAACCGGATCGACCTCGACCAGTACCTGCCGTCCGCAGACAACAGGGAGGACGAGGCGCAGGCAGCAGGCGGGAGCGATGGCGGGCCGGCGGGCGCCACGGACACCGCGGCTCTTCTGCAGACGATCCCGCAAGAGATCCGCGAGGCGATCCCCGGCGACATCGCGGCGAAGGTGGATTTCCGGATCGGCACCCTCACCTGGCGCGAGGGAGTCATTCGCCAGGCCAGGGCGCAGCTCTCGCTCGACGACGGCGTATTGAACGTCCGGCAGGCCTCGGCGCTGCTGCCGGGCGGCGCCGACGCGAGGCTCGCCGGCCGGCTGACGAAGGACGGCAGCGGCCCCTGGCTCGCCAGCGTGGCCGAGATCGAGGCGAACGACCTGCGCGCCGTCCTCTCCTGGCTCGCCATGGATACCGGCGCCGTGCCGGCGGACCGGCTGCGCCATCTCAGCGCGAGCGCCGACATCGCCGCTCGTGGCGAGCGGCTCTCGGCATCCAACCTCGACATCAGGATCGACACCACGCGGATCGCCGGCAGGGCCGCCCTCGAGATCGCCGCGCGGCCGCGTCTTTCCGCAACGCTCCGGGTCGATGCCGTCAACCTCGACGCCTATCTCGAGGCCGCCGGCGCCGCGGCACCCGGGGCCGGGAGCGGCGAAGCCGCTGCGCAGGAAGCGCCGCCCGCCCGCGCGGGCGGCGGCGCGGACACGGCGCTTGCCGGGATCGACGCCGACATCGTGCTCGCCGTCGACAGCCTGACCTACGACGGCGTGCGCCTCTCCGGGCTGGAGCTCGACGCGACGCTCGAGGACGAGGCGCTCACCCTGCGCCGGGCGCAGGCGGCGGACGCGCTGGGCGCGCGCGTCGCGCTGACCGGGAGCGCCCGCTCGCTCTGGAGTGCACCGGCGGTCGACCTCATGGTCGAGGGCGAGGCCGAGTC
Organism: Alphaproteobacteria bacterium; assembly: GCA_022823305.1. Lineage (GTDB taxonomy): Bacteria > Pseudomonadota > Alphaproteobacteria > UBA828 > UBA828 > WTGU01. The sequence goes on from JAJDXK010000122.1 coordinate 23,319, forward strand.
ACTCTCCGGCGTCACCGCGCTTCTCGATATCGACCCCGCGCTGCGCGCCGAGCCCTTCGGCGCGATCGCGCTGCAGGGCTCGCTCGAAGGAGGCGCCGACGCGCTCAGGGTCGATCTCGCCCTCGAAACCGCCAACGCCGAGGTGTCGCTGGCGGGCACCGTCGAGACGCCCTTCGGCACCCCTGCCGCCGCGCCGCTCCGGCTCGGGCTGCAGGCCGCGGACGCCGCCGCCCTCGCCCGTACCGCCGGCATCGTCCCCGTCGCCGCCGTCGAGCGCCTGGGCGCGCTGACGGTCGACGGCGAAATCCGCGGCGACCCCGATTCCCTCGCCATCGATCTCAGCGCCGAGACCGCAGGCGCTACGCTCGAGATCGAAGGCCGGATCATGACCCCCCTCGACTCGCCCAGCTACAGCCTCACGGTCGGGGCCGAGCATCCCCGCGCCGAGGATCTGGTCGAGGCCGTGATCGGCGAGGTCCTGACGAGCGCGGCGCTCGGCCCGCTCAGCATCGCCGGGACGGCTTCCGGAGGCTCGACCGCGGCCGACATCGCCGGCATCGACGCCGCCGTCGGCGAGAGCAGGATGACCGGCGGGGTGTTCCTGCGCCTCGACCAGAGCCCGCCCGAGATCATCGCCGACCTCCAGGCGGAGACGCTGGACCTCGCCTGGCTGGGCGGGGGCCTCGCGACGGCGGGAGACGGCACGGCCGCGGGTGGGCAGGACGACTATCTGGCGACGCTCGTCGAGGGCGCCGCGCCGGCGCCCGGGCGCTGGTCGAACGATCCCATCGACTACGCTTTCCTCGACCGTCTCTCCGGCACGCTAGCGCTCGGCGCAGACGCCCTCGTCCTGGGCGACTGGCGCATCGAGCAGGCGGAGGTCGACCTCGCCCAAGCCGATGGGGCGCTCACGCTGCGTTCGCTGGAAGGCCAGTTTTTCGACGGCGCGCTGGCGGCCGACGGCGACTTCGCCGGCGGGCCGATGCCGGCGGGGCGGGTGGCCTTCCGGCTCGCCGATGCGGACATGACCGCGCTGGTGCGCGCCCTCGCGGGCGCCGATGCGGTCTCCGGCCGGGCCACCGTCGAGGGCGATCTCGCCCTGCAGGGGCAGTCGGTGCGGGCGCTGATCGGCTCCCTCGCCGGCCGTGTATCGATCGCCGCGCGCGAGGGCGCCGTGGAGGACGTGGACCTGCCGGCGATCAGCCGCCAGATCGGCGCGCTCGCCACGCTCGACACGCTGGCCGACGTTCCCGGTTTCGTCGGTGCGACGGAGCGCAGCCTCTCCCAGGGCCGCACGGCGATCCACTCCCTCGACGGCGCCATCGTGCTGGATGAGGGCGAGGCCCGCATCGAGACGTTTGCCATCGTCGCGGACGGCGCGGTCGGAGACGTCGAAGGCTTCGCCGACCTGCCCGCCTGGCAGGTCGATCTCACGGCGCTCTTCCGCCTCACGGACCATGCGGACGCGCCGCCGGTCGGCGTGCGGCTCGAAGGGCCCATCGACGGGCCCGCGCGCCACTACCTGATCGAGGAGATGCAGACCCATCTGGTCCAGCTCGGGCTCCTCTCGCTGGCCCGCGCGCAGGAGATGCCCACGATCACCCTCCGCAAGGGCGCGAAGGCGGAGGAAGGAACCGAGCTGGACACGATGCTGCGCAAGGTCTTCGGCGACCCGGAGGCGGCGGACGCGCCTGCGCAGGCGCAGGAAGGCGATGCAGCCGAGGTCGCGGACGAGGCAACGGGACAATCGCGAGCAGGCGAGACGGACGACGAGGAGAAACCCGCCACGCCGGCGCCCGTCGAACCCCCTGCTGCGCCGCTCAAGACGGAAGAGACAGAGCCGGCGGAGGTAGCGGACGGGGCCGCGCCGGCAGACGAGGCCGGGCAGGTCGAAAGGGAAACGGAGGCGCCGCTCGCAGTGGAGGCCGAGGCGGCGCCGGATGCCGCGCGGGCGGACGATGCCGCAAGCGCCGGTGGGGCGGAGGAACCGGGGGGCTCGGAGCCGACACAAGAGGCAACGGAGACGGAAGCGGCAGACGGCCAAGGAGAGGGCGCCGCGCCGCCGCCGGCCGATGCCCCTGCCCCCCGGCCCCCACCGGCGCCGGAGCGCGACCGGGGCGCCGATCTGCAGGACCTCGTCGACGACGTGTTGAAGGCGCTCGAGGAATAGCGGTCGGAGGGAGGGCCGGCGCCCCGCCGGGGAGCGCCGGCCCGCCTTCGCTTACGAGGTGGCGAAGGGGAGTGCGATGAAGCGCTCGCTCCCGTCGCGGCTCATGAGCAGCAGGACGGCCTCGCGCCCGTCCTCCCTGGCCGCGTCGATGCGCTCGTCCACCTCGGCGATCGAGCCGACCGGCTCGTTGCCGACGGTGACGATCGTATCGCCGGGGCGGACGCCCTTGCGCGCAGCCGCGCTGCCCGGCGCCATCTCGGCGACCATCACCGAGCCCGTATCGGCGCCCTTCTCGGCCGCCGGATCGACGTTCTCGAGGCGGAGGCCGAAAGTATCGAGCCGGCCGGCCTCATCCGCCTCGGATGCCTGCAGGCTCGCCTCCACCTGCGGCGCCGCGTTGGCGATCGCCGCGGTGAGCTCGACGGGCTCGCCGTCGCGCCAGACCGTGAGCGTGGCGGAGGTCCCCGCGTCGATGGCGGCGATCAGGCGGGTGAGCGCGCGCACGTCATCCACCGGCGCCTGGTCCACGGCGACGATGACATCGCCGGGCTCCAGCCCCGCGGCGGCGGCCGGGCTCTCCGGCTGCACGCGGGCGATGATGGCACCCTCGGTGCCCTCCATCCCCAGGCTCGCCGCGATGTCCTGGGTCACGGGCTGGATGTGGACGCCGAGCCAGCCGCGCATGACCTGGCCGTGGGCCCTGAGATCGTCGATGACGGCCATGGCCGTGGCGGCGGGGACGGCGAAGCCGATGCCGACGTTGCCGCCGCTCGGCGAGACGATCGAGGTGTTCACGCCGATGACCTCGCCCTGCAGGTTGACCGTGGGGCCGCCCGAGTTGCCGCTGTTGATCGGCGCGTCGATCTGCAGGTGGTCCTGGTAGGGGTTCTGGCCGGTTCCACGTCCGCGCGCGGAGACGATGCCGAAGGTCGCGGTCTTGCCCACGCCGAAGGGGTTGCCGATGGCGACCACCCAGTCGCCGACCCGGGTGCCGTCGGCATCCGAGAAGCGCACGGTGGGCAGCGTCCCGTCGCTCTCCACCTCGAGCAGCGCGAGGTCGGTCCTGGCATCGCCGCCTATGACCGTGGCGTCGAGCCGGGTGCCGTCGTCGAGGATGACGGTCACGGTCTCGGCACCGGCGACCACGTGATTGCTGGTCACGATGTGACCGTCGGCGTCGACGATGAAGCCCGAGCCCATGCCGCCGCGCGGCATCCTGGGGCCGGGCCCGAAGTCCGGCCCGCGGCCGAAGCGCTCGAAGAAGTCCTCGCCGAAGAAGCGCTTGAAGTGCTCGGGCAGCTCGGAGCCGCGCCATTGCCGGGCGGACGAGGCGGGCCGGGCCTTGTGCGTGACCTCGATGGAGACGACCGCCGGGCTCACCGCCTCCACCACGCCGGCGAGGCTCGGCATCGCGAAGACCTGTTCGACCGACTGCGGCGGCGTGACCGCCGTCGCCGACTTGAGCGAGCCGGCCAGGCCGCCGCCGGCCGCCGCGATCATGCCGAGGCCCGCCAGGGTCCCGACGATGATCATCCGTTTGCGCTTGTGTGAAGGCGTGCTCATCGTTTCCTCTCTCGCCGTTGGTGGTCCGCGCGTCATCTATGGCGCCCGACGCCTGTCACCACGATGGACGGGCCATTAATTCTTCGTCATGATTCGATACCGCCGCGCAGCAGAAAGCCCCCGTCGGCGATGAGCGAAGAACTCGCACCCTGTCCGCTCCGACCCATTTGCGTCTGCAGCCGGGCCGAAGCCCTGCCCTGGCACCGCGTGGAGCCCTTCGCCGTCTCGGGCGACCCGGCGGCGGCCTTCGCCCGGCTGAAGGACGTGGTGGAAGGGATGGAGCGGACGGAGATCGTCGCCGCGACCGACGACTATCTGCACGCCGCCTGCCGCACACGGCTTGGATTCGTCGACGATCTCGAGTGCAGACTCTCTCCGGCGGAGGGAGTCATCCACGTCCGCTCCGCGTCGCGCGCCTTCTATGCCGCTTACGATTCGGGCGTGAACAGGAAGCGCGTCGAGAGGATCCGCCGGGCGCTTCGGGAAGCGTAGGTGGCGCGCGGCGGCTCACACCGCCGGCGGTGGGAAGGTCAGCGTCACGCGCAGGCCGCCCAACCGGCTCTCGTCGAGGGCGAGCTCGGCCCGGTGGAGCGAGGCGACGCCCGCGACGAGGCTGAGCCCGAGGCCGCCGCCGCCGCCGGTGCGGCTCGCATCGAGGCGCACGAAGCGCTGCAGCACGCGCTCGCGCTCCTCCGGCGGGATGCCGGGCCCGGAATCCTCGACCGTGAGCCGCACGCCGCCCGAGGGCGCGGTCCCGAGAGAGAGCGCGATCCGTCCCCCTGCCGGCGTGTAGGCGAGCGCGTTGTCGAGCAGGTTGGCGACGAGCTGGGAGAGAAACTGGCCGTGGCCCGCGACATCGCCCGCCTCGTCCAGCGCGGCGTCTATGGCAAGGCCCTTCTCCTCTGCGAGCGGGGCGTAGAGCTCGACCATGTCGGCGACGACGGCGCGCAAGTCGACCTTCGCCGTGGCGATGCCGGTCTGGCCCGATTCCGCGCGGGCGATCTCCATCAGCGTGGCGAAGGTGCGCAGGATGCCGTCGGTCTCGGCGATGGCACGCTCGAGCGCCGCGCGCTGGCTCTCTCCGTCCTCGGGCCCGTCACGGAGCGCGAGCTCCAGCCTGGACTTGAGCCGCGTGAGCGGGCTGCGCAGGTCGTGGGCCACGCTGTCGGTCACCGTGCGCAGGCTGGTCATCAGGGTCTCGATCTCGTCCAGCATCTCGTTGACCGTGACCGACAGACGGTCGAACTCGTCGCCCACGCCGGTGACGGGCATGCGGCGCGTGAGGTCGCCGCGCACGATACGCTGGCCGGTCTCGCGCACGGCATCGACCCGGCGCAGCATGCGGCGGCTCATGACGAGGCCGCCGAGGAGGCCCAGGACCAGCGTGATGCCGAGCGCGCCGCCGAGGGATTCCAGGATCAGCCCCTTGAAGTCCGCCCGGCCGCGCGGGTCGCGCCCGACCAGCAGACGAAAACCCTGGGGCAGGACGAAGGTGCGGGCGCGAATGGTGCCGGCGGCATCCTCGCTGCCCGCGCGCCGCGCCGAGACCTCCACCCAGACGCCGTCGGACCCGCTCGCCTCGCGCGGCCAGGCGTTGAGGTTGCCTGCGAGCGGCCGGAACCCGGGATCGGCCAGCAGGTAGATGCTGTCCGGGTCGCCGTAGGGGCCGCTCCGCTCCTCGATCACGGCGATCAGCCGGCGGATGCCGCGGGCGCGGTACTGCTCGGCGAGCCCGCGCACCTCGGCCTCGATGGTGTCGCTGGTCTGCCGGTCGATGACCCTGACCGTGGTCCAGTAGATGAAGGCCAGCAGCAGAAGGACGGAGGCGCCGAAGAGGCAGACGTAGAGCAGCGAGAGCCGGAAGGTCGAGGTCCGGAGAAGCCTACCGGTCGGCACGCAAACAGTACCCGACGCCGCGCACGGTGTGGATCAGGGGCGCATCGAAGCCCTTGTCGATCTTGCCGCGCAGCCGGCTCACATGGACGTCGATCACGTTGGTCTGGGGATCGAAGTGATAGCCCCACACGTGCTCCAGCAGCATGGTCCGCGTCACCACCTGGCCGGCGTGGCGCATGAAATAGGCGAGCAGCGCGAACTCGCGGGGCTGCAAGGCGATCTCGCGCCCCGCCCGGCGCACCACGCGGGCGAGCAGGTCCACCTCCAGGTCGGCAAGGCTGAGGCGCGCCTCGCCCCCGCCATCGCCGGCGCGGCGCAGCAGCGCGTCGAGCCGCGCCAGCAGCTCGGAGAAGGCGAAGGGCTTGGTCAGGTAGTCGTCGCCGCCGGCGCGCAGACCCTCCACCCGGTCGTCCACCTGGGCGAGCGCGCTGAGGATCAGCACCGGCGTGCGCCGGCCCTCGCGCCGCAGCGTCTCGATCAGCGCGAGCCCGTCGAGGCCCGGCAGCATGCGGTCGACCACCAGCGCGTCGAAGCGGTGGTCGAGCGCGAGCGCGAGCGCGTCCGCCCCGTCGTGGGCGAGCTCGACCACATGGCCGCTCTCGCTCAGGCCCTTCTGCAGGTAACGGGCGGTCTCGCTATCGTCTTCGACGACCAGCACGTGCATGGCTGCAACCTTGGCAGTCCGCGTGCGGCAATCAAGGGCCTCAAGACATCGTGTGTCGGGCAACACATGATGCTGCGGGTCTTGAACAGACCGCGTCCTGGTTCATATTCCGGCCTCAAGTGGCTCCGTATGCAAGAATCGGCCTGATGCGGATCTCTGTCAGCAAGGCGAGGGGACAACTGACCGAGCTTGCCCGTCGGGCAGAGGCGGGCGACGAGGTCGTGCTCACCTGTCATGGCAAGCCAACCGTCAGGCTGGTGCCGGTGCAAGCGAAGCCCGATGCCGAGGCTCGGCGCGCGATCATCGCGAGTGTGCTGTGATCGCGCCGGCTCACTTGCGGCGGCGGAGGGGCGGGACGCCGTGAAGCGCGGGCGGCCGGCGGACGTGTCCGGCCCACGCTTGACGTCTCTCAATTGAGATGCATATGGTCCGCCAACGGAGGGAAGCATCATGCCAGCTCACACCTCGATGCTCCATGTCCGCGTGGACGAACAGCTCAAGACCAAGGCCGCCGACACCTTGGCGAGCGTCGGGCTGACGCTCTCCGATGCCGTGCGCATCCTCCTTACACGAGTCGCCGCCGAGGGCGGCTTGCCGGCCGGACTGACTGCCGACACGGAAGCTCATGACGCATGGTTCCGCGCCAAGGTGCGTGAAGCCCTGGCCGATCCGCGCCCTGCCCTTCCGCACGGACAGGTCATGAGCGAGACACAGGCGCTTATCGACGGCAAGCGCCGTGCACGATCTTGAGTGGAAGCCCGCGGCGGTCGCCGATCTCCTGGCGATCGTCGACTACATCTCCGATGACAACCCCGACGCCGCCCAGGCGCTGAAGGAAGAGATCGAGACCAGGGTGTCGCGTTTGCGGAACAACCCGCGGCTCTACAGACCCGGCCGCGTGCGCGGCACGCGCGAGATGGTGGTGCGATCGAACTATCTCGTCGTCTACGCGGAGGGCACGGACACGGTGACGGTCCTACGGGTCCTGCACGCGGCACAACTGTGGCCCCGACCCTGAAGAGGCAATCATCGCCTGCCGGGAGCGCGGGCCTAACGCGGACGGACATCGCGAGCGTGCTGTGATCGCGCCGGCTCACTTGCGGCGGCGGAGGGGCGGGGCGCCCACGAGTGCAAGGCGCACCGCGTGCCAGGCCGCCTCCAGCCCGGCGCGCAAGCGCGCCCCGTCCCGCGCCAGCAGGCGGGCGCCGATGCCGGCGTCGTTGGGGAGCATCGAGACGCCTGCGTAGAGCGCTTCCGTCGGCGCGAGCGCAGCGCGGAGACCGGCGAGCACGGCCTCGCACCCCTCCCCCCGGTGGGCGACGACGAAGCTCCCCTGCGCCGGCCAGCGCGCCGCCTGGCTCCGCCCCGGCGCCAGCGACTCCCCGGCGACCTCGTAGCGCTCCAGCGCGAGCAGCCGCCCGCCATCGTCGCGAATGCGCAGCTCCGCCGCGAAGCTCTCGAAGCGGCGGTCCTCGCCGCCCGGGTCGTGGTGGGCGAAGCTCTCCGACGCGATCACCGTGGCGTCGGGCGCGGCCTCGATCTCCAGCACCGAGGTGAGCCTGGCGCCCGGGAACATGATCAGCGGGTCCGGCAGGTATTCGAGCAGCGCGCCCTCCGCCGCTTCCAGCGTCACCGTCTGGCGCGCCGGCGCCGCGGGCATGCGGTGCACGATGGTCGCCGCCTGGGTGGTCACGTGGGCGGCGCTGGCGGGGCCTGCGGCGCAGGTCATGCTGAGCTCCTCGCCCTGGTAGATGCCGCCGGAGACCGACTGGAGATAGAGCGTGAGCGCCCCTGCCGGCGCCTCGTCGAGGTAGAAGGGCCGGGTGATGTGGAAGGGATAGCCCACGCGCTGGCGCGCGATGTAGCTGCGGCCGTCGGGCGCGCGGGAGAAGCGGAGCGCGGCCTGGGGTGCGGCGCCGACCGACAAGCGATCATTCGACATCACGGCTCTGCCAGCCATCGCCACTTGCAGGCTGTCGCGGTGGCATGAAAATCCGGTCGCGGCCGATGCGCTGTTTGGTACGGCTCCATTGTAGTCCCGTTCGGATCGAACCCGTTTTCGTCATGGCCGGGCTTGTCCCGGCCATCCAGGCGCTTTTCGCAGCGTCTGCATCAAGGTAGCGCCGTGGAAACGATAACGCATGAACGGTTGGCCTTCGCCAACCATTACGTGAGGAGATAGAAACCGTACGGTGGCTAACCAGCTTGCTGGGAAAGTGCTCTTAAGAGACACTCCGTTTCCTCTGCAACTCTTCTCGTCCACTCTTGTAGCCCGTTTTCAAAGTAACCATCCTCATCCAGCATCTCTTGTATGGGGCGCACCTTCCCATAATTTGCATATCTACCGTCAAGCTCGTGGCAATAATACCATTCTGTCGAATCCGCCTCCAGACCGTCCTCGCATTCAACAAGATGTTCCCCTTGCCTCCGATACCACTGATTTCTCGTAAATCCTGGAATCATCGCACACTGTTCGGCTGGTGCATAGACGTAAACGAAGGCGTAGAATCCATCCTCAATTGCCCGTGGGCTTTCTGGTGTACCGGCACCATTTTCGTAACGCTCGAAGCCGAGAAGACAATCGTCGTTTTCATCAACGGGCTTGAAACACAGGCCGTAGTAAATGCCACGGGAGTTGCTTTCTTTGTCGGGATAAATTAGTCGATAAATCCCAACAGGCTTGTGTGAAACACCTTGTCCATGCCTCCAATCATCCGGGAATACATATCTCATGTTGCTGTCGACCGCATCAGTGAGAACCTGATGTGAGTGCGTGTAGTAATTCCGGGCTACCGCCACATCGTCCAGCGTAGGCATTTCCCCCTCCTTCAGAAAAGTGCTAAATTCCCGTGCTAAACTGGTCAAAAGTGCATCGGAGTCGATTGTGTCAGTGGCGAGTTCTCCAAACCACCTCGAAACATCGTTCCAATAAGCGATGCTTCGAAGCCCGACGCCATAGGATTGGCACGTCGAGTCACGGAACGTCTCCGGGGGACGAATCGCATACGTGGTCAAGAGGACCAATGCCGCAACGTTCGAATCGTCAGCGTTTTCTATAAGCCATGCACCGTACCTTTCCAATTGTCCATCTGCAATCTTCGCATCAACCTTGACTTCGACGACACAAACGGGCTTGCCCTCCTTGAAAACGACGATATCGGGTGTTTTCCCGTAAGCCTCCGGAAGGGTGCTGTCCGAAATGTAGTGCTGTGTTTCAATTCGAAGCGTATTCAAAGATTCGTTCAACGTGCACTCAAAAAAAGTCTTCTGATGTTCATCGGTAGGATTCCCAAGTAGCACCCCTGATACGAAGTTTGTAAATCTCGTGGTTCCGTCTTTTCTATCCTTCGCGAGGAGCCGCTCCAGGAGATCGGCCAATGCTTCCGTCCTGTCGTCTTCTTTCCTCACGAGGCGTGCGTACAAATTGGTCATAGGAATCGTGCTTTAAGCAGCATGCCTTTCAGTCGTCGTCGTTGTCCTTAGAGCAATGCCGTTACGGGACGTCAACATTGTCTGAGCGATCATTCACGCATTTTCTGCACGCCATGATCGAGAATTACCGTGAAAATCGAAACACATGGATGCCCGGAACAAGTCTATAGAATTTTCGGTGAATATCATATAAAGCATTGGTTTTATGCAAAAAATTATCCCGTATTCGATGGTATGTAGATGAAGAAACTAGATCAGTCATCAAAACGAATGCAGATTTTTTCAAAATTTGGACGCCC
>JAJDXK010000117.1 GCA_022823305.1 Alphaproteobacteria bacterium
GCGGTCCGCGAAGTACGCCTCGGCGTAGGCGAGGCAGAGCGCCTCGATGTTGGTGACGTGGCGGAGGATGGTGCGGTAGTCGGGGCGCTGCCCAAGGGCGGTCACCGCGCGGGCGACCACGTTGACGAACCGCCACACGAACTCGCGGAACACCGCCGACTGGCCCTCGCCCGAGACCTGGCCGGAGAGCCGGGTCGCGACCTCGGTCACGCGGTGGAACTGTCCGACGCCGTTGTAGCGGCTGGAGAGCTCGGGGTAGCCGAGATGGAACAGCACGAAGTCGTCGGCCCGGCCTGCGAGCCGGCACGCCTCGCGCACCGCGCGAAGGAGGTCCGCGTCGCCTTTGGGGTCGAACACCACCACCGTCTCGCCGCGGCGGATGTCCTGCGTCGCGGCGAGCTCGAGGAGCCGCGTCTTCCCGACCTGCGTGGTGCCGAGCACGAGGGTATGTCCGGAGCGGTCGCGCAACGGGAGGTGCACGTCGGCCTCGCGAAGCTCGACGCCATGCAGCCACGGCGCGCCCCCGACCGGCGGCGGGGCGCGGAAGGGGTTGCCGGGGAGGTCGGCGGCGAGCAGGCGCCCGATGCGCGCCAAGCCGCCGCGCCCCGGGTCGGCCGCGCACGCATGCGCCCAGGCCGCGAGGGGCCCCGGCTCGACGAAGCGCCGGAAGCGCGTCCGGCGGCAGTCGTGCAGGCGCTGGGTGTGGCGCTCGCCCCAGCGGAATCCCCGCCCGAGGAAGAGCCGGTCCGCGCTCACCGGGACGCGCTTCGCCGCCATCGTCCAGCGCCGCCGGCGCCGGAGGTTCCGCTGGTAGCGCACCACGGCGAGGCCGCGCGCGAACCACCAGGCGCCGGAGAGCCCAAGCGCCGCGGCCGTCCACCGCCCGACGCTCGGGGTCATCATCACGTACTCGGGGCCGAGCGCCGCCGCCGCCCCGCAGAGCACCGAGACCGCCCCCGCGGTGAGCTCGACGGGCGGGCGGAGCAGGGCCTCGACCGGGTGGGCGCCCGTCACCGCGCGGGCTCCGCGACGAAGGGGTACGACGATGCGCCGAACGCTTCGGCGAGCGCCGCGCCGGGGAGCGGGTCGAGGGTGAGCCCGCGCCGCGCCGCGTGCCGGCGCACCCGGTCGAGGGTCCCGGCGGTGTCCGCGCGCACGAGGAACCCCTGCGCGTTGCGGCTGCGGAGCGCGGCGGCGTTCGCGGCAAGCCACGCGAGCGAGGCGTCGTCCGGGCCGATGGCGAACACCGTCCTCCCGAGGCCCCGCACCCGCACCCGCTCCGCCCGTCCGGGGCGAAGCGGGGCGGCGCTCAAGGGATAAGCGAGCACGGCCCCGGCGGCAGGAGGCGGCCCGAACGTCGCGAGCCGGCCGCGCGCACGTTGCAGCGCCGCGGCCGCTTCCGCTTCCGAGAGTCCCGGACGTTCGACGTAACCGCCGGCCGGCACCGTGCCCCCTGCGTCGTGCACGACCACCAGAGGCTCGGACGCCCCACACAGGCCGCCCGCGAGCGCCGCTGCGAGCACGAAGACGAAGCGCCCATGCCGCCTCATTCGACCGGCGCCCACCGCCCGCCCCGGCGCGCCCACACCGCGGGCGCGGGGCCGGGCACGGACCCGTCGTCGTGGTTGATCGTGACGCGGCCCGCCCGGACGTCCGCGGCCCGCACCCCGTGGCTCCAGGCCCACAGGCGCAACGCCGCGTCGTCGCCCGCGCCCCGCACGTACACGTCCACCGGCACCGCGCCGCCTGTGTATGCCCGCACCGTCGCGCCGCACCCGGCGCAGTCCCGGTCGAACACGAGGGCATAGCGCTCCGGCGTGGCCTCGGCGGGGGATTGGACGCTAAGGCGCAGCTCGCCCGGAAAGAGCCGCGCCCACGCCGCCTGCACCGCGCGCTCGAAGGCGAGCTCGCCCTCGACCCGCTCGTGCTCGGCGCGCACGAACGCCTCGGCGAAGCGGCGTTGCTCCGCGGCCGTGCGCGCATGGGCGCCGAGCACGAGCAGCGGATCGGCCCCGGGGGTCCACACCCCCCGCCGGCCCCGCATCAGCGCCTCGTAGCGCGTCCAGTCCTCCGGCGAGAGCCGCCACACCGCCGCGGCGGCCCGCCGGCTCTCTTCGAGCGCCGTCTCGGCAACCGTGCTCTCGCCCGGCTCGGCGCCGTGCGCGAAGGCGGCGAAGCCCGCGAACGCGAGCGCCGCGATGGGGCCGCGGAGGGTACGCAGGAAGGCGAGCGCCGCGCCGAACGCCGAGGTACGGTCAAACGGGCCGTGGAGCGCGACGGCCTTCATCCGGGGAGCTCCACGTCGAACGCCGCGCGCGGGTCGAAAATCTCGGGATGGCGCACCAGGGTCTCGCGCGGCACCGCGGCGAGGCGCCCGCCCGTGCCCTCGGCCACGCGCCGCGTGCTCGCCTCGAGCCGCGTCGCCATCATCGGGCTCGCGTGCCGGTGTCCTCCGGCGAGCTGGTAGAGGTAGCCGACCGAGTCGTTGCACACGACCGCTACGTCCGCTCGCTCGCGCTTGGAGGCGCCTCGAAGAAAGTCCTTTAGCTTCACGCAGAAGAACGTAGCAAAGCCTATTCTGACCTTGCAATCCTATGCGCCGTACTTTATGTTTATCCTTCCGCTAAACCGCCGGAGTCCGCATATCCCCCATGACGCGCCAGATCGACCGCAACCGCCTCGTGAACCTCCGGCGCCTCATCGCCGAGGCCGGCTCCGCCGAGGCGCTGGCCCGGCGGAGCGGCTCGAGCAGCCCCTACTTCAGCCAGATTCGGGGCGGCACGCCGTA
>JAJDXK010000059.1 GCA_022823305.1 Alphaproteobacteria bacterium
TCTGGTGGCGAACTCGAACATGCGCGCGGGCGAGGCCCCGGCCGACGGCGTGCCCGTCGCCGTCACCAGCCGCCAGAGGTCGGTGGATTCGCGCAGGTCGTCGGCGGTGACGTGGCCGAGCAGCAGCGCGTGGAACACGCATTGCCGGGCGTAGCTCCGCAGGTTCCGCGCGAACACCGCGTCGGTCACTTCGAGCCGCGTCGCCTTGGCCGCGAGCCTGGACCCGAAGATCAGCCCGTGGCGCCGGTAGGCGAGGTCGTTGGGCAGCGCGAAGGCCTGCTCGGTGAGCCGCGTCAGCCCGTCGCCGACCTGGCTGGTGAGCGAGGCGAACAGCGCAAGCCCGATGGGGACGTTGGCCACCACCGCGGGCGCGAGCGCCGGGTCCAGCCGGTCGACGACGCGCACGGTGGCCTTCGGCACGATCATCGCGCCCCACACCGCGACGAACAGCCCGATCCACTTCGCGTTGTCCTTCCACGAGCCGCCGAAGGCGGTGCGGAACAGCACCCAGGCGAGCCCGCCGACGCCGGCGAGCTGGGCGAGCGTGACGTAGGCGCCGCCCGAGGTGATCGCGGCGACCGCGTTCAGGAGATCGACGAGATAGGTGCCGCCGCCGAGGGTGAAGAGCTCGTACATATGTAAGGTGTCACCGGTTCATGGCTCAGCGCGACCCGGCCCCGGCGCCGCCGCGCGCGAACGCGAGCGCCGCGCGGAGGTCGGCCGAGAGCGCCCCGGCGAGCTCGGTCTCGATCAGGCGCAGCTTCTCGACCACCGCGAGCGCGGTGTTGAAGCGGGCGAGGCCCTCGTTCCTGTGCCGGGCCAGCGCGACGCGGTTGGCCCGCAGCCCCTCGCGCCAGCGCTTGAGCTGCTCGCCGTCGGCGATGTCGAGGGTGCCGGCGCGCTCCTCCACTGTGCGGTGGAGGTCGGAGAGCCAGACCTGCATGACGTCGAGCGCCACGGCCTCGGCAAGCGCGTCCATCTCCTGGTCGATCACCGCGCCCCGGTAGGCGGCGGCCGCGTTGGCGACCCGGTAGACCGGCAGCGTGGTCAGGTTGACCAGCGCGAGCGCCGGCGCGGGCACGGCGGTGTCGTTGCGCACCGCGTCCACCATGTCGCGCAGCAGCGCCGCCACCCGCGCCCGGAACCCCCGGTTGGCCGGCACCGCCGCCGTGCCGAGCGCGGGGTTGAGGCAGCGCGCGGCCTCGTCGCAAGCGTAGACCGGCAGCGCGCCGCCGCCCTCCATCAGGGTCTCGGTGATCCGCCGGTCCAGCGCCAGCGGCTCCAGGATGCGCACCCTCGGGCCGGAGGCGTCGCCGTCGCTGGTCGGCGCCGTCACGATCACCGTGCCGGTGACCGCCATGGCGAACTCGGCAAGCCGGGTGTCGCCCGAGAGGAACGCCGACGCGCGCACCGCCTTCCAGGCGTAGTTGACGTTGACCGGCACCTGCTCGGCGATCTCCCCGGAGGCGGCGGCCAGCGTCGAGTTGCGCTTGCCGTCCGCGCCGCAGCCGTGCTTCGCCGCCGCGTAGTCGGAGAAGATACCCTGGCTGGTGCCGACCGCGGCGCAGATCGAGGCCGACGCCCGGTCGTTCTTCGACCACGCGGCGCCGACCAGCGCCTGGGCGGTCTCGCAGGAGTTGAGGTTCTGCGCGTTCACCCACTGCGCCAGCGCCCGGAGCTTGGCCATGGTCTCGGCGATCACCGGCGAGATCGTCTCCAGCGCCAGCTCGAAGGCGAAGCCCGCGGCGTTCTGGGCGACCGCCCGGCCAAAGGCGATGAGCTGGTCCGAGTTGATGAACGAGAAGGCGCCCGCGAAGGCGTCGATCCCGCCGCAGCCGGCGCGGAACGAGGGCAGGTTGACGGTCGCGATCTGCTCGGAGCGCACCGGGGCGCGGAGATAGAGGTTGCCGAGCGTCCAGTGCCCCGACGCCTGGCCCTGGAAGGCGGTCGGGCCGGTGGTGTTGACCGCCGCGCCCTGCCAGAAGCGGTTCATCTCCGAGAGAACGTCGGCGCGCGCCGGCGCGGCCGCGCAGAGGACAATGGCGAACGCGGCGGCCGCGATGGTCTTCAGATCAGTAATCATGTCCGGCCTCCAGGGCGGTGAGCGCGTGGATCCGCTCGGCCATCTCGTCCTCGGCCATGACGCCGAAGCCGACCGGCAGGACGCGCTTCGTCTCCGTGTCGAACAGCACCAGCGCGGGCACCGGCGCGTCCCCGAGCCCCAGCCGGGCGGCGCGCCCCTGGTCCGCCACCGCCTCCGGCCAGCCCTCCAGCGCCTCGCCGGTCAGCGACACGGCCAGCACGTCGAGGCCGTGACGGGTCGCGAAGGCGCGCAGCAGCGGCCCGAACACCCGACAGCCCGCACAGCCGGCATGGCCCAGGTAGATCAGCCCATAGCGCTCCCCGAGGCGGGCGAGCGCGGCATCGCGCGCCTGCCTTCGTTCGTCCGACCAGACCTGCTTGGCGAGCGCGCCCACCGGGCGCCTGAGCGTGTAGTCCAGCTCGGGCGTCGCCCAGACTGTGCGCCGGAACGCGTCGGAGAAGGCGGCGGCGCGCTGCAATGTCTTCTGCTGGAGCCGCAGATAGGCGGTCACGTTTGCCGGGCTCGGATCGAGGATCGCCTCCGCACGTGCCTCTTCCAGAGCCCGGCGCATCGCCTCGATGCGCTCCGTCGCGGATTGCGCGTCGCCAGGAGAAAGCGGCGGGGGCGGAGGCTCCGCCTGCGGCGGATCCTCCGCCCGGTCACAGTAGAAGTGCCAGCCGAGCGAGGCACCGGAACCCTCGTCGGCACACCACGACCGCCATTCCCCGCCCGCCGCGGACGCGCCCAGCGCCGCCCAGACGCCGACCGCGGCAAGGGCGCGTGTCACCGCGCGCCTTGCCGCGTGTCTCGCGCGCCGCGTCATCACTGGCCCCGGCTGTAGAAGTCGCGGATGCGGGTGCGCATGGCCTGGCCGGTATCGCCGGCGTCGGGCAGCGACACCGACGGCTCCCGCGAGCCGTCCATCAGGTCCCGGGCGAACTCGGAGAGGTCGAGGCTGGCGAAGTCGATGCCCTCGATTTCCGCGACGGTGAGACCCCGGCAGCTCGACCAGCCGATGCCGAGTTGGGCTCGGCCCTGCTGCTGCAGGATGCGCCCGAGCTTCGAGCCGAACACGCACCAGGCCCGCGAGCGGCGGATGCACACCCCGAAGAACGTGCGCTTCGAGCAGTACTTGCCGAGATAGTGGGTGTTGCCCGCGTTGCGCTCCTCGGCGAGCTCGCGCTCAGAGGCCGAGCAGTTGCCGAGCCCGACCAGCAAACCGCTGTTCTTGCAGCAGTTGGCAAGCCCGAACAGCTTGATGTGGCAGGCCCGGCGCTGGCCCGCGAAGAAGCTCATGTCCTGGCGGTCGAACTCGTCGCCGCCCAGCTCCAGCGCCATGTTCAGCCGCGTGGTCGCCTCGACGAAGCCGGTATTGGCCTCCGGCTCCACCGTCTCGCAGCCGGCGCCGACGCAATACCGTACGGATCCGCAGGACCCGCCGTCGTTCGCATCGTCGAGGTCCGCGCCGCAGTCCACGGTGCTGCCCGAGGCCAGCCCGTCCGCGCGATGCGCCGCCGACTGCGGCGAGGCCGCGATGGCTTCCGCGCGCGTGACGGCCGGATCGCCCGCTGCGACCGGCCTCTCGGGGCGCACCGTTACCCCCTCGACCACCGCCCGCCCGGCCGCGCCGCCGGGATCGTGGGGGTCGGCGAGCCGGGTCCGGCCTTCGTCCTCCAGGTTCGCCGCGCCGATATTCCGTTCGGGCAGGTTGGTCCCGGCATAGCCCGGCACCGTGCTGGCGTTCGCGGCGTCCCGTGCGATGGCCCCGGCGGCGCTTGTTCCCGCATTGCCGATGGCGCGGGCGGCTGATTTCGGATCCTCCGCTTTCGCCACCATGCCGGAGACCACCCACAGCATCAGGCAGACCAGCACGAACATCGCCGTCCAGGTCAGCAGGCGCACCACCCGCGTCCCCCGGTCGATTACGATCTCGATGCGATCGCGGGAAAGATCGGATTGTTCCGTCACCGCTGTTTCTCCCCTCTCAGGCGTTGGAGATGGCTGAGGGCAGCCTCGCGCCCCACCGCGCCTTCGTCCGCCACCGTTTCCAGCGCGGCAGCGAGGCCGATATTGCCGCTCACCAGGTCGTGCGGCGGCGCCGGATCGTCAGCGCAGCCCCGGCTCTCGCACGGCGGCACGGGGGAACGCCCCGGTCCGCCGCTCGGCACGACCACGACCGCCGGCACCCGTTCGATGCCGAACAGGCGGAACAGGCGCGGGTCGATGGCGACGCCGGCCTCCGCGCCGCCGAGGCGCGCGCCGACTTCCTTGACCGTCTCCCGCATTCCGCCTTCGCCGACGCCGCGCAGCACCAGCGGCGCGCCCACCGCCGCGGCATCGTGCGCCCATTGCCGCCAGCTCTCCGCCGGCACCGAGAGGCTGGTGAAGATGAGGATTTCGGCCGCGCCGTTGCGGGCGGTCGCGCCGCCGGCGATTTCCGTCGCATGGCGCTCGGCCGGGAGCGGCGCAGCGGAGGTCACGCCGTCCCCGGACCCTCCGGGACCCGTCCGCCGTGCCGCCTCTCCGGCACGCTCCAGGGCGCGCTCGATGATCGAACGGGTCCACTCGCTCAGCGCGTCCTCGCCATTTCCTCCAGCCTTGCGCAGCACCTCCTCGACCAGGCGCGAGACGTCGGCCCCGGCGCCTTCGGCAGGATTTTCGTCGGCCCGGGCCGCACAGGCGCAGGCGCCGAGCAGCAGCGCGGCCGACAGCAGAAGGGCGGTTCGGGAAACGGAGAAGCGGATCGTCATGGCCTTGTCAGCGTCATGGTTGGCGTTGCGTTTCACCGGGTTCACAACAGGCAGCAGTTGCGTTTGGCCCACAGCAGATAGCCGAAGCTCTCGCCGGAGACCGGCAGCTCGCGAAGAGACTCCCACAGCACCGAGGACCGTCCCGTCGGGTTGCAGCCGGTCATGGGACTGGTCGCCGGCACGGGCTCGGTCATCTGCCAGCGGTACTGGCTCTTGCGCATCACCGGCATCGGGTAGCGCCCGCAGAGCGCGGCCGAGCCCGACGTGCCCCAGGCGAGGCCGGCCCGGTGGAGGCGGTAGACCAGCCGCTGCGCCGCGAGCAGCGAGGCCTGCACGCCGCCGACATGCGCCGCCACGTTGCCGGTCAGCGGATACATTCCGCCCTGGCAACCGGCGCACCAGAACATCGGATCGAGCGGGAGCCCGGCGGACGCCGCCGCGCAGTCGGCCGCGCAGGCCGCCTGCGCCGGCAGGTTGGCGAACAGCGCCGCCTCCGGGTTCAGCAGGAACGACAGCTCGTCGTCGAGCCAGGCCGGGTCGAGCTCCGAGGTCCAGGCGATGTCGAGCCCGCCGCCTTCGAGACAGCCGAGGTCGAGCAGCACGCCGATCCACGACAGCAGCGGATACATGTAGTAGTGGGCGTGCCAGACCGAGCCCTGCGCGCCGTCGCCGCCCGACGAGCCGGTGCGGCCCCGCGCGGCGGGCAGGCCCGGATCGACGGTGAGCCCGCCGAGGTTTGGGAAGCACCAGGGCACCCGCGTCACGTCCATCAGCCGCGCTGGCTCCCACACCCCGAGCGAGAGCCCGATGCGCGGGATCGGCGAGCCGCACAGGCAGATCGGCGATCCCGGATTCGGCGTGTCCGGCGCGCCTGTTGCGCTGCCGATCGTGATCGGCCCGATCGAGATCGGGACCAGGCACTCCCAGCACACGTCCGAGATCGGGTTCACGAACCGCCCGGTGCAGGACTGCGCCGCCGCCGCGCCGGACCACAGGATCGCCACCAGGACGAGTGCGCCCGGTAACGCGAAGCACCGGCTCACGCCGCGGCCTCGCCGCCCTGCGGGTCGTCCGGCGCGCGCCGCCCCGACAGGATGTTCACGGTGTCCTGCCGCCGGGAGACGACGATCTCGGTGACCGCCCGCTCGTTGTCCTCCTTGTCGCGGAAGGCACGCGTCGCGATCCTTCCCTCCACCATCACCCGGTCGCCCTTCCTCAGCATGGTCTCGACCGCCTTGACCGCCGGCCCGTACACCACGATGCGGTGCCACTCCGTCGCCTCGCCGGGCCGGCCCTCGCGGTCGGTCCACTTCTCGGTGGTGGCGAGGGTGAACACCGCCGCCCTGCCGCCGTTGTTCAGATCGCGCAGCTCGGGATCGCGCCCGGCATGACCCAGCAGGCTGGCGCGGTTCATGTTCAGCATGGCGTCATTCCTCTTGTTGGGGATTCGACGGGTCCCGGTCATCGACCGGAACTTCCGTGATGCGCAGCCGCGTCCCGTCCTGCTCGACCAGGGCGGGCGTGAAGCGCAGCCCGAACCGCGCCGCGAGGCGTCCGCCCGTGTCGAAATAGAAGGGGCGGCCATGCCGGCGCATCAGGTCGAGCGGCCGGCCGGCCAGCAGCACGATCTTCGCGGAGCGGTCATGGGCGAGCGCCCAGGCGATCTCGGCGTCGCGGCGACCGTCGACGAACAGCAGGTCGCGCGTCAGCGGCGTGCGCCCCAGCGGGTTCACGCGGGTTCCGGCGGCGGCGATGAGCGTTCCGTCCGGCGTGCGTATGTCGCGTGCGACCGTGATGGCGGGATCGAACGGGCGGCTGCGATGCTCCAGCGCCGGCGCGACGCCCGGCACCGGGTCGGGTTCCTCGATCCGCCGCCGCGCGCGCTCGCGCGCCTCGGCCTCGAAGCGCGCCAGCGCGCCCGAGCGCTGCATTTCGAGGAGCCGCGCCTCGATCTGTTCCAGCAGGTCCGGCTCGGCCACCGGCCAGGTCGCGCCGCGCACGCCGAGGTCCTTCGCCGACGCGGCAGAGGTCAGGGCGGTCAGGGCCGCGGCAAGCAGCATGGCGCCGGGGCGCATCATTGCGGAGTTTCCGCCTCCGGGGGCACCCCGTCCGTCGGGTGCGGCACGATCGTCGTCGCCTCCGGGGCCTCGCCCGGCACGATGTCCTCCGGGCCGACCAGCGGCCCCACCAGGCCGAGCCAGGGCAGGTCGGGCAGGGCGACCGCGCGCCCGAGGATGCGCGCGGCAGGCGCCAGCCCGATCTCCGCGTAGCGGCTGTCGTGGGAGTCGACATGATCGGCGTGCAGGTAGTAATGGCCGGGCGGAATCGTGCCCGGCGCAATGGCCGCGAGCCGCCGGCCGTCGAGCGCATGGGTCTTGGCGCGCGCAACCGCTACGCCGTCGAGACGGACCGTTCCGTCTTCCCCGACCTCGATGCGCATCCCCGGCACGCCGCGCACCGTCTTGAGATACGGCACCGGGGATTCGACCGCCTCGGGCGGCTCGAACAGCACCCGGTCGCCGATCTCCGGCGCCGCGCCGAACAGCGGCAAGGCGACATACCCCCAGGCTTCGTCCGACCAGCTCGCGTTGACGTGGACGCGCGAGGCCGCTCCGAGCCAGAGGGCCGCCAGCGCCATCATGACCGCGAGTCCGATCCTCCGGCGCCGCGCGGCGACCGTCTTCAGGCCGAACAGCGGCCGCTCCGCGGTCACCATTCCTCTCCCGAATCCGACACACCGTCCGCCCGGCCCCGAGCCAGGAGGGCCGCCAGCGCCGCCTCGACCTCCGGCGTCAGGTCCGGCACCCCGGCCGCCACCGCCCGCGCCGGCAGCAGCACGACACCGCGGCGCTCGGCCACGCGGTCGAGCGCGTGTTCCAGCGCCGCTCCCCAGGCCCGCACGTCCTCGCCGGTCTTGCCTTCGCTTGCGGCCCGCGTCGTGTACGCGGCCGTCATCTCGCCGAGCCGCACGGAGGCAATGCCCGGCGCCGGCTCGACGCCATATCGGAGCATCGCCGCCGCGACCGCCGCCGCCACGGCGCCCGAAAGCAGCACGGCGGACAGCAGCACCGGCCATGCGGTGTCGGACCGCGTCATGTCAGGCTTGCGCGGCATCCGCCTCGCCCGGCCCGTGCGTGCGGGAGATGCGCCCGCGCCGCCCGGCCTCCGGCCCGGCGAGCGCCCGGAAGCGGGTGAGCCAGACCGCCGCCGCCTTGTCCGGCGGGATCGAGCGGATGCGCCGCTTCAAGGGCGGGAAGGCGACGCCGGCGCCCACCGGCGCATCCCCGTCCAGAAGGTCGCGGCATTCGGCCGCCGCCGCCATGCGCGTGACGAACTTCAGCAGCTCCGCCGGCTCTTCCTCGATCACCGCATCGAGGCCCGCCGCCTCGCGCACCGCGGTCTCGATCCCGGTGGCGAGCCTCCCGGCGCGGTCCGCCGCGCGCTGCGAGTCCGCCACGCGCCCCCGGAGCCACGCGGAGGGCGCGTTCGCGATGAGCGCGTGCAGGGCGAGCCGCCGCCGGTCCTCGTCGCCGAGCCCGTCGAGCGCCTCGATCTCCTCGCTGACGATCACCGCGTGGGCAGCGACGGAGTGGTACTGCCGCAGGCAGCCGCCCCGGCGGCAGGTGTTGGCCAGCACGTGGGCCAGCGCCTCGAAGTCGACATCTTCCGCCGTGACGGTCTCCGGATCGTCGGGCCAGTTCAGCGCCCGTTCGGCGGCGTCGGTCTTCGCTGTCATGGGGTTTCTCCGGTTTCGGATGGTTCGGAACGTCCGGCTGCGGCGGCGGCCTCCCCGGCGCGACGAGCGTCGTCCCCGTGGGGAGCGTCCCCCGCGAGACGGGCGCCGTCCGCGAGCCGGTCGATGGCCTCGACCGTGGAGAGCCCCCCGGCCTTCAGGCGCTCGACCGCCGCGAAGGCGGGGCCGCGCGAGGAGAACAGCGCCACCGACCAGGGATCGAGCACCAGCCGCGCCACCCGCCAGCCGTCGGGGCCGTGCAGCACCAGCTCGGCATAGCGGCCGTCGGCGGTCGTGAGGCTCTTGAGCGCGCGCTCCATGCCCGGATCGCAGTGGATGCGCTTCTCGGATTTCAGGAGTTCGACGGATTCGTCCTTCTGGGCGAGGAAGATCGTCCAGTCCGAGTTCTCCCAGGCCGCCCTTGCGGCGGGATTGGCGTAGTAGTCGTTGACGCTCTGGGTGCCGGTGATCAGCGAGCCGCGATACTTGCGCGCCCGTCTCGCCGCGCCTTCGAGGAACGCCTTCGAGTCCTCGCCCGACAAGAGGTCCCAGGCCTCGTCGATGACGATCGCCTTCGCGCGGGTGCGCGGGCCGTGATACATGCGCTGGGTGGCGAGGAACACCACCAGCATCAGCACCACCGCCTGCACGTCGCCGCGGCCCTTCAGTTCCGCCAGCTCGAACACGGTGAGCGCGTTCTCGAGGTCCGGCACGTTCGAGCCCGCGAACAGACGCCCCATGGTCCCGCCGGGACACCAGGGGCCGAGCGCCGTCGCCATGTCCTTCGCCCGGCGGTCGTCCCGCTTCGCGAGATGGCCCCGCACCGTGCCGAGATCGGCGTCGTTGCCGGCCTCGTCCCAGGCGGCCGCGATGGCCTCGGCGATCAGCGCGGCCTCGATGTCGTCGATGCTTCCCCGGCGGCGCGCCATGCGCCCGATGACGCCCGCCAGCATGGCGAAGCACTCCTCGCGGTAGTCGCCGTCGTGCGCGGCGGTGCCAGAGTCGATCATGGCGAAGGGGTTGAGACAGGCCGGGTCCTTGCCGAACGCGATGAAGGCGCCGCCCAGCGCCTCCGCCGTGTGCTGGAAGGAGCGCCCGTCGTCGATCACCACCGCCTCGCCGCCGGCGCCGATCAGCCCGGTCACCAGCTCCTGCATCAGCACCGACTTGCCGGAGCCGGACTTGCCGGTGACGGCGACGTTGTAGTTCCCCGCCTCGTTGGCGAACGGCGACCAGCAGGCCGGCTGGCCCCGGCGCCCGATGAGGAACAGCGCCGGGGGATTGTCCGGGTCCGCCGGCTGGCCGCGCCACTCGCCGTGCAGGGGCGCGAGATTGACCGCGCTGGAGGTCAGCAGGGTCTTCATCCGGCCCATGCGCTCCAGGTCGGCGTCGAGGCCGCCGGCGGACGCCATCGGCAGGCAGGCGAGCCAGGACGGGAGCTGGACGTAGCGCTCGGCATTCACCCGCCAGCCCTGGCCGTGGTAGATGGCGCGCACCGCCTGCTCGGCCTCGTCGAGCGCGTCGAGCGGCGCGTAGACGGCGGCCATGTAGCAGGCGCGGACCAGCTTCTCGCCGTCCTTGATCCGCTCGGTGACGGTCTGCCAGTCTCTGGCCTTCTCGGGCAGGCCGGGGAGGTAGCGCGCGATGCCGGTCCCGGCCTGCTGGGTGGCCCGCGCCGATTTCAGGAACGCCTTCTCGCCCGCCGCCTCGTCGCCGGTCATGACGGTGAGGCAGGTCAGCACCGGGCAGCCGGGCTGGAGGAAGTCGCGGTGGAAGTCGCCGATCAGCGCGTTGCCGCGCCAGCCCGGCCAGACCTCCGGGAAGGCCACCGCACTGAGCACCCGCACGGCGACGTCCCCGCCGTTCGGGGACACGCGTGCCGGGGACCGGGGCGTACCAGGGCGTTCCCCTGTTCCCCCGGACTGGAGCGTTCCTCCATGGTGGAAGGCGAGGCCGGTGGGATGGACCGTGAGCGCGCGGCCGGGCGCGATGCACTGCTCGTGGAGCGGATCGCGCGGCGCCCAGCGCCGCCGCGGGCGCTGGGTTTCTCCGTCTCGATACCCCTGCATGTCCGGCGCGACCAGCTCGGCCGCCAACGACAGCAGCGCGTCCGGCTCGACCCGCCGGGCGGCGGCGCCGGCGGAAGCGAGCGTGCCCTCCAGCGCCCGGCGGAAGGCGCCGAGCGCGGTCTCGGCGGCCGGGCCGGGACCGGCCGCGAGGCACGCGGTCACGAACACCCGGTAGTCCGTGAGCGTGAAGGGCGGGCCGCCCGCGTGCAGCCGACGCCAGCCGCCGGAGGCGAGCAGGTCGCGGCGGCCCGCACCCATGCGTGCCAATGCGCCGCCGGCACCCGAACGCGGCTCCGCCCAGGCGCGGCTCGCCGCCCCGAAGCGCGGGCTTGCCCAGTGAATGACCTGCACCGTGCAGCGCTCGGGCGCCGCGTCGGCGAGCGTGCCGGCGAGCGCCCCCAACGTCTCGGCGTCGATGCCGGCGAACGGCGGCAGTTCCAGCACGAACCCCACCGATGCCGCGTTGACGTAGAGCTCGCCGGACTCGTCCCAGGCGCGCCAGGGCAGCAGCGCATGGAGCGCGGCGGGCATCTCCGGCGGCGACCAGGGGCCGGGCGCCTCCGGCCCCTCGAACAGCTCCAGCAGCCGCTTCACCGCCCGAGCCTCCAGCCGGCCGGCTCCAGCACGACCCGGACATGCGACGCTTCGCGGTAGACGCCGTCCGCATCCACGAAGGGCGCGATCCAGATGCGCGCCACCACCTCGTCGGTGCGGAGAGCGTCGCCGGACGGACCGTCGCCGTGCGCGTGTAGTTCGGGCGCATCCGGTCCGGCCGCGAGGGCTGCGGTGTCCGGTTCGGCAGCTCCGGGTGTCGGGTTCGCCGGGATCGCTCCGGCCGGGAGGGTGGCGGGGGGCGAGGTGTCGGGCGGCACGAGCTGGACCGGGCCCGGCGCGGTGGTCTTTTCCCCGCGGTCGGCGGTTTCGGCGTCGAACAGCCGCGAGAGCCAGGCGAAGGGACCGAACCCGCCGCATTGCGTTCCGCACGTCGCATCGTTCTCCGGCGACACCGTGCCGGCGTCCCCGCCGCGCACCCGCCAGAGCGGCTCGCCGGGGACCGACGTTCGGGC
>JAJDXK010000052.1 GCA_022823305.1 Alphaproteobacteria bacterium
CTGGGCAAGGCCTTCGGCGAGCAGAAGAAGATCAAGCGCATGTCGGTGGAGGACTCCTACGAGACCCTCATGGCCGAGGAGAGCGACCGCCTGCTCGACCAGGACCAGGTCGTGCGCGCCCCGCGTGAGAACGCCGAGAACGACGGCATCGTCTTCATCGACGAGATCGACAAGATCTGCGCCCGCTCGGACCGCCTCGGCGCCGACGTGAGCCGCGAGGGCGTACAGCGCGACCTGCTGCTGCTGATCGAGGGCACCACCGTCACCACCAAGCACGGCGCGCTCACCACCGACCACATCCTCTTCATCGCCTCCGGCGCCTTCCACCTGGCCAAGCCGGCGGACCTGCTGCCCGAGCTGCAGGGGCGGCTGCCCATCCGCGTCGAGCTGAACTCGCTCGCCCGCGACGACCTCAAGAAGATCCTCACCGAGCCCGAGAACAGCCTGATCCGCCAGTACCGCGCGCTGATGGAGACCGAGAACGTGACGCTCGACTTCAGCGACTGCGCCATCGACGCGCTCTCGGACCTGGCGGCGGAGGTCAACCGCGCGGTCGAGAACATCGGCGCGCGCCGGCTGCACACGGTGATGGAGAAGCTGCTGGAGGAGATCAGCTTCGAGGCCGCCGACCGCTCCGGCGACACCATCACCATCGACGCCGCCTACGTGGAGGCCCACGTGGGCGACCTCGCCAAGGACGCCGACCTCAGCAAGTTCATCCTCTGAGGCGGCGCGCGTCCCTCTCCCTCAGATTCCGAGGTACTCGTCCACGATCGCCTGGTCGGAGAGCTGCTCCGGCGCGATCGAAGCCACGATGGTGCCCTTCTGCATGATGAGCACGCGCTCGGCGAGCGCGGCGATGAAGCGCAGGTTCTGCTCCACCAGCAGCACGGTGAGGTCGAGCGCCCGGGTCAGCTCGGCCAGCTTGGCCTGGATCTGGTCGACGATGGAGGGCTGGATGCCCTCGGTTGGCTCGTCCAGAAGCAGCAGCCGCGGCCGGCCGGCGAGGCAGCGCGCCAGCGCCAGGATCTGCTGCTCGCCGCCGGAGAGCGCGCGGCCCGGCCGCTCCATCAGCGCCTCCAGCACCGGGAAGTACTCGAGCAGCTCCGGCACCGCGCTCTGGCCGCGACGCACGATCTCGCCCATGCGCAGGTTGTCCATGACGCTCAGCTGCGGGTAGATGTCGCGCCCCTGCGGCACGTAGCCGATACCGAGCCGGGCGCGCCGGTGCATGGCGAGGCGCGTGATGTCCTCGTCCTCGAAGCGGATGACCCCGCCGGTGGCCCTGATCTCCCCCATCAGCGTGCGCAGCAGCGTGGTCTTGCCCATGCCGTTGTGGCCCAGCACGCCCACGATCTCGCCGCGCGCGATGGAGAAGTCGATCCCGTTCAGGATCGGGATGCGGCCGTAGCCGGCGCCGAGGCCTTCGACCTCAAGCAAGGCCCGAGGTCCCCAGGTAGACCTCGCGCACGTCCCGGTTGGCCTGGATGCGCGCCATGGTGTCCTCGGCCAGGATGCGGCCCTGGTGGAAGACGGTGACGATGTCGGCGATCTGGCGGATGAACTGCATGTCGTGCTCGACCACGACGATGGTGGTGGTGCGGTTCACCTCGCGGATCAGCGCAGCCGTGCGGTTGGTCTCCTCGATGCTCATGCCGGCGGTGGGCTCGTCGAGCAGGATGACCTCGGGCTCCAGCGCCATGACCATGCCGAACTCGACCCACTGGCGCTGGCCGTGGGCGAGCTGGCCCAGCACCTGCCCGCGGATGCCGCCGAGCTCGAGCCGCGCCAGTGTCTCGTCCACCTTGGCCCGCGCGGCGCGCGCGCCGTGGCGGAAGCGCGCCGCGAGCCACAGGTTCTCGTCCACGGTGATGCCGTCGTAGACGTCCGGCACCTGGTTCTTGATGCCGATGCCGAGGCGCGAGATCTCGTGCGGGTGCGCGCGGCTGATGTCGCGCCCGTCGAAGAGGATGGACCCGCTGCTGGGCCTGATCTGGGCGGTGAGCATCTTGAAGAAGGTGCTCTTGCCCGCGCCGTTGGGGCCGATCAGGCAGCGCAGCTCGCCCCGGCGCAGCGCGAAGTCGACGCCGGCGATGGCGCTGACGCCGCCGAAGCGCTTCTCCAGCGCCTTCGTCTCGAGGATGACCTCGCGCTCTGCGGCCGTCTCGCTCATGCGCCGCTGCCCCTGCGCGCCTGTCCGCGGCGCCGCACGGGCCGGCGCGCCTGCGCCGCCGCCTCGCCGAGCCGGCGTCCGATCGCCGCCCGGTCCTGCCAGAGGCCCGGCAGCGAGCCGATGCTGGGCACAAGCCCCCGCTGGAAGACCAGGACGAAGAGGATCAGCACCGCCCCCAGCACCAGCGTCACCTGCCCCACCCCCTGGGTGCCGAGCCAGCCCTTGAAGTGCTCGATGGCGAAGACGCCGGCGATGGGGCCTATCAGCGTGCCCTTGCCGCCCACCAGCACCCACATGATGACGTCGGCGGCGCGGCCCAGGCTGAACATCTCCGGATGCGCGAGCGGGATGGAGATCGCGTAGAAGGCGCCGCCCAAGCCGGCCACGCCGCCCGCCAGCATGAAAGCCCCGAGCTTGTAGCGCCGCGTGTCGTAGCCGAGCAGCTCGGTGCGCCGCTCGTTCTCGCGAATGCCCACCAGCACGCGGCCGAAGGGCGTGGTGAGCAGCAGCCGGAGCCCGATGTAGACGAGAATCATCACCACCGCGCCGACCCAGAAGAACCAGTTGATGTCGAGCTGGACCGAGGTGTTCCACGGCACGTCGAGCTGCGGCACGGTGGGAATGCCGTTCTGCCCGTTCAGCCTGACCTTGCCGATGACGTACTGGTCGCCCGAGGTGGCGCGAATGCCCTTCTCCAGGATCAGCGTGAAGACCAGCGTGATGACGCTGAGATAGATCTCGCTGATGCGGCCGTAGATCATGAAGTAGCCGAGGATGCCGGCGCCGGCCGCGCCGAGAGCGACGGCGAAGAAGACCGAGCCCGTGGTCTCGCCCGTGTTCAGCGCGAGCACGGTGAAGCCGTAGCCGCCGAGCCCGAAGAAGGCCGTCTGCCCGAAGCTGAGGATCCCGCTGAAGCCCCAGAGAAAACCCATGCTGAGCGCGAGCATGGCCATGCCGAAGAAGCGCGACATCTCGAGGATGACGAAGATCTCCAGGTGGAAGGGCATGGTGATGAAGAAGGCCGCGAGGCCCGCGACGAAGACCCACCACCACCACTTCGGCCGCTCGCTCGGGTGCTGCATGGCGAGGATGCCGTGGACCATGGCTCAGACGCCCCGCGTCATGCGCCCGGTGATGCCGAGCGGCAGGAGTCTCAGCAGGATGATGGCGACGAAGAGCACCGTCATCTCGCCGATCACCGAGCTGGAGACCGTGGCGACGATGCCGTCGATGGTGCTGAAGAGGCCGGATGCGCTCACCGTGCCGATCAGCGGCAGGTGGCCGCCGGTAATAACGGTGATGAAGGCCTTGGCGATGTAGACGATGCCGAGCGTGGGGTAGGCGCCGACGATGGGCGCGAGCACCGCGCCCGCAAGCCCGGTGAGGGCCGAGCCGAAGGCGAAGGTCAGCATGTAGACGAGGCTGCGGTTGACGCCGAGCGCGGCCGAGATCGTCGGGTTCTGCATGGTGCCGCGCACGATCAGCCCGTAGCGGGTGAAGCGCCAGAAGGCGTAGACCGCGACCAGCAGGGCCACGGCGATCGCCATCATCACGAGGCCGTAGACCGGGAACCCGAAGGCGCCGACCTGCACGTTGCCGAGGGGCGCGGCGACGCTCTCCGTCTGCGGGCCGAAGATGGTGGTGACTCCGCCCACCAGCAGCAGGCTCAGGCCCCAGGTGGCGAGCAGCGTGTCGATGATGCGGCCGTAGAGCCACTGGATGACGAGGCGCTCGACGATGACGCCGAAGACGCCGACGGCGAGCGCGGACAGGATGAACGAGAGCCAGAGATTGATCCCGGCATTGGTGCAGAGCGTGCAGAAGTAGGCGCCGAGCATGAGGAACTCGCCCTGCGCCAGGTTGATGACCCGCATCATCCCGAAGATGACCGCAAGCCCGAGGCTGATCAGGATGAAGATCGAGAACGAGAATCCGATCTGGAAGAGATAGTTCGCGACCTGATCCACCCGTCACCCCCGCCGCCCCGGCACGCAGGGCCGAGCGGCTTCGTTCCCCGAAGGGTATCGAGTCCCTGTGCCGGGCGGCGCGACCCGAACGACGCCCCCCACCTCCCCCTGTCCCCCTCCTCCCAGGAGGAGGGGGAACGAGGGCTGCGCCGCCCCTTCTCCCTCTCCGCCCCTGGGGGCGGTGAGGGTCGGGGTGTGGTGGGGGTGTCTTTCTTCCTCCACGGTGGAGAGACGGACCGTCGTCGCTATGCCGCGGCGCCTACTCGACCTCGACCTCGTACTGGGTCTTGTCGTCGGGATTGGCGTGGAGGTCGCAGACCTGCTGCGTGTCCAGCGGCGGGCGCTGCGAGAACGAGCGGATCACGTCGAAGGTCTGGGTCATGTTGCCGCGCACGATGTGGATGTCCATCGTGGTGTGGTTGGTCTGCCCGTCCACCGTGTACTGGCCGCCAGCGCCGACGACGCTGACGTTGCCCGAGGCCAGCGCCTCGATCACCGCGTCGGAGCTTGCGTCGCCCGCCTGGCGCACGGCCTCGGCCCAGACCTTGACGCCGCGCTCGCCGTATTCGCCGTACTCGCCGACGTAGCCGGTGTCGCCGGTGTAGGCGTGGAAGCGGCTCACGAAGTCCTTGGCCTCCGCCGTGTCGAGGTCGTCCACGAAGGAGGTCGCGAGGATGATGCCGTTGCCCTCCTCCGGGCTGAGCTGGGTGTGCTCGAGCCCGACGCCGTAGGAGCCCGACGCCAGCATCATGTTGTCCTTGCCGATGGAGGCCTCGAACTGGCGGTAGAAGGCGATGTGCGCGCCGCCCACCAGCGCCGACATGACCACGTCGGGCTTCGCCGCCTGGATGCGCGAGATCGCCGGCTGGAAGTTGGTGACGTCGAGCGGGAAGAACTCGACCGCCAGGTCCTCGCCGCCGTTGTCGCGGGTGAACTTCTGCATCCACTTGGACGTGATGTGGCCGTAGTTGTAGTCGGCCGCCAGGATGTAGGTGCGCTTGCCGCCGAGCTC
Organism: Alphaproteobacteria bacterium; assembly: GCA_022823305.1. Classification (GTDB taxonomy): domain Bacteria; phylum Pseudomonadota; class Alphaproteobacteria; order UBA828; family UBA828; genus WTGU01. The sequence goes on from JAJDXK010000052.1 coordinate 5,153, forward strand.
GTTCACCACGTAGTCGAAGAGCGGCTCGAGCTGCTGCGCCGGCACCATGCCGGTGGACACGTGGCGGCGGTCGCAGACGCCGCCCTCGTAGAGCGAGTTGTAGAAGAGCAGCCCCTTGAAGCGGTTGACGATGGGGCGCATCACCTCGCGCGAGGAGCTGGTGATGCCGCCGTGCACCACCACGCACTTGTCCTTGACCAGCGCCTCGGTGACGTACTGCGAGTTGTACTGGCCGTCGGACTGGGAGTCGTAGAACACCAGCTCCAGCGGCCGGCCCAGCAGGCCGCCGGCGGCGTTGATCTCGTCCACCGCCATCGCCGTCGCCTGGATCTGCTTCAGGCTGTAGATGTTGAGGATGCCGGTGCGGTCGAGGATGTTGCCGACCTTGATCGGGTCCTCGCTGGCGATGCCGGCGCGCCTGAGCACGTGAGGCAGGCTGGCGAAGGCCAGCGCGCCGGATGCGGCCTGGAAGAATTGTCTGCGGCTCAGTCTCATGGTCTCTGCCTCCGTGCGGGTCCTTTTGCGTGCGCTCATGCACCTGCGGTCAGCCATCATAATTCCAGGAACGCCGCCCGTTCAACCGGCGCCGCAGGACTCAGAGCGTCTCGACGAGGGCGAGGCTCTCCTCTGCCATCGCGGCGATGAAGCGGTTCATCCTGCGCCTGAGCCCGGGCAGGTCGCGGGAGCGGGAGACCGTGGCCTCGTTCATGTAGAGGCGGCGGTTGAGCTCGATCTGGAGCGCGTGCACGCGCTCGCCGGGGCGGCCGTAGTGGGCGGTGGTGAAGGCGCCGGCGTAGGGCTCGTTGCGGCGCACCGAGAAGCCGAGGTCGAGCAGGATGCGCTCCGCCGTCTCGATCACCGCGGGCTCGCAGGAGGCGCCGAAGCGGTCGCCGAGCACGATGTCCGGGCGCGGCGTGCCGCGGTCGCGGTCGGTCGGCCCGCCGACCGAGGGCATCGAGTGGCAATCGAGCAGGAAGGCCGCGCCGAAGTCGCGCAGCGTCGCCTCGATCAGCCCCTCCAGCGCCCGGTGATAGGGCCGGTAGAGCGTGTCGATGCGGCGCTCGGCCTCGGCCCAGGACATCTTGGCCGCATAGATCTCGGCGCCCGAGGCGACCAGGCGGGCGATGGTGCCGAAGCCCGCCCGCACCCGGTCGGAGCGGGTCTTCACGTGGCCCGGCAGCGGGTCCGTGAACATCTCGGGGTCGAGCTCGTAGGGCTCGCGGTTGGGGTCGAGGTAGGCCCGGGGATAGAGGGCGCAGAGCAGCGGTGCGCCGCTCGCGGGCGCGCCCGCGAAGATCTCGTCGACGAAGCTGTCCTCGGAGCGCCGCAGGTTCCTCTCGTCGAGGCGCGAGCTCTCGACGAAGGCGGGGTCGTACTGCGCGCCGCTGTGGGGGGAGGCGAAGATGAGCGGCGCGGTCTGGCGCGCCGGCAGGCGGACGTCGATCACCCCGTTGGCGAGCGCCGGCCGGTCGTTCTCGCGGCGTTGCCGGGCGGCCTGTCCTCCTCCGCTCATTCCCTGCGGTTTAGACCAAAAGCGCGGCCCTGTCATCCGCGCCGCCGGCCTTGCCAACGCTGCGCGGGCGGTGCTAATCCCGAGCGACCGAGGTACGGGCGCTTAGCTCAGGGGGAGAGCGCTTGCTTGACATGCAAGAGGTCGCTGGTTCAAATCCAGCAGCGCCCACCACGCCGCCGCGCCTGCCCGAAACGGCGGCCTGAGCGGCAGACGCGGGCCGTCCCGCCCTTGCCCCTGCCTCGCTCGCCTGCCACCTGCCGACAACGACGTGCGCGCCGGCCCGTGACGCGCGGAGCCAGGCGGTGATCGACCGGCTCCGACGCATGCGCGAGAGCCGGCTCATGCTGCCGACGCTGCTGCTGCTGCTCGGCGGCATCTCCTACGGCAGCCTCTTCACCGCCAACAAGATCGCCATCGACGCGGGCTTCCCCTTCATCGCCTACGCCTTCTGGCAGGCGCTCTTCGCGAGCGCGGTGCTGCTCGTGCTGTCCGCGATCTTCTCGAAGCCGCCCTCGCTCAGACGCGAGAACCTGCGGGTCTTCGGGCTGGTCGCGGTGTTCGGCTTCCTCGGCCCGCTGCTGGTGGTGACCTTCGTCGCCGACCGCCTGCCGCCGGCGGTGCTGACGCTCTGCGCGGCGCTGATTCCGGCGACGACCTACACGCTCACCCTCGTTCTCAGGCTCGACCGGCTGCGCTGGCTCAGCGTCGCCGGCGTCCTGCTCGGCTTCGGCGGCATCGTGCTGATCGTCGTGCCCACGGGCAGCCTGCCGGAGGCGGGCGCCTGGATCTGGGTGCTCTTCTCGCTGCTGATGCCGCTCTCGGCCGCGGTCAACAACGTCGCGGGCGCGCGCTTCTCGCCGGTGGGCGTGAGCGCGCTGGCGCTCGCCGGCGGCATGATGATGGTCTCCGCGCTGCTGCTGCTGATCGCGATGCTCGCCGAGGGCGAGCTCTTCCTGCCGACCGACGCCGACCCCTCGGGCCTCTGGGGCCTGCTCTGGGCCACGGCCGGCCAGGCGATCACCTACAGCTGCTTCTTCGAGATCGTGCGCCGCGCCGGCGCCCTCTTCTTCGCGCAGCTCAACTACGTGGTGGTGGCCGCCGGCATCTTCTGGGCCAGCATCTTCTTCGGCACGGCGCTCAGCCACTGGGTCTGGGCGGCGGTGGCGGTGCTGGTGGCGAGCCTGGTGCTGATCAACGCCGGCACCGCGCGCGGCCTGCGCGAGCAGGCCGCCCGCTACGAGGCGGAGCGGTCCGACCAATAACGTCGACAAGTTCTTGCCGCGTCACGCAAATCGGCCTATCAACCGCGAGCATTCGAGCGACGACGGCGAACGATGGCGTTCGGTCTCCTGAAATACGGCCTCTCCCGGCGCAGGCCGGTGAAGCGCTTCCTCGGCTCGCGGCCCGAGCTCCGGCCGAGCTACGACGTGGCGATCATCGGCGGCGGCGGGCACGGGCTGGCGACCGCCTACTACCTCGCCGCGCGGCACGGCGTGCGCAATATCGCCGTGTTCGACAAGGGCTACATCGGCGGCGGCAACACCGGGCGCAACACCGCCATCATCCGCTCCAACTACCTGACGCCGGAGGGCGTGCTCTTCTACGAGGAGTCGATGCGGCTCTATCGCGGCCTCAGCGAGGAGCTCGACTACAACATCCTCTATTCCGAGCGTGGACACTTCACGCTGGCGCACTCGGATTCGGCGATGCGCACCTCGCGCTGGCGGGCCGAGGTGAACAAGCACCTAGGCGTCGATTCCGAGGTGGTGGAGCGCGAGGAGCTGGCCCGCCTGGTGCCGCTGCTCAACATGTCCGACGAGGTGCGCCACCCGATCCTCGGCGCCCTCTATCACCCGCCCGGCGCCATCGCCCGCCACGACGCGGTCGCCTGGGGCTACGCCGGGCGCGCCCAGGAGCTGGGCGTCGAGATCCACCAGGAGACCGAGGTGACCGGCATCGTCACGGAAGGCGGGCGCGTGACCGGGCTCGAGACCAGCCGGGGCACCATCGCCTGCGGCAAGGCGGTGCAGGCGGTGGCCGGGCTCAGCGGCCAGGTCGCGCGGCTCGCGGGCTTCACGCTGCCGATCCGCACGGTGCCGCTGCAGGCCTGCGTCTCGCTGCCGCTCAAGCCCTTCCTCGACCCGATCATCGTCTCGGGCAGCCTGCACGTCTACATCTCGCAGTCCGACCGGGGCGAGCTGGTGATGGGCGGCGCGACCGACCCCTATCCGCGCTACCAGACTTCGTCGACGCTGGACTTCATGGAAGGGCTGATGGCCCACATGCTGGAGCTCTTCCCCTTCGTGGCCGACGTGCCGATCCTGCGCCAGTGGGCCGGCATGACCGACATGACGCCCGACTTCGCGCCGGTCATGGGCGAGACCCCGGTGGAGAACTACTACATCGATTCCGGCTGGGGCACCTGGGGCTTCAAGGCGACGCCCGTCTGCGGCACGACCATGGCCGAGCTGATCGCGACCGGGCGCGTGCCCGCGTTGATCGAGGAGTTCCGCCTGGACCGCTTCCGCGACTTCTCGCTCCTGGGCGAGAAGGGCGCGGCCTCGGTCGGGCACTAGGGGCGGGGGGAAGCGGCGCCGTGAAGATCATGCCGTGTCCGCTCAACGGGCCGCGCAACATCCAGGAGTTCATCTGCGCAGGCCCCGTGGAGCCGCATCCGGACCCGAATTCCTGCTCGGACCGCGAGTGGACCGAGTACGTCTGGATGGAGGAGAACCTCGCCGGCGTGGTGCGCGAATGGTGGTGCCACGTCGCGACCTCCTACTGGTTCATCGCCGAGCGCGACACGGTGAGGGACGAGATTCTCGCCACCTATCCGGCCGACCGGATCTTCTCCGAGCGCGTCGACTTCGCGCCGCCACCGCCACCTCCGGCGGCGCCCACACAGGAGACGCCGCCGCCGGAGGCGAAGCTGCCCGCGCCCGAACCGGAGCCCGCCCCCGCCGAGCCCCCGGCAGAGGCACCCGTCGAGGCCGCACCGGAACCCGAGGCACCCCCCGCACCGGCCGAGGCCGAGGCGGTGGCGCCGGCGGAGAGCGACGCGCCCGCCGACGAGTCTGTCCCGCCGAAGCCGGAGGGCAGCGCCGGATGATGGCGCGCCTGCCCGAGCCCGCGGGCCTCCTTCTCGACCGCGCGGAGCCCGTCGAGTTCAGCTTCGAGGGCAAGCGCTATCGCGGCTTTCGCGGCGACACCGTGGCGAGCGCGCTGGCCGCGAACGACGTGACGGTGCTCTCGCGCTCCTTCAAGTATCACCGCCCGCGCGGCATCCACTCGCTCTCCGGCCTCGATGCGAACACGCTGGTCCAGGTGGGGCCCGCGCCCAACCGCTTCGCCGAGCGCGTGCCGCTGGCGCCCGACCTGGAGGTCACCGGCCAGAACTACTGGGGCTCGCTCCGGCACGACAGGCTCGCGGTGTTCGGTCTGCTGCACCGCTTCTTCCCCGTCGGCTTCTACTACAAGGCGTTCTACAAGCCGCGCTGGACCTGGCCGCTCTGGGCCAGGATGATCCGCCGCATCGCCGGGCTCGGCACCGTCGATACCGGCGCCCCGCACGGCTACTTCGACAAGCAGTACCTCTTCTGCGACGTGCTCGTGGTGGGCGGCGGCGCGGCGGGGCTCGCGGCTGCGGCCCAGGCGGCGGAGTCCGGCGCGGAGGTCGTGCTCGTGGACGAGAACGCGGCGCTCGGCGGCGCCCTGCTCCACGGCCGCTTCGACGCGAGCGGCATGCGCACGGCGGACGCGCGCGCCCAGCTCACGGGCGCGGTGGAGGGGCACGAGCGCATCTCGGTCATGACCGGGACCGCGTGCCTCGGCTGGTACGCCGACAACTGGCTGCCTCTGGTGCGCGGCAACCGCCTCTACAAGCTGCGGGCCCGGACGGTGGTGGTCGCGACCGGCTGCCTGGAGCAGCCCCTGGTCTTCCGCAACAACGACCTGCCCGGGATCATGCTGGGCTCCGCCGCGCAGCGCCTGATCAAGCTCTACGGCGTCAAGCCGGGCCGCCGCGCGGTGGTGGCGACGGCGGACGACGAAGGCTACGGCGCGGCGCTCGACCTGCTGGACGCGGGCGTCGACGTGGCGGCGGTGGTCGACCTGCGCATGGACGCCGGGCGCAGCGCGCTGGGCGACACCCTCGCCGCCCGCCGGGTGCCGGTGCACGCGGGCTCGGCGGTGTGGGAGGCCGTGCCCCAGCGCAAAGGGCCGGGAATTGCGCGCGTCCGCGTCGCCCGCATCACAGGCGAAGGCGTCTGCGATCCGTCCATGGACAGCTTCACCTGCGACCTGCTCGTCGTCTGCGGCGGGCACATGCCGGCGGCCGCGCTGCTGCGCCAGTCGGGCGCCACCCTCGCCTACGACGAAGCGCGCGACAGCGTCGCCATCTCGGCGCTGCCCCCCGGGGTCTTCGCCGCGGGCGGGGTGAACGGCACCTTCGGCCTCGATGCGCTGATCGCCGACGGGCGCCGCGCCGGCTGGCAGGCCGCCGCGGCCGCCGGCCTCGACGCC